>ONNQ01000033.1 GCA_900319245.1 uncultured Lachnospiraceae bacterium | reverse complement strand
GATATAATGGGTATAGATAAAACTATAAAACAATAGAAAAAAGGGCAATTCCTCTCGGAGATTGAATCACCGAGAATCCTTGCCCCAAAATCTTGAATTTGGCCGTTTGCTGCATTAGACTGGGAATAGCAGGAGGGGCAACAATGATGCGAGAGGTCACAATACTGCAACAAGATCTGCGGGGCGACTGCGCCTTTTCATGGGACAGCGCCTCCAAAAAAGACCAGGCCCGCCTGGAATCTTCGTGTGCCCGCAGCCTTACGGCCGCCGCCCTCTCGCTCTATCTGAAAAGCACGCCGTCTTTCGAAGACCTTCGCGGGGAAGTCCGCACGCCGGAAGGAAAGCCCTATTTTCCTGCCTTCCCGGCGTTTCATTACAGTATCTCCCACTCGGCAGGTCTTGTCGTCTGCGCGGCGTGGGAGGCGCCAATCGGCATTGATCTGCAGCAGATCCCCTCTGATCCACAAAATGCCATGCGGATCGCGAACCATTTTTTCTCTGAAGGCGAACAAAATGCACTACGGCAGCTGCAGACGGAAGATCCCAACGCTATGCTTCTCCTCTTTAGCCGTCTCTGGACTGCCAGAGAAAGTTATGTAAAGCTCATAGGCCGGGGCCTTGCCGAACCGTTTGACAACTACTGCCCCGATCTCACAGAGGGCCGGATCCACACAAAAAGCGGCGAGTCCTTCTCACTCACCGCCTGTCGCGCCCCTTCCGGGTACTGTATGACTCTGTGCAGCCATGAACCGATCCCCCCGGAGGAGATCCACTATATTAGCTATCCCATTTCCAACTGTAATTCATAGTCCTTTACTTTGGTATAGAACGTCGATCTGGAGACGCCGCACAGTTTGGCGGCTTCATGGGATTTGAGTTCTCCTGCTTTCCACCTCTTATAAATCTGCGCGAAATTGTCCGGCAGTTCCTTGGGCGGTCTTCCAAACACCACGCCCCGGGCTTTGGCTGCCTCAATGCCCTCTTTTTGTCGGCTCCTGATATTGGTTCTCTCATTTTCCGCGACAAAGGAGAGCACCTGCAGAACAATGTCGCTGAGAAATGTGCCCACCAGATCCTTGCCTCTCCGGGTATCCAGAAGCGGCATCTCAATCACAACAATATCCACTTGCTTCACTCGTGTCAGATACTGCCACTGTTCCACCACTTCCTGATAGTTTCTTCCCAGTCTGTCTATACTCTTGATGTATACCAGGTCGTCCTTTTTCAGTCTCCGTACCATCTTCTTGTACATGGGCCTCTCAAAATCCTTGCCCGACTGCTTGTCCAAAAAAATGCTCTTTTCCGGGACCTGTGCGTTTCTCATGGCGATCAGCTGCCTGTCTTCATTTTGTTCCTTGGAACTGACACGTATATATCCGTATATGCTCATGCTGTCTATCCTCCGTTGTTCTAAATGGATATTTAGACAAAATAGCACTTTTTATAGTCATATATAACTCATTAACCGTTACATAAATAGTATATAATATTAATTAACGCAATAACAACAATTTGTCTACATCTTTTCGATTCTTGCTCCAAAAAGACGCACAATTAGAAACAGCCGGGTGCTTGTATGCAATAGATACAAGCATCCGGCTGTCATGATGATCGTTGATCATACACCAATTATTCGTGATCGCTCTCCACGATTGCGATGGACAGCTCCTCAAGCTGCTTTTTGTCTACCAGGTTGGGCGCTTCGCTCATCAGATCAACTGCGTCCTTGTTCTTGGGGAAGGCCATGACGTCGCGAATGCTCTCCGCGCCTGTCATCAGCATGACAAAGCGGTCTACGCCGTAGGCCAGTCCTGCGTGCGGCGGTACGCCGTACTTGAAAGCGGTCAGGAGGAAGCCGAACTTCTCCTGCGCCTCTTCGGGCTTCAGGCCGATGACTTCAAACATCTTCTCCTGGATATCGTTCTGGTGGATTCTGACACTGCCGCCGCCGAGCTCCACGCCGTTGAGGACGATATCGTAGGCCTTGGCTCTGACTGCGCCGGGATCGGAATCGATCAGGTGCCAGTCCTCATCCATCGGCATGGTGAAGGGATGGTGCATCGCGACGAATCTCTCTTCTTCATCGCTCCATTCAAGGAGCGGGAACTCCACGACCCAGAGGAAATTGAACTTGTTGTGGTCGATGAGACCCAGCTCCTCGCCGAGTTTAAGTCTGAGTGCACCGAGGACGTTCCACACGATCTTGTTCTGGTCCGCTGCGATGAGGAGCAGGTCGCCTTTCTCGCCGTGCATCTTCTCAACGATCGCCGTGATCTCTTCCTCTTTCATGAATTTGGCAAAAGAGCACTTGACGCTGCCGTCGTCCTTGAGCTGGATGTAAGGCAGTCCTTTGGCACCATAGCCCTTGGCAAAGGTCACCAGCGCGTCGATCTTCTTGCGGGCCATGCCGCCCTGTCCCTTGACATTGATGCCGCGGACGGAGCCGTTCTTCATGGCAGCCGCGTCGGAGAATACGGCAAAGCCGCAGTCCTTCACTTCGTCTGTGATGTCGACGAGCGTCATATCGAAGCGGGTATCCGGCTTGTCGGATCCGTAATTGTTCATGGCGTCGATCCACTTCATTCTGGGAAGGGGAAGCGCTACGTCCAGGTCAAAGGTCTTCTTGGCCACATACTGGATCAGTCTCTCGTTGACATCGATCACGTCGTCGACGTCGACGAAGGAGAGCTCCATATCCGCCTGTGTGAACTCGGGCTGTCTGTCTGCGCGCAGATCCTCGTCGCGGAAGCACTTCGCGATCTGGAAATAGCGGTCAAAACCGGAGCACATCAGGAGCTGCTTGAACAGCTGCGGGGACTGGGGAAGCGCATAGAAGTTTCCGGGATGCACGCGGCTGGGAACCAGGTAGTCTCTGGCGCCTTCGGGCGTGGACTTGCACAGGATCGGGGTCTCGATCTCCAGGAAGCCTTCGCCGGACATGAATTCTCTCATGTTCTGGATCATCTGGCTTCTAAGGATCAGTCTTCTCTGCATATCGGGACGGCGAAGGTCCAGGCTTCTGTATTTAAGTCTGAGATCTTCCTTGGTATTGCTGTTCTCCACAATGTGGAAGGGCGGCGTCTCGGATTCAGAAAGAATCCTGGTCTCTTTGACGCGGATTTCGATCGCGCCTGTCGCAAGGTTCGGATTGACCGACTCTCTCTTGCAGACGGTTCCGACTGCCGCGACAACGAACTCCGCTCTCATCTTCTCTGCTTTGGCAAAATTCTCCGGACCGCACTCTGTCTCTTCATAGATCAGCTGCAGAAGGCCGCTTCTGTCCCGAAGGTCCACGAATACCAGTCCGCCTTTATTTCTCTGCTTGGCCACCCATCCCATTACGGTGACGGTCTGCCCGATGTTATTCTCGTTCAGCTCCGCGCATCTGCAGGTGCGCTTTAATCCCAACATTGATTCAGCCATTGTTACGCCTCTTTCTATCTTGTCGTCTCGTGCCGGTTATTCTTCAGCCGGTTAATGATCTGGTTGATCATCCGTTTTTTGATCAGTTCTGGATCGGATTGCGGTAGAACTCCTCGAATTCGTCGTATCCTCTCTCTTTCATCTGCTGCTTCTGGAACTTCTTGTTCTTGGCCATTCTGGCGATCAGAACCTGCGTGCCGTCCGCTCTCTCCTGCTGCGCCTTTTTGATGACTTCGCAGAGGCGATCGGCGGGCATGTTCTTCTCGATCAGATACGCTTTTTTGACCGGGCGGCCCGGAATCTGGAAGCCCTGCTCCATCAGGATCAGGATGATTCTCTCAAATCCGATGGAGAATCCGCAAGCCGGTACGTCCTTGCCCGTGAACTTGCCGACCATACCGTCATAGCGTCCGCCGCCTCCGCAGCTGATGCCGAGCTCGGGCATCGCGATCTCGAAGATCGTGCCGGTGTAATAGGACATGCCGCGAACGATCGTGGGATCGAATACGATCCTGAAGTCCGCTGTCTTGGTGCCTTCCACGCTATCCATGACTTCCCGAAGCGTAGGGATCACGTCGGGCTCGATAAAGCCCTCCAGCTTCTCCTCGAGGTAGCCGAGCTGGTCTTCCGCTCCCTGCAGTCCCTCGAACAGGCTGACATAGCGGTCCTTCATCTCCTCAGTAAAGCCCTCTTCGATCAGCTCTTTCGCTGCGCCGTCGAGGCCGATCTTGTCCATCTTGTCAAGGATGATGAAGACGTCGGTGTATCGGTCCTCCGGGAATCCGCTGTAAGCGGCCATCGCCTTGAGGATGCGGCGCTCGTTGATGCGGATCTGGAAGTTCTTGAATCCGAGGTTGCCGAGCGTCGTCGTGGTCGCCAAAATCAGTTCGATCTCCGCCAGGTTGCTGGGCTCGCCGATGATATCGATGTCACACTGCATGAACTGGCGGTATCTGCCCTTCTGCGGGCGGTCCGCTCTCCACACATTGCCCATCTGCAGCGCCTTAAAAGGCATCGGCAGCTCGTTCTGGTGATTGGAAAAGTAGCGCACCAGCGGAACGGTCAGATCGTAACGGAGTCCTCCGTCTACCAGATCTGCCTCGCTCTGCGCGCTCTCCAGTTTGAGCTTCTCGCCTCGTTTCAGGATCTTGAAGATCAGTTTCTCGTTGTCGCCGCCCTGCTTGCTAGTCAGATTGGCAATATTCTCTACACAGGGCGTCTCAATGGACTGAAATCCAAACTCCGCATATGTCTTCTTGATGACGGAGATGCAGTAGTCGCGGATCTCCATCTCAGCGGGGAGGATGTCCTTCATGCCTGTGACCGGTTTCTTGATCAGTGCCATGCCGTGATTCCTTTCTCAGTACGGGTGATTGCTGACGTATTTGTATCACATCTATTTCGACAATATGTTATTGTACATTTTTTCCCTACTGAAATCAATAGCTCAGATGCCTCTGAAATGGCCCATCCCCACTTCCTGCGCCAGTCCCCGGATTTGCAGACTGACCATACAGCGCATGAATTCTTCCACGCTGATTCTTCTTCCTATTATAAATTCCATTCTCTGCTGAAGGAATGAAGATTCCATCACATCCCCCTGCCCCAGCACGTCAAAACATACCGCTTCCAGGCCGTCTAGCTCCGCCCGCCTGGCAAGCCTTCGTTTTCTGTTTGTCTCAGACATATCCGTTCCCTCGGGCGAAACGCCGTAGAAGTGTTCGACCACCGTTTCCGGCGTACAGGCAATCGCCGCGCCTTGCGAGATGAGAAAATTGCAGCCGTCGCTGAGGCTATCGCAAACCCTGCCCGGCAGGGCGAATATATCCCGGCCCTGTTCGAGCGCCGCGTCCACTGTGATCACCGTTCCGCTCCTTCTTCTGGCCTCGATGACCAGCACGGCGTCTGACAGGCCACTGATCAAGCGGTTCCTTTTAGGAAAAAGCTGCGAGCGAGGCTGGGTGCCGGGCGGCATTTCTGAGAGAATCCCTCCTTTTTCCTTGAGGAGCTGGTACAGCAGTGCGTTTTCTGTCGGATAGACGACGTCCACGCCGCAGCCGAGTACGGCGTAGGAGTCGCCGCCCGCTTCAATCGCAGCCCGGCCTGCGATTCCGTCCACGCCTCTTGCCATTCCACTGACGATTGTGATTCCACGCATGGCCATCTTCTCTGCAAAAATCCTGGCCTGTTCTCGCCCATACCCGGAACAATTTCTAGCACCCACGATGGCCACAGACGGTCTGTCTTCTCTGGGAAGCGCCCCGATGTAATAGAGACCGTAGGGGTTGTCCGGAATGCCCCTCAGTCTGTCCGGGAAGTCCTGGTCCTCCTGGCTGGTAAAGCCAATCCCCCTTTGCCTTAGCGCCGCCGCCTTCTGTGCAGGATCCTCCTCCTGGGCCCGTGCGATCACAGCAGCCCGCTTAGCCGCAGAGGACCGTATCTTGGCATCTGACTGTCTTCTCTGTCGCTGCCCGTTTTCATGTCCATCTGCTCCACATTTCTCCAATCCGCATTCCTCCACTTCCCGTTCTCTCCTCTCTCTGTCCTCCATGGCTGATTCCACGAGAAGCTGGCAGAGTTCCTGCTCCTGCATATGATAAACCTCTTCTGCGCTGGACGCTTTTTTCATCAGCGAGTGAATCGTCGTATTGCCAATGCCCGGTATATCGCAAAGCCACAATGCGTACGGATTGGCATTTGGATACTTATCTTCTCTCACCATCTGTGTCCTCCCTGTCTGTTAAGCGGCTTGATCTTCATATTGCTGTTGTATTCTCCGGCGGGCGCCTTGCTCTCCTGTGTGTCTTCTTCCGGCATGCGGAATCCGACCGCCATCATCAGGTCCCTCTCCAGAATCTTTTCTCTGCCGTCAAGATCCGCAATGGTCCTGGCCATCTTCAATGTCTTGTGGTAGGCGCGGGCGCTCATCCCGATCTGTTCGTAGACCATCCGCATCTTGGCCGCCAGCTGCGAATCCAAGGCGCAGTATTTTTCCACCGCCTGCACGTCCATATCGGCGTTATAGGAAAAGGGCGTGCCGGCGAATCGGTGCTTTTGCCGTTCGATTGCCTCGATGACGCGGCCCCGCACAACTTCGCTGCGTTCCTCCTCATGCATCCCCTGCAGTTCGTCCGCGCTGACCCGGTTGACACTCACGCGAAAGTCGATCCGGTCCAAAAAGGGGCCGGATATCCGTCTCTGATAGTTCTGCACCTGAAAAGGCGTGCACCGACACCGGTTCATATCCGGATAGTAGCCGCATGGGCAGGGATTGGCCGCTGCCACGAGGAGCATTTTGGCCGGATATCTGTAAGCGCCTTGCATTCTTCGGATCGTAATCTCATGGGTCTCCAGCGGCTCCCGCAATAGATTCAGCTCGGCGGCCGGATACTCTGGGAGCTCGTCCAGAAACAGGACGCCCATATGGGCCAGTGAGATCAGTCCCGGCACCGGTATGTTTCCGCCGCCGATGAGCGCCGCCTTGGTCACAGAATGATGGGGTGCGATGAAGGGTCTTTCTGTGATCAGACCGTCTTCCTCCGTCAGCCTTCCCGCCACGCTGTAGATCCTGGTGACTTCCAAGGCTTCCTCTGGTGTCAGAGGCGGCATAATACCGGGGAGACACCTGGCCAGCATACTCTTTCCTGTGCCGGGCGGGCCTGTCATGAGCACGTTGTGGAAGCCGGCGGCGGCGATTTCCAGCACTTTTTTGGCCTGGCTCTGGCCGTGGATGTCGGAAAGATCCGCATAGTCTCCGGCGTAATGACGCCTGAGCAGTTCCTCTGCGTCCGCCTCCATAGGGGGCAAAAAGAGGTCTCGTTCATCCGGATCCTTTCGAAGATAATTGACGAGTTCCGCCAGGGTGCACACGCCGACCACGCGTACGCCATGTACGAGCGCGCCTTCCGCGAGGTTGCCGCGGGGAACCAAGCATGTATGGATTCCTCTCTCTCTGGCCTCGATCACGATGGGCAGAATTCCCTTGACCGGCCGAATTTCCCCATTGAGTCCCACTTCGCCCGCGACCAGCACGCCTTCTGTAGCTTCTTCCTTTATATATCCGAGGCAGATCAAAAGCCCGACGCATACGGGGATATCGATCACGATGCCCCGCTTGGGAATGCCGGCCGGGGACAAGTTGACGGTAATCCTGCGGGGCGGCAGATAGATTCCCAGGTTTCTGAGCGCAACGCGGACGCGTTCGCCGGCCTCTCTCACTTCGCCGCTCATAAATCCGACCATGTTGAAAGAGGGGAGGCCGTCGGATATGTCCGTCTCCACCTGGATCAAATAGCTGTCGATGCCATGAACAGCGCCGGTTGTAATGTTGCTGTACATGTTTCCTCCTTACTTGTTTGTTACGTTGTCTTTCGTTTGTTTCTTTCCTTGCGTTTTTTGCCGGCTGCCGTAAATGTCTTGCCGGCTGCCGTAAACGTGCCGTTTTGCACTGCCTTTACGGCTTGTTTTCGGTACAACAATTAGAAAACGCTTGTTGGTTCATGAAAATGGGAAATGTTCTCCAGATCCGGACAGAGTATAAGAGTCATGCGGGAAGATCCCCCGCTTTTGTTGATTGTATAAAGAAAGACCGGCCCTGCGCAATCGCGCATGGCCGGTCCTTCCTTCAAATCCTTCTACATAATTATTAATTTGTACATGTAAAGTCAGAATATTGATTTTATCTGTCATCCGCACCGCTCGACGCCGGCGCCTTCGGCGCAATATGCGCCAATCCGAAACACCCCGGCTATCACACAGCCTAACAGTTTCTTATGAACCTTCACAGAATATAATCCGCCATCACATAATTGGCCACGTCCAGTCCGTACTCAGTCAGTGCCAGGCGATGATCTATAGCGCCGTCCGTCTTTGCAGATTCCTGGCAAGGAACACCACAATGCAAGCTAGCGCCGCCCACCTCAACAGTCTTGCGGCATATAAGCCCCTGCCTCAAATGCTTCTCGATCACCTCGCCGAAGCGCTTTTCTACCGGCTCTCCAAACCGCCTCTGGTACTCCTCCACGCTGACACCATCCGTCATGCGAAGGCCGAGGAACATGAATTCCTCCATCTGGTCCTCCTGGCTGAGAAGCTCACGCTCCTGCCGCAGTCCCATACAGTCGCCCGCAAGGACGGCCTTCCTATACGCCTCCATCCGATCCGGATTCTTGAACCGTTCGGATCCCATAAGTGACGACGCGCCAAGTCCCAGTCCCAGGTAATCGTGACCGGTCCAGTAGCCGCCGTTGTGCTTACATGCGTAGCCTTCCCGCGCGTAGTTGGAGATCTCATAGCGGCGGTAACCGTTTTCCGACAGAAACTGCTTGGTGAAGTGATACATGGCCCGGTCCTCTTCCTCGGACGGAAGCGCCGGCAGCTGCATGCTGGCGAAAAGTGTTCCCTCCTCAATGATCAGGCTGTAGGCGGACAGATGCTCGGGGCCAAGCGCGACCGCTTCACGCAGGGTGTGCGCCCAGGTCTCCATCTTTTGGCCCGGCAGCGCCGACATGAGGTCCAGATTGAGGTTGGTGAATCCGGCTTCCCTCGCCGCGTGAAAAATCTCCCGCGCCTCCTGCGACGTGTGAATGCGCCCCAAGAGCCGCAGTTCCGCGTCGTCGAACGACTGCACGCCGATCGACAGCCTGTTCACGCCGCTCTTCCTAAACGCGCGGAGCTTCTCGCCATCCGCAGTTCCAGGGTTCACTTCCATGCTGATTTCCGCATCCGGCAGGATCTGGAAGGTCTCCCTGAGGCAGTTCATTAGCGCCTGCAACTGCGCGGGCGTCATAATGGAAGGCGTGCCGCCGCCCATGAAGATGGTGTCCACGGATCCCGGCACTTCGAAAGCACGCAGGCGGATCTCCCGGCACAGTAAATCTATGTAGTTGTCTCTTTCTTCCTCCGAAGCCGGTCCCGACAGAAAATCACAATACCTGCATTTTCTCACACAAAACGGAAAATGCAGGTATAGGGAGACCGGTCCGATGCGGTCAATACCTTTCATCTCTTCCGCAGCCTTTCCGGATATAATGTCTTTTTTGTGTGCGGCCCGCATGGCTTCGCACCGTCTTTCACAGTCGTTTAGTTCCCCGAATCCAACTTCAGGACGTTCATGAATGCTTCCTTCGGGATCTCTACGTTGCCGACGATCTGCATTCTCTTCTTTCCTTCCTTCTGCTTCTCCAGAAGCTTCTTCTTACGGGAGATATCGCCGCCGTAGCACTTGGCAAGGACGTCCTTGCGCAGCTGTCTGACTGTCTCTCTCGCGATAATGCGTCCGCCGACGGCTGCCTGGATCGGCACGTCGAACAGCTGTCTCGGGATCTCGTCCTTGAGCTTCTCGCACATCTTGCGGCCACGGTCGTACGCGCCGGCTGCGTGCACGATGAAGGAGAGCGCGTCCACAGGCTCCTTGTTGACAAGGATGTCCATCTTGACCAGTTCGCTGGTCTCGTACCCCTTGAGGTCGTAGTCGAAGGAGGCGTAGCCTCTGGACCTCGATTTGAGCGCGTCAAAAAAGTCATAAATGATCTCATTCAGCGGCAGCTCATACTTGAGCACGGCGCGCGTCGCCTCGATGTATTCGGTGTCGAGATAGCGGCCGCGCCTCTCCTGGCACAGCTGCATGATGGGACCAATGAACTCGGTGGTCACCATGATCTCGGCGCTGACGATGGGCTCCTCCATGTGCTCAATTTTGGCCGGGTCCGGGAGATTGGACGGGTTGGTCAGTTCAATCATAGTCCCATCGGTCTTGTAGACCTTGTACACAACGCCGGGCGCTGTGGAGATCAGGTCCAGATCGTACTCGCGCTCCAGTCTCTCCAGGATGACTTCCATGTGAAGAAGGCCAAGGAATCCGCAGCGGAAGCCGAATCCGAGCGCCAGCGATGTCTCGGGTTCAAAAAACAGCGAGGCGTCGTTGAGCTGGAGCTTTTCCAGTGCGTCGCGCAGGTCCGGATATTTGGCGCTGTCCGCGGGATAAAGTCCGCAATAGACCATGGGCTGGGCTTTCTTGTAGCCCGGCAGTGCTTCATCGCAGGGGCGCAGGTTTTCTGTGACGGTATCACCGACGCGCGCGTCCTTGATGTTCTTGATTGAAGCGGTGAAGTAGCCGACCTGACCGGCCGCCAGCTCGTCGCAAGGGATGAACTGTCCGGGGCCAAAATAGCCAACTTCCACGACTTCTGCTACCGCGCCTGTTGCCATCATGCGGACCGGCATGCCCTTGCGGATCACGCCGTCGCGAATTCTGCAGAAAACGATGACGCCGCGATAGGAATCGTACAGAGAGTCAAAGATCAAGGCTTTGAGCGGCGCATCCGCGTCGCCTTCCGGCGCCGGAATCTTCTCCACGACCGCTTCCAGCACCTCCTCAATGCCAATGCCCTGCTTGGCCGAGATCAGCGGCGCATCTTCTGCTTCAATGCCAATGACGTCTTCGATCTCGTGCTTGACTTCTTCCGGCATAGCGCTGGGAAGGTCGATCTTGTTGATGACAGGAAATACGTCCAGATCATGCTCCAACGCGAGATAGACGTTGGCCAGTGTCTGGGCCTGAATGCCCTGGGTCGCATCCACGACCAGGATCGCGCCGTCGCAGGCCGCCAGTGAGCGGCTGACCTCGTAGTTGAAATCCACATGGCCGGGCGTATCGATGAGGTTAAAGATGTACTCTACGCCGTCCTTGGCTTTATAAATAAGACGCACTGCCTGGCTTTTGATTGTAATGCCGCGTTCCCGCTCCAGATCCATGTTGTCCAGGACCTGGTCCTGCATTTCACGGCTTGTGAGAAGGCCCGTCCTCTCGATCATGCGATCCGCAAGCGTCGATTTGCCGTGATCGATATGGGCCACAATGCAGAAATTGCGGGTCCTCTGGCGAATGCTGTCGTAGTGATTGTCTGTCATAGATTCACGTTATCCTTTCTATACGGCCCTAACTATGCGGCCCTTATCTATGCGGCCCTTATCTATGCGGCCTTATCTTTTTGGCCTTTCAGCCGGCTGCCGCCATACGGCCCTTAGCTGTTCTCGTTGATGTAGATCTGGACTCGGCTCTGGATGACGCCGGCGACGTCGTCCGCTGACTTTTGTCCTTCAAAGAAAGCCGCTGCCTCTTCCACAATGATGTTTTCCACACTGGTGTCAAAATAGGCCTCGCTGTCCAGTCCCTTGAGGAAGGCGTACATCTGGTCGACCTCCGTGTCGGAGATTCTGGGAAGCGCAATGTCCTCGCCGCCGATATTGACGATGATGTGGTCCTCCACCTGATTTCCGTTTTCATCCTCGTAATAGACGGGTTCCATGGCCTTATTGGCCATCTCGTCCAGCGCATTGATGCTGACAGGCCAGTACATTTCGATCGTCTTCTGGTAGTCATCCAGAAGGAATCTGCGGACGAAGCTCCAGCATGCGTCCTTCTCCGCCGAAGAAGCGTTGACCGCCAGCTGCAGCTGCGGGAAGATCACGGCGTTGCCGGGCGTCTGCGACGGGAAGCCGGTCATCGTGATGTCGGTTCCAAACACGCCGTACCGCAGGTTTACATATTCATCAAAGGTACCGATGGACTGTCTGAGTAACAGAGACTTGCCGCTTCTATAATCCGCGGAGGTGTCCTCTTCAAAATCTTCCGCTATTTTGGCAGGGAACTGGGCCACGAATTCCAGCAGTTTCTTGAATTCGGGCGTATCAAATTTGCAGGTCGACTGGTCCCAGTCGATGAACTGGTTGCCGCAGAGCTCCAGCGCCTGGTAAAGCACGTCCTCTCTGGTGCACACGCCAAAGACTCTGGCGGGATCCATGCCCTTTTCCTTGACCATCTGCTCCACCGCGTCCAATGTGAGACCTGTCCCGTCTCCGATATCCTCCGTCTTGCCGACGATCGCATTGACATAGAAGGAGGGCGCGATGGCGTACATCTTGCCATCTGTCTTGAAGGCGTCGAGCACGTTGGTCAGATACTGGGTGCTGGAAATCTCCTCGTCCTGTTCAAAATAGGGGGTGAGATCCTCGAAAACGCCCTTTGCAATATAGCTCTTGACCGGCATCGCACCGGAGAGCACAAGAATATCGGGTGCGCTGCCCGAAGCGATATCTGTGTTGAGCTTGGTCATGCCCTCGCCGCCGGCCTCGCTGTCATACTGCGAGTAATCGACAATGCTGATCCGGACGTCCTGGCTCTGCTTGTTGAAGGCAAAGACCTGTTTGCGGACTTCATAATCAAGGTAGTAGCTACCGAGGGTGATGGTCTTGCGGTTTGCAAGGGTCTCCGGGTCTACCTTGGTCAAAATCTCGACCAGTGCGGTTCCCGTGAGGTCGGATACGACAACGGCCAGCCGTCCGTCATCCATCTCCGCAATGCTGGTCATCGCAGTGATATCCAGATCGGAATCGACGAAATCCAGTATTTTGACAGCGCCGCTGCCATCCAGGTTCATGCCGTATACGCCGCTCGTACCGGCCAGAAGAAGCTGATAGGACTTGCCGGGGAATACGCCCGTCATGCCAATTTCCGCAGGAACCGGATAGTGGCCGGACAGTTCACCGGTCTTCAGGTCCACAAGGTCAAATTCTTCGCCGCTGCTTCCATAGTAAAGAACGGCCACAGAACCGTCAGCGAGCGCAAAAGGCGTTGCGCCCTGCAGCTCTTGTGCACTGCTGATCGTACGTATGAAAGAGCCGTCTTCCCTGCTGTAGAGTTCCAGTCCGGTGGATCCACTTACAAGAATCCCTTCCTCTGTGCAGGCAATCGAATTGATGTAGAAATCTGCTTCCGGATCCTTGGGTGCCTGCACCGGCGCGCTCCAGAGCTCCTGTCCGTCAGAAGCCATACAGGTCAGCGCATAGGAGGAACTGCCCTCTTCATAGGGAACGTCCTCATACTCCTCCACATCGGTGACAGTCAGTTCATTCTCCGCATTGGCGGCGGACGCCTCATCCTTAAATTCATCCAAAGGGGATGTGACGCCTTCGGCGGCCTCCTCTTCAAACGCGCCTTCATCGGCCGGGGAATCGCCGCCCTCGGTGACGAATTCCTCCATTTCAGGCCCCTCTTCCTCCTCCGGTTCCTCCACCGGCACAGGGCCATCCGCTGTCGTATCTTCTTCTGCTGTCTCGGGGCCGCCGGGCGCGATCTCGCCTTCCTCGGCCTCCTCCACAGTCACGTCAATTTCGCCGGGCTCTTCTGCACTTGCGTGTTCATCAAATGTGACGCCTTCGGAAGAGAATTCAAAGTTTTCTTCGCCGTAGGACACGCGTGCCACATAGAAGTTGCCGTCCGGGCCAACGGTCGTCGCGATGATGTCCTCCATCCCGCCGCCCATCAGCAGGCTGTATTGCAGGTCTGATCCGTCGGGGGCAAAATGCAGAAGGACATGGCTTCCGGAATCATATTCTCCAAAAACAAAGCCTTTGGCGTACAGCCTGCCATCGCAGAATGTGAGACCTTCTACAGACATATCTTCCAGCATGCCTTCTTCGTCGCTCAGAACCACTTCTTCCGCGCTGTACACATTCTGGGCGGAGGAAGTCTGCGTCTCGCCACCGCCGCCGCTGCCAGTGCCGCCGCTGCCAGTGCCGCCTCCGTCACTGCTCCCGCCGCATGCCGTCAAGGACAGCGCCAGTACTGCCGCCATCACTATGCTGATCATTTTGGTGTAATGTTTCATACGCAACCGCCTTTCTGTTGTCCGGAATCCTCTCAAATGGAATGCTTCCTTTATCCTCCAAAAGCGCAGGGCTGTTCTCCGCCCCGCCTGCCGGTGATTCATTGCTCTGCGCAGGGTCCTCCGGGGAAGCTTCTCCCTGGTCGCCTGTCTGCTCCACTTGTGCCTCGTCTTCCCCGCGCTCTTTCCGCTCGTAGTACTCGGGGTATTTCTTTCTGGATTGCCGCTCGTACATGCTCTCCTGCATATGCCGGATGCTGCTTGCTATGGTCCAGGTCTTGTGCCTGTACCAGTGAATGATCATCCACAGGATCAGCAGCACTGTCATGAGGATCAGCAGGCATTCCAGAAGGAAAAGCACTGCGAAGATGGTCTCCCATCCCATGGCCGCATTTTCCCAATAGGGATAGCGTACGCCTTCCCGCCGCATGCCGAGCAGTGCGAATTCCTGCAGATCCTGGAAGAGATTTCTCTCTCCGTATCGGTTTGTATTATCTACGACGATTGCGCCGACATCTTCGCCGATCGCAGTTTCCACCGTCGAAGCCGCATATCCCTCCACGGGGTTGGGCATCACGATCTCATAGACCGTGATCTTGCCGGTGTCCTTGAAGGCCGTATTACTGGTCCCCACAAATTCAGAGGTCTGTGATTGATTTGCGTCTGCCCCGCTTCCGGACTGGCTGTCTCCGCTTTCGGACTGACCGTCTCCGCTTCCGGACTGGGTGTCCGCACTGCCGGGCTGCTCTAACGTACCATCCTGTGTGCCTGTCGCCGATCCCGCGCTTTGTGAAGCGCCGCTGTCCTCGCCACTGTCCGCTGCATCGCCCGCACCGGTACTGATATCGATCGTCTCGTCCGAGGCCAGCAGTCTAGCCGTCCCATTCATTGCAGATGGACGAGACGCCGTCGCCGGCATGGCCTGGCCGGTCGTTCCCGCCGCGCCGCCACCGCCGTATTGCAATAGCGTTTTATATTGTACAAAAACCAGGTACTCCGCGAGGCCTGCTGCCTCTACGAGCCTTCCTTCTTCTTTATGATAGACACCCGCGATCCGCAGGTGCATATCTTCCACCTGGACAGTTCTTCCTGTCACTTCAAACGAACCAAACAGCTTCCAGGCCGTCTCCTCATCGAGCAGGATCTCATCTTTCATCAAGGAGTCCGAAAGGTAGTAGGCGCCCGCCGAGAGTTTTAGGGGATGAAAGGTGAAGAAAGCGCCTCCCGTTCCCACTGCTTCCACATCGACCGATTTGGACCCGGCGCGCAGGGTAAAAGAGCCGACGCCGCTGTAGCAGTCCTGCCAGAGCTTCGCGTCCGGTCCTGTCGCCGTCAGCTTGATCGAATCCTGGGCCAGCGCCGTGTTGATCTTGTACTCCAGTTCCCGGATATTTTCCTCTTTCAGGGCATTGCCTGCAGGAAGAAACGCACTCACCTGCGCACAGTGCAGAGAGGAGCCCCATCGGGCCGCTTCCCGCTGGTCCTCAAATTTGGAAGACCGCCATATTCGATACAGATGTATGCCCGCCGCCATGATCAGCCAAAACAGACAGACCTTGAGGGCAGTCTTTTTCCACGGTGTGATCCCGCGCCTTCGTCTGTTTCCGATCACTGCTGCACATCCTCCGCAAGCCGCACCTGCATACCGGCTGCTACCGGCTTGGTGGCGGTCGTGATGACATATTCATAGCCGCTCAGGGACCCGGTGATCGCTGTGAGAAGATCGTCGCTGTCAAGGACCTGCACGTCCACACGCGTCGCAATATAGCGATTGCCCAGAGGGCTCTCCTTGCTGCTCACGATCAGGATAAACTTGCCGTTGTTATCCTCTCTCACTGCACTGTTGGGCACCGTAAGATCATATGTCTTGGTGTTTCCACCCACACTCAGCTGCACGTTGTCGCCGGCTTCCACATCGGGACTTACGACAGAGAATTTGAGGATCCTGGATCCCGATGTGTCTGCGGGATCGGGAGAAATGCTCTCCAGCGTTGCCGTAAACTCCGAATAGACCCACTCATTCTGGGGCTTTGCTTCCAGGCCGACCTTCAGCATCTGGGCCTGCTCCTTGGTGCAGGTAAAGCTGACCGTCATCCCCTTGCCTTCCTGCTGGATGACAGCGCCTGCCGTATCCGACGCCGTCGTGTCGCCGGCACTATATGTAATAGAAGAAATCGTTCCTGCCACCGGCGCCTTGACCGTCGCGCCTTTTTCCGCCTTCTCCAGTTTTTTCACCTTAGCTTCGGCGTCGTCCATGGTCTTCTTGATCGTCTTCAGTTCCAGTTCCGCCTGGATACTCTTGATCGTCGTGTCGCGGCTGTTGGTCGCTCTGGTGAGCGCCGCCTCTGTCTCGGCTTTGTAGGCCTGGGCCTCCGCCTGTCTTTTGGCAAAGCGTGCCTCCTCGGCCGCTGCTGCTGTCTCCCCCATACCGGAGGTATCTGCGGAGCTGCCCAGTCTCTCCACCGCGAGACCTGCTTCCAGATCCGTCTGCACTGCGGCGTTGTAGTTGGAGTTGGCCGCATCCAGGCGCTCCTGCATCTGGTCCTGCGAGAGGAACTCGCCTTCGCGGATGCGCTCCACCGCCTCATTGGTCAGATCGCCGCTAAAGAGCGCTTTCTCATAATTGCTCTTGGCTTCGTTGTATTCCTGCTTGGCCGCCTTGAGATCCTCCGACTCGGAGTCCTGCAGCTCATAGATCACGTCGCCCTTCTTGACTTCGTCGCCGACCTTGACATCTACCGCCGAGATCACCCTTGCGTTGGGGACGCGCACACTGTAGGGGTCCTCGACCTCTGCGGTGCCCGCGCCTCTGACCTTGGGCGAGATGTCTCCCTGCTGCACGTACTGCGTAGCCACCTGGGGCAGCGAATAGTTCATGATTGTATTGGAAAAGAATGTCAGAACGAGCATGATCGATAGGAAAATGATCGCAAGGTTCTTGATCCAGTCCTTGCGCGAGGATCCCTGATAATACTGTTCTCTTCTCTCTTTGTCTTCGATTCGATCCATAACCTGTCTACCTCATTGAAGGCTCGCCCCGCGAGCCGGGGGTTGTCGATGCTTTGATAGCGCCCTGATAGCCGCCCTGGACTATTCTTTGATCCCGCCCTGGTACAGAATTCCCTCTACCAGATACTCCTCGCCATACAGGAAAAAGAGCATGGGGAGAACCATATAGATGACCGCGACCGCAAACGCCAGCGAGATCTCCTCCGCGTTGATCCTGGACAAGAACACGCTCAAAGGATACAGCTCCTCGTTGTCCAGAAGGATCAGCGGCTGCTCCACCATGTTCCAGTAGTCGATGAAGACCAGGATGGCGATCGACGCGAGGCCGCCCCGGCAGATCGGCATGCAGATCTGCGTGAAGATCTGCCACTCTCCCGCGCCGTCGATGGACGCCGCCTCGTACAGGGAGTAGGGAATCCGGCGCATATATTTGGTCAGCATATAGACCGCAAAGGGCGAAAAGATGCCGGGCAGCCATATGGCCCAGCGCGTGCCCACGATCCCAAGCTTCGACGCCACCATAAAGTTGGGCACCAGGGTGACCTGGTAGGGCATCAGCATGAGGACGATATACAGAAAGAAGATCAGCTGTTTGACCTTTCCTCTGTATCTGGCAAATCCAAAGGACGCCAGGGACGCGATGAACAGCTGAAAGATCACGATCGGGACGACGTAGATCACGGAATTCCAGAATTTCATCAAATATTCCGGGCTCTTAAAGAGCACCGTGATATACTGGCCAAACGACACCATGTCGGGGATGAACTTGAGATTGACCACTTCCGACACATAGATCTTGCCGCCGGAATTGTTGGTGGCAAAGATCGCGCCGTAGTTGGCGTTGATCTCCGACGACGTCATAAAGGAATTGGTGAACGTGAGTACCGTCGGCATCAGAAACAGGAAGGCAAAGAACATCGCTGCGAAGGTCCTTCGCACCGTCTGCCACCGTTCCCTCTTTCTTCTGTCACTGATCGCGTCGTATTCAAAATATTCCTGCCGCATCGGCTCTGTCGCGATGTGCGCCGCGGGGTTCTCTATGGAATTGTCCTGTGATTTTTTGCCAAAGATTCCCATGTATGCCTATTGCTCCAGATCTCTGCCGAACCAATCCTCTAAGAGAAGAAGGATCCCGATCACCACCATCATAAAAACGGCCATAATGATCGCGGCAGAAGATAGTTTCTGATAATCCAGACTCTGGAATGTATTATTCATATAGTGCTGCATCGTATACAAAGAGTCGAAGGGGTAGTTGCCCGCAAGCAGATAGACCTCTCGGAACACTTTGAAGGAGTTGATGAGCGACATAATAATGACGAACATGATCGTAGGGGAGAGATAGCGGAGCTTGATCATCCAGAAGATCTGTCCCTCCGTGGCGCTCTCCAGCCGCGCGACCTCGATCTGGTCCTTGGGGACGCTGGAAAGGCCTGACATGAAAAGGATCATGTTGTAACCCAGGTTCTTCCACAAAAACAGAAGGATGATCACGACCGGCCCATAATAGGTCTTGAGCCAGTCAATCTTGCCGATCCCGATTCTTGCGATCACAGCGTTGACCAGTCCATTGTAGTCAAATAGGACCTGCCAAACAAGAATGACCGATGCGATCGGCACCATCATAGGGCTCAGAAAAAAGGTCCGGAAGGTACTCTTAAGAGGGATGCGGCTCTCCATGATCACGGCGAGCCATAAGGATAATACAACCGCCAGCGGCACTGCCACAAAAGAAAAGATGAGCGTATTGCGGGCGGCCAGCTGAAACGCGTTATTATTCCAGGTGCGCAGGAAGTTGGTCAGTCCGACCATTTCATGCTGTACCGGGTTGTTGATGAGGGAATAATAGATGACCACGCCGAAAGGAAGCACAAAGAACAGCCCCACGCCGATCAGGCTGGGGGCTAGGTAGGCCCATGAGAGGGCGCGCCCTCTCCATCTTGAAAAACGCGCGGACCTGTATTTCTTCTCCTCCCGGGCCTGCGCGGCGTTCTTTTTCAGGTATCGGTCAACGTTTCCGCCTGTCTTCACACTCATCCGGCAATTCTCTCCAATACTTCTCTCCCAGAATATGCCCATTAAAACGCATATATCAAATTATTTTAACACAACAATACAAAAGCAGACAGGAAATTTTATTCCTGTCTGCCTTGATATTGTGATAATTTTGTGAAAATCAGCCGCTGTCAGCCTTTCCGCAGGATTATTTGCGGATGAGCAGGCTCTTTCCGGTCATTTCCTTGGGCTGCTCCATACCCATCACGTCGATCAGGGTAGGAACGATGTCCGCCAGAACGCCGCCTTCTCTCAGCTCGACATCCTCGTCGTAGTTGGCAAGAATGAAGGGAACCGGATTGGTGGTGTGTGCTGTGTGAGGAGCGCCGGTCTCATAGTTGACCATCTGCTCGCAGTTGCCGTGGTCCGCGCAGATGAAGAGAACGCCGTTCTCCTCCTTGATGGCCTCCAGTGCCTTTCCTACGCACTCATCGACAACTTCCACCGCCTTGATCGCTGCCGGAAGAACGCCGGTGTGGCCGACCATGTCGGGGTTCGCGAAGTTGATCACGATCACGTCGTACTTCTTGGAGTGGATGGCCTCGACGAGCTTGTCCAGAACGCCGTACGCGCTCATCTCGGGCTTGAGGTCATAGGTGGGAACGTCCTTGGGGGAACGAACCAGGATTCTGTCCTCGCCCTTGTTGGGGGTCTCCACGCCGCCGTTGAAGAAGAATGTGACGTGCGCATACTTCTCGGTCTCCGCGATACGGGCCTGCTTCATGCCGTTCGCTGCCAGCCACTCGCCGAATGTGTTGGTGACGTCGACCTTCTTGAAGGCGATTTCCTTGTTCGGGATGTCCGGATCATAGTCCTTGAAGCAGACGTAAGTAACTTTCTTCCTGGGTCCTCTGTCAAAATAGTCAAACTCGTTGTCACAGAAGCAGTGCGTGATCTCTCTTGCTCTGTCGGGTCTGAAGTTGTAGAAGATGATGGAGTCGCCATCCTTCACGGTTGCGAGGGGTGCGCCGTCCTTGCAGATGACAGTGGGCTTTACGAACTCATCGTACTCGCCTCTCTCATAAGAAGCGGTGATGGCTTCATGGGCGCTCTCCGCCTTGAGGCCTTCGCCCTTGGTCAGTGCGTCATAGGCAAGCTTTACGCGGTCGTAGTTGTTATCTCTGTCCATTGCGTAGTAGCGGCCGCTGATCATTGCGATCTGGCCTACGCCGATCTCTTTCTCCTTCTCCTCGAGCTGCGCGATGAAATCAATACCGCTCTGGGGAGGCGTATCTCTTCCGTCGAGGAAGCAGTCGACATAGACTCTGTCAAGACCGTTTCTCTTGCACATCTCCAGAATTGCATAAAGATGTGTGTTGTGGCTGTGGACGCCGCCGTCGGACAGAAGTCCGTAAATGTGAAGGTCCGAATTCTTCACTTTGCAGTTGTTGATCGCATCGAGGATCTCGGGATTCTCAAAGAATTCGCCGTCCTGAATCTCCTTGGTGATTCTGGTGAGTTCCTGATACACGATTCTGCCTGCGCCCATATTCATATGGCCAACTTCAGAGTTGCCCATCTGGCCGTCCGGAAGACCTACTGCCATTCCGCTCGCATAACCCTTTACAAAAGGTACGCTTTTCATAAGACCACTGACAACGGGTGTATTCGCCATCGCGACGGCATTTGCTTCGGGATTGTCGTTGAGTCCGTAGCCATCCAGGATCATTAAAACTACTGGCCTTTGTTTCATGTGATTCTCCTCTATGATTAATAATAATAGTTACTGTTTGAACGTATTTTACTACTTTTAGCCACACTCGTGAAGTCCTGCCAGGAAAAAAGCGCCGTGTAACCGTGTTTTCATGACGCTTTTGCCCGCTCTTGGTGCGGCGTAATTCTTATAAAACTCTTTGTCAGCTTCTCGGAGATTGAATCTCCGAGCTTGCTGTTCCGCCGCGGGAGTCTTTCTCTACTCCGCAAACGGAAAAGCAACCTTATCCGGATACAG
>ONNQ01000006.1 GCA_900319245.1 uncultured Lachnospiraceae bacterium | reverse complement strand
ATGTTATGATGCTTGAATGCTGGTTTTTTGTGAAAGACTCACCATTATCAAACACTCTACATAATGTCTCAAATGTAGAGCTCTACATTTCCGGCATACTTTTGCAACACGCTGTGTCGAGCTGGGTTTTGACATAAAGAGCCTTAGCGAGATCCTAGGACATTCAACCGTAAACATCACCTTGAACAGATATGTGCATCCGTCTATGGATCTCAAACAAAAGAATATGAACATGCTTTCGGATCTATTCACCGTCAGTTAAGTGGTCAAATAGCCGTCAACCTGCTGTTTTTACAGCGGGATTGGCGGCTTTTTCGTGGAGTATAACACTCCACGCAAATATGTGACTGAACGAATCTCTTTTGCTGCATGAAAATGCAGTACCTTGTAGTGATGATATAAGCGTAATATGGATTGATTATATGCATTATATCATTAATTTGTGGTTCGGTGGCAGTTAATGAAACTAAAAGCAAATCTATTTCCAGATATGCGGCCTTGCGGGGCCGCTATTTTTGTGTCTTAAAGTACTCGTTTATTTTCAGAACCCCAATATGCATCATAGCTTTTAAAATCACGTCGCGCAGGATGCAACTTTTTTTAGGCGGCAGAGAAAATGAAAAAAAGCTGAAACGAAGATGCAAATGCTGCATCCTAGATTACGAGAATTGTGTTTATGCTCCGCTTTTTTGGGGCAAGTTGGTCCAGGAACGGAGAAAATGCATCTCATAGCCCCAGTTTACCGACTTGATGATGCAGCACAAACAGTCGATTCGCATCCTACAATTCAGCTTTTTGGATTTCCTCTGCCCTCAAAAATAACCTGCATCTTCTTATCATAAGAATTCCAATCGATGATGCACCATTATTTTGATTCTTGCAGGAAAATGCATCATAGACAGACAGAAATCAAATAGTAAGATGCATCGAGGCGTCCGCCCACAAGGCAAAACGAATACAGGTTTAATAATGAATGCTTATATGTGACCCTGTACAGTGCCATATGTATTGCGAAATCACGGCTTCCTGTGAGCTCGCAGCATTTTGCAATTGAGTTAAATAACATGAATCGTCTATACTATATAGAAAGTAAGCATTTTGTTCGAAAGGGGGAAGCGGATGAATCCTTCCAACGAATACATCAAACACATTTGTGATCTTTATAATGACTATTACGATGACCGGATTGAGGAATCGAATCCTCCGACGGCGGGAAACAATCCAAAGACAGCCGGCGAGGATTGGCGTCCCGGCGTTTTAGCAGCGCATAAGTCGCTCGTGGCGTTTCAAAAGGAACTGGAGGAAGAGGGTATTCGTCTATCAACCTCCAAGATTAAGAAAATTCTTGTAACTGGTGGCTGCTGGACAACCGCAAGAAGCCGGCAAGTGCAGGAATTGTATGATCGATACACGAAAGAAGGCGTCCGCGATGAGGATGATCCCGACACCGCTGGCAAAATACTGACCGCCGCAGAAGCGGTAGAGCGCATCAGTAAAGAGCTGCGGATCAGCAAGGTTTCTGTTTCTGTCAATATTCCCTATCAGGATGTCGTCTACAAGTTGGAACAGCGGAGCAAGAATGCAATCCGGTGTGCGCGGTATAGGAAAAAGAAAAGAGGATAGAACCCACAGAACTCACAGGGTGACCCTATGATCACGGCCCTGTGATCGCGAAGGAGGGAGAATGATGAACAAGAATGATTTTGCGCAGAATCCGCCGATGGGGTGGAACAGCTATGATTATTACAATACGGAAGTAAATGAGGCGCAGGTTCGCGCGAACGCCGAATACATGGCGGCGCATCTGAAGGAATTTGGATGGGAGTACGTGGTGATCGATATCTCCTGGTACGCAGTGGACGCCGGTTCGCAGAGCGACAAGTACCAGTATCTTCCTTTTGGCGAGCTTTTGATGGATGAATATTCGCGGCTTATTCCGGATCCGGTGCGGTTTCCGTCGGCGGCCGGTGGGAATGGATTCAGTGTTTTGGCAGATTATATTCATTCGCTGGGGCTGAAATTCGGGATCCACATTATGCGGGGCATTCCGCGTGCGGCGGCGCATGAGCACAGGGGTCTCCTGGGGACGGATGTGACAGCGGATCAGTTAGCCGATCCTGCCAACATTTGTCCTTGGAATCCCTATATGTACGGGCTTCGGGTGAATATGCCGGAGGCGCAGATGTATTATGATTCGATCATGCAGCTATATACGTCGTGGGGCGTGGACTTCATCAAGTGCGACGATATCTGCCGCGAGGACGCGCCGACCGCGCATCGGGAGATTGAGCTGCTGCATAATGCAATCATGAAATGCGGACGGCCAATCGTGCTGTCGCTTTCCCCCGGCCCTGCCAAAATATCGGAGGCCGCATTCTATGCTGCCAATGCGAATATGTGGCGGATCACGGACGATTTCTGGGATTCGTGGCCGCTCCTCAAGGATATGTTCCGCCGCTGTGAACTCTGGCAGGGCAAAAACCAGCCCGGCTGCTACCCGGATTGCGATATGCTGCCAGTTGGTGTGATTGGGGGATGTTTTGACAAGAAGGTGGAAAGGCAGTCGGCGCTGACCGTAGAGGAGCAGCGGACGATGATGAGCTTGTGGTGCATCGCCGGGTCACCGTTGATGGCCGGCGCGGAGCTGACCAAGCTGGATGATTTCACGCTGGCACTTCTGACCAATCGGGATGTGCTGGACATGCAGCGATGCGGACAGTACGCGATGCAGCTGGCGCGGACCGATGAGTATGCAATCTGGGTCTCGAGGGATCCGGCGAAGGATCGAGGTTATATTGCACTGTTCAACCTGGCGGATGAAGAGCGAGCCGTGCACTGCTGGGTCGGTGCGATTGCGGACCGGGGATACAAGCCGTATGATGGTGGCCGGATCCGGGAATTGTGGACAGGCGCGGAGGCGGCGTTCAGCTCGGGCGGGCTGGCGTGCCTTGTGCCGGCGCATGGCGCAAGGGTTTTCGTGTATTAGAGGCGTGATCTTTGCTTACCAAGGATATAGGCCCTGAAGGCGACTTTCAGCTCTCGAGCGTGGAGCCCAGAAGGGCCTATATCCGAGGTTTTGTCCATGATCAAAGGGCGACCCTTTGATTCTGATACGTTTTTTTGAAAAAAATGTGGATTATAGCGGCGGCATGCGTAGATATAGATGTGCGGGAAAACAGCGCACATAGATGAATGGATCATAGTATTATAGATAGAAAGGTGTTAAATAAAATGGAGACATATGCAGCATTCGGAATTCTTGGAGTTGTGATGAGCGCCCTTGCTTTTTGGGCGGCGTGGTACGTGATCATTCTGATCGCAAGGTGGCGCGTTTTTGACAAAGCGGGTATTGCGGGATGGAAATCCTTGATTCCCTTTTACAGTGATTATTGCACGTATAAGATTTCATGGAAAACGACAGCCTTCTGGTGTCTTTTCGCACTGACCTGCGTTTCCGGATTGCTCTCCGGCAGGATTTCAACACTTACTGAGAACGGCGAGGCTGTTCCGGCAATCCTCAGCATATTGTCGACGATCGCAGGCTTTGTAGTTGCAGTCATCAACCTGGTTATGAATATCAAGCTGGCGCAGAGATTCGGACACGGCGTGCTGTTTGGACTGGGACTGACATTCCTGACCCCTCTGTTCACGCTGATCCTCGGCCTTGGTTCGAGCGAGTACTACGGAAATCCGGAAGAAGGGCTTCCGCCTAGAAGAATCAGCTATTATTGACTACGCAGCGGCAGAGTTGCTGCTTTGTGAGAAGTCACTTGTGAGTAGAATAGTATTTGAAAACGGCTCTTCGCCTATTGGGGCGGGGAGCCGTTTGGCGGTGCTATAATAAAGTAGGTAGGAAAGTGTAAGGCAGGTGAAAACGATGAGCAATCGTGACAGAGATAAAGCATGGGATGCTGATGAGCGTGAAAGGCTGGCGAGGGAGCTGGCGGATACGCTTGTGCGAATGGGATATCCGGAGGCTTAGAGGAGGTATTACATATGAACTTTGAAGTCCTTACATACGGTAATCCGATGGCGGCGACGCAGCTTGTGCAGATGGTGGATGACCATGACATGGGGTTTCTTGAAAATGAAGTGGCGCTGATCCGGGAACTGTCGGGTGGACAGGATTTTGGCCTGCAGGCGGTCAGGGTGGAGAACTGGAACCGGGATCTGTCACCATGGGCGGCGCCGGCGGTGTTCGGCAATGAGGATTTTTGCGGAGGAGCGCAGGATACACTGGCGTTTCTCTTGCAACATGCGGTATCTGCGGAGGCAGAACCTGGTGTCAAAACATTTCTCGGCGGCTACTCTCTGGCAGGCCTGTTCGCTCTGTGGGCGGGATACCAGACGGACCGCTTCGACGGAATTGCAGCGGCGTCGCCATCGATCTGGTTCCCGGGATTTGTGGACTATATGCGCGGAAATGAGATGAAGCCGGGCAAAGTGTACCTGAGCCTGGGCGACCGGGAGGAGCGAACGAGAAATCCGGTGATGGCACAGGTGGGAAATGCGATTCGGCAGGGATATGACGTGCTGCAGGCGTCAGGCATAGAGAGCGTGCTGGAATGGAATAAAGGAAATCACTTCAAGGACGCGGATCTTCGAACAGCGAAGGCGTTCGCGTGGTTGATGAAACAATAAAGTAAGCGTGATCAGAGGGCGACCCTATGGTTTTTGTGATAGAATGAGTTGATGTGATCAAAGGGCGACCCTGTGATCGGAAGACCCTGTGACCGGAAGGAGCAGTACGTGAAAAAGATACGAAATCTGGTAATTGGCGGAATAGAGAATAAAGTATTTAATCTGATCCTGGCAACCGTATTTCTCACTGCGGCTGCTTTTATGGCCGGTTTTCTCTACCAGAGCGGCATGCTGGCTGATCTGAACGAGGACACCAACGAGCGACAGCTGGAATCGATCTCTGAGATCACCGGCAATGTGATGGATCAAGTGGTCACGCAGAGCATGGATCAGCTGACCGATAAAGAGGCGGAGCTTTCCGACGAGCTATTTGGCGGCCTTAAGAATCGGGTGGAGATGCTCGGCGACTACGCAGGCAAGCTCTTCAGCGACCCGGACAACGCACCCCGCGCGGCGTATGCGCAGCCGGATCCGGCGAGAAACGGCGAAGTCACCGCCCAGCTCATTCTGGCTGACGGCGTGGAGGAGGATGCAATTGCCGACAAGATCGCCGTTGCTGCCAACATGTCGGACATGATGATCTCGCTTTTTGGCGCGTCCGCAGAGACCAATTCCTGTTTTGTCGCGCTCCCCGAAGGCGCATTTCTCGTAACAGATGACCGCTCTTTGTCAAAATACAATTCCGACGGCACTATGGTCAGCTATGATCCCCGCACCCGCCCCTGGTACCAGATGGCGGTAGAGGCAGGAAAACTGATTTTCACCGATGTGGAAGTCGATGCGTTTACCGGTGATATTGGTATTGTCTGCGCCATGCCCATCTATGTAGACGGGGAACTTGCAGCGGTGGTCGGTTCCGACCTGTTTCTGACTTCCATGCAGGACAAGGTGCAGGCCTCGGAAAAGAACGGCGGTTTTTATTGTGTGATCAACCACAATGGACATGTGGTTTTTTCGCCCAAAACAGAGGGACCTTTCAAGGTGCTTCACTCTGCGGAAGCGGCAGATCTGCGTGCGTCCTCTAATACGGAGCTGGCGGCGCTGGTCAAGGACGCGGCGACGAAGAAGACCGATGTGCGTCTGGTCACGATGGAAGATGGCGTCTATTACATGATCGGCGTGCCGATGGAGACAGTCGGCTGGACAATGCTCGCCGCTTTCAAGCAGGATCTTGCGGCGCAGCCGGTTGCTCTGCTGCGCGATAATTATCAGATCATTCAGGACGATGCCGCTCTTACGTATCTGGAGAAATTCAATCGATCACGGACGACAGTTATGGTCCTGCTTCTCTTTGTGACGATTCTTATGTTGGCCGTGGCGCTGCTTCTTGGTAAAAGAATTGTACAGCCGCTCAACAACATCACGCGTCAGATCGCATCGCTGAGCGAAGAGAATCTGGAATTTACCATGAGAAATGAATATCGAACCGGGGATGAGATCGAGGTGCTCGCGGAGTCTTTTGCCAAGTTGTCCCATAAGACAGTTCTGTATCTGGATAAGGTGAAGACGGTCACTGCGGAAAAAGAGAGAATCAGCACAGAACTGCAGATGGCCAACCAGATCCAGGAGAGTATGCTGCCCAGCATTTTCCCCGCCTTCCCGGAGAGAAAAGAATTCGACATTTATGCAGTCATGGACCCGGCCAGAGAGGTAGGCGGCGATTTTTACGACTTCTTCCTGATCGATGAAGACCACCTTTGCGTCGTGATGGCGGACGTCAGCGGCAAAGGCGTACCGGCCGCACTGTTTATGATGATTTCCAAGATCATTCTGCAGAGCTGCGCAATGCTGGGAAGGTCGGCGGGCGAGATTTTGACCAAGACCAACGAAGCCCTTTGCTCCAACAATAAAATGGAGATGTTTGTTACTGTGTGGCTGGGCATTCTGGAAATCAGTACCGGAAAGATCACCGCGGCAAATGCCGGCCATGAGTATCCGGTTGTGATGCAAAACGGAAAGTTTGAGATCCTCAAGGACAAGCATGGTCTTGTGCTCGGCGGACTTGACGGAGTAAAGTACAGGGAATATGATATGCAGCTTAAGCCCGGTGACAAGCTGTTTCTCTACACGGATGGCGTCGTGGAAGCGACACGCAACAAGAATGAGCTGTTCGGAATGGAAAGGATGCTGGAGGCGTTAAATAAAAAAGCAGACGACAGGCCCTATGAGATCCTGCGAAGTGTTCGTGTGGCGGTGGATCACTTCGTCGGAACGGATGAGCAGTTCGATGATCTGACGATGCTGTGTCTGGAGTATAGGGGGCCGCAGGAGTGATCGCCCGAAGGCCTCGGATATGGGTACTCCAGGGACTCCACAAATTAAGAAAACCTCGGATATAGGCCTTTCAGGGACTCCACGCTCGAGAGCTATAGTCGCCCTTCAAGGCCTATATCCTCAGTTGATTCGGAGAATTTAAGTGTATCAAAAATATAAACTGCAGATTCATACTGGGATCACGATCCTGATCATGGCCTTCATTTTCTATCAGTCGGCGCTGCCGGCGGTTCTGTCTTCGGAGATGAGCGGGCATCTGGAGAGGATTGTCGCATGGATCCTGGGGAAGCCCTCGGAGAGTGTCACGTTCGCTGTGCGCAAGGCAGCCCATGTGACGGAGTTTGCGGCGCTGGGTATGAGCCTGTTTTACACAGTTCGTGACTATCTGGAATGGAAATGCGGCAGGATCAATGTATCTGTGCCCCAAAATCGACTGACCTCACAAAGCGCCGCCTCCGACAGAATGCACAGGATTGTTCTACCGTGGGTGATCGGGACGCTGTATGCGGTCAGTGATGAAATACATCAGTTGTTTGTGGAGGGGAGGAGCTGTGAAGTGAGAGACATGCTCCTCGACAGTGTGGGCGTTGCGGCAGGCGTACTGCTGGCAAATTGGCTGGATCGGTACCGCAGGCGACACAAATGCGAAAGACCTCGGAGATAGGCCTTTCAGGGGGGGCCTCTCGTTGCATTGTGAGAATATGTTTAAATATGATATAATAATTTGTTATTTTTCGTGAAAGTGATACGTGAAAGAGACAGGTGAACAAAGCTATGAGAAGTTTTAAGTGGTATGCAATCCTGTTGACAATTGTTCTTGCAGTGTCGGGATGTTGTCCTGCAAATGTGATCACGGCAGTAGCAGCAGAAACAATTTCAATAGAAGAAAGTGTTGAAGAGACAACTGAAACTGTCACAGAGGAGGCAGATTCTGAAACAGCAGAAGAAACCGTGGATGAGACAGACTCCGTAACCGAAGTAGATACAGAAGAGGAATCAGTCGCTGCATCTGAGGCAGACGCGGAAGAGGAATCAATCGCTGCATCTGAGGCAGACGCGGGAGAGGAATCAATCGCTGCATCCGAAGAAGACACTGAAGAGGAGGCAGACACCGCAGCAGAATCGGATACCGCAGAATTAGCAGCAGAAGAAGAAACTGCGGACAAAGAAGCAATTACAGAAGACAAGAAAGAGGAATCCGCTGATCAGGAAGAGATTTCTGACGAAGAAGAGCTCGCAGAAGAAGAAAGCGTAGTTCCGGAAGGAGGCGCTTCCTCGGATGAGATGTTCGCCGCCTATGTAGATAACGCGTTTGGAATTGGTGGTAAGGACTCACGTATGCTGAAGGCAAGGCGACCTTCAGCCGGCAGTCGGCTTACCGGTTATGACAGAGCACTCTATGATTACATAAGCTCTCAGCTTCCTCTCATTGAGTCAGGGGAGCGCACAGAAACAATATTTACTATAAAAATCAGCGACATGGGTCTGGAAAAGACGGAATGGACATTTGCAGAACTCTATAGCCTTGGCGTTACTACGGTTGTTGGAGAAGACGGAAAACTAACTGCTGAGGCTAAGCAAGTGATCAGAGAGCAGGTTAATTATGACTGGGATTTAATTATAAACGCACTATTAGCCGATCACCCATATCTTCTGTACTGGTATAAAAAGAATGCTTCGTCATATTTAACACCATACAGCCTTAGCAAGTATACCAAGAGCGAGAACCCTGAAGAAAACAGAGTTTGGCTGTCAAGCAATTGCATTGCTAAACTCCCTGTCCAGGAAGAATATGCGTCAGGAGACTATGAAGTAGATACTTCAATCGGACAGACTGTCCGCGACTCTGCCGCTTATGCGGTTTCGATCGTGGAGCAGCATGCGGATGAAGACGATTACCAAAAGCTGGTCAGCTACCGAGACGAGGTTTGCAGACTAACGTCATATAATTACTCAAATTTCAGTAATACTGATTATGGCGATCCGTGGCAGCTCATTTGGGTCTTTGACCAGGACCCCCAGACAAAGGTTGTCTGTGAGGGATATTCCAAGGCCTTCCAGTATCTGTTCAATCAGTCAACATTTGATAATGAATTAGGATGCCTCCTAATCACAGGTGATGTGGACTTTGGCAGCGGAGGCGGGGGGCACATGTGGAATGTCGTCTCGATGTTTAATGACAGGAACTATATTGTTGATGTTACTAACTGTGATATAGGTTCTGTAGGAAGTAATAAACTCTTTCTGGTCGGCGCAGTGGGAACTCCGCAGGATGGATATACGGTTGACTGCGGTTACCTGTATACATATGATCAGGACGCACTCAGTATTTGGAATACGGAAGAGCTTACACTAAGTGATCAAAACTTTCGCTATCTTCCAACGCTCACTTTCACAGGTATCGTTGACAAAACATACACTGGTGAACCTCTTACGCAGGATCTGGTTGTTATGGACGGCGATGAGATCCTGACAGAAGGCGTCCATTATACAGTTGAATACAGCAACAACATAGATGCCACGGAGGAAATACCGGACGCACCGGCGCTTGTGACGATTACCGGCATTGATGAGAACGGCTACACGGGTACACGCACAGAGGAGTTCCAGATCGAAAAGGCGCCCAACGCGATCACAGTTGAGACAGCCGGCATCACCGAAGTGTATTCGGTCAGAAACAGAACTTATGCGATCGGTGCGGAAGCGCTTGGCGGTGATATCGCCTACAGTTCCAACAAAGACGGCGTGCAGGTGAGCGTCGATGGAAAAGTGACGATCAGTGCAGGCTTTATGGGCGAGGCGGTTATCACGATCACGGCCGGGAACAGCAATTACAAGACAGTGACAAAGACAGTGCCTGTCGTAGTCAATCCGGTCTCGGTGGAAGAACTCAATATCACAGGACTGTCTGCCTTAACATACACTGGAGAAGCGCTTACGCCGGATCTGGTCGTTATGGATGGCGACGATGTTTTGACAGAGGGCGTCCACTATACAGTTGAATACAGCAACAACACGGAAGCCACAGAAGATACACCGGCGTCAGTTACGATCACCGGCATTGATGAAAACGGCTATACCGGCACCCGCACAGAGGAGTTCCAGATCGAAAAGGCGCCCAACGCGATCACGGTTGGAACGGCCAGCATCACCAAGGTCTATTCGACCAGAAACAGAACTTATGCGATCGGTGCGGAAGCGCTTGGCGGTGATATCGCCTACAGTTCCAACAAAGACGGCGTGCAGGTGACAGCGGATGGAAAGGTGACGATTGGCGCCGGATTCCTCGGTAAGGCGATCATTACGATCACAGCTGAGGGCAGCAATTACAAAACGGCGACAAAGAAAGTCCCGATTGTGGTGAATCCGACGATGACATGCATTACCGGATTGACCAGTCCCAAGGCGGGGCAAGTGCTGGTCACATACAAGAAAAATACGATCGGGACAGGGTATCAGATTCAGCTATCACTGAATAAGGATTTTGCGCCATCTGTAAATGCGTGGGTGACTTCCAACACAACACTGACGAGAAAAATCGGAAGTCTCAAAAAGGGACAGAAATACTATGTCCGCATTCGCACCTACAAATTGGTTAATGGTGTAAAGTATTACTCGAAGTGGAGTGCAATTAAGGCCGTGCGCATAAAAAAATGAACTATTTGTTAACGGCAAGGAATGTATGAGGACAGATAGCTTAGGCTGATTTAGTTCTATCCTTAGGACAGCAGACGGTATATAACATCCTACAAGGTATTGCGACCAACAAAAAGAATTTAAGAATGAAGAGAAGAGAACGGTAAATTATGACAAATCCCTATAAAGAGAATATGAGATATTTGAAGGCGATTCTTTTTGGAGGACTCGTATTCCTTGCATTGCTTAACATCGTTCTAAACGATTTGATGAGCTTTCTTCCCAAAGCAAATTATATGGGATTTGAGCGCTGGATTGCGCTGATCCTGCTCATTAGCGCCTTTGTGTATCTTGCCTTGAAGCTTTGGAGAGAACCGGAGGGCGTAAAGCGGATCCGTCTCATGAGCAGGAGGGCCTGTTCGCGAGAGCAGGTTATTCTGATCGGCCTATTCTTGTGGTATATCCTGGTCTGTGTGATTTATCGACTCCTGGGAGTCGAAGACATCTTTCAAACGAATGATTATTGCCTATACATGGCAGCGATGACTGCTTTGACGTACTTCTCTATGGCAGAATACGCCGGCAGAAGACGGGCCAGAGCGGTGATAGAAGGAATCATTCATATAGTGGTCACGCAGCATACGATTTACTCGGCATGGTGTCTGTGGCACTATTTGCAGTTGGATTTTATTGTATTCCCTTCCGGGAAAAAGCTGGCAATGGCGGTGAACAATTCTCTGTCAATGGGAAACAACCGCAATATAGCAGGTACAGCAGCAGGCGTTATGGTGACGCTCTGTGTTTATATGATCCTTACACAAAAACCACTGATTAAGGGTCTATATATAATACAGATGCTTGTCAATATGGCTGTACTTCTTTTGTCGAATTGCAGGTCGGCATTTTTGGGTATCATCGCTGTGCTTGGGAGTACGGTTTTTATAGTAGGCTGGAAAAAGCTGCACAGAAGAGAAACGCGCCTGCGCTTGGCCATCAGTTTGCTGCTGGCACTAAGCTGTATTGTGTTGGTGCGATTTTCACAAAAGATGCTGTTCCGCTACCTGAATAATAAAATGGTGGAAGTGCAGACTGTTACAGAAAATACGGAAACGGATGATAAAGACGCGGAGGAAACTGCACAAAATGGGGCTGTCGCAGATGGGGCAGCGCAGAAAACAGAAGCCTCCACGGGAAATGTGATCAAGGAGAGAAATCTTACCAGCGCCGGGTTAAACGGAAGAGGAACTATATGGAAACATACGCTGCAAGTGATCTTCCATAATCCCAGAACCTTTTTGATCGGAGTAACAAGGGGGCAGCTGCGGCCTTACTACAGGGAAGTCTGTAATATAACGCCAGGTCCATATCATGCACATAATCTGTATCTGCAGATGGCGGCCTCTCTTGGTGTCCCTGCAATGCTGGTATTCGTGTACTTTTTAATCTCGCTTGGGATCCGATGTGTAAGGATCATGCGAGCGGGAGACCGACTGCTCTTTCAAGGAGCGTGGTATATCCCGCTCATACTGCTGTATATGCTGATCGTGGACATGTTTGAACCGATGCTGTTTACATCTCAGCGCGTAAACTTGCCCTTCTTCTATATGATGGCAGGATGGATCGTCGCGTTGGATAAGCGGTACTTTACAGATTCAGGATTCCGGCTGACTCCAGGAAAAGAATGAACATGATCACAGGTACTACATACTTGATCATGATGGAGAAGAGGCCCTTTAGACGGAAGGTATGTCCTCCGTATTCGACTTCCTCGACGATCCAGGAGGGGCCGATCACCCAGCCGATCAGGATGGCAGACAGCATGGAGATGAAGGGCATCATAAAGCTGTTGCTGATGTAATCCATGAGGTCCAGAAGCTGTCCGACGCTGCCGGTCGGAAGCTGAATTTCTACATAGAAAAGGCTGTAGCCGAGCGCTATGATCACAGACGCTGCTGTATAAAGCAGAGTCAGTGCAATCGTAGTGCTCTTTCTTCTTGTATGGAAGATTTCCATACAGTTGGCCGTGATGGTCTCCAGAACGGAGACGCAGCTTGTCAGGGCTGCAAAGGCCGCCATGACAAAAAAGGCGAGTCCAACGATCCTGCCCAGGCCGTGCATGGATGCGAACACCTTGGGCAGGGAGATAAACATGAGGCTGGGGCCCGCTTTCATGCCGTCCATGCCTTCGAACACGAAGATGGAAGGGATGATCATCATACCGGCCAGCAGCGCCACGCCGGTGTCAAAAAATTCAATCTGGTGAATGGAAGCGTTGATATCCACATCCTTTTTGATATAAGAGCCGTAGGTGATCATGATTCCCATGGAAACGCTGAGAGAGAAGAAAATCTGGCTCATGGCGTCCAGAAGGATCTGCAGAAAACGACGCAAGGTAAGCCCCTCGAAATTGGGCGTCAGATAGACGGCAAGGCCCTGCAGTCCTGTGCGTGTAATGCCTGCGTCATCTGTGTGGCGAAGCGTCAAAGAAAAGAGCGCGATCGCGACGATCATGACGAGCATGATGGGCATCAGAATGCGGGAGTATTTCTCAATTCCTTTTTCCACGCCGTTGTAGACGATCCATGCCGTAAAGAGCATGAAGGCAGCGGCATAGAGCGTCGACTGGACGGGGGAGGTAATAAACGCGGTAAAGAAGCCGTCCTGCGCGGCCGCTTCCCCTTGTCCCAGCAGGTAGACGACGATATACTTAGTGATCCATCCACCAATCACGGCATAGTAGGTCATGATCAGCACGGGGACAAGGAAGGTGATGATACCAAGAAAACGCCACTTGGGATGCATGGCGCTATAGGCACCGATGGAATTCTTGCCGGTCCTTCTGCCGACTGCGATATCAGAAGTCAGTAGTGTGAAACCGAAGGTGAAGGTGAGGATCAAATAGATCAGAATGAACAGCCCGCCGCCATCCTTGGCCGCCAGATAGGGGAAGCGCCATAGGTTGCCGACGCCGACAGCGCTGCCCGCCGCCGCCATGACAAAGCCGAGCTGACCGGTGAATCCGTGTTTTTTGTGCTTATGGTCGTGCTTAGCGTTGGGATTGGTTTCCAGATTCTCCAATTTCGTACACCTGCTTTCTGTTACATTGACTGGTTCAATTTTTACTTTTTGTATCATACATAAAAAGCGGATATCCCGCAACCTGTCAGTTTTTGGACCTATCTGCGAAGATTTCTTTTTTTCTATTTGTAAAATGAAGAAATTTATATATAGTGGATATTGAGTCAAAATAACATAGAGCGGTATTTTGACCGAAATTGTTGTATAATGGTAGAACTAATCATAATGAGGAGGCATTGTTTTGGGCAAGTATTTTGGGACGGACGGATTTCGCGGAGAAGCAAATGTAGTCCTGACCTATGATCATGCGATCAAGATCGGGCGGTTTCTGGGCTGGTACTACGGCGCGCGCCTTGGCAAAAAGGCCAGGGTCGTGATCGGCAAGGACACGCGGCGTTCTTCCTACATGTTTGAATATGCGCTTTGCACAGGCCTTATGGCGTCCGGCGCGGATGCGTACATCATGCACGTGACGACCACGCCTTCGGTCTCTTATATTACTAGAACGGATTCCTTTGACTGCGGCATTATGATCTCCGCATCCCACAATCCCTACTATGACAACGGCATCAAGCTGATGAATAACAACGGGGAGAAGATGGACGAGGAGACCATCCGTGAAGTGGAGAAGTATCTGGACGGCGAGTACACGGAACTTCCCATGGCCAAGGACAGCGAGATCGGCCGTACGGTCGATTACGTGGCAGGCCGCAACCGCTATATGGGCTATCTGATTTCTTTGTCAAAATATAGCTTTAACGGCAAGCGGATCGGTTTGGACACATCCAACGGCTCTGCATGGACCATCGCCAAGGCCGTATTTGACGCGCTCGGCGCCAAGACCTATGTGATCAATAACGAGCCCGACGGCTTCAATATCAACACGAACTGCGGCTCCACCCATATTGAGCATCTGCAGAAGTTTGTATTGGAAAAGAATCTGGACGCCGGCTTTGCCTATGACGGCGACGCGGACAGATGCCTTTGTGTGGATGAGAAGGGCAATGTGATCACGGGCGACCACATCCTCTATATTTACGGTCGCTACATGAAGGAGAGGGGCAAGCTCCTCAACAACACGGTTGTGACTACGGTCATGTCCAACTTCGGACTCTATAAGGCCTTTGACAAGGCAGGCATCGGATACGAGAAGACTGCTGTCGGCGACAAATACGTCTACGAGAATATGGTCCGGAACGGACACCGCATCGGCGGAGAGCAGTCCGGCCACATCATCTTTGCCAAGTATGCGACGACCGGCGACGGGATCCTGACCAGCCTCAAGATCATGGAAGTCATGATGGCGAGAGAGAAACCGCTGAGCGCACTGGCGGCACCGGTCACGATTTATCCCCAGGTGCTCAAGAATGTGCGTGTAAAGAGTAAGCCGGAAGCGCAGAACGATCCCGACGTGCAGGCAGCCGTTGCGAAGGTCGCAAACGAGCTTGGACAGGACGGAAGGATCCTTGTGCGCGAGTCCGGCACCGAGCCTCTGATCCGCGTGATGGTCGAGGCAGGAGATGATGAGACCTGCGAGCAGAAGGTGGACTATGTGATCGAGGTCATCAAGCAGAAGGGACATCTTGTGTAAGACACAGACAAATGATAGTGATTGAAGCAATTGGAATAGTTAGTTTATAACAGGAGAAAAATCTATGTGTGGAATTGTTGGTTTTACCGGCCATCATCAGGCAGCTCCGATCCTTCTGGAGGGGCTGAGCAAGCTTGAATACAGAGGGTATGACTCGGCAGGAATCGCGGTCAGAAACGGCAATGAGCTGGCGGAGGTCGTAAAGGCGACTGGCAAGCTCAAGAATCTGTCCGAGAAGGTAGACGGCGGACGCACCCTTCTGGGTACCTGCGGCATCGGCCATACACGCTGGGCGACGCACGGCGATCCGACCGTGACCAATGCGCATCCCCATGTGTCCGGAAACTGCACGGGTTCCGGCTCCGGCCCCGTTGAATCGGTCGTAGTCGGCGTACACAACGGTATCATCGAGAACTATCAGGAGCTGAAGGAGAAGCTGCTCAAGCACGGATATCAGTTCTATAGCCAGACAGATACCGAAGTGGTCATCAAACTGGTGGATTATTACTATAAGAAATACAACATCGGACCCATCGACGCGATCGCCAAGACCATGGTGCGTGTCAGAGGTTCCTATGCGCTGGAGCTGATGTTCCTCGACTATCCCGGAGAGATCTGGGTGGCCAGAAAGGACAGCCCCATGATCATCGGCATCACAGACAACGAGACCTACGTTGCCTCCGATGTTCCCGCCATCCTCAAGTACACCAACAAGGTGTACTATATCGGAAACCTTGAAATGGGCAGACTGTCTCCCGGCAAGGCCATTTTCTATGATCTGAACGGCGATGAGATTTCCAAGGAGCAGGTGGAGATCACTTTCTCCGCAGAGGCTGCCGACAAGGCCGGTTATGAGCACTTCATGATGAAGGAGATCCACGAGCAGCCCAGAGCTGTCCAGGATACACTGGATTACGCTATGGAGAACGGCCGCATTGATCTTGGCAAGATCGGGATCACGGATGAGATCATCAAGGACATCACGCAGATCCATATCGTGGCTTGCGGCTCCGCATGGCATGTAGGAACGGCGGCGCAGTATGTCATCGAAGACCTTGCCAAAATACCGGTTCGCGTCGAGCTCGGCTCCGAGTTCCGCTATAGGAACCCGATTCTGGGTCCCAATGACCTGGTTGTCATCATCAGCCAGAGCGGCGAGACAGCAGATAGCCTTGCGGCGCTGCGCGAGGCCAAGGACAGAGGCGTGCGCACACTGGCGATTGTCAACGTAGAGGGCAGCAGCATTGCGAGAGAGGCAGACCATGTCTTCTATACCAAGGCAGGAATTGAGATCGCGGTTGCAACGACCAAGGGCTATATGACCCAGCTGGTGGTCACCTATATGCTGGCTATTCAGTTCGGCATGGTGCGCGGCTTCATCGACGAGAATACGTATCTGCACTATATCGCAGAACTGAAGAAGATCCCCGCTGCAATCTCCAAAATTCTGGAAGAGAAAGAGAGACTGCAGTGGTTTGCCGCCAAGTACGCCAGCATGCATGATTCCTTCTATATCGGACGCGGTATTGATTACGCGGTCTGCCAGGAGGGAAGCCTTAAAATGAAGGAAATCTCCTACGTGCATTCGGAGGCCTATGCAGGCGGAGAACTCAAGCACGGCACGATCAGCCTGATCGAGGACGGCATTCTGGTTGTCGGTGTTTTGACCCAGGATGATCTGTTCGAGAAGACCATCAGCAACATGGTTGAGTGCAAGAGCCGTGGCGCATATCTGATGGGACTTACCACATACGGTCACTATGAGATTGAGGAGACCGCAGATTTCGTCCTCTACATTCCCCGGATTGATTCTCACTTCGTGGGAAGCCTTGCGGTCGTACCGCTGCAGCTTCTGGGCTACTATGTAGCGGTTTCCAAGGGACTGGACGTTGACAAGCCCCGCAATCTGGCCAAGAGCGTGACAGTAGAATAAGAGAGTGTTATGAACGTGAGAGCTCCGCTTTGGCGGAGCTCTATTGAGTGTCTTGTGCGGCCTTTATAAAGAAAATGTATGAATTATTATGACGCGGCGCACGGGATGGATAATTGGGGTTGGTAGCAGATGAATTTTGCAGTCATTTTGTCGGGCGGCATCGGAACCAGGATGCAGATGGGAGATTTCCCCAAGCAGTATTACAAGGTGAATGGGAAAATGATCCTTGAATATACGCTGGATAAGTTTGAGGAGTCCAGACAGGTAGATGCGATTGTGATCGTCATGGCGCCTGTGTGGAGAGCGCAGCTCGAAGCAGATCTTAGCGCCAAGTACAGGAAACTGATAGGCTTTGCAGAGCCGGGGGCGATCCGGCAGGAATCGATTCTAAGCGGGATCCAATTCTGCATGGAGAGATCAGACGCCGCAGAGGACAAGGTGATCATTCATGACGGCGTGCGCCCTTTGGTGAGTTGTGGCTTGATCGGACGGTGTTTTGACGCACTCTCCGAATATGAGGCGTGTCTTCCCGTCATCCCGGCTACGGATACAATCTATTATAGTGAAGACGGCAAAGGGGTCGACAAACTCCTGGACCGGTCCAAGCTCTTTATGGGGCAGTCGCCGGAGACTTTCTACCTGCACCAGTACTACAAGGCGCATGAGGGGAAGAGTCACGCGTTTCTCGCAAGCATGCGCGGGACCACGGAGATTGCGTACGCGGCGGGCATGAAAATCTGTATGATCGAGGGGGAAGCTCTGAATTTCAAGATCACATATCCGCCGGACCTTGCGCGGTTCAGAATGATCCTGGAGAACCAGGGCGAAGAGTGAGATCACAGTGGTAACAGCCGGATGGACCGGCGGCAGTCAGAAAAGAGGACGGAATGAGAATCAGAGATCAAATTTTAAGGATCGGTGCAGGAATCTTATGTGTCGTCATGGCGGCGCTCCTGATCGTCCTGATGTTTATGAATCACAGAAGGAACCAGGAACGGGCCGACGCGCTCAGGCAAAGAACACAAGAGCGGAAGGTGCAGGAAACCCAGAAGATGGAAAAGGCCGCCGAGCTCTACGAGCAGTATGTGCATCAGCTCGGCGAGACACGCGTTGTCTGCTGGGGCGACGCTGTGATGGCGGGAAAAGGCGACGTATCCCTGCCGGCCGCACTGGACACAGTGATGGAAGAAAACCTGTATGGATCCTTTACCGAAAGCTATGCGAAGGTGGTCGACGATGAGGAGATGGTGCAGGTCGGCGCCAGTGTTGTCAATATGGGCGTGCGGGACGAGGGCCTTCGTGAGATCCTCGTACGCGCAGGCGTAAACCAGATGAAAGTCGGAGAGTGGGTCCTTTTCCCTGGCGATACGGAGCCGCAGAATATTGTCCTTGGGGATGACACGCTCTGGACGCCGCTTCAATTCGCCAGGCAGGACCAGGTGACATTTGGCAAAGTCGTGATCGAGGATACAGAGGGAACGCTTGTGGAGGGAGAAGGCGAATACGATTCCCTTCATCCGCGCTTTGCGTTTGTACGCGATGAAGAGGGCGACAGCTTCCAGGCAGGCGCCGGAACGGAGATCGAAGTGGAAAGCGCCTCCAAGTATCTGGGAAGCATTCCGGTGTTGTTCTTCCAGGATGATTCTGCCGACAGTGTAGATTCGTTCCTCTCTGACGTGGAGGACCTGGTTGACCGCTATACGGACTACTACCAAGAGGACGACGAGGAAGCATCGGAAGAGGAGCCGGCTCCCAGCCACGGTTTCGTCGTAATCTGTACGACAGAAGGCGACTCCGATCTGGATGCGGCGCTCAGAGATGAATTTGGCGATCACTATATCCGCAGCGATCTCTACGCAGATGCACTGACAGCGGACAACTGCAAGAATCTTGCACAGACCGTGTTTGACGCGCTCGATGTACAGGGGTGTTTTGACGACGTCAAGAATACGACCAGGCAGGCAGTCGAGGCCCTGGACGATCTCTCTGTACAAGTAGAACATTGATAAGGACGCTCGACATTTTTCCACATTTTCCTCTGCGTGCGGTATAATAGAGATAGAGATTGCAACATCCTCTGCAAGGAGGGTCAGTATTCTTTCATGGGGGTATGTATGGGAATGGATTTAAAGGAACTTGAAAACCGGATCAGTCTTCTCGCGGCTGACGGAATTGGCGGGAAAAGGGATCTGTTGCCATTATATGCGGATAAAGAGGCGGTCGGCGCGCTGGTTGCGTATCTGGCAGAGCCGTTTCGGGGCAAGGTCGATTGCGTATGCTCTCCGGAGCCGCTCGGCTTTATCATTGGCAGTATGCTGGCGCGGGAGCTCGGCGTTGGACTTGTCGTCATTCGCAGGAACAGTCAGTTTCTGATCGATCCCGAGGAGCAGGTAACGGCGTCGTATATCAATCACCGCGACCAGGTGACGACGCTCATTACAGAGAGAGCGCTGCTTCCCGCAGGCAGCAGAGTGCTGCTGGCAGATGACTGGATGAGCACCGCTGCTACGATGCAGGCCTGTGTGAATATGGTTGAGGATGCAGGATGCGTTGTAGCGGGAATTGCCACAGTCGGCGCCACCTATCAATCGGCGGCCAGAGATATGGTCGATACTGGGAAACTGAGATGTGTGTATTGTGAAAAGGGCCAGGAGTAACACTCCTGACCCTCTTTTTTCGCCTGCCAATAAAAAATCCAATAGAAAAAATCTAATAGAAAAAACAATAGAATAATCTGACGAAGGTTTGCTTTTTGATCCAAGCAGATCCAAACAGATCCAAATAGATTCCTACAGACGCAAACCGATACAAACAGATTTAAACAGATTCAAACAGCCCCAGCGCCGCACAGGCGTTGTAGATGCCGTCCTCCTCGACGTCGGTTGTAATATAATCCGCTCTCTCCTTGATTGCGTCCACCGCATTGCCCATGGCGACCTTAGTCCAGCCGTCGATGAACATAGACATATCATTGAGCGCGTCGCCAAAGACAACCGCGTCGCTGTAATCAGCGCCGAAATGATCCATGACCTTCCTGATCCCAACCGCCTTGTCCGTGGGCTCAACGAAGATATACTCATTCTGATAGCGGCACCATGGAAGTGCCGGCAGATGCTGCAGCGTCTGTTCTTGGCCGGGCAGGCACGCGATGTACATCTTATAGATTTCATCGCAGTCACGGGGGTCTAGTCCCGGAATGACCTTTGTCTGCATATAAATGTCATGGGTGAACACTTCGAACCGATTGTCCGGCGCCTGGCGGAAGCGGGAATTGTCGATCTGCAGGGCCCATGGCATTCCCTTCTCCTTGCATTCGTCCACAAGCCGGACGATTTTTTCTTTGGGAAGCGGGGTGATCCCGTAGAATACGTCGTCGATCGTGACGCCGTAGCCGCCGTCGCTGACCATGTTCTTGAATCCCAGCTCGTGCATATAATCGACCGCCATGGACTGAAGACGCCCTGTCGCAATGCACAGAAAATGGCCGGCCGCCCGGCATTTCTCCAGCGCCCGCTGCGCAGATGCAGGCACATACGTATTGCCATAACCGCCCGCCGCAAGGGTTCCGTCTATGTCAAAAAACAGATATCTCTTTCTTCCCATTTCGCACCTCAACTTTCCGGCTTGTTTGATATTCGTTCTCAGTATATACTATTTTGATTGAGATGAAAAAGTATCATACGTGCCTTGCGGCGGTCTCTGAAAGAGAGACGCTGGTAAAGCAAAGGGAGATCTTCTACAATGAATGGTGATATGAATATAGACAGCATCCGCCCTGTGCCAAAACAGCGGATCATAGATAAGATGGATGAGTATATGAGCCGCCGCGACTACAAAGGCGCGGAGAGGCACCTTCTCTATTGGCTTACGGAGGCGAAGCTGGGCGGGGATCTTGAGGGACAGCTCATGCTCCGAAATGAACTTGTGGGCCATTACCGCAAGACGGGGCAGAAGGGGCCGTCCATCGAGAATGGCAAAGAGGCACTTTCGCTCCTTGCGGCGCTGGATATGGAGAAGACGATCACGGCTGGTACGACGTACGTCAACCTTGCGACCGCACACGGTGCTTTCGGGGAGCATGAGGAAGCAATTCGCCTGTTTGAAAAGGCTCGCGCGGTGTATGAGGACACAAGACACATTGCGCCGCAGCTGCTCGGCGGTCTCTATAATAATATGGCGTTAACCTGTACGGAACTGGGGCGCTTTGATGAGGCGCTTGCGCTGTATGAGAAAGCGGTCGGCCTGATGGGACAGGTGCAGGACGGCGAATTGGAGCAGGCCATCACCTATCTCAATATGGCCAACACGGTGGAAGCGCGGGACGGACTGCAAGCCGGTGAAGCGAAGATCAACGAACTTGTGGAGCGCGCGGAGACGCTGCTTATGGATAAGGGAGAGGCGCTTCTTGGGGATAAAGAGGCCATGCTGCATGATGGGACAGATCTGCGCACGCTGAAACTGGAGGAACGGGCCAGACTTGGTTACTATGCATTCGTGTGCGAGAAGTGCGCGCCGACCTTTGCCTATTATGGGTATTTCATAACAGCGGAGGCGCTCGCGGCAAGATCGGAAGAACTGGTGAAGAGAGTATGAGGGGACTGGAGATCGCCAAGGCGTTTTATCATGAATATGGAGAGCCTATGCTGCGGGAGAAGTTCCCGGAGATCCTTCCTTTCATGGCGGTCGGCCTGCTCGGAAGGGGATCAGAGTGCCTTGGCTTTGACGATGAAGTGTCCAGGGATCATGATTTTGAACCGGGGTTCTGTGTGTTCCTGCCAGGAGAGGAGATTGTGGATCGAAGGACCGCCTTTTTGCTGGAGAGGGCCTATGCGGGACTTCCCAAGGAGTTCATGGGGCTTCGACGCGCGGTGATCAGTCCTGTGGGCGGCGCCAGACACGGCGTACTGCGCACGGCGGAATTCATGACGGATCTTGTCGGAAGCAGCGACGGGAGACTGGACCTTACCGGCTGGATGACGGTGCCGGATCACGCGCTCACGGAGGCGCTCAGCGGAGAGATCTTTACAGATCCATATGGAGAAGTGACCGCCATCCGCGAGAGACTGCGGCGGCAGCCGGTGGACGTAAAGCGAAAGAAACTGGCGGGGCACCTTCTGCTCATGGGGCAGTCCGGGCAGTACAACTACAAACGATGCCTGGCGCATGGGGAAACGGCCGCCGCACAGCTTGCGGTGACAGAGTTTGTAAAGAGCACTATGTCGGTGGTGTTTCTTCTCAATAACACCTACCAGCCTTATTATAAATGGAGCTTTCGGGCCATGCGCGCGCTTCCCAGGCTTTCCCTTGAAGCGGAGCTTCTCGAGTATCTTTTAACTTCGGATAATGAACCCGAAACGGCGAAGGAGAAATACGATGTGATTGAAGGAATCGCATCGGATGTGATCGATGAACTGATGGAGCAGGGTCTGACGGAGGCAATCTGTGCAGATCTTGAAAAACACGCCTATTCGGTCAATGACCAGATTGCAGACGCCTATATACGGAATCTGCATATCCTTGCGGCCGTGTAAGGCGCTTTAGATGGCCCGCTCTCGGGAATGGGGCAGAGAGAAGCGCTGGTTCACAACATAGAAATTGAGGAATAGCATGAAAATACACGGATTACAGAAAATGACACTGCTGGATTTCCCAGGTCACGTGGCCTGCACCGTATTCTTAGGCGGCTGTGACTTACGCTGCCCCTACTGTCATAACTATGAATTGGCCACAGGGCAGGCACCGCCTATCATGGAGGAAGAGGAACTTTTCTCTTTTCTAAGTAAGAGAAAGGGACTTTTGGACGGAGTAGCGATCACGGGCGGAGAGCCCTGCCTGCATCCGGATCTGCCGGTCTTTATAGGGCGGATCAAAGCGATGGGATATCCGGTCAAGCTCGACACCAACGGGACACATCCGGCGGTACTCCGGGAAGTGCTGGAAAAAGGGCTGGTCGAGTATGTCGCGATGGATATCAAGAACAGTCCGTCCAAATATGCCCTGACAGCGGGCATTGCACAGCCGGGAGAGCCTCTTCAAACAGCGCCTTTTGTGGACAAGATCCGGGAGAGCGTCGGGATTTTGATGGAGAGCGGCGTCGATTATGAATTTCGCACAACGGTTGTGGATGAGCTGCATGAAGTGCAGGATTTTGACGAGATCGGAAAGTGGATCGCAGGTGCCCGCAGATACTTCCTACAGTGCTTTACAGACCGCGATACGGTGCCCTTCGGGGGATTGAGCGCCCCTTCCAAAGAAAAGCTTTCAGCGTGCGCAGAACGCGTCAGAGCGTATGTGCAGGATGTACAGATTCGCGGTGTAGAATGAGTTTGTTCGAAAACACCAGATATTGACAGAAAATTAAAATTGGCACTAGATATTGACGAGACGCCCCCATCGTGGTACTGTTGTTGTGTTCGCAAAGTAGAGTATTGCAAGAAGACGACAAGAGTTTGACCACGATAAGGGGGTTTTATTATGTATCAGGTTACCAAGAGAGATGGAACAGTAGTTGATTTTTCTATCAGTAAGATCAGCGAAGCGATCACAAAGGCATTTGTAGCAATCGAGAAGCAGTATCATCCCAGCATCATCGATTTGATCTCGCTCCACGTCACATCCGACTTCGAGCCCAAGATCAGAGACGGCGTGATCGCGGTGGAAGATATTCAGGACAGCGTTGAGAAGGTGCTCTCCGAGTCCGGTTATGCAGATGTTGCGAAGGCATACATCCTCTACCGCAAACAGCGTGAGAAAGTGCGTAATGTTAATTCCGCGCTCCTCAACTACAAGGACCTGGTTGATAATTATCTGAAGATCAACGACTGGCGCGTCAAGGAAAACTCCACCGTTACCTATTCCGTCGGTGGACTGATCCTTTCCAACTCCGGCGCGATCACAGCCAACTACTGGCTGAGCGAAGTATATGACGATGAAGTGGCCAAAGCACACCGCAGTGCCGCGATCCATCTGCACGATCTGTCCATGCTGACCGGCTACTGTGCAGGATGGAGCCTCAAGCAGCTGATCCAGGAAGGTCTGGGCGGTGTACCGGGCAAGATCACTTCTTCCCCGGCCAACCACCTCTCCACACTCTGCAACCAGATGGTCAATTTCCTCGGTATCATGCAGAATGAGTGGGCAGGCGCACAGGCGTTTTCCTCTTTTGACACATATCTGGCACCCTTCGTAAAGGTCGACAACCTGACCCAGAAGGAAGTGAAGCAGTGCGTGCAGTCCTTCATCTACGGCGTGAATACGCCCAGCAGATGGGGCACACAGGCGCCCTTCTCCAACATCACGCTGGATTGGACCGTTCCGAACGATCTCAAGAACCTTCCCGCGATCATCGGCGGCAAGGAAATGGACTTCACATATGGCGACTGCCAGAAGGAAATGGATATGGTCAACAAGGCCTTCATCGAGATCATGATCGAAGGCGACGCCAACGGAAGAGGCTTCCAGTACCCCATTCCCACCTATTCCATCACCAGAAACTTCAACTGGGATGAGACAGAGAACAATAAGCTGCTCTTCGAGATGACTGCGAAGTACGGCACGCCTTATTTCTCCAACTACATCAACTCCGATATGGAGCCCAGCGATGTGCGTTCCATGTGCTGCAGACTGCGCCTTGACCTGCGCGAGCTGCGCAAGAAATCCGGCGGTTTCTTCGGTTCCGGCGAATCCACAGGATCCATCGGCGTTGTTACGATCAATATGCCTCGTATCGCATACCTTGCTAAGGACGAGGAGGACTTCTACAAGAGACTGGATGAGCTGATGGACATCTCTGCCCGCAGCCTGAAGACCAAGAGAACAGTTATTACCAAGCTCCTTGAGAACGGTCTCTACCCTTACACCAAGAGATATCTGGGCACCTTCAACAACCACTTCTCCACGATTGGCCTGATCGGTATGAACGAAGTAGGCCTTAACGCGAAGTGGCTCCGTGCGGATCTGACCGATGCAAGGACCCAGCGATTCACAAGAGACGTGCTCAATCACATGAGAGAGCGCCTGTCCGATTATCAGGAGATGTACGGCGATCTGTACAACCTCGAGGCAACGCCCGCGGAGTCCACGACTTACAGATTCGCGATGCACGATAAGGAGCAGTTCCCGGATATCATCACCGCGAATATGAACGGCAAGCCGTATTACACCAACTCCTCGCATCTGCCCGTTGGCTACACAGAGGACATCTTCTCCGCACTGGATATCCAGGATGATCTGCAGACTCTGTATACATCCGGTACTGTCTTCCACGCCTTCCTCGGCGAGAAGCTTCCTGACTGGAAAGCTGCGGCAAACCTCGTTCGCAAGATTGCAGAGAACTACAAGCTTCCTTATTATACAATGTCCCCGACATATTCCGTATGTAAGGACCACGGCTATCTGACCGGCGAGCAGTTTACCTGCCCGATCTGCGGCAAGAAGACGGAAGTATACAGCCGTATCACCGGATACTATCGTCCTGTTCAGAACTGGAACGATGGCAAGGCGCAGGAGTACAAGGACAGAAAGGTTTACAATATCGGCCGTTCTCACCTGACGCACATCGGCCCGAATCCGGCACCGGTGGACACTGCGGTGATGGACGCCGTCATGGAAGCGACCGTGGAACGCCCCTGCTGTGCACCGGTTGAACCCATGATGCTGCAGGAGGAGCCTGTCAAGGCAACACCTGAGACAGCCCCTGTTATGACGGAAGCACCTGTCGCAGAGACGCCCGTTCAGGCACCGGAATCTGTGAAGGTCACTGTTAAACCGGAAGGCGCTATGACGATTCTTCTCTTCAAGACGCCGACCTGCCCCAACTGCAAGGCGGCTGGCGCAATCCTGGACAGAGCTGGCGTGGCCTATGAGGCACTCAACGCAAACGAGGAGAAAGAGCTGGTGAAAAAGTACGGCGTCAAACAGGCTCCGACGCTGGTTCTTGACAACGGCGAATCCTTTGAAAAATATCGTGGTGTATCGGATATTAAGGGATGGCTGATGCACAAATAATTTGAATTATTACAGAGCCGCCCGGTAAAGTGCCGGGCGGCATTGTTTTGCATAATAGGATTGATAGGAGGAAACAGAACATGTATGACGTGATTGTAGTAGGCGGCGGCGCAGCCGGCATGACAGCCGCTCTTTACGCGCTGCGAAACGGAAAGAGAGCGATTGTGATTGAAAAGAATGGATTTGGCGGTCAGATTACCCACTCTCCTAAGGTGGAGAACTTCCCCGGAACGCTGCAGATGAGCGGCAATGAATTTGCGGAGAAGATGCTGGACCAGATCCTGGCACAGGGCGCCGAGATCGAGTTTGAGAATGTCGTATCGGTGGAAGATCTCGGAGACAAGAAAGTCGTCAGGACCGAAGAGGGCGGCGTCTATGAGTCGTCAACGGTCGTCTTGGCGACCGGCGTCAAGCACCGCATGCTTGGAATTGAGGGAGAAGAGGAACTGGTCGGCGAAGGAATTTCTTTCTGCGCGGTATGCGACGGTGATTTTTATAGCGGACGGCGCGTCTGTGTAGCAGGCGGCGGCAATTCTGCGCTGCAGGAAGCAATCCTTCTGTCTGAAAAGTGCAGCGAAGTCATCATGCTGCAGGATCTGGATTTCTTTACCGGCGAGCAGAGGCTGCAGGATGTTCTGTTTGCAAAGCCCAATGTAAGGGCGTTCACCGGCGTAGGGATCAAACGTTTTCTTGTGACGGATGGGGAACTCTGCGGACTGGAGATCGAAGAGAAGAAGACCGGTGAAAAACGCACCGTTGCGTGTGACGGCCTCTTCGTGGCGATTGGCCTGATCCCGGAAAATGAGCCCTATAAGGCGCTGGCAGATGTCAATGAATATGGATATTTTGATGCGGATGAGAGGTGTCTTACCAAGACGCCCGGCATTTTTGTGGCGGGCGACTGCCGCAGTAAAACCGTGCGCCAGCTGACAACAGCTGTGGCGGATGGCGCGAGCGCGGCGCTGGCAGCTTGCCGCTACATGCAGATGCGATAATGCGATTCTGACGAGGACAAACGGTCGAAAGCTGTCCTTTTTACACATACTGTTGTATAATAAACCAGATAAGCAGTTGTAAGGAAGTCAAAGGAAGACAAAAAGTATGGATAAGATAGCAGTATTAATTCCTTGCTATAATGAGAAAAAGACCGTAGAGAAAGTTGTCCGTGATTTTCATAAGGCGCTTCCCGACGCAGTGATTTATGTATATGACAATAACTCGACAGACCGAACAGCCGAGCTTGCACAGAAAGCCGGTGCCGTTGTCAGGCATGAGTATATGCAGGGAAAAGGCAATGTGATTCGGCGCATGTTCCGGGAAATTGATGCGGAATGCTATATCATGACGGATGGAGATGACACCTATCCTGCGGAAAATGCGCCCGAGATGGCAGAGCTTGTTCTTAATAAGAATGTGGACATGGTGATTGGCGACCGCTTGTCCTCCACCTATTTTGAAGAGAATAAGCGGCCTTTTCACAATTTTGGCAATTCGCTGGTGAGAAAGAGCATCAATGTTCTTTTCAAAAGTGATATCAAGGATATCATGACGGGCTATAGAGCGTTCAGCTATGAATTTGTGAAGACCATCCCGGTCCTGTCCAAGGGATTTGAGATCGAGACAGAGATGAGTATCCACGCAGTGGACAAGAATATGAGCGTGGAGAATGTGATCATCACCTATCGGGACCGGCCGGAAGGGAGTGAATCCAAGCTGAATACGTTCTCGGATGGGATCAAGGTCCTCAAGATGATCGTGCGTCTTTACTGGAGCTACAACCCGATGGGATTCTTTGGCATAATTGCCGGACTATTGGCGCTGATCGCAATCTGCTTCTGTCTGCCGGTGCTGGCGGATTATTTCCGCACCGGACTTGTGGAGAGATTCCCGACATTGATCGTGTGCGGATTTACCATGATTGCCGCCATCCAATCCCTGTTTGCGGGTCTACAGCTGCAGACAAGTGTACAGAAGGGCAGACAGGATTTTGAGATGCAGCTGAACAGGGTGGCGGAGCAGAAGAAAAAAATGATGGAAAAACAGGGTGAATAAAATTCACAAGGTAAGCAAAAAGGGACGGCCAGTGGCCGTCCCTCTTTTACTAAGAATCATTCCAAATTCAGCTTGCGGTCCAACAACACCCAGGTGAGGATGCCGAATACGGCCACTTGAAATAGCGTAAACCCTATCGCTCCGGCCTGTGCCGCGCAGATGGCCTGTATGGAATCCGCTTCGAACATTTTGGAAAGTGATTCGAGCAGACCCGAATAAAAGCCAATGGCGTTCATAAGGCTGGACAGAATCGTCTCAATGAAATTGAACGCGATCAGCGCGACAATACTGAACAGTATCCTGTGATCGCTGAACTGGTGACCGATGGCAATGCCCGCGTAGATGCGGATAATGGATGCGGTGGTGCCGGCAATGATCATCAATATGCTGAGAATGAGCACGCCGGACAGCCGGGAGAGATTCTGCCACACTTCAGGAATCTCCAATAAGCGGAGGATTTCCCGGAAAGGCTCCAGACCTCCCGCGCCAAGGGCGGAGATGGCGATTGCCATGAACGCGACGAGTGTGCTCAGGCCGGTCCAGATCAGAACACTGATGACCTTGGACGCGATCAGGGTCGCCGTGTCAGTGGGCAGGGAGAACATCAGATATCCTTCCTGGCCAAGGAGATTCTTGTAGAATCTGGTCACGGAAAGCACGCAGGTCATAATGATGATCGCAAGCATCAGAACTCCATAGAGCATGCCGATCAAGACGCCCGGCAGACCGCTCAGAACGTCACCCGGAGCAATGCGGATGCTCAGCCCTGTAAAGAGGGCAAAAGACAACATGGCAATATATAGGGGCACCATGATGCGCCCGAAAGCTTTCGTTTCATATCCAATCAATTTCCCCAGCATCTGTATACCTCCCGGAAATATCCGTCGATGCTCTTGCCGGTCTTTTCGCGCAGGGCATCGGCATTTTCGTGCAGTCCAATTGTTCCGTTCTGTAAAAAGACGACTTCGTCGAGGATGGGTTCCACATCTGTGATCAGGTGCGTGGAGATCAGGACCAGTGCGTTCTCCGAGTAGTTGGAGAGGATCGTCCGCAGTATATAATCCCTGGTCGCCGGATCGACGCCGGCAATAGGCTCATCCAGAAGATAGACCATAGCTTCACGGCTCATGGTGAAGATGAGCTGTACCTTTTCTCTTGTTCCCTTGGACATCTTGGCAAACGGCTGCTTGTTGTTCACGCCGAGCGCATGAAGCATATTTGCTGCCTTCCCCGGATTGAAATCTCCATAAAAAGTGCGATAGAACTCCATCAGCCCGTCCAGATTCATCCACGGCGGAAGAAAATCGCGGTCCGGCAGGTAGGAGACGATAGCCTTGGTCTCCGGGCCGGGAATCATGCCGTCAATCGTGATCATGCCGGAAGTGGGGGTGAGCAGGTGCTGCGCCAGCTTGATCAGTGTAGTCTTGCCGCTTCCATTGGGGCCAACGAGTCCGACGATCCTTCCGCTTTCCAGCGTAAGATCGATGGAACGAAGCGCCTCAAGGCTGCCGTAATTCTTGGAGAGAGCTCTGCATTCCAGCATACTCATATCATTGTTCCTCCTTATTGTTCTCACGGATCCAATCCTCTACAAGGGAAAGGATCTCATTTTGCGCAAGGCCGAGGCCATGCATATTGCGAAAAAAGTTGGCGATGATCGTATCGCTCATGGACCTGCGCAGCGCGGAGAGCGCGGCAGTATCTTCCGTTACAAACCGTCCTGCGGTGCGCTGACTGTTGACAAGACCTTGCCTTTCCAGTTCTGCCAGCGCTCGCTGCATTGTGTTGGGGTTGACGCCTGCTTCCAGCGCCAATTCGCGGACGGACGGCAGCCGCGACCCCGGCGGATAAGCTCCGCTTGCAATCTCTCTCTGCAGACCGCTTATGATCTGCAGGTAAATGGGAGTATTGTCGTTAAAGTTCCATCCCATGTGTTCCTCCGTTTCCTATGAGTCTACTGTTGCGTTTCTTACTACAATTCTTGCAATACGTCTTGTCGTGCTTCTAACTATACTTCGTACTGCACTTCTTACAATTCTGATCAACTCACTTGTATGTTGTACTATTGTAATACTGTATTAGTTACTTAATACAATACGACAATAACACAGACAGAGAGGACTGTCAATAGGGGATTTATTGACAGAGTCGGCGCTTTGTCATATGATGATTGAAAGTTCACCAAAATAGTAAATGGAGGTGTTCGTGAACATCCAAGAGCTTGATATCATGAAAATATTAATGAATAAGCCCTTCGTCAGCCAGAGAATTCTGGCGGAAGACTCGGGGCACTCACTGGGGGTCGTCAACCGTTCACTGCGCAGCCTGGAGAAGGAGGGCTATCTGAACGCGGACATACAGCTGACGGAAAAGGCGGCAGCGCTGGGAGAGGAGCACAGACCGCGCAGGGCGATCATACTGGCCGCGGGATTCGGCATGCGCATGGTGCCTATCAACCTGGAGTCCCCCAAGGCACTTCTGGAGGTAAATGGACAGACACTGATCGAGCGGCAGATCCTGCAGCTTCATGAGGCCGGCATCTACGAAATCTATGTGGTCGTGGGCTTCATGAAGGAGAAGTTCGATTATCTGATCGATGAATACGGCGTGCAGCTGATCGTGAACCGGGAATATGCGTCCAGGAACAACCTGTATTCCATGAAACTGGTATTGGATCACATCGATAATGCCTATATTGTGCCCTGCGACATCTGGTGTGCAGAAAATCCCTTCAGCGCCTGCGAGCTCTACTCCTGGTACATGGTCAGTGACCGTGAGGATCCGGAGAGCGATGTCCGCGTCAACCGAAAGCGGGAGCTGGTGGCGGCCGATGGGACCGGCAACGCCATGATCGGCATTGCCTACCTGCAGGGGAAGACGGCAGAGACAGTGCGAGAACGAATCCGCACGCTTTGCGGCACATTTGGCAAGGATGGGGCTTTCTGGGAAGAGGCGCTGTACGATCGTGGGAAGATGATCATCCCGGCCAGAATCGTGTCATCGGAAAATGCCGTGGAGATCAATACCTACGAGCAGCTACGGGATCTGGACAGCGGATCCAGTCAGCTCCAGTCGGAGGTCATTGGTGTCATTCAACAGGTCTTTTCCTGTGATGCGGAGGAGATCAGGGAGATCGAGGTGCTCAAGAAGGGCATGACCAACCGATCCTTCCTCTTTACCTGTCGGGGCGGCAAATACATCATGCGCGTGCCCGGCGAGGGGACGGACAAGTTGATTAATCGGGCCCAGGAGGCGGACGTCTACAGAGCAATCTCAGGAAGGGGACTCTGCGATGATCCCGTCTACATCGATCCGGTGACCGGGTATAAGATCACCCGCTATCTGGAAGGCGTGCGCGTGTGCGATGCGGAGTCGATTTCCGACCTGAGGCGCTGCATGAAGAAGCTGCGCAGCTTCCACGAGATGAAGATCGAGGTTGGGCACGTTTTTGACATATTCGGGCAGACCGAGTTCTACGAGAACCTGCGAGGCGGACAGCCTTCGGTCTATAGGGATTACGAGAGGACCAAGGAACGCGTATTGTCCCTGAAGCCCTTTATTGACAAGTATGCGAGTGCACCGGTGCTGACACATATAGACGCGGTGCCGGATAATTTCCTTTTCTACAAGGATGCGGAAGGCAGGGAACAGCTGCAATTGACAGACTGGGAGTACGCCGGCATGCAGGATCCTCATGTGGATATTGCCATGTTCTGCATCTACAGCATGTACGACAAGAGCTGTGTGGACCGGCTGATCGGGCTGTATTGGGATCCGGATCGGGCGATCGAAGCAGAGGATATTCGAACTGCAAAGGCACAGCATGTATTGGACGGCGTGCCACTGCAGACCGTTGCCAAAATATACGCCTACATAGCAGCCTGTGGTCTTCTGTGGAGCAATTGGTGCGAATATAAACTGCTTCTTGGCGTAGAATTTGGCGAATATTCGCTGCGGCAGTACCGCTATGCCAAGGACTACTATCGATATACCAGAGAATTGATGAGTGAAATGGCACAGGAAGTGGAGGAAGATATACATGCATAAAGTGTCAAGAGCGATCATCATGGCGGCCGGAAAGGGAGAGCGGATGCATCCGCTCACGGAACAGACGCCCAAGCCGCTGATCCGCGTGAACGGACGGCGCATGATCGAAACGGTGATCGAGGGGCTTCATACCAACGGAATCCGGGAGATTTACATTGTCGTCGGCTATCTCAAGGAGCAGTTTGAGGAGCTGCGATCCCTGTATCCGGGGGTGGAGCTGATTGAGAATCCCTATTTTGAGACCTGCAACAACATTTCGTCGCTGTATGTGGCAAGAGAGCATCTCGGCGACTGCATGATCCTGGACGGAGACCAGATCATTTACGATCCTTCTATACTGGCACCAGAATTTGAGCGGTCCGGCTACAATGCAGTGTGGACCGATGAGGAGACCAGAGAATGGCTCATGACGGTGCAAGACGGGATCGTGACGCACTGCTCCAGAACGGGTGGCAGTCATGGCTGGCAGCTCTACAGCATCAGCCGCTGGTCGGCAGAAGACGGCGCGCGGCTCAAGGGGCACTTGGAACTGGAATTTGAAGAGAAGGAGAACCGGCAGATCTATTGGGACGACGTGGCGCTGTTCTGTCATCCCGAGGAATATCAGCTCGGCATCCGTCCCATGCGGGCAGAGGACATCATAGAAATCGACAGTCTTGCAGAACTCATCGCTGTGGATCAGACCTACGCCGGTATTCATTGAAAGCAATCTGGAGAAAGAATATGAGCAAAGGATTAAATACAGAGAGCAATAACAGGAGATTGATCGACCCGGCAACGACCTTGTATCCGTTCGCCGCCATTTTTGCACTGTGTCTCTTCTTTATTATAAAGCCCGAGCAATCGACGAGTGCGCTCAGCGCGATCCGCGGCTTTCTGGGCAACGAGATGGGCACTTACTATCTGATCGTGGGACTCGGCGTCCTGATCGTGTCGCTGTGGGTGAGCTTTTCGCCGATTGGACAGATCACACTGGGAAAGCCGGGCGAGAAGCCGCAGTACAAGTTCTTCACCTGGGGTGCCATGGTGTTCACCTGCGGACTGGCGGCGGACATCCTGTTCTATTCCTTCTGCGAGTGGATCTCCTATGCGCAGGAGTCACACATCGCGAAGATGGGATCCATTCAGGACTGGGCCAGCACCTATCCGCTCTTTCACTGGGGATTTATTCCCTGGAGCTTTTACGCCATGCTGGCGGCCTGCTTCGGCTTTATGCTGCATGTCAGAAAGCGCAGCAAACAGAAGTATTCCGAGGCGTGCCGGCCTATTCTGGGAGACCGGACGGACAGATGGCAGGGAAAGCTGATCGATATTTTGGCTGTGATTGCGCTGATCGCCGGGACGGCTACGACCTTCTCTGTGGCCACCCCTCTGTTGTCACTGGCGCTCACGACGCTCTTCGGAATCCCAGGCTCCAAGTTTATGACGATTGCTATTCTCATCGTGATCTGCTTGGTCTATACCATTGCGGTCCTGAAGGGAATCAAGGGAGTATCCTGGCTGGCCAACGCCTGCATGGCGCTCTTTGGAGTGCTGCTGGGATATGTCCTTATATTCGGCGGACAGCCTGTGTATATCATTGAGACGGGATTTTCTGCCCTTGGCAACATGATGCAGAACTTTATCGTGCTGAGCACCTGGACCGATCCCCTGCGTGAGACCAACTTTCCGCAGAACTGGACCATCTTCTTCTGGGCCTACTGGATGGTCTGGGCGGTGGCGTCGCCCTTTTTCATGGGCAGCATCAGCCGGGGCAGGACGGTCAAGCAGGTCATTCTTGGCACGTATATATTCGGCGTGGCCAGCACGCTCATTTCCTTTATCATACTCGGCAACTATGGACTGGGCCTGCAGATGCATGGAACCTTTGACGTACTGGGGTTCTTTGCGCAGTCCGGCGGTGACCTCTACGCGACGGTGATCGCGGTGATCCAGACGCTTCCCATGTGGCGCATTGTGCTGGTGGTGCTGGTCACATCCATGATCGCCTTTTACGCGACGAGCTTTGACAGCATCACGCTGGTTGCTTCGCAGTACAGCTACCGGGAGCTGAGGGAAGGGCAGGAGGCCGGCACTCGCATGAAGCTCTTCTGGGCCATCCTCCTGATCATGCTTCCTATCGCGCTGATCTTCAGCGAGGGCTCCATGAATAATCTGCAGACCGTGTCGATCATCGCGGCCTTTCCGATCGGGCTGGTCATCATGCTGATCATCGCAAGCTTCATCCGGGACGCACAGAGCTATCTGGAAGAGATCGGTGAAAAATGAGGAATGATTCTGTGATACAATAGATACGACATTAGAATTAACTCTTGCTTTATGGAAAGGGGGAGAGGATCATGCACTATTTGGAAAATGACAGGATCCGGATCGCAGTCGCCGCACACGGCGCCGAGCTCTGCGGCATTTATGACAAGAAGAGGGAACACGAGGTGGTCTGGCAGGCAGATCCCAAATATTGGAATCGCCATGCGCCCGTTCTCTTTCCTTTCGTAGGAAAGGTTTGCGGCGGGCAGTACCGTTACAAGGGAGTCAGCTATCCCATGGGACAGCACGGTTTTGCCAGAGATATGGACTTTACGCTCGTTGACGTCACAGAAGATTCCATCACCTACGTTCTTACATCCGATGAGGAGACCCGCAAGAAGTATCCCTTCGATTTTGAACTTACGATCACGCACCGCATCGAGGGCAATAAGGTGTATGTGGAGTGGAGCGTCACCAATCCCTCCAAGGACGAACCGTTGTATTTCTCCATCGGCGCACACCCTGCGTTCAACGTTCCGGTTCTTGCCGGAACGAAGAAGGATGACTATTACGTCGTGTTCGAGGGGAAAGATACGCTGGAATACGTATACCTTGATCCGGTCGCGGAAGCCGCGGATGCGGAGCATCCTCATACCTTGCAGCTGGACGGCGGATTTATGAAGGTCACGATGGATCTGTTTGACAATGACGCCTTTATCTTTGACGGAGGACAGGTAGAGAAAGTGGCGATCCACTATCCCGACAAAACGCCCTATGTCACGATCGAGTGCAAGGGATTTCCGTCGGTCGGCGTCTGGTCCAAGCCCAAGACGGACGCGCCTTACATCTGCCTGGAGCCCTGGATCGGCCGGGTTGACAATAAGGGATTTACGGGAGAACTTCCGGAGAAATATGAAGAGCAGTGCGCGATGCCGGGTGAAACCTTTAAAGCTGTGTATAGCATAGCGGTGAATTGATGATTCAGTTTATGCCATTTTGATTACTGCTTGTGCCATGCCTGCATAAAAATACAGCTATTTTTGCTACAATTGCTTAGTAGTTGTATTTAACTTTAAGGGGAGGAAAAGTATGTTATCTATTAACATGAGTGACGTTATGAACGTCATTAATTCGATCAAGACTTACTTGATCGCAATCGGCGTCATTATTGCGGCAGCTATCGTAATCCAGATTGCTGTCATGAAGATGGCAAAGCCGGCGAAAAGGCTCATCCGGGGTTCTGCGTTTATCGCAGCGATCGCAGGCATCTGCATCTGTGTGAACATGATCTGTTCAGGTCCCATGAGCACAATGCTTGATCTTGTAAGCGGCAGCGGCACGATCGACGAAGAAACATCCAAATCGGCTTCCGAGCTGGCGATCGCGATCGCGGAGGAAGGCACAATGCTTCTTGAGAACGAGGGCGTGCTTCCTATGGCGGAGGGTTCCAAGCTGAACGTCTTTGGCTGGGCTTCCACCAATCCGATGCTGGGCGGCGGCGGATCCGGCGCGCTGAACGAGGCCTATGATTCCGTAAGCTTACTGCAGAGTCTGAACGATGCCGGAATCGAAACCAACACCGAGCTGAGCGATTTCTATACCACGTATAAGGCAGATCGCCCGGTATGCGGTATGTGGGCCCAGGACTGGACGCTGCCCGAGCCCAATGTGAGCGCGTACACCGATGACATGATGGCGAATGCGAAGGCATTCTCCGACACCGCTATGGTCGTAATCTCCCGTCCCGGCGGAGAAGGCGCAGACCTTCCCACTGACGTGCAGGCGATCATCGACGGCACCTATCAGGACGGCACAACCTACAGAGCAGCAACCTATGACGATACCCTCAACGAGGGCAACGACTGGAACGCAGGCGACCACTATCTGATGCTCAACAACCGTGAGAGAGAGATGATGGAACTGGTTTGCGCAAACTTCGAAAACGTCATTGTCGTTTACAACGGCTCCAACGCATTCGAGTTTGGTTTCGTTGAGCAGTATCCGCAGATCAAGGGCCTCATCTGGGCGGCTCCCGGCGGACACATCGGTATGACAGCGCTCGGCGAGGTTGTTTCCGGTAAGGTCAACCCTTCCGCGAAGACCGTGGATACACTGGTCTATAATCTCAAAGAGACCCCCTGGTGGAGCAACTTCGGTGACTTCAACTACACCAATATGAGTGAGTTCGAGTACACTTCCGTTGGCTTCACAGGCACAGAGTCCACAGCGATTCCGTCCTTCGTAAACTATGTGGAAGGCATCTATGTCGGCTATCGTTTCTATGAGACAGCAGCGGCAGAAGGCTTCCTCGACTATGACAGCTTCGTACAGTATCCTTTCGGATATGGTCTGTCTTATACGACCTTCACACAGAAGATGAGCGAGATCACCGACAACGGCGATTCCATCTCCTTCACAGTTGACGTCACCAATACCGGCAGCGTAGCAGGTAAGGATGTCGTCGAAGTATACTCCAATCCGCCTTACACCAACGGCGGCATTGAGAAGGCTTCCGCAAACCTCGTACAGTTCGAGAAGACCGGCATGCTGGAGCCCGGCGCTTCCGAGACTGTCAACATTGAGATCAGCAAGGAAGAGCTGATGTCCTATGACTACAAGAATGCCAAGGGCTATGTTCTTGAGGCTGGCGACTATGAGATCTCGATCAACACGGATTCTCACAACAAGATCGATTCCAAGACCTTTACGGTAGCTGCAACAGAGACCTATAACGGCGACAACAAGCGCGAAAGCGATCTGATCACAGCGACCAACCAGTTTGATTACGCAGCAGGCGAAGTGGAATATCTGTCCCGTGCGGATGGATTCGCCAACTATGCGACAGCTGTGGCTGAACCTGCAAGCTATGAGATGCCTGCAGACGCAAAGGCAACCTTCTACAACATCAGCAACTATCTGACGGCGGAAGCGACGGCAGCGGATGAAGATCCCAATGCGGAAGCGATTACGACTGGCGCTTCCAACGGCCTTAAGCTCGTCGATATGCGCGGTCTTGACAAGGATGATCCCAAGTGGGACCAGCTCATGGATCAGATGAGCCTCGACGACATGAACGCGGTCATTTCCCTCGGCGGATATCAGACCAACTCTGTCGACAGCATCGGCAAGGTCCGCACCAACGACTGCGACGGCCCTGCTTCCATCAACAACAACTTCACCGGCGTCGGTTCCATCGGCTTCCCTGTAGGCGTTACCATTGCTGCTACATGGAACAAGGATCTGGCATATCAGTTCGGCGACAGCATCGGCAAGATGGCTAACGAGATGGATGTATCCGGCTGGTATGCACCGGCTATGAACAACCACAGAACGGCTTTCGCAGGACGTAACTTCGAGTACTACTCCGAAGATCCGGTTCTGTCCGGCTATATCGCATCCAATGCGGTCAAGGGTTCCCAGGACAACGGCGTATACGCCTACATGAAGCACTTTGCACTGAACGATCAGGAAGGCAACCGCTGCGACATGGTCTGCACATGGTCCAATGAGCAGGCAATCCGTGAGATCTATCTCAAGCCTTTCGAGAAGTGCGTCAAGGACGCGGACTGCCTTGCAGTAATGTCCTCCTTCAACTACATCGGCAACCGCTGGGCAGGCGGCAGCGCATCCCTGTGCAAGACGGTCCTTCGCGATGAGTGGGGCTTCAGAGGTTTTGTTGAGACCGACTACTTCGGCGTTTACGGTTACATGAGCGCTGACCAGGCAATCCGTAACGGCACGGATCTGATGCTGGTTAACTATCCTACAGAGACCAACGATGTCAGATTCCGCGACACCAACGGCGGCCAGAAGGCTATGCGCGACGCAGCCAAGAACATTCTCTATGTTGTTGCCAACAGCCGTGCATATGATCCCGTTAACCTCAACGAAGGTATGGCTAAGTGGAAAGTCATGATGTATGCAGTCGATGCAATCGTTGCAGTGATCTGCCTGGCCCTTCTTGCCAAGTTCTTTAGCAACTACAAGAAGAGAAAAGCAGGTACGATGGACTGATCCCTTGCGGATTAAAAACAGAACTTTTCGCATAATGATGCATGCAGGGTGATCCTGCACATGGCGAGAGACCGCCGCACGGAAACGTGCGGCGGTCTTTTTGATGGATATAGACACGGAAAAGGAGAAAGGCAGAGCAGAATATGCGCCCCAAATCGCATAGAACTGTGGAATTATCCCCAGTGACAGCCAAACTGGCAATTGAGTTCGCTGACGAGATGAACCATAATACCACATGTGTGGATTAATCACTAAGTGGAGAACGCAATCGTGTGATTAATCAAACGACATTATGATAATTGGAGGATATGTTCTATGTTTTACGCGTTACTGGCAGCAATTCCATTTCTGACAGCGCTCGTCTTGATGGTGGGCTTTAAGTTCTCCTCGGGCAAATCGCTGATTATCTCCCTGGGCGTCACAGTTTTACTGGTGCTGACCGTGTGGAAAATGGATGTTCATACCGTATTCGCCTATTTCATTTACGGCATGCTCAAATCCCTGGATCTGCTGCTCATCATCAGCGGCGCGATCCTTCTTCTGAATACGCTCAAACAGACCGGCATCATGCAGGTCATCAACGAGGGCTTTCAGAGGATCACCCCGGACCCGCGTATCCAGGCAATCATTATTGCCTATATGTTTGGTGCTTTCATCGAAGGCGCGGCGGGCTATGGGACCCCGGCTGCCCTTGCGGCGCCTCTGCTGGTAGGTCTTGGTTTCCCGCCTGTGGCTGCATGCTCCGTTGCATTGATCTCGAATAGTACGCCGGTTCCCTTCGCAGCGGTAGGCACACCGATGCTGACCAATATGACCAATCTCTCCAGTGCGGTCGCGGATCAGCTTGGCATTCCGTTAGACCAGTTCACGGCGGAAGTGACACACAAGACAGTCCTGTATCTGGGACTTGCCGGCTTTATCGTTCCGATCCTTTTGGTCGTGACACTCGTGATGTTTTACTCCACCGGCAGAAGAGTGAAGAGCATTGTGGAAATGATCCCTTTTTGTCTGCTGGCTTCCTGCAGCTTTGTGATCCCGTATTATTTCCTCGGCACCTATCTCGGCCCTGAGTTTGCATCCATCATCAGCGCCTGCATCGGACTGGTCGTAACTGTGATCGCGGCCCGTAAGAAGGTCTTTGTGCCCAGACACGTATGGTACTTCTATGATATCGAGCACGACGAAGTGATCATGCCCAAAGAGATCTTCGGATCTGTCAGCCGCAGGAAACTGCTCAAGGCGTGGCTTCCTTATCTTGTGATCGCGGCCGCCCTTCTTCTGACCAGAATTCCCGCCTTCGGTCTGCGCGCCTGGCTCAATTCGGTAGCGATCCATCTGAAGAATATTCTGGGCGTAGAAGGACTCAATTACGATTTCGCACTGATTTACAATCCGGGCCTTACGCCTTTCATCCTTGTCGCGATCGGCACCATGCTCGCAAGTCGCAGGAACCTCAGTAAAGAAGACGTCGAGCACGTTTTTGGCGCAACCGGCAAGCAGGTCCTTACGATTGCGATGGCGCTTGTGAGCGGCATTGCGATGGTTCAGATTATGCTCGGTTCCGGCCTCAATCACTCCGGCCTGGAGGGAATGATCACCCAGATCAGTACAACGATCGTCGCCAGCATTGGAAAAGCATTCCCCTTCATCGTGCCGCCGCTCGGCGTATTCGGCGCGTTTGTATCGGGCTCCTGCACAGTGTCCGGCGTCATGTTCGGACCTCTGGAATTCCAGACAGCCATGATCCTGGGATTCCCGGCAGCTTCCATGATCGCGCTGCAGATGGCAGGAGGCGCAATTGGAAATATGATCTGCATCCACAACGTTGTGGCCGTTTCTTCTACAACGGATGCAGTCGGAAACGAAGGCAAGATCATCTCGATGAACATCCTGCCGTGTGCGATTTATGTGGTGCTGGTTCTTTTGGTCTACTGTCTGTTTGGATAAAGGAAGAAAAAAGCTATCAGATAGATATCTATAACTCGATACAATAAGAAATCTACAAAAAAACATGTAAAAATTGAAACGGAATCTGAAACCCCGATTTCACTATTTGAACGATTATCAAATAGTGAAAAATCGGGGTTTTTATTTTAGTTGTTTTGGAAATAGTACAATTTTTCCCTCGATGCTATCCTAGCACCATACAGTTACAGAAAGAATTCACAAAAGGCAACGTAAAACGGGATTGAATTTTGTTCATTATTTCGATCACATATAAACCGGACGGAGGGTTTCCATGGATAAACGACTCTGCATCAAAATCAGTGAAAAGGACAACGTTGCTGTTGCGATCTATGACCTGAAAAAGGGAACGGAAGTCCTCCCGGGTGTGGTTACGGCAGTGGATATTCCGCAGGCCCATAAGATCGCGTTAAAGGAAATGAAAACAGGAGATCCGGTCTACCGGTACGGCGTCCTTCTGGGACATGTCAGCGAAGACATTCCGATCGGCGGCTGGATCAATGAAAAGAATCTGGTCATGGCACCGGCGCCGGATCTGGATTCGCTCAAGTTCATGCAGAACATTGTGACAGACCTGCCTAAGCCTGCAAGGACAACCTGGATGGGCTACAGAAATCCGCTCAGGGACGCTGTGGATGCGGGAGATGAAAAGGCTGCTGCAAGAGCCGGCACGCTTTGTCCTGCAGGAACCCGCAATATTTTGGCTATTAATACGACAGTACAGTGCGTAACGGGCGTTCTGAACGTAGCGATCCGAAGGATCAAGTCGGAGATCCTGCCCAAGTATCCCAACGTGGATGATGTCATCGCAGTCAATCATCCATATGGCTGCGGCGTAGCAATTGACGCACCGGAGGCAAAAGTGCCGCAGAGGATCATTCGAAATATCGCGATGCATCCCAACTTCGGCGGACAGTTCATGCTGGTAGCGCTGGGGTGTGAAAAGTTCACGGTGGATCGCTTCTGCGAATGGTGGCCGGAGCTCAATACACCTGAGAACGTCATCGTTCTGCAGGAGCACAAAGGCTATGAGGCCATGATGAATGCCATCTTGGAAATGGCCGAGAAGAAGCTGAAGATCCTCAATGAGAGAAGAAGAGAGGAACTTCCCGTATCCGATCTGGTGGTCGGCATGCAGTGCGGCGGCTCGGATGCGTTTTCTGGAATCACCGCCAACCCGACAGCGGGATATGCGGCAGACCTTCTGGTCTCGGCGGGTGGCACGGTCATGTTCTCGGAAGTGACGGAAGTGCGAGACGGCGTGCAGTACATCGCTGAGCGCTGCGTGAACGAAGAAGTCGGAAAGAGACTGGTCGAAGAAATGCGCTGGTATGACAACTATCTCCGCGCAGGAGGCGTTGACAGAGGCGCGAATACGACACCCGGCAATAAGAAGGGCGGCCTTTCCAATATCATCGAAAAATCCATGGGATCCATTGCCAAATCCGGTTCTTCTCCGATCGTGGAAGTCCTTTCACCCGGTGAGAGACCGACCAAGCACGGCGAGATCTTTGCGGCGACACCGGCGTCCGATATTGTTTGCGGACCTTCCCAGCTGGCTTCCGGTATCGGACTTCAGGTATTCATGACGGGAAGAGGAACGCCTTACGGGCTCGCAGCAGCACCGGTCGTCAAGCTCTGTTCCAGAAACGAGATGAAGGAGCAGTGGCCGGACATTATCGATTTCAATGCAGGACCTGCAGCAGTGGGAGATAAGACGATTGCTGAACAGGGACACGAACTGTATGACTACCTTCTGGATATCGCGAGTGGCGTGAAGAAGCCTTATACCGAGCAGTACGGATTCGCGAATGACCTTTGTATTTTCAATCCCGCGCCGATCACCTGATCGGAACAGAGCAGATGCAGCGCGTCTAAGGGAAACCACAGTGTGATGCATCCGCAATCAGGCTCGTTCGGGCAGAGATTTGAAGATAAAACGCAATACGATCAGCGGGTGCTGGTCAAGGAAAGGGGGAACCATATGTTCATCAAAAAGTACGGGGACATCATAGTTGGAATCGTATATGCAGTGCTTGGTCTTGCACTGATCATAGCGGCCCGCATGCTTCCCAAGTCACAGGTCATGGATATAGGACCGGATTTCATGCCCACAGTCGTAGGCACTCTGATCCTGGTTCTATCGATCATCCTGCTGTTGCAGGCAGTTCAGGAGCTTAGGAAGAATCCTGATAAGGAGGTCGGAAAAGACGAGAGCGATTACAAGCGCGTGTTGCTCAGCCTGATTCTGGCACTCCTCTATGTATTTCTTCTTAAGCCGATCGGATTCATTATTTGTACACTGGTGTATCTGTTCTGCCAGATTTATGTCCTTGCTCCTGACAGTCACAGGACCAAGAAAGACATGATTATGTATCTGATCATCGACGTCGTGTTCACATTAATCGTGTATTACCTGTTCCGAATCGGTTTCAAGATCGTTCTTCCGGCAGGAATACTCCCGCTTTAAGGATAAGGAGGTAATATATGGGCGCATTAGCACAACTTGGAGCAGCCCTGATAGCGGTTTGTTCTCCTAAGTCCCTCCTCTTCATGGTGGCAGGCGTAGCAATCGGTATCGTGTTCGGCTCGATTCCCGGCCTTTCCGCTTCCATGGCGGTTGCATTGATGCTTCCCCTGACTTTCAGTATGGAAGCAAGTCTTGGTATGAATACCCTGGTTGCCGTCTACATCGGTGGTATCTCCGGTGGTCTGATCTCCGCGATCCTCTTGAACATGCCCGGTACGGCATCTTCGATCGCAACTACATTTGACGGTTATCCCATGGCCCAGAAGGGCGAGGCGATGAGAGCACTTGGTATCGGTATCGTGTTCTCCTTCCTGGGATCCCTGTTTTCTTTCTTCATCCTGTCCTTCTTTGCACCGATGCTTGCAGACGTGGCACTGAAGTTCACTCCCGTTGAGAACTTTGGTATCTGCTTCTTCGCACTGACCATGGTTGCGATCCTTTCTTCGGGCAAGATGATCAAAGGACTGCTGGCCGGTATGCTTGGTCTCGTATTCGCGATGGTCGGTATGGCTCCCATCGATGGTACGCCTCGTTTCACATTCGGCAGCACCGAGCTGATGGCAGGCTTCAACCAGCTCAGTACCCTGATCGGTATCTTCGCCGTAGCGGATATCCTCAAATCGGCAGAGTCGATGAACGCCAAGGGCATTCAGACCATCCCGGTCACCAAGGTCAAGGGATTCGGCTTCTCCATGAAGGAATTCGTCGGTTGGCTTCCCGGCGCACTGCGCGCGGCAATCATCGGTACCGGCATCGGTATTCTCCCCGGTATCGGCGGATCCACATCCGGTATGTTGGCTTATGTAACAGCTAAGAACATGTCCAAGCATCCTGAGACCTTCGGTCATGGCGAACCGGAAGGTATCGTCGCAACAGAATGCGCAAACAATGCGACCATCGGTGGTGCGATGATCCCGCTGCTGGTTCTGGGTATCCCCGGTGACGGCGTTACCGCTATGATGCTCGGCGGATTCCTGATCCACGGCCTGTCCGCAGGACCCCTCCTCTTCGTCAAGAACGCTGATGTCGTATACGGCATCTTTGCAGCGTGCATGGTCTGCGACCTGATCATGCTCCTTGTAGAGTGGACCTGCATCAAGGGCTTTGTACAGGTCCTCAAGGTTCCGAAGCACATCCTGCTACCTCTGATCCTGGTTCTCTGCGCAGTAGGCGCATATGCAACCAACAACCGCGTATTCGACGCACAGGCCATCGTACTGTTCGGTGTGATCGGATACCTGTATCACAAGTTCGGACTTGCCACGACACCTTTCGTTCTCTGCTTCCTGGTCGGAAATATGACAGAGACCTACCTCCGTCGAGGCATCATGTCCTACAAGTCTTTCGGCGCTTTCTTTACAAGACCGATCTTCGACGTATTCTGGTTCATCGCATGCGGCGTTCTGATCTGGTCCGTCTATAAAGAGATCAAAGGCACCAAGAAGGAGCCCCAGGACTGATTCTTTATAAGAGACTAACGTTTTATGTGTAACCCACAGCCGTCAATCCTATTGACGAACAAAGAGTATTAGCCTTCTTCAGGGGGAAGGCCTGATATACAGGCAGGGGAAGGTCCTGCCGGCAACCAGGGCCGCAGCCGATGCGGCTGGGCCTTGAAAATACACTCCACATTATCTAGCAAAACAGCGGAGAGTAAATTCAGAAAGAGAGGTAATTATGAAAAAGAAAGTAGTAGCACTTGCACTGGCATGCTCCATGGTACTGGGTCTTGCCGCATGCGGCGGCAGTTCCGCATCCAGCAGCGCTCCGGCAGAAGAGCCCGCAGCAGAAGCAGCTGAAGAGACAGCAGAAGAGCCCGCAGCAGAAGGCGACGCAGCAGCTTCCACAGAGGCTCCCACAGGCTGGGCGCCCACCGGAACCGTTTCCATCGTTGTTCCGGCAAGCGCAGGCGGAAACACAGACCTTTCCGCACGTGTATTTGCACAGTATGCAAAAGAGATCTCCGGCGTTGACTTCATCGTTGTCAATGCAAACGGTGCAGCAGGTTCCGTAGCAGCTAACCAGGTTCTGTCTGCAGCTCCCGACGGACTGACTGTTCTCTATGGCCACAACCTTGTAAACGTTGCCAACGTAGCAGGCGTTACAGATTATGACTATACAGCATTCAAGCTGGGCCCCACCTTCGCAAAGGATCCCGCACAGCAGCTGTATGTTAACCCCAACAAGTATGCAGACCTCAACGCTTTCATCGAAGCTGCTAAGGCTGCTCCCGGCCAGCTTAAGGCCTGCACCGAGGTTGGTGCTTACACCTATTATGAGCTCCTTGCTTTCGAGAACCTTGCAGGCATCGACCTTGACCTCGTTGACGTAGGTTCCAACGCAGATAAGATCACAGCTATGCTTTCCGAGCAGGTTGACCTTATGCCCGGCGCTTATATCAACTGCAAGGATTACCTTGAGTCTGGTCAGTTCGCATGCATCGGCGCTCCCACAGAGGAGAGATATGAGCTCATCGCTGATATCCCGACTCTGAAAGAGCAGGGCATCGACCTTGTATATCCTGACTGCGACTTCTCCTTCTACTTCCCTAAGGAGACCCCCGATGAGGTCATCGCATGGTATGAGTGGATCGTTCAGGAGATGGAGTCCCAGGATGCTTGCCTTGAGGCAATCAAGAACGTTGAGATGATGCCTTATTATCTGAGCGCAGCTGATTCCGAGGCAAATGACAAGGCTTACAAAGAGTTCTTCCAGAGCATCGCTGATTCTGTAAAGTAATTCGTCACTCTGTTATTTTTCTACCCCTGAGGACCATGCTCACGGTTCATGTGTAGTGTCTGACTGATCACGGTCAGGGGGAGCCGGTGTTCCCGTACAATTCCTCCGGCTCCCCGGTCCAACCCTTTTATACCTGAAGAAGCGGGAACAAGACAGGAGATAAGAGATCAAAAGGAGCATCTATGGACGGTTTAATGAATATGCTGCAGTCCCAGCTGATCCTGCTGATCTACATCGTTTGTGGAATGTACTGCAGAAAAAAGGGGCTGATCGATGACGAGACCAAGGTCAAGCTGATCGATCTGATCCTTAAGGTCACACTTCCCTGTATGATCTTTGAATCCTTTGGCCAGACGCTTACGCCGGCAATCCTTCGGCAGACAGCAATGGTATTTATCGCATCTGTTTGCGTTTCGCTGACCGCGCTGATCATTGGTAAGTTTGCATATAGGCGTTGGCCTGAAAACAAAGGCAGTATTCTCCGCTATGCTACGCTGGTGAATAACTCAGGATTCCTTGGCCTTCCACTGGTGCAGTCGGTGTTCGGAGATGTCGGACTACTGTTCGCATCGATTTATGTGATCCCCAACCGGATCATGATGTGGACGGCTGGAATGTCCATCTTCACCCAATCAGACAGAAAGACCCAATACAAAAACATCTTGCTCAATCCCTGCATCATCACGGTCTATCTGGGAATGATCCGCAGGATCCTGGATATACCGCTTCCCGGATTTTTGGATACCGGAATCAGTAAGATCGGCGGCATCACATCGCCGCTCTCTATGATGATCATTGGGACCATGCTCGTGGGAGTGGATTGGAAGGGTCTGTTTGAACCGGTGATCTTTTACTTTTCCATCATTCGCCTGATCCTGCTGCCATTCATGGCACTGGGCATGGCGAGGCTTATGGGCTTTGATGAGCTGACGACCGGTGTGTCCATCGTCATGACGGGAATGCCGGCGGGCAGTACATCGGCTCTGCTTGCGGCAAAATACGGAGCCGATGAGGAGTTTGCCTCCAGGCTCGTCGTTTCAACAACCGTGTTGTCACTGTTTACGGCACCGATCCTGATGCTTTTGGTCTGAACCGCTTCAAAGCGGCTGCAGTTCATGAGCGGGCGCCCAAGTGGATTGAGAATATCCATTTTCTCTGACGGAGTGAGGTCCTGGTCGGATGCATAACTATCGAAAAGATCATAGAGGGAACGATACTGTATGAAATACGATTCACAAAAAGCGGCTGTGAAATTAAAGAAAGAATTTGACAGGATCCGGTATACGGCGTATTTCATGATCGGGCTGGTGATCTGCGTCATCCTTGTGTCAGCCCTTCGAAAGTTCTGGCTGACACTGATCATCATTGCAGCGACGGTATTCATCCAACTCTTTGTCTTTCGAAAGATGCAGAAAGATTATGTCAATCACGCTGTCGAAGAGAACATACGCGCAACGATCGGACAGCTCCTTCACACGGATCAGGTAGTGATGAAGGGAAAGGAGCTGATGGGCGAAGATGTGATCCGCGACGCGGCGCTTGTTCCGGTGATGGACAAGAGCGGAGCGATCAACTTCTTTACCGGGGTGGCAGGCTATGTCGGCAAGGACAGCAAGAAAATGAAGGTTACTAGCTGCGATGTGACGATTGCACATCATCAGGAGGGGACCAAGATCAGCGCCGAGATACTTTGCGGCAACTGGATCCACATCGCACTGCCGGAGAATACGAATTATCATTTTACTGTCAAGGACGGACAATTCCGTAGCCTTGTACAACAAAATGAAAAAGAGAATATAGGGGATATTTCAGATGAAGAAGCAGCAAACGGCACAGGGATGCCGGAGCGCTTCTACAGACAATTAGAGAAACTGGAGGACTATACGACAGGAATTCTCTCCATGAGGGTCGACGGTGATATGGTCGATGTGTTTTTAAAGGATCGCTTCCTTGCAGCAAATTTCAGCGCAAGAGGCGAAGTGACAAAGCAAATGATTGATTGGAATCCGATGCCTGAACTGGAAAAAGTACTGGATCTGGTGTGGACTCTGATATGAAAGGAGATACATGATGAATACGGATTTTATTAAGGGAGTTGTGGTTCCGATCATCACAGTAATCGATAAAGAAGAGAAGATTGACGAAGAGGGAATGCGCAGGCAGGTGGAATTTGTCATAAACGGCGGAATGCACGGCATCCTGGCGTTTGGATCAAATGGCGAATTCTACCAGATTGAAGAGGATGAGATGGAGCGCGGGCTCAAGATCATGGTAGATCAGGCAGCCGGTCGCGTACCTGTGTATTTTGGCATCGGAGCAATTAATACGCGCAAGTGTGTGCGCCTGGCCAAGATGGCCGTTGCAAATGGCGCTGCATGCGTATCCATTCTCCAGCCTATGTTCTTAAAGCCCACTGCAGAGGAACTGTACACTCACTTCAAGACCATTGCAGAGGCAATTCCGGACACACCGGTACTCATCTACAACAATCCGGGACGCGTTGGCTACGGCGTAACCGCAGACATGATCTGCCGCCTGGCCCATACAGTTCCCAACATCGTCGGAATGAAGGATACATCTGGCGATATCACACTCACAGAGGAGTGCGTAAGACGCAACCGTGACGTGAACTTTAAAGTCTTTGGCGGCAAGGACACGCTTCTCTATGCATCCATGTGCGTCGGCGCTGTAGGCGGCGTCTGCACGGCCGGCAACTTCATGCCCGGTCTCATTGGAGACGTATACGAGAAATTTGTAGCTGGCGATATCAAAGGCTCTCTCGAAGCACAGTTCAAGCTCAATCCTGTCCGTCTTTCCATGGACGGGGCATCCTTCCCGGTTGCGGCCAAGGATATGGCCAACCTGCGCGGACAGAATGTCGGCGATCCTTATCTTCCCAACCTTCCTACAGCGGAAGGCCCGGTGCTTGATAAGATCAGAAAAGCAATGGAAACAGCTGGACTGCTTTGAGTTCAGTAGGAATGACAATTTATCTTTAAGGAGGACAAAACATTGAAAATCGGTTTAATCGGACTTGGAATTATGGGTAAGCCCATGGCAAAGAACATCATGAAGGGTGGTTATACAGAGCTGCTCGTCAGCGATCTCAACCAGGCTGCAGTAGATGAAGTTGTTGCATGTGGCGCTAAGCAGGCTACCAACAAAGAAATCGGCGAGACCTGCGACGTAGTCATGACCATGCTTCCCAACTCCCCTCACGTAAAATCTGTCATGCTCGGCGCAAACGGTGTTGCGAACTACATGAAAGAAGGTCAGGTCTTCATCGACATGAGCTCCATCAACCCCGTTGCAAGTAAGGAAGTAGCAGCTGAGCTGGCCAAGAAGGGCATCGAGATGCTCGACGCACCTGTTTCCGGCGGCGAGCCCAAGGCCATCGACGGAACCCTTTCCTTCATGGTAGGCGGCAAGCAGGAAGTATTTGACAAGTTCAAACCCCTCCTGGAGACCATGGGCGCATCCATTGTTCGCTGCGGCGAAGTCGGCGCAGGCAATACCACAAAGCTTGCCAACCAGATTATTGTAGCTTGCAACATCCAGGCGGTCGCAGAGGCGTTCACAATGGCACAGAAGGCGGGCGTAGATCCTCAGCTGGTCTTCGAGGCAATCAGAGGCGGCCTCGCAGGTTCCACCGTTATGGATGCTAAGGGACCGATGATGATCGCCGGCAACGACAAGCCCGGCTTCAAGATCGATCTGCACATCAAGGATCTCAACAATGCACTTGACTGCGCACACAGCGTAGGCGCTCCCGTTCCCATGACTGCAGCTGTTCAGGAAATCCTGCAGTGGATGCACAACCACGAAGGCGGCCAGAAGGACCACAGCGCGATCGCACAGTACTATGAGTACCTGACAGATATCAAGATCGGCAGATAATCGATCGATTGGCTCTTACACATCGCGGTCCTCTTCAGGGGAGAGGACCGTATTGCATAAACGGAGGTAATGGAATGGTACCTGTTATTACCAAGATGGAAGTATATCCTGTAGCCGGACATGACTGCATGGAATTGAATCTCTCCGGTGCACATGCACCGTATTTTACCAGAAATATCGTCATCCTGACTGACTCTACCGGCGCAGAAGGCGTTGGCGAAGTGCCCGGCGGACAGAAGATCACGGCAGCCCTCGAAGCAGTAGAGCACCTGGTCATCGGAAGCAGCATCGGCGATTACAAGCAGACACTGAACAAGGTCAGAAATTGGCTGAACGAGAACATCAAGGACGACGTTCGCGGCCTGCAGACATTTGACCTTCGTACCGGCGTACATGTAGTAACTGCCATTGAAGCTCCGCTTCTTGACCTTCTGGGCAAATTCCTGGATGTTCCCGCAGCAGCTCTTATGGGCGACGGCATCCAGAGAGAGAGAGTACGCTTCCTTTCTTATCTGTTCTATATTGGAGACCGCAAGAAAACAGATCTTCCTTACGAGGAAGAGCCGGATGCAGAGTGCGATTGGTACAGACTTCGCCACGAGGAGGCGATGACTCCCGAAGCGATCGTAGCACTTGCAAAGGCTACTTATGAGAAGTATGGTTTTGAAGACTTCAAGCTCAAGGGCGGCGTTCTGGAGCCCGAGCAGGAGCTGGAAGCTGTCCGTGCTATCAAGGAAGCATTCCCGAATGCGCGCGTAGACCTGGATCCCAACGGCTGCTGGTCTCTTGCCAAGGCACTCGAGCTTGCGCCTGAGTTCAAGAAGATCCTGGCGTATTGCGAAGATCCCTGCGGAGCAGAAGGTCGTTTCTCCGGCCGCGAGATCATGGCTGAGTTCAAGCGCGGTTCCGGTATGCCTACCGCAACCAACATGATCGACACAGACTGGAGAGAGATGGCACATTGCATCGCTCTCAACAGCGTAGATATTCCTCTGGCAGATCCTCATTTCTGGACCATGAACGGTTCCGTTCGCGTCGGCCAGCTCTGCAATGACTTCGGCCTGATGTGGGGATGCCACTCCAATAACCACTTTGACATCAGCCTTGCCATGGTTGTACAGTGCGCAGCAGCAGTACCCGGCAAGCTCAATGGTATCGACACACACTGGATCTGGCAGGAAGGCCGTGAGCGCCTGACCAAGGAGCCTATGCAGATCGTTGACGGCTGCATTGACCTTCCCAAGAAGGGCGGTCTTGGTATCGAGATCGACCGCGACCAGATCATGAAGGCCAATAAACTGTATATTGAGAACTGCCTCGGCGCGCGTGATGACGCAAAGGGCATGCAGTACCTGATCCCCGGCTGGACGTTTGATCCCAAGCGCCCTTGCATGGTGAGATAAGAAATCTGCCTTGAAGAAATTCTGATTGTAATTAGGCACAGCCGGCTGAAGCATTGAGCAGCCGGCTGCCTTATTAGGTATCGATTATAATCGAGAAGGGAGCTGACGATGAGTGCATTTACTACGACACCGGTCATTACCAAGATGACAGTAGTTCCCGTTGCGGGATATGACAGTATGCTGATGACGCTGTCCGGCGCGCATGCACCTGTGTTTACGAGAAATCTGGTTATTCTGGAGGATTCGGCGGGCCATACGGGCGTCGGCGAGATTCACGGCGGCGATTACACCTGCGACTGCCTGAACGCGATGAAGCCCCTGGTTGAGGGACAGCAGATTTCCCAATACAGGAAAGTGCTGCAGAAAATCCATAAGCTGGCAAATCCGGCTGCGGATGACGATGGCGAAGGCATCCAGACGCTGGATATCAGTAAGCTCAAATATGTTGTAAAGAGTGAATGGGCCATAGAGTGCGCCATGATGGATTTGTTCGGACAGTTCCTGGGCGTTCCTATGTGTGATCTGATGGGCGAAGGCCAGCAGAGAAAAGAAGTGGAGATGCTCGGCTATCTTTTCTATGTATCTGACAGACACAAAGTGCCGGCAGGCGACATGCAGTATCTGGATGAGTCTGACAGCAGCGATCCCTGGTTCAGGCTGCGGCGCGAGGAGATCCTGACGCCGGAGCGGATCGTGGAAGAGGCGGAAGCGGTCAGAGAAAAATACGGATTCTCCAATTTCAAGCTCAAGGGCGGCGTGCTCAGAGGCGAGGAAGAGATGGAGGCCATGAAGGCGCTCAAGAAGCGTTTCCCGGAGGCGAGGGTCAATATCGATCCCAACGGAGCGTGGAGTCTTGCCGAGTCCATTGAACTTTGCAAGGATATGCACGGGATCATCACCTATATGGAAGATCCTTGCGGGCCGGAGGCGGGCTATTCCAGCAGAGAGATCATGCGTGAGTTCAAGAACGCCACGCAGTTCCAGGTTGCCACCAATATGATCGCGACTGACTGGCGGCAGTTCTATCACACTGTGAGCCTGAACGCCTGCGACATTATTTTGGCAGATCCCCACTTCTGGGGCTTTGACGGAGCGATCCGTATGTCGCAGCTGCTCAATTCCTGGGGCCTTACCTGGGGCGTACATTCCAACAATCATTTTGACATCACACTTGCTGCTTTTGCACAGGTCGGTGCGGCAGCGGTCGGCGATCCGGCACCGCTGGATACCCACTGGATCTGGCAGGACGGACAGAACCTGCTTGACGATACGCCGCAGATCATCGGCGGCAAGCTGCAGGTTCCGGATGCGCCCGGTCTCGGCGTGCACCTGAACATGGAGCGTGTATGGGAGGCCAACAGACTCTATAACAGCCTGCCCACGCATGACCGCGATGATGCCAAAGCAATGCAGTATCTGATCCCGAACTGGGTCTATGATCACAAGAAGCCCTGCCTTGTGCGCTGATGACATAGAAACCCATGGCGCAACGGCTCGTGATGTGAGCCTTGCGGCAATAAGAAATGAGGTTGTGTATGGATATTTTGACACGTAAGAATGCGGACGCGATCGTCAAGGCGAGCCTGCAGGCTGTACTGCCGGACGAAGCCGTCCAGAGAGCATTGAAAGACTATAAGCCTGGAAAGGGCAAAACACTTCTTGTCGCGGCTGGAAAAGCGGCGTGGCAGATGGCGAAGGCAGCAGTCGACACCATAGGCAGCGTGGACGGCGGCGTCGTTGTGACCAAGTATGAGCACGTAATGGGAGAGATTCCCGGCGTTGTCTGTTATGAGGCGGGCCATCCGGTTCCGGACGAGAACAGCTTTAAAGCAACGGCGGCGGCGCTCGACCTTGTAAAGGATCTCACGGCGGATGATACAGTCCTGTTCCTTCTGTCCGGCGGCGGCAGCGCGCTCTTTGAGCAGCCGCTTGTGAGCGGAGAAGAACTGCAGGATATCACCAAACAGCTTCTGGCATGCGGCGCGGACATCGTGGAAATGAACACGATCCGCAAGCGCCTGTCGGCTGTCAAGGGCGGACGATTTGCACAGGCCTGCGCACCTGCGCATGTCCGCAGCATTGTGCTGAGCGATATTATTGGAGATCCTCTCGATATGATCGCCAGCGGTCCCGCCTATCCCGACAGTTCTACCTGTGCACAGGCCAAGGAAATCGTCTCCCGATATGGACTTCGGTTCTCGGAGGAGGCGAAAACGCTTCTTGACAACGAGACGCCCAAGAGCCTTGACAATGTGACCACCATGATCACCGGCAGTGTCAGGGAACTCTGTGCGGCAGCGGCCGTCAAATGTGAGGAACTTGGCTATGAGCCGATCCTCCTCACGGATCAGCTCACATGCGAGGCGAGAGAGGCCGGCAGTTTCCTCGCCGGAATTCTCAGAACGCATGCAGGAGACGGCCGGAAACTGGCCTATATCGCAGGCGGTGAGACAGTCGTTCACCTGACAGGAAAAGGCCTTGGCGGACGCAACCAGGAGCTGGCCATCGCGGCGGCACCCGGTATTGCGGGCATGCCCGGCGCGGCCGTTTTCTCTGTCGGAAGCGATGGCACGGACGGACCGACCGACGCGGCCGGCGGATATGTTGACGCGGAGACCATGGAGGCATTTGCGGCGAAGGGAATCGATGTATTTGCGGTTCTTAAGGACAACGACGCATATCATGCGCTCAAGGAAGTGGACGGACTGATCATGACCGGTCCCACCGGCACAAACGTCAATGACGTGGCAGTGGCACTGATCGGTTAACACTACTATACAGCTGATTCTTTCCTATTATTATAGAGAGCGGTTTACTTTGTGTGGAAGTAAACCGCTTTTTTATTTGGAAGTATTGCATATAAAATACCGTCAAAATGCAAATGGCTTTTTAATGGCATGGTATGAAAGAATAATTACTATAAATGAAACGCGTGCATTTCAATTCGTGAACATATATCGGAGTTACTGAAATTACCCGCTGGATTTTATTCAATAGTGCTGTGTCGCGATCGGCCGAATCTGATTATAGTCAAAAAGGAAGATACTATATGAAATTGTATGATTGGGAAAAACGAATAGGAGGAGTCATGACAAAGACAGCAATCCTGCTTCCGTATCCTGTCCAGACAAATCAGATTCTCGAATATGCGGAGTCTTTCCATTCACTTGACATCATTTGTGTAGAGCATGCACATACAGATACTGTAGTACAGCTTGGTAAAGAATTGGAAGAGAAAGGGTGCGAACTGATCATCGCCAGAGGCGTTCATGCGCAGCTACTCAGAGAGAACGTCACGATCCCGCTGGTTGAGATGAAAGTCACGACGCAGGAAATGGGCGTTGTGATCTATGCGCTTAAGAATGCGATCGCGCTTAATTGTCCCAGGATCGGACTTGTTGGGTATAAGAACATGTTCGGTAATACTGATCATTACAATGAGCTTTTTGGCATTGTGCTTAAAGAGTATCTTGTGATGAAGAGGGATGAACTCATAGGAGGCGTTGAAGAGGCGCTTGCAGACGGCTGTGACGCTATTATTGGAGGCGATACTGCGTGCAAACGCGCCGCAGAGCTAGGCCTTTCTTATTATAAGATCCCGGCAGGAATAGAAAGCCTGTGCGAAGCGTTGGAGTCGGCTGAGCGGGTTTCTTATGCGATTGAGCTCTCGAAGACCAATAATGCAGAGATCGACGTAATGCTCAACAATACCTTTACAGGCATTATGCAGGTGGATAACGACGGGATCATTCGCAGGATCAACCGCAGCAGCGGCGATTTTCTGGAACGCTACCTGGGAGATCCGGTTGGAAAAAGAGTGCAGCAGGTCATACCGAGCCTGCGCAGGAAAGCGCTCGACGAGGCGCTGGTGGATGGCAAAGAGAGCTACTCTATTTTCGTCAACAGCCACAAAATGGAGATTGTTGTCAATATTGCGCCGATCCGCATTGACAACAGGATCCAGGGAGCTGTACTCACCTTCCAGGAGGGCCGCCGTATCATTGAAATGGATACAGAGCTTCATAAGGAGCTGTATCAAAGAGGATTTATCGCCAAGTTTACGGTGGAACAGTTCTACACAGGAAGCAAAGAGACGAAAAGGATGGAGCAGTATGTGCGCAAGATCGCCCGTTATCAGGCGCCTGTTCTGCTCATCGGTGAAAAGGGCGGCGGCGCCGTGTATATGGCGGAAGCGATCCATAACGCCAGCCTCTTAAAGAACAATGCGTTTGTGCCTGTAGACTGTGACGCATGGATGCCGGAGACGCTCGATGACATGCTGTTCGGCAATTACTCCACAAGACCCGGCGCGCCGCCGTGTCTTGCGGAACTTGCGGCAGATGGAACCCTGTTTCTCAATAATATCGAGATGCTCTCCAGAGAGAGTCAGTACAAGATGCTCAATCTGATCCGCGGCAAGTTCATGCATAACGGATCCCACAGAGTGAGCTTTACCAAGGTTCGCGTGATCGCCTCCACGACCGTCAATCTGATTGCCAAAATAGAGAAGGGCGAGTTCAGGCAGGACCTCTACTACGCGCTCAGCACACTCAGCATCGAGATTCCCCCGATCAGGCATCAGAAAGAATACGCGCTGCACTGGTTTCGCCATTATATCGATCAGTGGCAGAAAGAATACAAGCGGTATGTCAATCTGACGCAGGGAGCGCTCAAATTTGTACAGGAGTATGAGTGGCCCGGCAATCTGGAACAGATGTCCAGCGTCTGCGAGAGGATCATTCTTCTCACAGAGCAGCGCAGTATCGACGAGGCCTTTATCCGCAAGCAGGTGGAACAGATCCTTCCGGATCTTCTCCCCGGAACGGAAAAAGTGGTCCTGTATAAGGACAAAGAAGCGGTGCGGATCGCAGAGCTTTTAAAGAAACATAACGGAAATCGGGAAAAAGTGGCGGCAGAGCTGGGAATCAGTAAGACCACGCTCTGGAGACATATTAAAAAGTACGGAATTGAAAAGGATTATTCCTTCTAAGAACGTAAAAGCATCTGTTCGGAGCCCCTGTGTGCGCCGGACAGATGCTTTCATGCATGTATGGGAATGCTCCGTCTTGCCTTACAAACAAGGATTTTCTATAATGATTGGTAAGGACCTTGACTACTGATAGGAGGGCATTATGAAAGGTATTGTACTGGCCGGCGGTTCCGGCACAAGATTATATCCGCTCACGATGGTGACATCCAAGCAGCTGCTTCCCATTTATGATAAACCGATGATCTATTATCCGCTTTCTGTCTTAATGAATGCGGGAATTCGTGATATTTTGATTATCTCGACGCCGCAGGATCTGCCTCGATTTGAACTCCTGTTAGGAAACGGGCACCAGTTCGGGATCCATCTTTCCTACAAGGCGCAGCCCAGTCCCGACGGACTTGCCCAGGCGTTTGTGATCGGTGAGGAGTTCATCGGGGGCGACGCCGTAGCGATGGTGCTTGGCGACAATATTTTTGCCGGACATGGGCTCAAGAAGAGATTGCGGGCGGCCGCGCAGAACGCGCAGGAAGGAAATGGCGCAACGATCTTTGGATATTACGTGGACGACCCGGAGCGGTTCGGTATCGTGGAGTTTGACAAGCACGGCAAGGCTGTCAGCATCGAGGAGAAGCCTGCGCATCCCAAGAGCAATTATTGCGTGACCGGCCTGTATTTTTACGACGAGAAGGTCGTGGAATATGCCAAAGCACTGAAGCCGTCGGCGCGCGGCGAATACGAGATCACGGATCTCAACAGGATCTACCTCGAAGAGGAAAGGCTTCACGTGGAGCTCCTGGGCCAGGGCTTTACATGGCTCGATACAGGGACGCATGAGAGCCTTGTGGACGCGACCAACTTTGTCAAGACCATGGAGCAGCACCAGCACCGCAAGATCGCCTGCCTGGAGGAAATTGCGTACCTGAACAAATGGATTACTCGGGACGATGTTCTTATGACCTATGAGACGATGAAAAAGAACCAGTACGGACAGTATCTCAAGGACGTTCTGGACGGAAAATATATCGATGAGCTCCGTTAATGTGCCCGGAAGAGCCCCAATCGATAATTAAGGTTTGCTTATTTGAAAAAAATCCTATAAACTGTAAGCTGTATAAGAGCGGAAGTGTGCTTTAAATATTCTGTGTTTTTAATGTATAGTTGCGGGAAAAGACATATAAGGAGTATAATATAGAATAATGTGTCTGGGGAAACTCCCCCGGATACCTTTACTATCTCCGGAAGGATTGATACGGTTTATGAAGATTTGCTTTGTGGGGTCCTCTGGCGGACACCTGACCCATCTATATATGCTGAAGCCTTTTTGGCAAGACAAAGAGCGCTTTTGGGTTACCTTTGACAAGGAGGATGCCAGAAGCCTTTTGGAAGGTGAAAAAGTGTATCCCTGCTATTTCCCTTCGAACCGAAGTGCCAAGGCACTGCTCTTCAATACAAAGACAGCACTTAGGATTCTTAAGAAAGAAAAGCCGGATCTGATCATCTCGGCGGGTGCGGCAGTTGCAGTTCCTTTTTTCTATCTTGGAAAGATGATGGGAGCTAAGACGATTTATATTGAGGTTTTCGACCGCATTGACAAGCCTACTATGACAGGTAAGATCGTGTATCCGGTGACAGACCGGTTCATTGTCGAGTGGGAGGAAATGAAGAAAGTATATCCGAAGGCGATAAATCTGGGCAGCATCTTCTGACTGTCTGCAGCAAGGGTTGGAGAAACAATGATATTTGTGACTGTTGGAACTCATGAACAGCCATTCAACAGGCTGGTTGAGTATATGGATAAGCTGAAAGGGAACGGTGAGATCACGGAAGATGTGATCATCCAGACCGGCTTCAGCACATACAAGCCGAGGCATTGTAAATGGAGCAAGCTCTTTTCATACCCGGATATGATCAAGTATGTGGATGAAGCGCGGATTGTGATCACACACGGAGGCCCCAGTTCTTTTATAATGCCTCTGCAGATTGGCAAGATTCCTGTGGTTGTTCCCAGACAGAAAAAGTTTGATGAGCATGTCAACAATCATCAGCTTGAATTCTGTGAGAGAGTATCGCAGGCACAGGGCAATATCATTGTAGTGGAAGATATCAATGAACTTGGTGGAATCATCAAGGACTATGAAAATATAGCGGCGAAGATGCCAAGTGTTCTCAACAGTAATAACGCGAAGTTCTGTGAGAACTTCGGCAGGATCGTTGATGAACTGATGAAAGAGAAATAGAGCGGATGATCTCGGAGAACGGTGGAATAACCTGAAACGGACGGCTATTGCGGCGCTTCTTTCAACTTCTCTTTTATAGAGAAGAACCGATTTATTAGTTAAAATAGAATTACGCGGTGAATTATTATTGTTACCTCAGAGTTTCCGATCCCATGAATTATAATCCCTAAGGAAATAAGTTGGAGATCGGTTTGGATGAGGTATTTAGTTATGCCCGAAATAATATGAACAGACAGCGAGGTAAAATGAAAACATTGAAACTCTACGCACAGTACTGGGGCATCCTCCTATTGCGGTGTATTCTCAATATATTCAACCTCTGTCCGATCCACTCGAACAGAGTCATGTTTTACAGCTTTAACGGCAAGCAATACTCCTGCAATCCAAGGTGTATCTCAGACCGGCTCAGTAAGGAAAGTGGAGTGGAGATCATCTGGGCTTTCAAAAAGCCGGAAAAGTTTGCAGATCTCACAGAACCCGGGATCAGGAGAGTGCGATATAGATCTCTAAAGTATTATTATCTTGCCAAAACATCAAGAGTCGTGGTCTTCAACGTGCAGGGGTATGGAGAACTTGCCAGACGAAAGGGGCAGACCTTTATCCAGACCTGGCACGCAAGCAATGGGTATAAAAAAATCGGAAGTTCTACCGGTATCGCCAGCAAAGTGAATCAGCAGATGCACAGGGACTATTCCTATGTATGCAGCGGAGCTGCAAGTATGACAGAGCGCAGAGTTCGAGGATCCATGGGCTTTACAGGGGAGGTAATTCCCGGTACGCCCCGGATGGATGTTTTGATCCGGCAGAACGACGACAGGATTCCGGCCCGTGTCCGCGAGGGGCTCGGCTATGAGGATGGAGCAAGACTTCTTCTCTATGCGCCTACTTGGAGAACCAGCAGAAAGAGTGAGGGGGAATACCCGCTGGATTACAAGAGGCTGCATGATAAGCTGGTGGAGAGGTTCGGCGGAAGGTGGATCATTGCGGTGCGGCTTCATCCCAACGTAAGAGACAGGATCCGTACTCCGTTCGAATATGTAAAGGATGCGACGGATTATCCGGAAATGCAGGACCTTCTCTACACAGCAGATATCCTGATCTCTGACTATTCCTCCTGCATTTGGGATTATTCGTTTACGTATCGTCCCTGCTTTCTGTATTGTTATGATTTAAAGGAATATTATCAGGAGAAGAGTTTTGACCTTCCGATCGAAAAGTGGAGATTCCCGATTGCGGAGACGATGGATGCACTCTTAGACGAAATCGACAGTTATGCGCCGGAAGAATTTCGAAAGCAGATGGATCTACATCATCAGGATATGGGATCATTGGAAGACGGAAATGCGACAGAGCGTGTCGTACAACTGATCAAAAGCAAGATTAGCAGTAATTAAGAGAATGAAGGAAATGAAAAAATACAAAGTCGGCTATACACAAGGTGTATATGATATGTTTCATATAGGACATTTGAATCTGATCAACAACGCGAAAGCGTATTGTGAACATCTGATCGTAGGTGTCAATTCCGACGCACTTGTGGAATCTTATAAACACAAGACGCCTGTTGTTCATGAGAAGGAGAGACAGACCATCGTCGCGAATATCAAGGCGGTTGATGAATGTGTCATCGCTGATACGCTGGACAAAGAAGAGGCCCTTCTCAAATATCATTTTGATGCGATCTTCATCGGAGACGACTGGAAAGGAAATCCCCGATGGGAGAAGACCAGAGAAGATCTTGGTCGAAAAGGCGTGGATGTTGTTTTTTTGCCCCACACGCCCGGAATCAGTTCCACGGGTTTAAGGATCGTCGAAAACGAGGCTATTAAGGACGACTGAAGAGGAGCCGGAACATGGATCAAAACAGACAAGAGCCCATCAGAGTTTTGCAGATCAATTCAGGCAGCGGGACCTTTGGCGGCGTTTCGTCGTTTCTTTATAATGTGTATACAAATATTGACAAAGAGAAGCTGCAGTTCGATTTTTTGTCCCCCGATGTGACTACTTATGGAATTCACCGGGCGGAGATCGAAAAGGCAGGCGGCCGTATCTATGAACTGGGAATCAAGGGGAACATCTTGACCAGGAAGACCGGACTCTATAAGAGGCTGCGACAATTTCTCACAAAGCACAGGTATTCTATCGTACATATCAATTCCGGCAATTTTTTCTTTAATCTGTTTGCGGTTACGGCGGTCCGAAAAGCCGGCGTACCTTGCAGAATTGTCCACTCGCATAACGCCGGAGACACCAACCGCTCCAGGATCAAGAAGGCAGTTTTCAAAGCGCTTAAACCGCAACTCGAGCGAAACGCGACCCTGCTTCTTGCCTGTTCCCGAAAAGCGGCCTCATATATGTTTACAGATAAGACGGTAAGAGAAGGCGGGGTACAGATCGTCAAAAACGGGATCAATGCAGAGCGTTTTCGTTTCGATCCTGAGATACGAAAAACGGTCAGGCGGGAACTAGGGCTGGCTGACAAGTTTGTCGTGGGGCATGTGGGACGATTTTACAAGCAAAAGAATCATGCCTTTTTGATTAGAATATTTGAAAAGATTCATGAAAAGGAACCTGAGAGCGTTCTCCTTTTGTTCGGAAAGGGAGATCTGGAAACGGAGGTCAGGGATCTCGTGAATGAACTGGGGTTGGCACCTTACGTTCGCTTTATGGGAGAAGTGCCGGATATTGAAAGAATGTATCAGGCTATGGACGTATTTGTGATGCCGAGCTTTCATGAAGGCTTGCCGGTATCTTGTGTCGAAATCCAGGCAGCCGGCGTTCCTTGTGTGCTATCTGATACGATCACAGAGGAGATTAAAATTGAGGATAGCATGCAGTTCATCAGCCTTACGGAAAGCCCGGAAATATGGGCGCAAGCCGCTCTTGCAAGGAAAGGCCATCGGGACATGGACGGCTATGAAAGTGTAATCCGTTCCGGCTATGCAATCCGGGATGTGGCTGACGGGATGTTCAAGATGTATAAAGAGATGTATAAAGAGATGTATAAAGGGAGTCTGGCGCTTTGAATAAAAAGATCACACGTTCCATTGAAAAACTGGTTACGGTACCGCACTGGATTCTGAGCGGGATCCTGGGGGTGGGGCACATCAAAGCGGCGGGGTTTCCCAGGTGGGAGTCAAATGTCCGCTTAAAGCCCGAAGACGGAGAGATCTACATTGGAAAGAACAGTCATTTTCGATCAGGCGTGCGCCTGCATACGCCTGGCGGCGTGATCCGGATCGGAGAGTACGCCTTTATGAGCTATAATGTGAGTGTTACTTCTATGAACCGGATAACAATTGGAAACCGGGTTAAGATTGCCAATAATGTCGTGATCGTGGATCATGATCATGACTATAAGAATAACAATATTGGATACAAGACAGGCTCCGTAGTGATCGAAGACGACGTCTGGATTGGCGCAAATTGTGTGATCCTGAAGGATACACATATAGGTCATAACTGCGTGATCGCTGCCGGGAGCGTCGTGAAGGGCAATATTCCTGCACGAACAGTGTGGGGGCCATCCCTTGCCGCTAAGATTAAGGAGTTTTAGGAAGGCACTGCAGCCGGCACCGGCGTTCAGTGTTGTGACAAAACGGCAGGTATCTGCAGACTGAGGACGAAGAATTTGAAAGTTTCTGTGATCATCCCTGTTTATAACGCGGAAAAGTATTTGGAGAGATGCCTTAGAGCTATTCTGGGGCAGACCCACAAGGATCTGGAGATCATTTTGATCAACGACGGCTCTACGGACAGATCGGGCGATATCATCCGTTCCTTTGATGATGATAGAATGGTTGTAATTGAAAAGAAGAACGGAGGCGTCTCCGCAGCCCGCAACGACGGGTTACAGCGGGTTTCCGGAACATGCGTTGTCTTTGTGGATGCGGACGATTATCCGGAGCCGGATTACGTGGAGAAGATGGCGGACGCTATGAACAGGCACAGCTGCGACCTTGTCGCGTGCGGATACCGGTATATAGATGTGGAAGAACGGGAAATTGGCGGATTTCCCAACAAAAGAGAAGCACTTCACCTCTCGGGTGACGGGTATCTTGCAAGAGAGGAAACTGTTGCAGGGATCATGCTGCATGAATCCATTGCTTCTTGCCTCTGGAATAAGATGTTTCGGTCGGCGCTGATCACGGGCCTGACCTTTGATGAGTCAATCACAATTGGGGAGGACCTGCTGTTTCTCATCGAATATGTCCAAAGATGCGACACGTTTTATCTGGTCGCAGCGCCTCTATACAATTATCTGATCAATCCATGCGGCGCCATGAAGAAGATCGTGGAACAAACGGAATTTGAACCCAAGTGGCTCAGCGAATGGGAGTCGATATGCAGAGCAGAGGACTATTTCCCGAAGGCCAGCCGAATGATCTGCGATGTGTTTATTTATAAGAAGATGCTGATTGCCAATAAGATTCTTACGAAGGCTGCCAAATGCGGGGGACAGGTATCGGAATGCGATCGAATGAGGGAATATGTAAGAAAGAACAGGATTCGGGCGATTTTTAATCCATATCTAAACGCCAGGGTAAAGGCCAAGGCTTTTTCCTACTGACCTTTCTGACGGAGGACAGCAATGAAGTGTAAGAGTGACTTCTGTATTATCATAGCAACAGGTTTTCTGCTTGCCTACGCAAATTATTTCTCCATCATGAATCTATTTATGCCAGGTATGATCAAGGATCTCTATCTGGCTTTTTTGGTTGTACTGGGTTTGTCGCCTCTCTTTTTTAGGGATCGAAAGCTCAGTAAGAAACAGATCGCTGTGCTGATCCCTTGGGCACTGCTCATATGTGAGATCCTCTTCAACCGGAACCAGGATTTGGCACACGGCTATGTGCAGTTTTTTGTCAGAGCATTAGCGGGTGTATCGATCATCTTTATGTCGCAGTTCGGATTTCGGTGGCAGAAACATGCACTGACAGGAATGGCCTGTATTGGTATGCCAAATGTAATTGCAACGTATGTGTTCCTGGTCATGCCGGGACTCTATAAGATCATGATCGCTCTGTATGGACAGATTCCCGTTGGTACCAGCGGCGGCGCAGCCGGGTATCGCGCTGGCCTGCAGAATCACTATTCACAGAACGGAACGATGATCGCATTTGTACTCCTTATTTTTGGCGGTTGTCTTCTTTACTATGTGACAGAAGCTCGGAAAATGCACTATCCGACATTGATCATGACAGTCCTTAGCTTTGTGGCGATCATACTAACATCCAAGCGCGCCCATTTTCTGTTTACAGTTATTGCTTTCTGTGTGGTTTATTTTGTGACAAACCCTCGTCAGACCCTGGGCAGAGGGTTCAAATTGTTCGCGGCGGTGTTGGTGGGTGCCCTGGCGCTGTATCTGATGAGTTTTCATGTATCAGCGATCCGAATGCTCCTCATGCGCTTTATGACAGCAGGCAACGACAGCCAGACACGTACGAGATTTAAGATGTGGGCGCTTGCGCTGGATCTGTTCAGAAAACACCCGGTCATGGGGATTGGCTGGGGCGGTTATAAACAGGTCTACGCTGTGGAATTGTATCAGGATTGGCAGTCTGCCGGTGCAAAATACCTCAATTCCCACAACACATATCTGCAGCTTCTGTGCGAAACAGGCGTAGTCGGTTTTCTTATTTACATATGGGCGGCCCTCGGAACTCTGATTACGACTTCCAAAGCACTCAGGCATAGGCGGTCTATGGAAGCATGGAGGAGAAAGGCACTCTATGTGTCCGTTGTGAGTCAGGTATTTGTACTGTTATATAATTTTACCGGCAACACGCTTTACGATTATACGATCTTTATGTACAGCTTTACGGCTATGACTGGTCTTGCTGTACTGCGAGGTCCATGTGCGGGTGAGGCGTTGTCTCGGGAAGAAGCCCGTTCGATTCACACCGGAGAGGAATATCCGAATGTTATGATAGCGGAGTCAGAAGTATGATAGGGATAATAACATTTGTAGGAACACAGAGTCACGGCGCATGTCTGCAGGCATACGCGCTCCAGAGAAAGATCAGAGAGCTGGGATTTGACGCTCGGATCATTCCGTATCAGTGCGGGGAACTGAAGAATGAGATGGACAAAAGGCTTCCCTCTGCAAGGGGAAGCTTTAAAAAAAAGGCCGGTGCGCTTATGCGTTACCCGGTGATCCGGGATCGCTACCGCAAGTTTGCCTCTTTTGAAAAAGAGTATCTTGGCGTAGAAAAGCTTACATCCGCAATTGACTTTTCAGAATATGACCGTATAATAGCGGGAAGTGATCAAATCTGGAACCAGGAGATAACAGGCGGCGACTATAATTTCTTTTTGGAGGGAATCGATTCTAAGAAGAAAGCGACGTACGCAGCAAGTCTGGGTACAGAATCCTTTTCTACGGAAACAGAAGAAAAGTGCCTGTCCCTCATTGGTGAGATCCCTTTTATCAATGTCAGGGAGAAGAATCTCAAGGAATATCTGGAGAAAAAGCTGCCGGACAAAAAAATCGGCCTTGTGCTGGATCCCACGCAGTTGATCGAAGCGGACGAGTGGCGAAAGCTTGCCGGCGAAAAGCCGATTCGCAAGAAGAAATATATGCTCGTTCATTTTCCTGCAGAGGATGCGGGCACATGGGAGATGATCCATAAAATCGCGAAGAAGAAAGGCTTGGAAATCGTTTTTCTGACCAATCAGATTAAGATGAGAAAGGGCTGTCATTGTATCTATTCGGCTGATCCCTTCGAGTATCTCAATCTAGTCCGCTTTGCGGATTATGTGATCACGGGATCCTTCCACACGCTTTCTTTCTCTCTTTTGTTTGAGCGGCAGTTCCTGTGTACGAAGGCCATGATCGGAAACAGAAATTCCAGGCTGTCGTCTCTTTTGGATCTTGCGGGATTATCGGACAGGATCCTGACGGAGAGCTGGAGCGATGCGCCTGTCGATCACGAGAAAGCGCGGGAGAGACTGCAGGAGGAGCGGGCGTATTCCGAGGCGCTTCTTTTAGAAGCCTGTGAAGGCGTATCGAAGGGAGAGATCCCGGAACCCGCACATCGGAAAGCGGATGAGGCGCTTCTGAAAAAGGCGGAAAAAGGCGTTCCACGGCTGGCTGCCAATCGGGAAGACTGCAGCGGATGTATGGCCTGCATGAATATCTGTCCCGTAAAGGCAATCACAATGGAGCCGGACAGGGAAGGATTTCTCTATCCGGTGATCGACGCTGACAAATGCGTGCACTGCCGCAGATGTGTCAGCGTATGTCCTTTTAAAGAGGACCGGTTGGAGGAGAACAACAGCGCGGATGATGCCCTTCCTGCGGTCCGTGTCTATGCCGGAAGGCTGAAGGATCAGAAACAGCTGCTGCGCAGTTCCTCCGGCGGCGCGTTTACGGCGCTTTCCGATCTCTTTTTAAAAGAGGGCGGCGCTGTCATCTGCAGCACCTATGACTATGAGACGCACAGGGAATATTTTGCCCTCATGACAGATCCGGCGGACAGAGACCGTGCGCGGGGATCCAAATATGTGCAGAGCAGTCCCGGTACCGTATTCAAGCAAGCGGAGATCTGGCTGAAAGAGAACGCGGATAAGCCGCTGTTGTTTGTTGGCGTAGGCTGTCAGGCGGCTGGTATGATCAGCTATGCGAAAGCAAAAGGATTACGGGATCGCGTGACAGTAGTAGATATCATCTGCCATGGCGCCATGAGTCCAGGGCTCTTCAAGGACTATATGGGCCTTTTGGAGTCAAAACACGGCAAAATAGAGTATATCACTTTCAAAGATAAGCGAAACGGGTGGAAAGCACCTGTGGCTGCGGCGACAGCGGGCGGTCGGGAAGTGTCTATGAAGGACTATGTACACATATTTTACAGCAAGATGGCCCTTCGTCCTTCCTGCCACAAATGCCCCTGGGCCGCAGTGGACCGAGGCAGCGATCTGACGATCGGGGACTACTGGGGGATTGAAAAAGCGCTTCCATCGTTTTACAGTGAGAAGGGCGTGTCCCTGTTCCTGATTCATACTAAGAAGGGACAGGCGCTGTTTGAAAGGGCCAAAGAGGCACTGTTCACAGCTGAGAGTAATAGAGAGGATTGTCTGCAGCCCAACCTTGTCAGGCCTACGCCTGTATCGGACAAGCGGCAGCAGTTCTGGCGTGACTATGAAAAACGCGGCATTGGGTATATAGTAAAGAGATATGGCAAAGACCCGATGCCTCGGGTCATGGGGAGAAAGATGATGAAGGCACTCCGGTCTCTGATCCATAGACAGTGAGAGCCGTTCATGTTAAAAATGGAGATTTTTCATGAACCGTGAAAACAAACTGATTAAAAATACATTTATCCTGTCAATCGGCACATTTCTGCCAAGACTTGCGGGCTATGTGACACTTCCGATCCTGACCGGATATCTGACCAAGGAACAGTACGGTACCCTGGATCTGGTTTCACTGCTTGTTTCACTCCTGCTCCCGGTTGCAACTCTGCAGATTCACACAGCAGCTTTCCGGTTTCTGATCGATCATAAGCATGACAGAGAAAAGGCTAAGCTGTATTTTTCCAACATATTGGCCTTTGTTGTGCCGGTCAGCCTGGTGATCCTGCTGATTACCTACTGGGTGCTTCCGATAGAATCACCTGTCCTTAAGATCTGGGTCTGTATTTATTTCCTGTTTGATATACTGGTCGCGGAAGCGAGACAGATCACCAGAGGCCTGTCCAGGAATCTGGACTATTCCATCAGCTCCATAGTAAGCGCGATGGTCAGAATGGTCTTTATAGTCCTGCTCGTCAAGGCGCTGCATTACGAACTGACCGGCGCGATAGTGGCACTTGCGATCTCACCTGTGCTCTCGCTTGCTTACCTTTTTGTCAGAGTACGCATGTACGAGCTGATCGACTTCAGCCTTTTTGATCCGCAGGTCCTCAAGGAAATGCTGGCATATTCCTGGCCCATGGTGCCCAACAATATGTCCATGTGGGTCATGAGAGTATCCGACCGTTTTGTGGTCACATTGTTCATGGGCGTCGCCGCGAACGCTGTGTATGCGGTTGCCAATAAGATCCCGTCGCTTCTGTCTCTGGCGCAAAGCACATTTACGCTGGCTTGGCAGGAGAATGCGAGTATCGTCTCCAAGGACAAGGACGCGGCTGCATATTACTCCAAGATGTTTTCCGTCATGCTCAACCTTTACGCAGGTTTTCTCGGACTTCTGATCGCATGTACGCCGATCCTGTTCGCGCTTCTTATTAGAGGCAGCTATGAAGAGGCCTATCAGCAGATGCCGGTCCTGTTCCTGGGCATGTTCTTTTCCTGTATGTCCACGTTCCTTGGCGGCATCTACATCGCCTTTAAAGCGACCAAAAGCGTTGGTGTTTCTACCATGCTGGCTGCGCTGTGCAACTTTGTGGTAGACCTTGCACTGATCCGCTATATCGGCCTGTACGCGGCGTCCGGTTCTACACTGATCAGCTACGCATTTCTGTTCGCTTACCGCATGGCCGACGTCAGAAAACTCGTAGCGATCCGCTATAACGTATGGCAGATGATCTTCACAATGAGTTTTCTCATTGTGGAATCGGCGCTCTGCTATATCAATTCTTTCTATACTAACTGCGTCAATGTCATACTGGGAACGATCATCTTCCTGGTCCTCAACAAAGATCTTGTCAAGGGATTCTTTGTCAAAGGAACAGCATTTACGCGCAAAATGTACAACCGTTTTATAAGGAGAAAGTAAGATGGCTTCCAAACAAACCGGCGTTCCGCTCACACCAGACGAATACAAAGAAGAGGTCAAAAAAGTGCTGGCAGCGATCCATGATATCTGCGGCCGCCATAATATTCCTTATTTCGTCGCATTCGGCACCCTGCTCGGCGCAGTAAGGCACAAGGGATTTATTCCGTGGGACGATGATATCGATATTATTATGACCAGAGACGCATATGAGAAATTCTGTGCGATCATGCCCGAAGAGACGGACGATTATTACGTGTTATCGGGCGATACTTCTCCGTATTACTATTTCTATTTTTCCAGAGTGTGTTCACGGACCGCGACGCTCAAACTCAAAGGCATACCCGATGTCGACAATCTGGGCCCCTTTGTTGATATTTTTATTCTGGACAAGACATCGGAGGATCTGGCAGAGCGGGCTGCCCAGAATAAAGAAGTCAGGGCACTGAATCGTAAGATCACCTACATGCTTCCCGCGCGGTATTATCGGACGCTGCCTCCAAAGCGCAGGATCAAAATGCTATTCAATCTTCCGATGAGGATGCGTGCGGGGCTTCTCCACGGTTTTAATAAGATCCGTCAGGAACGCGAGGAGATCATGCAGAGATACCGCGGAAGCGATTCCAGACTTTACAAAGCCACGTATATTGCAAACTGGGAGAAAAGCTACTACTACGAGGATGAGATCGAAGATCTTGTGCTGACCGACTTTGAAGACATCAAAGTTTATATACCGGCGGCTTATGACAAGCTCCTGACAAGAATATATGGGGACTATATGCAGCTTCCTCCTGTGGAACAGAGGGTCACGCACCATCATTTTGTCCCTGTATGGAACTAAATATAGGGGAGTCTGGCGCTTTTTTAGACCAAAGCAGTGAAACCCCAAAAGAATAGGCTTGTCAAAATGCAAACGAAATTGTAAATTCTAAACTGTGGAGTTATATCATGAAAGACGCACGAAAAAGGAGAGGTGCCAAGAAGCGTCTCTTGATGGGCGGCTTCTCCGCGGCTCTCGCAATTGCCTTATTTGGCGCGGTGCTCTTTATGCTTGAGAGATCCTCCCGGCAAAGGGAGGACGTCGGTGACAGCGGAAGCTGGGGGCAGGCGCAGGAAGAGGTAGAGAGTCAGGAAACACAGCTCACACTTAACGAACGAGTATATGCCTATACAGATCAGCTGGAGACATATTTGCTGATCGGTACGGATAATAGCGGCGCAAACCCGGAGGCGAAGCAGGGGTTTAACGGAGATCTGGCAGATTTTCTGGTCCTGTTTATGGTCAATCCGGATACCGGCAGGTATGGGTTTGTACAAATCGACCGTGATACGATCACGGATGTTCCCATTCTCGATGAGAAGGGTGAAGAGATTGGCACTGCGCTGGAGCAGATCTGTACCGCACATTGGTATGGGCGAAACGAGGAAGAACGCAATATCAATACAGTATATACCGTTTCGGAACTACTCGGAGGGCTCCCGATTGACGGTTATTACTGCATGAATATGAACGATATACCGTCACTCAATCATGCGGTCGGAGGCGTCAGCGTCACAATCGAAGAGGACCTTCAAAGTTTGGACCCCGCAATGCGTAAAGGCGCACAGATCCTTCTGACAGATGAGCAGGCTGAGAAATTTGTGCGGGCGCGCATGTCGGTCGGAGATGGAACCAACAGGTCCCGTTTACGGCGCCAGAGACAGTACATGGAGAATATGTACAAGCAAATTCATGAACGGATCTCTGAGAATGCGGGATATATCAATGACTTGTACAAAGAACTGAGGACTGTACTGGAAACAGATCAGCCGGATAAGACAGTTTCCGAGATCGCGGCGAAGATCCGCGACTGTGAATATGTCGGAATCCTGACGCCTGACGGAGAGTCAACGGAAGGAACCCAGCTGGATGACGGTGAGATACACAGTGAATTCTATGTCGATCAAGCATCGATCGCAGAGGTGCTTGGAAAGATTGTTGCTCTTTCGGACATCACAGAAGACGTGATCACGGAAGACGAGCAGATGATCATAGAGGAAGAATTCACGGATGACGAGGAGAATGTTGAGGAATGAATCAGCAAACGGAGATAGACGTTAAGGGACGGCAGAACGAGGAGATGGAGATCGATCTCCTTGAACTGTTGGATTACTTTAGAGCACATGCAATTGTTATCGTATTAGGTTTTCTGGCGGGTGCCCTGATTGCGGGACTGATCACCTTTTACGCCATTAAACCGAGTTATACAGCGACCTCCAAGATGTATATGGTCTCTTCCTCCACGCAGTCCGTCGTGGATCTGACAGACCTCAATATTGGACAGTCTCTATCCAAGGACTATGTCGAACTATTAAAGACAAGGCCGATCATTGAAGCGGTGATCGAGGAGCAATCCCTCCCCTATAATTACAATGAGCTGACCGGCATGCTGCAGCTTTCGGTCATCTCAGACACACGAATCATCGCGATCAAGGTGACGAGCCAGGATCCGGAGGAGGCGATGGTCATTGCGAACGCACTGGCCGATAAGGGCGTCAAGGAGCTTCCCAAGCTCATGGAGACGCCGGAACCGCATATCGCTGAATACGCGATCATTCCCATCAACCCCAGTTCGCCCAGTATGAGCAGAAATGTGATGATGGGCGCCCTGATCGGTATGATTCTGGTTCTGGGCCTGTACACAGTGCAGTTCCTGCTCGACGATACGTTTAAGTCAGCTGACGACATCGAGAGAGAATTCGGCGTGATCCCGCTCACGGTCATTCCGGAAGGCAAGATCGCCGGATTTGAGTCGACGGAGAAGACAAAGCGGGAACGCAGGAAAAAGGGATCGAAGTGAGGTGTACGGGATGCAGGAAGATAAGAAAATCATTATGAGCGTCAATCCGGAGCTCCCTTACGCCATCGAGGAAGCGATCAACCGTCTTAGGATCAACGTCAATTTCCTCGGAAAAGACGTCCGGAAGATTATGATCGTGAGTTCCGAACCCAATGAAGGAAAATCATTTATTTCTTTTAGTCTGTGGAAACAGATGGCAGCAGCCGGCGTGAAGACGGTTCTGATCGACGGTGATATGAGAAACTCTACGATGGTAGAGAAATATGGCATCAAGAGGTCCGACGGACAGGATGTAAAGGGATTATCCCACTATCTGTCGGGCGATGAGGAACTGGATGAAGTCCTGTTCCATACAGACCTTGAAAACGGGGATCTTTTGCCCAATGCAGAGAATATCATTAACCCCTCCATGCTTCTGGATAACAAGAAGTTCAAGGAACTGTTAAAGACCATGGGTGAACAGTACCGTTATGTGTTCGTCGATGCCCCGCCGCTTGGAATGGTATCGGACGCAGAGCGAATTGGAAATCTGTGTGACGGCGCAATCCTATGTGTGCGCGGCGGCTCAACGCCTCGCGCGCTGGTCAAGGAAGCGGTGCATCAGCTCGAAAGAGCCGGCTGTCCGCTGCTTGGCATTGTGCTCAATCGTGTGAGCGATTCCAAGGGCGGCTATTACAACAAGTATTACTCTCATGGATATCGCAAATATTACTCCGGCAAATACTATACCGGAGAATAAGGAATGATAGTTACAGTCTGTCAACAGGCTGCTACTATACAAATAATCGGGAAAGGAGGTGAACGTAAACCAATGGAGATGAAAAACATCAAGAGACTTCTGGCTTTGTGCCTGGCAGTTGTTATGATCGTTGCATCCTCAATGGCTGTTATGGCAGCGGACAACAAGTCCCCGGGCGGCGGTGACGTTGATCCGGATCCGGTTATAGTAAGCCGCAGCAGTACTGTGAATGGATGGAATGGCAAAACAACCGTCAAGTATACGGGAAAGAATGCCGTTCAGTACCAGATTCAGTACAGAGCAAGTGGCAGGAGCGGTTGGGTAACCAAAACCACGACTTCTACTTCCTATCCACTGACTCTGAAGCACAACGGTCTGTATGACATCCGTGTCAGAGCGATCGGAAAGAATGGCAAGAAGAGCGCATGGTCAACCATGCACTATCGTTATGTAAGAGCTGTAAAGCCTACATATTCGACAGCCACTACAAAGACGATCAGGGTAAAAACACCTAAGACGTCAGGTGTGACCGGTTATGCGATCTATTATTCTACCAGTAAGAATATGAGCAATGCCAAGAAGATCCTCGTCAAGAAGAACTACACAAATAAGCCTATTTCTGTTGTAAAAGGTAAGACCTACTACATCAAGGTTGTTCCTTATGCAGTCAAGAACGGAAAGACTTACTGGGGCGCTTCTTCTGCGGTCACAGCAGTAAAAGCCAAATAATCACGAGTGATTATGTTACTATGCAGTTGTACAGCTGAATAGAACCGGCGGTGCGGAAATACGTTTCCGTACCGCCTTTCTTATTGCTTCGAAGCGATCGTGCGTGTAAGATAAAGGGGAGGAGACAGATTATGATCGACTTTCATACCCACATACTGCCGGGCATTGACGACGGCAGTAAAGATATACAGATGACTGAACAAATGCTCGAAAAGGAAGCAGCTTCGGGAGTGACATTGGTCTATGCCACCCCCCATTTTTATGCGCACAGGACCGGGGTCAGCGGTTTTTTGGAGAGAAGAGAGGCCAGCTGCAGGAAGGTGAAGGCACTTCTGGATGAAAGAAAGGATCTGCCGTCGCTGCGTGTCGGCGCGGAGGCTTACTATTTCCGGGGCATGGGAAAGGCGGAACACACGCCGAAACTGTGTGTGGAGGGCACCAGTATTCTCTTGCTTGAAATGCCCTTCGAACAGTGGACGGACGAAGTGTATAAAGATACAAAGGATCTGATACAGAGGCGGGGACTGCAGGTCATCCTTGCCCATGTAGAGCGATATACGGGCTTTCAGAAGGACAGGGAAATCTGGGATCGGGTCATGGACCTTCCGGTGACGATCCAGATGAATGCGGGAAGCTTTTTGAAGTTTGGCATGACGCGTCATTTCTGCAGAACCCTTTTGAGACAGGAAGCGGGCCGGGTGATCATTGGCAGCGACTGCCACAATCTCACGAGCCGGCCGCCCAACCTGGCGCAGGCGATGGCGTTTATCAGGCAAAAGGAAGGCGAAGAGATTGCCCGCAAGATAGAAGAAACGGAGAACAGATTGTTTTGTCAACCTATGTGATCGGAGATTTACATGGCGCACTGCCGCAATTTCAAAAGATGCTGACCAAGATCCGGTTTGCCCCGGAAAAAGGGGATGAACTGTATCTGCTCGGCGATTATATTGATTGGGGCACATATCCTCTTGAAACCCTGTTATTTGTTATGCACCTGGACAGATCGAGCGACAGGGTGCATTGCCTGAAAGGCAACCACGAAGAGATGTTTCAGGCGATGATGGAAATCAGCGGGAAGGGACTTGACGACAATCCGATCGCGGTCAACTGGCTGGTCAATAACCGCGGCGCAGGGACCTGGAAGGAGTTTTCGAAACTGGACAGACTGAGGCAGTGGGAGATCCGCAAATGGGTCACAGATCTGCCGCTCAGCTTTGACGTCAGGGATGGCGACAAGCATTATATGCTGGCGCACGCCTATCCGTATTATTATGATATAGAATACAGCCCCTTAGAGGCACGTCTGCGGCGCAAGGACGCGGTCTGGCGGCGGCTGCTCCTGCGGGAGAATCCGTTTGCGGAATATAAGGGCGCACAGAAATATCACTGCCTGCTCTGCGGACATACGATCACGGACTACTTTTTTACCAGAATGAAGGCGGAGAAGAACTGGCCGTTTCGAAAGCCGCGGCAGACCAAACGAAACAAGATCTTTCATGGAGAGAAGTTTGTAGACCTGGACTGCGGCGCTAAGCTTTTGTCGTGCGGCGATGATCCGGATCCCGGGATCCGCGCGGCGGCAGGGCGGGCACAGCTGGCCTGCATTCGTCTTGAGGATGCGGAGGAATTCTATGTAAGGTAGGCGGCGAAAAGGCATGCCATCACATATACCAAAAGGAGGTATGATTTGAACAACTTGCAACTACAGATTCATGCAAATGATGTAAGAAAAGGCGTGATTACGTCAACGAACGAGGCGGGATCGGGACATCCCGGCGGATCGCTTTCCTGCACAGATATCCTGACCTATCTCTATTTTGAAGAGATGAATGTGGATCCGGAAAACCCCAAGGATCCGCAAAGGGACCGCTTTGTGCTCTCCAAGGGCCATGCGGCGCCGGCCCTGTACTCTGTTTTGGCACAGAGAGGGTATTTCTCTGTCGATCTGTTAAAGACGCTCAGAAAGTTCCATTCTGACCTGCAGGGACATCCCTCCATGCACCATCTGCCCGGTCTTGAGATGAGCACGGGCTCCCTGGGACAGGGATTTTCCGCGGCAGTTGGAATGGCGCTGGCCGCCAAAATGGACAAGGCGGATTGGAGAGTCTATACCATTCTCGGAGACGGAGAGATAGAAGAGGGTGAGGTCTGGGAAGCCGCTATGCTGGCAGCCAACCATGGACTTAACAATCTGGTCGCACTGGTGGACAACAACAATCTGCAGATCGACGGCGCGATCACGGACGTCAACAGCCCGTATCCCATCGACGAGAAGTTCAAGGCTTTCAGATGGCACGTCATCAATATCGACGGTCATGATTTTGACAAGATCCGGGCCGCCTATCAAGAAGCGCGCGAAGTGAAGGACAGACCTGTATGCATCGTTGCCAAGACGGTGAAGGGCAAAGGCGTCTCCTTTATGGAGAACCAAGTCGGCTGGCACGGAAAATCCACCAATGCTGAGGAATACAAGGTCGCCATGCAGGATCTGGAAAGGATAGGAGAAGAATTATGCCGCAGATAAAGAAGATCGCAACCAGACAGAGCTACGGAGAGGTACTCGCGGAGCTCGGAGAAGAGAACAAGAACATCGTTGTCCTAGACGCGGACCTGTCCGGTTCCACCAAGACATCGATTTTTGCTAAAAAATTCCCTGACAGATTCATCAACTGCGGTATCGCGGAAGGAAATATGGCGGCAGTAGCTGCCGGACTTGCGGCAGCGGGAAAGATCCCCTTTATGAGTTCTTTCGCTATGTTCGCGGTAGGGCGCGCTTTTGAGCAGATCCGCAATTCGATCTGCCTGCCCGGTCTCAACGTCAAGATCTGCGCAAGCCACGCGGGCGTGAGCGTAGGCGCGGACGGCGGCAGCCATCAGTGCCTTGAAGACATCGCACTGATGCGCATGATGCCCAATATGGTCGTCATGTCTCCCTCCGATGACGTCGAGGCGAGGGCAGCCGTCAGAAAGGCGGTCGAGATCGACGGACCTGTCTATATCCGTCTGGGCAGACTGGCTGTTCCGGTCATCAACGATTACCCGGAGTATAAATTTGAGTTTGGCAAAGGCCAGCTCCTTCGAAGCGGCAGCGATGTGACGATCGTGACGACAGGCCTCTGCGTAGACAGCGCCCTGAAGGCGGATGTCATGCTGCGTGCGGCCGGCGTAAAGGCGGACGTGATCAATATCTGCACGATCAAGCCCCTTGACGAGGAGATCATCCTGCGCTCTGCGGCAAAGACCGGCAAGGTGCTGGTTGTAGAAGAGGGATTTGCGGTAGGCGGACTCGGAAGCGCTGTCACAGAGCTTTTGTGCGACAAGCTTCCCACAAGAGTGAAGAGAGTCGGCCTTTCCACATTCGGAGAATCCGGCGAGGCGGATGAACTACTGGCTTTCTATCATCTTGACGCGGACGGCATCTTTGCCGAGACAATAGAGTTCATCAAGAAATAAAACCCTCTGTTCTTTGCAATCGGACAGAAGGGAAGAAGGGTCATATTCCCGGCGGTCACGGATGAGCGTGCCTGCCGGGAATTTTTGTCCTGTATGGACACACCTTTGTCTGCCGGTGCGCTCCTTGCTTGACAATTGTCCCAAAAGCTTTCATACTTGTTGTGCGAGCATTCGCCAAACAACAAACAATATAGAATAAAGGAAGTTTCTAAATTTATGATCCATTTTGCAGCTAAGATTGAAAGAAACGATCCGTGCTGGTGCGGCAGTGGAAAGAAGTACAAGAACTGCCACATGCGGTTTGATGATAAGATCAAGACCTTCCAGCTCAAGGGACATATAACGCCGGACAGGAGTCTCATCAAGACGCCGGAGCAGATCCAGGGCATTAAAGACAGCGCCAAGGTCAATATGGCGTGCCTGGACGCCGTGGCGGAGAAAATCTGTGCCGGTATGAGCACCGAGGAAATTGACAAGATCGTCTATGAGACGACTGTTTCTATGAATGCGATTCCGGCGCCGCTCCATTATGAAGGATTTCCCAAGAGCGTCTGCACTTCGATCAACGAAGAAGTCTGCCACGGCATTCCGGATGAGAAGCATATCCTGAAGGACGGCGACATTATCAACGTCGACTGCTCCACGATCTACAGAGGATATTTCTCGGATTCCTCCCGCATGTTCATGATCGGCGACGTCTCGGAAGAAAAGCGGAAACTGGTGCAGGTCACCAAGGAGTGCGTAGAGATCGGTCTTGAGAACGTCATCCCGTGGACCTTCCTCGGCGATATGGGAAGCAAGGTGCATGCGCACGCTGTCAAGAATGGTTATACAGTTGTCAGAGAGATCGGCGGCCATGGATGCGGGCTCGAATTCCATGAAGATCCCTTCGTCAGCTATGTGTCAAAGCCCGGCGAGGAGATGCTGATGGTGCCCGGTATGGTCTTTACCATTGAGCCCATGGTCAACATGGGAACCGACGACATCTACCAGGACGACAAGAATGGCTGGACCATCTATACCAGAGACGGAAAGCCTTCCGCGCAATGGGAGATCCAGGTGCTGGTGACAGAGACAGGGCATGAGGTGCTTTGCTGGTAATTAAAAAATGCGCTCGCAACGAGGAGCGCATTTTTGGAAGCAATGCCTGCGGCATGGCTTCAGTGTTATCGCAGTCCGAAGTGATAAATAATGCGCTCGCAACGAGGAGCGCATTTTTGGAAGCAATGCCTGCGGCACATATTATATTAGATTGCACAATAGTTAACGAGAGGGGACATTGACATATGCAGAACAAAGGAAAGTATTACATCACAACCGCGATCGCCTACACTTCCGGCAAACCGCATATCGGTAATACCTATGAGGTGATTCTGGCGGACTGTATCGCAAGATATAAGAGAGCAGACGGCTATGATGTGCACTTCCAGACAGGAAGCGACGAGCACGGACAGAAGATCGAATCCAGAGCCGCTGTTGCCGGCAAGACGCCCAAGGAGTTTGTTGACGATGTGGCCGGTGAGATCAAGAGGCTGTGGGACCTTGTGAACACTTCCTATGACCGCTTTATCCGCACAACGGATGAGGACCACGAGCGCCAGGTACAGAAGATCTTCAAGAAGCTCTATGATCAGGGCGATATTTATCTGGGACAGTACGACGGCCTGTACTGCAGAGAGTGCGAGGCATTCTATACTGCTTCGCAGGTCGTGGATGGAAACCACTGTCCTGTATGCGGCAGTGAAGTGCACAAGGCCAAGGAAGATGCCTATTTCTTTAAGATGAAGAAGTATGCGGACCGCCTGATCGAACATATCAATACCCATCCGGAGTTCATCCAGCCCGTATCGAGAAAGAACGAGATGATGAACAACTTCCTGCTGCCCGGCCTGCAGGACCTGTGCGTATCCAGAAGTTCCTTCACCTGGGGCATTCCGGTTGACTTCGCGCCCGGTCACGTTGTCTATGTGTGGCTTGATGCGCTCAGCAACTATATCACCGGCATCGGCTATGACGCGGACGGAAACAGCAGCGACCTGTACAAGAAGAACTGGCCTGCTGACCTTCACCTGATCGGCAAGGACATCATCCGCTTCCATACGATTTATTGGCCCATCTTTTTGATGGCGCTCGGCGAGCCCCTTCCCAAGCAGGTATTTGGCCATCCCTGGCTCCTGCAGGGCGGCGAGAAGATGAGTAAGACCAAGGGCAACGTTATCTATGCGGACGACCTTGTAGATATCTTCGGCGTCGACGCTGTTCGGTATTTTGTCGTGCACGAGATGCCCTATGAGAACGACGGCGTGATCACATGGGAGCTTGTTGTTGAGAGGATCAACTCTGATCTGGCCAATACGATGGGCAACCTTGTCAACCGCACGATCGCGATGAGCAACAAGTATTTTGACGGCGTAGTAGCGGACAAGGGCGTTGCAGAGCCTGTCGACGAGGACCTCAAGGCATTCGTCACAGCCGCTTACGACAAAGTTGAGGCCAAGATGGACGAGCTGCGTGCCGCAGACGCGCTGACAGAGATCTTCGCGGTCTTCAAGAGACTCAATAAATATATCGATGAGACAGAGCCGTGGGTACTGGCGAGAGACGAGGCCAAGTCCGACCGCCTCGCTACAGTACTCTACAACCTGATCGAAGGCATCACGATCGGTACAGCTCTCATGGCGCCTTTCATGCCGGAGACTGCCGACAAGATCGTAAAGATGCTGAACACTGAGATCCGTGACTTTGAAACTCTCGGTACATTCGGCCTTTATCCTTCCGGAAATAAGGTCACTGACAAGCCGGAGATCCTGTTCGCCCGCCTCAAAGAAGCTGACGTCATGAAGGAAGTGGAGAAGATCATGGCCAAGCAGCGCAAGGAAGCCGCTAAGCAGGCCAAGATGGAAGAGAAGGCCAAGGAGAAGGCGCTCAAGCCCGCTGCAAAGGCTGAGGAAAAGAAGGAAGAGGCAGCAGTAGAAAAGAAGCCGGAGATATCCATCGACGACTTTGCCAAAGTACAGTTCCAGGTCGGCGAGATCCTGGAGTGCAGCGAAGTGCCCAAGTCGAAAAAGCTTCTCTGCTCCAAGGTCAAGGTAGGCGGCGAAGTCCGTCAGATCGTCTCCGGCATCCGCAAGTACTACTCTGCGGAAGAAATGGTTGGCAAGAAGGTCATGGTGATCACAAACCTCAAACCTGCCAAGCTTGCCGGCATTGTGTCCGAAGGCATGATCCTGTGCGCGGAAGGACCGGATGGCTCTCTGGCGCTAATGACGCCGGAAGCGGACAAGAATATTCCGGACGGATCTGAAATCGGCTGATCCATCCTTATAAGGGTTACAAAGAATGAAGAATAAAGCGTTTGTGATCTTGATAACGTTTATGCTGGGCTCTGCAGGTGTGCTGAGCCCTGCTTTTTATGCGTCAGCTTCTGCGGCGGAAGGCGCGACGGCGCAGACTGTGCAGGACACAGAGACTGCGGCGATAGCGGAAGAGGGCGGGGAGAACAGTGCTTCCGGGACTACCAAGGCGGAAGGCGCGGGAGGAATTCTGCAGCAAGGCGCAGAGCTGGGACAGGAGCTTTACAAGAAAATGGACGAGGCAGTCGACAGCGTGGACAAGGCGTCGCTTCGCGGCGCGATCCGGGACGCGTTGGAGGAAATGGATGAGATGGGCATCTCGCCGACAGTCATTGCTGAGAATACCTTCGGGATCCGCTCTGCCTCTGCAAACGGCGGTAAAATGCCCGAGAACACGCTGATCGATGAGGCGCAGAGAACGGTCAGAAAGAAGACGGAAGGCTTCTTTACGGTGCTCTGGGACGGCTTTCTGGACACGCTGGGCAATATGATCACGACCGGCTTTACGATCTTTAGCGGTCAGAAGGGAAGCACCAGGTGAATCTATTTGAAGAAGGCAGCGCTTTGCAGCGTTTTTTGGGCAAAACAGCAGACCTGATGATCCTCAATCTCGTGACACTACTCATGTGCATACCTGTCATTACGGCCGGCGCCGCTCTGACGGGTATGCACTATGTGCTTTTGAAAATGGTGCGGGGAGAGGAAGGGTATATTGTGCGCTCTTTTTTTCGCTCCTTTAAACGAAACTTGAGACAGGCGACGATCCTGTGGGCGTTCTTTCTGGTTCTCTGGTACCTGATTCTCTCCAACCTGATGCTGCTCATCAGAGGGAGGGAGAGAGGACCCCTGTGGATTCTCTGGGGGCTGCTGCTCACAGCGCTGCTGACAGTGATCCTGATGATCTATACGTTTGCGATCCTGTCAAGATTTGACAACACGGTTCTGCAGACGCTGGCTAACGCGGTCATGCTCACCTTCGGTGAACTTCCAAGGTCGTTCGAGATGCTGCTGATCACACTGATCCCTCTGGGAGCGGGCCTTCGCGTCACAGTTTTTCTGCCGCTTCTGCTCCTGTTCGGCCTGTCTGTTCCGGGATACGCCTGTGCGATGGTGTATAATACCATCTTTACCCGCATAGAGAATAAGATCACAGGGCAGACGCCCCACCCGGAAGAAGAAAACTCGGACGGCTGACAAATTGCCCAAAGAGCAAGGTGAATTCTGTACAAAATTACGAAAATCATGCATCTGCTTATTTGGGACCGCACATCATCACCAAGACTGCGCAAAAACTTTGTGTATTAATGGCATGGTCGGAAAACGGGTTTTTCTCTATACTAACTTTAGCGTTGAACTATTATTATTCTTTATTTTGAACAAGAAGGAGTTTTACAATGGCAAGCTTATCTTTGGAAAATGTATGCAAAGTGTATCCTAACGGCTATCAGGCTGTTCAGAACTTCAACATGGAAATCGCTGACAAAGAGTTCATCATCTTCGTTGGCCCTTCCGGATGCGGAAAATCCACAACCCTGAGAATGATCGCAGGTCTGGAAGACATCTCTTCCGGTACTTTCAAGATCGACGGCAAGGTTATGAACGACGTAGAGCCTAAGGACAGAGATATTGCGATGGTATTCCAGAACTACGCTCTGTATCCTCACATGACCGTTTATGATAACATGGCATTCGGCCTTAAGCTTCGCAAGGTTCCGAAGGATGAGATCGACAAGGCAGTAAAAGAGGCAGCAAGAATCCTCGACCTGACACACCTGCTTGATCGTAAGCCGAAGGCTCTTTCCGGTGGTCAGAGACAGCGTGTCGCTATGGGCCGTGCAATCGTTCGTAATCCTAAGGTCTTCCTTATGGACGAGCCTCTTTCCAACCTGGATGCTAAGCTGCGTGTGCAGATGAGAACGGAGATCGCGAAACTGCACCAGAGACTGGGCACCACCATCATCTACGTTACACACGATCAGACCGAGGCTATGACGCTTGGTTCCAGAATCGTTGTTATGAAGGACGGTATCGTTCAGCAGATCGATTCCCCTCAGAACCTCTATGACAAGCCCTGCAACCTGTTCGTAGCAGGCTTCATGGGATCCCCGCAGATGAACTTTGTTGACGCTACTGCAAGAGTAGCCGGCGGCAAGGCATATCTGGACGTAGAAGGTCAGTCCATCGAGCTTCCCGCTGACAAGGCGAAGGCAATCATCGACGGCAACTACAACGGCAAGAAGGTTACATTTGGTATCCGTCCTGAGAACATCATCGAAGTGAAGGGCAACAAGGAGGTTCCTTACTCATTCGAGTCCAAGGTTAACGTATATGAGCTGCTCGGCGCAGAAGTATTCCTGTACTTCGATCTTGGCAGCGCTAACATCACAGCAAGAGTGGAGCCCACAACAAAGGTTCGCCCTGGCGATACAGTTAAATATACCTTCGATACCAAGAAGATCCACATCTTCGACAAAGAGACCGAGAAGACAATCGCTAACTAATTCGCAATTGGCATTTGCCTGACGGCATACAATTAGGGTATCATTTGGGTGTCGCACTAAAGTGCGGCACCCATTTTTTAAGGTCCGATCATACGAACCATAATACGAGTCAAAATACGAATCTTAATACGAATCAAATTGCGGACCGGACGATGTGACGGGAAAGCGATCAGGAGGAAACAAATGGTTTCATCACAGGTTATACGAGGATGCCTCGAACAACTGCGGGCGATCACAAGAATTGAATTCTGTGTACTCGATCCTGCGGGCAACATGGTGGCCCAGACGGAAGGCGTTGCGGCACCGGACATTCATATGGTCACTGGCTTTGCCCAGTCTGCCATAGACAGTCAGATTGTCGGGAGCAGCTACTATCTCAAAGTCACAGACGATGAAGAACTTGCCTTTATTCTGATCGCACAGGGGAACTATGAGTACACGTTTATGATCGCGAAGGTCGCGGTCGGCGAGCTGGAGAATCTGATTGTGGCTTACAAAGAGAAGTTCGACCGCAACAATTTCTTCCAGAACCTTTTGCTCGACAACCTGCTTCTTGTGGATATACACAACCGGTCCAAGAAACTCCATATTGCGAACAGCGTGCGCAGAGCGATCATGGTCTTTGAGATCGAAGCGGAGTCGGAGCCGATCGCAGCGGAAATGCTGTCGGGCCTCTTTACCGTTCAGAACGGCGATTATCTGACGGAAGTTGACGAGAACAGTGTGATCCTGATCAAGGCGCTGGAAGAGCAGGAGGGGTACGATACGCTGGAGGAAGTCGCCAAGACGGCTGTCGACATGCTGAACATGGAAGCGATGGTCAAGGTGCGCAGCGCCTATGGTACGATCGTCGACGAACTCAAGGATCTGTCCCGTTCCTACAAGGAAGCCAAGATGGCGATGGATGTGGGCCGGATCTTCTATGCAGGTAAGAGAGTGATCTCCTACAACGAGCTCGGGATCGGCAGACTGATCTACCAGCTTCCGCCGAGCCTGTGTAGAATGTTTATCCAGGAGATTTTTGGCAGCGATGAACTGATTGAATTTGATCACGAGATTTTGACCACGATCGATACCTTCTTTGAGAACAACCTGAACGTATCGGAGACGGCACGGCAGCTCTTTGTGCACAGAAATACGCTTGTATACCGTATTGAGAAGTTGCAGAAGAGTACGGGGCTGGATATCCGGACCTTTGAAGATGCGATGACGCTCAAGATCGCGCTCATGGTCAGCGCCTATATGCGGGAATTAGATCGCCGTTGAATGAAAAAGTGTTTATCACAACGGAAAGTCCGAGCAGACCGGTGCCTACTTGGATATTAAAAGGATATTGAAAGCAGTTAACGCCCTGTCGGCCTTGTAAAATGGCCGTCAGGGCGTTTTTGAGATTGGATTTGAATACTTAGTGGTTATAGGCCAGTCCCGTCAAAGGCCGGAATATAGCTCTGTGACGCGGTCTCGCCATCCTGGATGAATCCATTTGTGATGCCGATCGAGATCGCGTACTCCACGAGGGCGTCATACTCCTCGGGCGTAAGCTTGCGGCCCAGATTGGGATCGCCCCAGACCTGCGGCATGGGCGTATACTGATTCATCAGACTGATAAAAATCGAGTCGCCATACGTATTGTGCAGGTAGTCCAGGATATCCTTGGAGTCCTCCGCGCAGCCGGGCAGGGCCAAATGCCGCACGATCACGCCGCGCACCATGACCGGATCGTCTGCGTCGTCCTCTGCATCGAGGGAAGAAGTGCCGTCCGCAAACAGAGGGCGGGGACACTGGCGGACCATCTCAGCCAGTGCCTTGGAGGCGTACTGGAAATAATCCGGCGTGTGGGAGTAAGCAAGGGAGATTCTTGGCGAGATATACTTAAAATCGGGCAGCCATATATCCACAAGTCCCTCGAGCGCCTTGATGGCCTCGACGCGCTCATAAGCGCCTGTATTGTAGACGACGGGAATATGAAGTCCCTGCCGTTTCGCCTTTTCCAGCGCCGGAATGATCAGGTACAGATAATGGGAGGCTGTCACCAGGTTGATGTTCTCGGCGTCCTGCTCCTGCAGCTCCAGAAAGATCTCCGAGAGCCTCGAAGGCTCGATACGCGTACCGGACATGGCCTTGGCAATGGCGTAATTCTGGCAGTAAACGCAGCCCATATTGCAGCCGGAGAAGAAGACGGCGCCGCTTCCCCTGTGCCCGGAGATCACGGGCTCCTCGTCAAAATATAGAGCCGCTCTCGCGGCGTACAGTTCTGCGGACTCTTTACAGTACCCGACTTCTCCCGCCGCGCGGTTGACGCGGCAGCTTCTGGGACAGAGAGTACAGTCCGTCATATCCATGATATTATAAAGGCTCATAGCAATCCCCATTCGTTAAAAAACTGCTCCTTGCGGCGGAACCTTAACCCGTTACTGCGCTTACTGCTCCGCCAGGCACCCTCACGGCACATGATAGGGCCCACTTAGTGCTGCTTTGTTCCCAATCTGACACGGTTCGCGGGGAATCATTGCGTAAGACCCAAACTTCATCACAGCAAGCGGCAGGCAGCTGTTAAGGCTCCGTCCCAAAGAGCAGGACGGCTAAAAATAGCGGGGCATACTGTCATGCACCCACATGTGTAAATATAGAGGATTCAGTCACTAAAGTCAATCAAAAGATGTGCTTTCCGGCGCTGCCGGTTCTGCAGATTCCGCTGCCTCGCTCTTTTTGCGCATTTTGTTGCGCTTTCGAAGGTCTTTAAAGAAACGCTGCAGGATTTCGGTGCATTCCTCCTGCATGAGGCCGGAGACGACTTCCACCTGGTGATTGAAGGCTTCGTTTTGCAAAATATTGAGGAGCGTACCGCCACAGCCCGATTTGTAGCTGGATGCACCGATCACGACCTTGTCGATCCTGGACTGCACGAGAGCGCCGGCGCACATCTGACAGGGCTCCAGTGTCACATACAGCGTACAGCCTTCCAGCCGCCAGTCGCCAACTTTGCGGTTGGCCTTGCGGATCGCAGTGATTTCCGCATGGGCCAGGGTTGTATGATCCGTATTGCGGCGGTTATAGCCGCGGCCAATGATTTTTCCGTTTTCGACGATCACAGCGCCAATCGGCACTTCTCCGAGCGCAATCGCCTTTTCGGCCTGCTTCAGGGCCTCTTTCATGAACTTTCTGTCCTCGGGAGTAAAAATTCCGTCCGTAGTCACTTGCAAAGTCTCCATTTCAATATATACTTAAAAACAGATAATCATATTTGATAAATAGGATTAGGCCGGCGCTGCCGGCGTCCATTTAGTACAAACATAGTAAAAAAAGAACCCGCAAATTGCAAGCAAAACAGGAGCGCCCCGCTTCGCGGCGCGCTCCGGAATGGGAGAAGTATGAAAATTTCAACCAAGGGCAGATATGCCATTCGAATGATGATCGACCTCGCACAGCATGACAACGGAGAATACATTTCGCTCAAGGATGTATCGGGAAGACAGGACATCACGGTCAAGTATCTCGAACAGATTGTAATTCCTCTCTCCAGAGCGGGCTATCTTCGCAGCCAGCGCGGCAACAATGGGGGATATCGCCTCACAAAAGCGCCTCACGAATACAAGGTCGGCGATATCCTGCGGGCTATGGAGGGAAACCTCGAGCCTGTCACCTGCCTTCTGGACGACCCCAATATCTGCCCGCGCAGCAATACGTGCGCGACGCTTCCATTCTGGAGAGGTCTTGAGAAGGTGATCAACGACTATGTGGACGGCTTTACGCTGCAGGATCTTGTAGACAGCGCCAATTCGCTGGCCGGCAACGACTACATGATCTGAGGATCGAAGGCATCCCGTCATCCGGGGAACGACCGGCGATCGAACTGCGGAATCACGTACTGGATCATTTATCGAACTGCGTCAGGTTGTACATGTTGACGAGCGCCATTGTGTGGTCGACATAAAGGAAGCCGGTTGCGTAACCGTCGTTCTTGATGTTGGTCAGGTACTGTCTGGGGCTTGTGACGCCTTTGAGGTTGGCGTATCTGGCAAGCTGAATGAATTCAAAGTATCCCTTTACGCCCTGTTCCATGTTGTCATAGGCACGGAAGTTGCTGCGGATCGTTGTGAGAGAGCCGGCGCTGTACTCTTCCTTGGTGGAGAGATTGACGCTTTTGCCGGTCCAGAGGGTACCGCACTTAAGGCCAAAGTAATTGTGGTATTTGGCCGACAGAGAGGATTCGCCCCAACCGCTCTCGTGGATGGCCTGCGCAATGATCGGGCTGTAGACCTTGATGCCATACTTGGGCGCATATTTGCGCACATAGTTGGCAATATTGATGACAAAGTTTCTCTTTGACGCAGGGAGGTCATTGAGCTTACCGGTGACGGTTGTGAACTTTTTTGTAGTCGTTTTGGCAGTGTTTGTCGTTTTCTTGGTAGTGGATGCCGTCTTTGCCTCAGAATCTGTGGTTTTGCTGCTGCCGGAAGAGGTTGTCTTTGTCGTCGTTGTTGAAGTTGTTTTGTCGGCCTTGGTGGCGTCGCTCTCTTTGGTCACGTTTTTGGACGCGGTAGAAGAGGACGAAAGAACCATGGATCCGCCTGACTTGGCAGCCGCGACAACATAGGAGGGGACTGCGCCGAGCAGCTCACAGCCGCTGCCGAACTTGAACTTTTTGCCCTGGATGGTCCTGGTGCCTGTTGCGGCCGCGCCGTTAGCGGTCAGATAGTAGTATTTGCCGCCGTATAAAAGCCATCTGTTCTTATAGGTATTTCCATCCGTATCGCGGTAATACCATTTGCCGCCGGTTAATTCCCATGCGGCGCGGACATGGCCGTCTTTGGTGAAATAATATCTCTTGCCTGCGAGTGTGACCCAGCGGGGTCCCTCGATCATCGTGCCGTTCTTTTTCAGGTAGTATTTCTTTTTGCCGTACATGAGCCAGCCGGTCACCATGCGGCCGTCTTTCTTGGAAAAATAGTACCAGTGCCCCTTTTCATAGATCCAGCCGGTCTTCATGTCGCCGCTGGAAGTGAAATAGTAGGTGGCGCCTTTCTTTTCCACGAACCTACCGGAAACCGCTAAAGTGGAGGACACTGCTTCACGCGTCTCTACATATGATGCAGCCTCTACAGAGAGGGCGGGAGATGCTGCCGGTGCTGCGACAGCCAGCATCATAGATGTTATCAGTAACGCACATTTTCTTTTGAACATAGGAACCTCCATATCGAAAGCGGCCGATTGCTGCTTCATACACTCATTTCTTATCAAATCTGGTCAAATTGTAACGTTTGAGCACATTGTAGGTGTTGGTGACATAACGGCTCGACGTCGCATATCCATCTGCCTTGATCTTTTCCAGATAGCGGTAGGGACTGGTCTCGCCGATCAGGTTGTTGTATCTGGTCCTGTTGCGGAACAGGAATTCAAAATATCCCTTTACCCCTTCTTCCATGTTGTCATAGACACGGAATGCGGCGGTGATCGTCGTATATTGTCCGACGGTGTACTCCTCACCGGTCAAAAGATTGACGCTTTTGCCGTTCCAGAGGGTACCGCACTTGAGGCCAAAGAAATTGTTGTATTTTTTGCCAAGGCTCGATTCGCCGGAGGCACTCTCCAAAATGGCCTGGGCAATGATGGGACTGCAAACCTTCACGCCGTATTTGGGTGCGTATTTCTTGATCAGCGGCGCGATGCAGGTAATAAACTCGTCGGTGTTGTGATAATTGTTGGTGCTGGGGATCAGGACGCCCTGCGAATTGAAGTGGTAGACAATGCCGTCAATGGTTCTCTTTCCTGTCGCCATAATGCCGTTCTTGTCCAGGTAATACCGCTTGCTGCCCAGCTGCAGCCATCCGGTCTGTGCCTTGCAGCTCTTAAAGTAGTACCACTTTCTGGAAATCCTTCTCCATCCCTTCGTGACGGTCCCGTCTTTTATGAGATAGTATTTGGCGCCGTCGATGGTCCTGAAACCGGTCTTCTGATTACCCTGGGGACCAAGGTAGTAAATATGGCCGCTGGTCTTGTACCATCCGGTCTTCATAACGCCGTTGTGCGTGAAGAAATAGCGCTTATTATCGATCGTCCGCCATCCTGTCACGGCGACGCCGTCTTTGTTCAGGTAATAGGTGTAACGTTTGGTCTTGTACCAGCCGGTCTTTCGGATTCCATCCTGATCGAGGAAGTAGGTCTTGCCGTTCAGGATGAGCTTCCCGGTTTTCATAAGGCCGTTGTCCTGGAAGTAGTACCAGTTGCCGTAATATTTGCGCCAGCCCTTGAGCAGAGTGCCGTCCGGATTGACAAAGCAGTTACCCTGTTCCGTTTTCACGAATTTGGGTCCCTTATACTGTCTGCCCAGTACAGAGAAGACATAGAGCGTTCCATCGATTTTCTGGATGCCGGTGGCGCGGACGCTCGTTTCGGGGTCAAAATAGTACTGATACCCATCAATGGTCTGCCAGCCGGTGAGCGCGTTTCCGCTTTCGTCAAAGTAGCGGTACTGATCGCCGTCCTTCACCCACCCGGTCTGGATTGTGGGCGGCTCTTCATCGCCGACAGCGACCTTCGCGGGGGTGCTCGCGGTGTCGATTGACGCCTCCGCGACAAGCGTCTCGTCCGAAATTACATCATCTGGTGTGACGTCCTGTTCGGCATCTACTTCTGCAGGATCTTCTATAGGGTCCTCCGTCTCCGGTTCAGTGGAGCGTGCATCCCCGGTCTCCGCCGGTTCGCTTTCCGAAACGACTGCGGGTTCTTCCGGTTCGTCGGTCTCAGCAGGTGCAGATGTCTCCTCCGCCGTTTGTTCGGGGCTAGAGGTTTCTTCCGCGGTTTCGTCGGTCTCGGGGGCCGCTTCCGTGGTTTCGTCGGTCTCGGGGGCCGCTTCCGTGGTTTCATCGGTCTCGGCGACCGCCTCCACTTCTTTCGCGTCGGTCTCCGCTGCCAGTGCCTGATAAGAGGGGAGCCCCACAGACGCGGATGAGATGGCTAAAAAACCAGTCAGAAGAAATACCAATTTTCGATTCATCAGAAGGCTCCTTTCGAAATGTTAACAACAATTACGCTAATTATAACGAATAAATTACGATAACGCAAATAAAATAATTCAAAAATATTTCGAAATATTAAGAAAATATTAAATTGCTGCGAAAATGCGCGAAACAAAGGGGGAAAAAGAAGGGGAAAAGCAGGTGAATTGGAAAATCAGGATGGGGGAGAAGAGCAGGGAGCATAAAAATGAGAAGGGAATCAAAAAATGAGAAGGACATAAAAATGAGAAGGGAATCAAAAAATGAGAAGAAAATGAAAAATGAGAAGGGCATAAAAAAATCACTTCCGGACTATATCCGGAAGTGATTTCATTCGTGCGCCTCCAGGGACTCGAACCCTGGACACCCTGATTAAGAGTCAGGTGCTCTACCAGCTGAGCTAGAAGCGCTTATTCATTTGCGTTTCGGTTTTTGTTTCTTATCCGTGACGCAAGTGTTATTATAGGGGAAGAGCATTTGAAATGCAAGTGTTTTTTTAAAAAAATTTTTAGAGAGGTTTAAAATGATTTTTGACACACATGCACATTACGACGATGACGCGTTTGACAGCGACAGGGAGAGCCTTTTGGAGAGCCTTCCCGCGGCAGGGATTGGCACAGTGGTAAACATTGCGGCGTCGCCCGAGAGCATCGATGCGTGTCTTGGACTTGCGCATACATATGATCATGTATATTGCGCACTGGGGATTCATCCCGAGCACTGCGCCGAAATGACAGAGGCGCTTTTGGAGGAGATCCGTATTAAGCTGCAGGACCCCAGGGCTGTCGCGGTGGGGGAAATCGGGCTGGACTACTATTGGCCGGAGCCCAATCCCGAAATCCAGCGATATTGGTTTATGAGACAGCTGCAGCTCGCGCAGGAGGTGGACCTTCCTGTGGTCATCCATTCCAGAGAAGCGGCTGCTGACACCATGAAGATCATGAAAGATAATCATGCAGAAAGGTCCGGAGGTGTGGTACACTGTTATTCTTACAGCGCAGAGATGGCAGCGGAGTTTGTGAAAATGGGATTCTATATCGGCGTCGGCGGCGTCGTTACATTCAAGAACGCCAGAAAGCTTGTAGAGGTCACCCAAAAAATCCCGCTGGAGCATCTGCTTCTGGAGACAGACTGCCCCTACCTGGCACCGGTCCCCTATAGAGGAAAGAGAAACAGCTCCCTGTATTTACCGTATGTTGTCGCCAGGATCGCCGAGATCAAGGGCGTCACAGAGGAAGAAGTGATCCGTGTGACAGAGCAGAATGCAAGGAACATGTATCGGCTGTCATGACGGCGCTTTACGAGCATACGATCGCAGACATGTATATTTTGGCAAAATAGTGACAGGCGCATACACTGTCACCGAAAGAGGTAGGAATGAGAGAAATTCTTGCAGCGCCGGGCGCGACCCGGTACATATTGGAAAAATACGGCATCAGGGCCCGCAAGAAATACGGACAGAACTTTTTGATCGATGCCAATGTGATACGGGGGATCATAGACGCCGCGCAGATCACAGAAGATGACTGCGTGCTGGAAATCGGTCCCGGGATCGGCAGCATGACGCAGCTTTTGTCGAGAGCGGCGGGCAAAGTCATCTGCGTGGAGATTGATGAGAGCCTGCAGCCCGTCCTGGAAGAGACGCTGGAGGACTGCGACAACGTGCGCATCCTATGGCAGGACATCCTGAAGACGGATCTAAAAGAAATCTGTGAGGAGTACAACGGCGGAAAGCCGCTGAAAGTCGTCGCCAATCTCCCCTATTATGTGACAACGCCGATCCTTATGCAGCTTCTCGAGCAGGATCATGTCTTTTCCAGTATCACGGTCATGGTGCAGAAAGAAGTGGCGGACAGGATCCGGTCGGGGCCCGGCAGTAAGGAATATGGCGCGCTGTCACTGGCTGTGCAGTATTTTGCCGATCCGGAGGCCGTGATGACGGTTTCGCCGGCTTCCTTTATACCAAGACCGGGCGTCGACAGCAGTGTGCTGTGCCTTAAGGCATATGAGCAGCCGCCGGTAGAGTGTGATGAAACGGTCATGTTCGCGCTGATCCGTGCCGCATTCAACCAAAGGCGCAAGACGCTCGCCAATGCGGTGTCCCACGGATTTAGTCTGAACGGAAAACAGTATACGAGAGAGGATGTGACGGAGGCGCTCGCCAAGATGAATCTGTCGCCTACGGTTCGTGGCGAGGCACTTTCGCTGGCGCAGTTCGCACAGCTATCTTTGCTTCTATAAAATGGATGAAAACGTGCAAGTCGTGAAACCGGGGCCTTTGGTTTTTGACATTGCTATAGGCGTATGATAAACTGAAATTAGTGATTTTGCCCTGTTTTTGTATGGGGAAGGACCGGTTTGTAGTAAATTGTGACGAGTAACTGACCGAGGTCTGAATTTGAATAAATATGAACTTAAGATTACGGTCGAGGAGATCGACTCCCTGATCGGGCGACGTCGCTATAAAGAGGCGGCTGAGGTGGCCGACTCAGTGGACTGGCGCAGAGTGAAGAATGTCAGGACACTGTGCAGAGTCAGCGACGTCTATAAAATTAATAAACGATATGATGACAGCAAAAAGATCCTGGAGCTTGCATATGTAAAGGATCCCTATGCCAGACAGATCATATTCTCCATGTGCGAGCTGGAGCTCAAGCTCGGAAACTATGTAAGAGCCCTTCAGCTCTACAACGAATATATCAATGTAGCGCCAAGGGATGCAGACCGTTTTGTACTGCAGTACAAGCTGTACAAGGCACAGAACGTAAGCATCAATGAGAGAATCGCTGTCCTCGAAGAACTGGCCAGGCATGACATGCGGGAACGTTGGGCGTATGAATTGGCAAGACTCTATCTGGAAGCGGGAGAGAGAAACCTGTGCGCCTCTCAATGCGATGAGATCATTGCTTTTTTCGGCGGAGGAAGATACGTACAAAAGGCGCTGGAACTGAAGGCTTCCTTCACGGAGCTGACCGTCAAGCAGAAGGCGCTCTATCGCAAGATGACTGGCGAGGAGGAAGAGGAGGAGCCTGTTCCGACTGCACAGAATAGCGTATCTACAGAGCCGAATGAAGCGGAAGAGGTCTCTTCCGATCCGGAAAGCGAGTCTGTGGCGGCGGAGGAAGCACCCGCGCAGAGCGGCACGCATACGGACAGCGCATATACAGAGCCGAACGAAGCGGAAGAAGGAACCGAAACGCAGGCGGCAGGCGGTGCCGATCCGGAAAACACAGAGTCTCATGAACAGCATGAACTGGCGGAGGAAACGCAGCGCGCAGGCGGACAGACAGAAGCGGATGCGGCGCAGGATACAGATTCCTCCGAACGGATCCCGGACCTCAATCAGGTGCCGTCAGCCGATGAGATTCCCTGGGAATATGAGGACTACGAGGTCCAGGCCAGGGAACTGAAGAAAAAACCGGCCAGAAAGAAATCCGGGGCGAACCGCGATACCGATTTGCGGGAGCCTGTCATGGCGCGTAAATCGCAGGAAGTGCCCAAGGCGGCGCCGGATCACTCTGTATTTGAAGACCATACGTTTGAGATCAGCCCGGCAGAAGACGCGATGTTCTCGCAGGAGAATATGCAGAAGATGCTCGCCAAGGGCCTCCGGGATCTCGAGAATTATGACACCTATCTGCGGCAGGAGACAGACGGACAGTACGCGATGGTGATCCAGGAAGAGACGAGACCCGACAAGCAGATTACGGGGCAGCTCAATCTGGAAGAGATCATGTCGGAGTGGGAGAAGGTCAAGCGGGATTTCTATGAATCCAACGGCCTTGAAGACGACGCGCCGCAGAAACCGGCGCAGCGGACGACGAAGAACAAGAAGCAGGACACCGGTTCTATGTATACCAAGTCCTGGGATCGGGGAGAAGTACATAAAGCCCTGCAGATCAAGGATGATGACAGCGGCAGCGCCGGGTTTGATACCAGCCTTTTTGTAACAGAGGGAGGCGGAGAATTCCCGGGAGAGTTTGTCGTCGAGAAGATGACGATCAACAATCCGGAGCAGGCAGGCAGAGGCAGCAGTCAGATGTACCTTCACTCAGAGGATTCCATCCGCCAGCTCACCGATGCGCTCGGAAGGATCTTCCTTGAAGGCGGTACGGGGAACGTCGTGATCACGGGAGACGAAGGCGCCGGAACTCTGAGCCTTGCGCGGGAACTGGTTCGCAGATACCGCCAGATCAATCCCAATTTTGTGGGACAGATCGCCAAGTCGGAAGGCAGATACATCACACGAGAGAATATGCTGCGCGTCATTCCCAGAATGCCGTTCGGCGCCCTGATCATAGAGAGAGCGTCTATGATGAGTGAGGAAGGGGCAGCCGCTTTATGCGAGCTCCTGAAGGTGCCGGAACGCAGTATTTTGATCATTATGATCGACCGTAAAGGCGTGATGGACGCGTTTCTGAACGACCATCCCAGAATGCGGGACATGTTCCCGGCCAGGGTGGATATCGCGGCGCTGAGCGTCGATACACTGCTTGGATATGCAAGAGAATATGCCGGCAAACAGCAGTGCGAGATCGATGAATACGGAATCAACGCGCTGCAGAGCAGAATCCTCTCCTCGCAGACGGTGAACCACAGTGTTACGCTGGAGGATATCCGGGATATCGTAGATGAGGCGATCTATTACGCAAGCCGCAAGTCGCTTTCAAGTCTTGTGGATTCGTTCTCTCGCAGAAAGTCCGGTACGAGCAACCGGATCATCCTGCGGGATAAGGATTTTCTGCACTATTAATGAATAGCATGTGTTTAGGGAAAGAACACATATCATAGTACCGAATGAACAGGTTCAGCGAATGGCGTTTTACGAAGGGCGTCACTCGCAGGGCATTCTGCGCCGGGACGCCGCAGAATGGCCGGACAGGAGCACGCAGCAAAAAGGAAGGATGCGGTTTCCTGTAAAGCAAATGCGTTCCGGATTGGAGTATAGTATGGCAGTCAGAAAAACAGCAGCGACCCAAAAGAGCAGTACAGCAGCTGCTAAAAAAACGACGGCTAAGGCAAAGGCAGGAACAAGGACAGTGAGGAAAGCCTCCGTACAGCCGGCGGACAAGAGAGTATTCATCTCCAATGATGATGCTTACTGGTTCGGAAACGGAACGCACTATCAGATCTATAAGAAGCTCGGTGCGCATCCGTCAGAGGAAAACGGAGAGAAGGGCGTATTCTTTGCTGTATGGGCACCCAACGCGAAA
>ONNQ01000020.1:21764-74134 GCA_900319245.1 uncultured Lachnospiraceae bacterium | reverse complement strand
TCTATCCCCAGAAGTGGGGGATTGACCTGCTCGCTGTGAGCGGTCACAAGATCCATGCGCCCAAGGGCATCGGATTTCTCTATATCGGCGACAAGGTGAAGGTCCGGAACCTGATCTTCGGCGGCGGACAGCAGAACGGAATGCGCTCCGGCACGGAAAACGTCGCGGGAATCGCCGGGATGGGGCTGGCTGCCAAGATGCTCTATCAGGATTTTGACACAGAGATGGACAAGCTGTACGGCATGCGCGAGAAGCTTATAGAACTCGTCAGCGATATCCCGGAGGTCTTCGTGAACGGACCCGAGGGGAGACTGGCTGCGCCGCACATCATCAGTCTGACAGTGCCCGGCGTGCGCGCGGAAGTGCTGCTGCATGCGCTCGAGGGCAAGGGCGTGTACGTGTCGTCGGGAAGCGCCTGCGCGACCAACCGGCCGCATCTGTCCGGCACATTGCAGGCCATTCGCCTGCCCCGCGAATACATGGACAATACCATCCGGATCAGCCTCTCAGGCATGAATACGGAGGCGGACATCCGGCAGGCGTCGGATGCGCTGCATGAACTGATCCCGTTTTTGAGAAAATATACAAGGCATTGAAAGGGCAGTGCGGATCGCACGCCGGAATGAAGTATGAGGGTGAATATGAAATATCAGTCTTTTTTGATCAAATATGCAGAGATTGGCATCAAGGGCAAGAACCGCCACATCTTTGAGGAAGCGCTGGTGCGCCAGATCAAGCATGCGCTCAAGCCCTGCGAGGGCAATTTTGCCGTGCACAGGACCTACGGAAGAGTCTTCGTGGAGTGCCTTTCGGACTATGAATACAGTGAAGTGACCGAGGCGCTCAGCCGCGTGTTCGGTATTTCCGGCATCTGTCCCATCGTGGAAGTGCCGGTTGTGCCCATCGAGGAACTGCGGGAAGCGGCAGCGGCCTTCATGAAAGAGGAGTATCCTGCCGGGGAGGCCACCTTCAAGGTTCACGCCAGAAGACTGAACAAGGAGTATCCGCTCGATTCCATGCGCGTCAACGAGGAGCTCGGCGAGGCCGTTCTCATGGCCTGCCCGCATCTGACCGTAGACGTACACAAGCCTGAGATCATGCTGCATGTGGAGATCCGGGAGAAGATCTATATCTATTCCCACATCATTCCGGGTCCCGGCGGACTGCCGGTCGGCGTAGGCGGCAAGGCGATGCTGCTTCTGTCCGGCGGCATTGACTCCCCCGTCGCGGGCTATATGATCGCCAAGAGAGGCGTCAAGCTGGATGCAGTCTATTTCAATGCGCCGCCGTATACCAGCGAGCGCGCACTGCAGAAGGTCGTCGATCTGGCGAGACAGGTGGCCGCATATACAGGCCCCATCTGGCTCCACAACATCAACTTCACGGAGATCCAGCTCTACATCTATGAGAAGTGCCCGCACGACGAGCTGACCATCATCATGCGCCGCTATATGATGCGGATCGCGGAGAAGCTGGCCAGACAGGCCGAGTGTCTGGGTCTCATTACCGGCGAGAGCATTGGCCAGGTGGCCTCCCAGACGCTGACAGCGCTGGGCGTCACCAACGAAGTGTGCACACTGCCTGTATTCAGACCGCTGATCGGATTTGACAAGGAGGAGATCGTCCAGGTGTCCAAGAAGATCGGCACCTTTGAGACTTCGATCCTTCCCTACGAGGATTGCTGCACGATCTTTGTCGCCAAGCACCCCGTGACCAAGCCGCGCCTCGATATCATCAAGCGCCACGAGAAGAATCTCGAGGAGAAAATCGATGAGATGGTGGACCGAGCGATCGCGACCGACGAGATCATGATCGTCGGCAAGGACGGCGTGCGGATCGTCAAGGAGAGAGACGGAGAACTGCAGATCTGAGAAGGACCTGCCCTCCGAAGAGGCCGCGCCTTTCAATAAGAGATTCTAAGACATGAAAAAGCCCCGAAACCGTAAGGCTTCGGGGCTTTGATTGAAATCAGATCCTATGCATTGGGACGCGCGTATCCGGCTCAGACAATATAGGGCTTGAGAACGCTGATCACTTCATCTGCATTCTCAGCCGCATGAATGTTGAGTTCGATCGGCTTGCTCAGATCCAGGGAGAAGATTCCCATGATGGACTTGGCGTCGATTACGTAGCGGCCGGAAACCAGGTCGAAATCATAGTCGAAACGGGAAATGTCGTTAACGAATGACTTGACTTTATCGATAGAATTTAATGAAATCATAACGGTTTTCATCAGATGTACCTCCTTGCTCTGTTTGTGATTTAATAGTAAGTTGTGGAAAGAGAAAAGTCAATGTCGTTGCTCATAAATTAAAAGAGGAAAAAGATTTGAAACGTGCTGCATTTCACAACCTCGGATGCAAAGTGAACAGCTATGAACTGGACATTATGCGGCAAAAAATGGAAAAAGCCGGCTACAGTATTGTGCCCTTTGAAGAAGAGGCGGACATCTATGTGATCAACACCTGTACGGTCACCAACATTGCCGACAGAAAGAGCCGCCAGATGATCCACAAGGCCAAAAAGCGCAATCCCGAGGCGGTCGTCATCGCCGTCGGCTGCTATGTGGAGACCTATCCCGAGCGGGTCGGAACTGATTCCGCCATCGATCTGGCCATCGGCAACAATAACAAGGCGCGGATCGCGGAGCTTCTGGACGAGTTTTTGGCACAGCAGGACAAGGCCGACCGCCGCACACTTGGCGGAAAGACCATGACAGACCTGACCCATCGCCCTCCGTATGAGGACATGCAGCTGGAGGACCCCGGCCACACGAGGGCCTTTGTCAAAATACAGGACGGCTGTAATCAGTTCTGCTCCTACTGCATTATTCCTTACGCAAGGGGGCGGATCCGCAGCAGAAGACCCGGCGAAATCCTGCGGGAGATTCGGACGATCGCAGAGAAGGGCATCCGGGAGGTGGTCCTCACCGGCATTCACGTCAGCTCCTATGGACTGGAGTGGGACGCCCAGACGGATAACGTGCGCTTCGATCCGCACAAGTCCGGCGCGTTCCTGCTCGATCTCATGGAGGAGATCCGGAAGATTCCCGGTATTGAAAGGATCCGTCTGAGCTCCCTCGAGCCCCGGATCATGACGGAGGCATTCGTTAAGGGGATTGCGGCCATGCCGGAAGTCTGCCCTCACTTTCACCTGTCCCTGCAGAGCGGCTGCAACGCGACGCTGCGCAGGATGAACCGCCACTACACAGCGGAAGAGTTTATGGAGAGCGTGAAGCTCCTGCGACGCTATTACGAGGCGCCCGCCATCACGACGGACGTCATCGTCGGCTTCCCGGGCGAGTCCGAGGCGGAATTTGCAGAGACCGTGAAGTTCCTCGAAGCGGTGAATTTCTACGAGATGCACGTCTTCAAATATTCAGTCCGCAAGGGCACTGTGGCGGAAAAACTCCCCATTCAGATTCCGGAGCCCGTCAAGGGCGTCCGCAGCGACGTTCTTCTTGCGATGACGAGGAGACAGTCTCAGGATTTCCGCAGCCGGTTTATTGGCAAGGAGGAGGAGCTGCTTCTGGAGGAGATCATCGAGACGCCCGCCGGCCCATGCTGGCGCGGCCACACAAAGCGCTATGTGGAGGGCTATATTCCCTGCAACAGTCCGGTGGCGGACCAATTCAAGGCCGGACAGCTGGTCCGAGGGACCTTCACAGGACCCGCACAAGGCGCACCGGGACTTATGTTGCAAGCGTGTGTTGAAAGCGCTGTCAAAATAGGGTAATATTAGATGATGTAAACGAATGTTCTTATAGTGGAGCAGTGCGTTTACAGGGAAATGGTAAATTGGTAAACAGGCACACAAAGAGGTCGGTTAGATTTATGAATCAGAGTAATAACAAAAAGCCCAGCATGGATCTGGGACACACACAGTATTTCAAGGTACAGCCGGATCAGGAGACAGGCGTCAAGAAGATCCTTTCCGTGGTCTACGAGGCGCTTCTGGAGAAGGGATATGATCCCGTAAACCAGATCGTCGGCTATATTATGTCAGGAGATCCGACCTACATCACCAACTACATGGGGGCCCGAAGCCTCATTATGAAGGTGGAACGCGACGAGCTCGTAGAAGAGATCATGAATGATTACATCACTTTCAATAATTGGAAGAAGAAATAATCATCGGAAGAAGTGATCTGCTATGAGAATTATGGGACTGGATTATGGCTCCAAGACATGCGGCGTGGCGCTCAGTGACGAGCTGCTGATGACCGCCCAGCCCGTTGAGATCATCCGGCGGGACAGGGAGAGCAAGATCCGCAAGACATTGTCCAGGATCGAGGAACTTTGCGAGGAAAACCAGGTGGGATACATCGTCCTGGGGCTTCCTCTGAACATGGACGATTCCGCGGGTGTACGAGCCGAGAACACAATGGCGTTCCGGGAACAGCTGGAACGAAGGACAGGCCTGCCGGTCGTGATGAGCGATGAAAGACTCACGACCGTGGAGGCCTATGAGATTATGGATAAAATGGAGATTCGCCGGGAGGACAGAGGCCGCTATGTGGATATGATCGCGGCCAGCATTATTTTGCAGGAATATATGGAGAACCACCGCGGCGAACTGGAGAGTGTAAGGAGCTAGGACATGGAAAAGATCAAACTGATACCTACAGATTCCACAGAAGCAGAGGAGTTCTATGTCCTCGATGAAGCAAAGCTCGGCGGCAAAATGTATCTGCTGGTGACAGACAGCGAAGAGGGCGACGGAATGGCCCTGATCCTCAGAGATGATGCAGAGGCAGGATCCTCAGAGAGCCTGTATGAGGTAGTCGAGGACGAAAATGAGCTTAATGCCGTGCTTCTTCTGTTCAGCGACAAGCTGGAAGAGATGGGAATCCTGATCGAAGAGGAATGAATGGAATGAATTGATCATGATGAGGAGCAAAATGATCAAAATGTACTGCTTAAAAAGAGTAAGCAAAATTATATAATCAAGAGCATAGAGAAGATGCTCTCGAACTGAAGAGGAAAGAATTGAAGAAAAATACGAAATCAGAGTATAAGCTGTCTCCGCTGAAGATCATCCCCCTGGGCGGTCTTGAGCAGATCGGCATGAATATAACTGCCTTTGAGAGTGAGGACAGTATCATTATCGTGGACTGCGGTCTGGCGTTTCCGGAAGACGACATGTTCGGCATCGACCTCGTGATCCCGGATACGACCTATCTCGAAGACAACATCGATAAAGTAAAAGGATTTGTGATCACCCACGGTCACGAGGACCACATCGGCGCGCTGCCCTACGTGCTGCAGAAGATCAACGTGCCGGTTTTTGCCACAAGGCTGACCATGGGCATCATTGAGAATAAACTGGCAGAGCGGGGCATGCTGGAGACGACCCAGAGAAAGGTTGTGAAATTCGGCTCCTCCGTGAATCTTGGATGCTTCCGCGTCGAGTTTATTAAGACCAATCACAGCATTGTGGACGCAGCAGCGCTCGCAATTTATACGCCGGCCGGCATCGTGGTTCACACGGGAGACTTCAAGGTAGACTACACGCCGGTATTCGGCGATGCGATCGATCTGCAGCGATTCGCGGAATTGGGTAGAAAAGGCGTTCTGGCCCTTCTGTGCGACTCCACCAATGCGGAGCGCCCCGGCTTTACGCCTTCTGAGAAGACGGTCGGAAAGACCATCGACCAGCTCTTCCAGGAGCACAAGGATACGAGAATCATCATCGCGACCTTTGCCTCCAACGTGGACCGCGTGCAGCAGATCATCAACTCCGCCTACAAATATGGACGCAAGGTTGTGGTGGAAGGCCGCAGTATGGTCAATATCATTGCGACGGCCTCCGAGCTGGGCTGTCTCAATGTCCCGGAGAACACCCTGATCAGTGTGGACCAGCTCAGGAACTACCCCGGCAATCAGACCGTCATCATCACAACGGGCAGCCAGGGCGAGAGCATGGCGGCGCTCAGCCGTATGGCCGAGAACATCCACCGCAAGATTTCCATCGGAGAGGGCGACACAGTCATTTTCTCCTCCAGTCCCATCCCGGGCAATGAAAAAGCGGTCACCAACGTCATCAATAAGCTTCTGCTCAAGGGCGCGGATGTGATTTTCCAGGACGTACACGTCTCGGGCCATCCATGCCAGGAGGATATCAAGCTGATCTATACACTGGTGCAGCCCAAGTATGCGATCCCTGTCCACGGTGAGTATCGCCATCTCAAGGCGCAGGCCAAGCTCGTGGCAGAACTGGGCATCCCCAGGGAGAACATCTTCATCCTTCAGTCGGGCAATGTCCTGGAGATGACGCCGGAGAAGGCGGAGATCACCGGCGATGTGCCGGTCGGCAACATCCTGGTAGACGGACTTGGCGTCGGCGACGTCGGCAATATCGTGCTGCGGGACCGCCAGCATCTGGCAGAGGACGGCATCGTGATCGTTGCATTTGCCATGGCAGCCGGCTCCGACCTTGTTCTGTCGTCGCCCGAGATCACATCGAGGGGCTTTGTGTATATCAAGGAAGCCGATGAGATGATGAAGAACGCGGTTGGCGTCGTCGAGGACGTCCTGGACAGCTGCAGAGAGCGCGGCACAACAGACCGCAACCGTATCAAATCGGTCGTGCGGGACAATCTGAGCGACTTCTTCTGGAAGAAGACCCAGAGAAGACCGATGATCCTTCCCATGATCATCGAGATCGACGAATGATAATGAGTTAGTTACCGGCGCAGAGCAGCGCCGAAAGCAATGAGTACGGGAGGCGTGCAGTGAAGAAACTACGCACTACAATAGGCGTTATAGTCGACACACTAGGCAGTTTGATCATTTATGTCCTGATCGCGGCGGCGATCCTGTTTATGGCGGGACAGGCCAAGCACTATTATGAAGTGGGATACGGCGTATTCTCCCAGCAGGGTAAGGACGCCAAGGGAACCGGCAAAGTCGTGCAGTTTACCGTTGAGGAGGGAACGACGGCAACCGGCCTTGCGGAGAAGCTGGAGGAGGCCGGCCTTGTCGAATCGGCCAGACTCTTCCTCATTCAGGAGAGAGTATCCGATTACGCCGGTCAGTACGTAGCGGGCACCTACGCACTCTCCTCGGAGATGACGACGGAGGACATCATGAAAGTGATCTCCGGCACGGAGGTTTCCCCCTATGCAACGACGGCAGAACCGGCCGCCGAAGAGCCCGCACAAGAGGCACCTCAGTCATGACGGATCTGGACAAGCTGGCAGCACAGAGAGAAATCGGCGAGCGGATCGGCGTATTTGCGGAGGCAATGCACGCTTCGGAGACGCAGGAGCTCAGAGAATTAGAGAGACAGGCCCTGGAAGAAGGCGTACCGATCATTCGGCCCCACACCCGGGGCCTTATTCAGTGTATTCTGGAAATGGCGGCGCCCGAGAGGATACTGGAAATCGGGACGGCAGTGGGCTATTCGGCCCTTGTCATGCACACCTATGCGCCTGGGCCCTGCAAGATCGTTACGATCGAGAAGGACCACGCGCGGGCCGCACAGGCCAGAGACAACTTCGCACGATTTGGCGCGGAGGGGATCACCCTCATGGAGGGCGACGCAGCGGACATCCTGCAGGAACTGGACGGCCCTTTCGACTTCATTTTCCTGGACGCGGCCAAAGGACAGTATATCCGCTACTTGCCCGACATCATAAGGCTCCTCCCCCCAGGCGGCGTGCTCCTCACCGACAACGTGCTCAAGGAGGGAGAGATCCTGGAATCCAAGTTTGTTGTCAAGCGCCGGGACCGCACGATCCACAAGAGGATGCGCGAGTATTTGACGGCGATCTCACGAGATCCCCGCCTTCGTACGGTCCTCATGGAGACCGGCGACGGGGCAGCCCTGTCAGTCAAACGGCGCATATAAAGAACACCTGTAAATGAGGAAACTATGAGAGATGATATGATACGGCCGGAGCTTCTGATGCCGGCCAAGGACCTGGAAGTATTAAAGACCGCTGTCCGCTACGGCGCGGACGCCGTGTATATCGGCGGCGAAGCCTACGGTCTGCGCGCCAAGGCGAGGAATTTTTCTCATGAGGAGATGGCGGAGGGCATCCGCTACGCCCACGAACACGGCGTGAAAGTCTTTGTCACAGCCAATATTTTGGCCCACAATAGCGATTTGGCCGGGGCGGAGCAGTATTTTGGCCAATTGGCGGCGCTAGGGCCCGATGCGATCCTGGTGGCGGATCCGGGTATGTTCATGCTGGCCCGCAAGGCCTGCCCCAAGATCCCGATCCACATTTCCACCCAGGCCAACAACACCAACTACGGAACCTTCAATTTCTGGTTCGAGATGGGCGCGGAGCGCGTGGTCTGCGCGAGGGAACTGAGCTTAAACGAGATCGCACAGATTCGGCGGGCAATCCCCGAGGACAGGGAGATCGAGGCCTTCGTACACGGCGCCATGTGCATTTCCTACTCGGGACGATGCCTCCTGTCCAACTATTTCACGGGACGGGACGCCAACCGGGGCGCCTGCACCCACCCCTGCCGCTGGAAATACGCGGTCATGGAGGAGTCCAGGCCCGGCGTGTACCTGCCGGTGGAGGAGAATGAGCGTGGAACCTTCGTCTTCAACTCCAGGGATCTGTGCATGATCGACCACATCCCGGATTTGTTAAAGGCCGGGGTCAACAGTCTCAAGATCGAGGGCCGCATGAAGACGGCGCTCTACGTGGCGTCGGTCGGCAGGGCGTACAGACAGGCCATCGACGATTACCTCGAGAGCGAGGAACTGTATCAGTCCAGAATTCCGCAGTACATGGACGCGATCCGTAAGTGCACCTACAGGCGCTTTACGACCGGCTTCTACTACGGACGGCCCGACCAGGATTCCATGGTCTATGACAGCAATACCTATGTCAACGAAGCGGTCTTTCTGGGCATCGTCGAAAAGATCACGCCCGAGAACAGGGCCAGGATCATGCAGCGGAATAAATTCTGCGTCGGCGATCGCATCGAGGTGATGAAACCCGACGGAAGAGATATTCCGATTCTGGTCAAAGCAATGTATAATCAAAATGGAGAAGAAGTGGACAGCGCACCTCATCCAAAGGAGATCATCGACTTGGAGCTTGTGCTGGAAGAGGATATGTCCGTATCTGCCGACGTGGAGGAAGGCGACCTTCTGAGAGTCGTTATGGATCCCGCGTAAGCAGATCGTTATAAAAAAGGGGAAGAGAAACATGAAAATCATAGTAGTTGGCTGCGGCAAGGTCGGCGCGGCCCTTACGGCGCAGCTGAGCCGCGAGGGGCACGACATTGCTGTTATTGACGTGAATGCAGGCGTTCTGACAGACATCTCCAACAATTACGACGTGATGGGGCTGATCGGAAACGGTGCCAGCCACGCGGTGCAGATGGAAGCGGGCATCGAGTCTGCGGACCTTCTGATCGCCGCGACGGATTCTGACGAACTGAACCTGCTGTGCTGCCTGATCGCTAAGAAGGCAGGCGGATGCAACACGATTGCGCGCGTTCGCAACCCGGTCTACAACGGGGAGATTGATTTTATCAAGGAAGAGCTGGGCCTGTCACTGACCGTAAACCCGGAGTATGCGGCTGCGACCGAGGCGGCCCGTGTGCTGCGCTTTCCTTCGGCTGTACAGATCGAGACCTTTGCCAAGGGCAAGGTGGAAATTGTCAAAGTACGGGTCCCGGAGGACTCTGTCCTCAACGGCTGCCCGCTGGCCCAGATCCACAAGAGAACCGGTACGGACGTCCTGGTGTGCACCGTGGAGCGCGGCGATCACGTCGAGATCCCGCACGGCGCCTTCGTGCTGCAGACGGGCGACGTCATCAGTATCGTGGCGTCCAGACAGAATACCCGTGATTTCGTCTCCCGGATCGGCCTCAAGAGCCGCCGCGTAAGGGACTGCATGATCATCGGCGGCGGCACCATTGCCTTCTATCTGGCCCAGCAGCTTCTGGAGACCGGCATCCGCGTCAAGATCATCGAGCAGGACAGAGACCGCTGCGAGGAACTCGCGGAACTGCTGCCCAAGGCGACCATCATCAATGCAGACGCCGCCAATCAGGGCATCCTGATGGAAGAGGGCATCAGAGAGTGCGAATCCTTCGTCACGCTGACCGGCATGGACGAGGAGAACCTGTTCCTGTCCATGTTCGCCCAGAACTGCTCCAAGGCCAAGGTCATTACCAAAGTGGACCGGCTGGATTTTGACGAGATCATCAAGAGACTGGACCTGGGAACACTTCTGCATCCCAAGAATATCACCGCAGACAACATTCTGCGCTATGTCCGCGCGCTGCAGAATTCCATCGGCAGCAACGTGGAGACGCTCTACAAGATCAGTGACAATAGGGTAGAAGCCGTTGAATTCCTGATCCAGAAGGATTCTCCGGTCGTCGGCATCCCGCTGTCGGAGCTCAAGGTCAAGGACGACGTTCTGGTCGCCTGCATCAGCCGCGGCGGCAGGATCATCATCCCCAACGGAAGCTCCAGCATCCATGTGGGAGACAGCGTCATCGTTGTTACGTCCCATCTTGGCTTTGGAGACATCCGGGATATTCTCAAGTGACGACAGGAGGTCTTTATGAATTATCAGATTATTCGTAGGATCCTCGGCATTGTCGTGGAGTTTATCGGCGCCTTTCTCCTTCTGCCCGCCATCTGCGGACTCTTTTATGGGGAAAAGCAGGTCATTGTATATTTTGTCCTGGCGTTCGTATATTTCATCACCGGAAGGCTCATTGCGTCCATTAAGATGACCAACCAGGCCTACTATGCGCGGGAAGGACTGGTCATCGTCGGACTGAGCTGGATCATCCTGAGTATTCTGGGTGCGATTCCGCTCGTGATCACAGGTGACATTCCGAGCTTTACCGACGCGCTCTTTGAGACGGTGTCCGGCTTTACGACGACGGGATCCAGTATCCTCACCAACGTCGAGGGACTGAGCCACACAGGCCTCTTCTGGAGAAGCTTTACCCACTGGGTCGGCGGCATGGGCGTCATCGTATTCATTCTGGCGGTGCTCCCTATGACGGGCGGCTACAATATGAACCTCATGCGCGCGGAGAGCCCTGGCCCTACGGTCGGCAAACTGGTCCCCCGCATGAAAGAAACTGCCAAAATACTGTATTCCATCTATCTTGGCATCACCGTAGCGGAGATTATCCTCCTGATCATTGCGCGCATGCCTGTATTCGATGCGCTGTGCATCGCGTTCGGCAGCGCGGGAACCGGCGGCTTCGGCGTCCGCAATGACAGCTGTGCGAGCTACTCGACCCTGATGCAGGGCATCATCACGGTGTTCATCATCATGTTCGGCGTCAATTTCAACGCCTACTTCTTTATCCTGCGAAGGAAATTCGGGGAAGTGAAGAAGATGTCGGAACTCAAGGGATATTTTGGCATCATCGCATTTGCGATCATCACGATCACCATCAATATCCGGCATATGTTCCCGTCGCTCTTTATGGCCTTCCACCATGCGGCGTTCCAGGTCGGATCCATCATCACGACGACCGGATTCGCGACGGCGGACTTCGACCAGTGGCCCCAGTATTCCAGGGCGCTTCTGGTGCTGATCATGTTCGTCGGCGCCTGCGCGGGCAGTACCGGCGGCGGTATGAAGGTCTCCCGTGTGATGATCATGTTCAAGACCATCTACCGCGAGATCCGCAAATACCTGCATCCCCGCGCGGTCACAAACGTGACCATGGACGGCAAGACCATGGACAGAAGCACGCTGCACAGTGTCAGCGTCTATCTGTCCACCTACATGCTTCTGTTCTTCCTGTCGATCCTGGCGATCACTGCACTGGAGAGCTACGATCTGGAGACCATCTTCACGTCGGTGGCGTGTACCTTCAACAACATCGGACCCGGCCTCTCCAAGGTCGGTCCCACCTGCAACTTCAGCATCATGAGCACGCCGACCAAGTATATCCTCATGTTCGATATGCTGGCTGGCCGCCTGGAGCTCTATCCCATGCTGATCCTCCTGACACCGGCGGTGTGGAAGAATGCGTGATGAAGAATTTGAGAATGGGGATATAAGAAATTGAGTGAGAGAGGGAGCCTGTTGAAGGCTCCCTCTTTATGAAATACCGTGCAAATAATGCTGGTTTGGTGGAAATAATCTGAAATTATTTTTGGAAGAAAATTTTTGGAAAAAGGTCTTGTCAAATCTCAAACCTTACTCTATAATACTGCTTTGTAACCGGCACGAAGCCGTTTACATATATAAAGGGCTATAGCCAAACGGTAAGGCAGCGGACTCTGACTCCGTCATTTTGAAGGTTCGAATCCTTCTAGCCCTGTAGAGATTTAAGGCTTTTCGTGTTTGTCCGTGATAGACGCCGAAAAGCCTTTATTTATGCTATTTTCTAGCAATGGACGGCGCCGTGAAGCGCCGTCCTATTATTATGTATTTGGTGAGTTATTGAGTTAAAAGTGAGTTACAAAGTGAGTTATTTTTGAGTTATTGAAGGGAGATGCTTTATGGCGAATTCAATATAATCACATATCTGATTCTGCAAGTCCCCCCATTCATCAACTGACAATTGCCAGGTAACGCCGTCGCGAGTGATCGTAACAAAAATACCTGCATCAAATGGATTATTCGATTTATCAAAATCAAACTGAAAGCCACTAAAGTGTCCAAGAGCAGCGATGGAATTGTTTATTGTTACGCCGTCACGATGAGAGTCGGCAAGCTGTTTGTTGAGTTCAATTAGTTTTGTTATTTTTTCTTCTTCGCGATTTTTATAAGGGCTTTCGCCCATGATCCACTCTAAATCATAATCTGCCTTAAATGCATCCCATACTCGTTTACAAAGTTTATCCGTTATCTTTCCTCTTTTGCTTAAATATGTTGAAACATTCTTGGGGTGCATTGGTGTAGCAATGCCTGTCTTTTTATCTGCTTCACCACCTACAATTTCTCCAAACTGTTTTTTCGTCAAATGCTTCTCTTCAATTATTTTTCTTATGTTCTCTTTTCTCAACTCATTTATTGATTCTTCTAACATGATTATTAGACTCCTTCCTTTATGTATAAAGCGTTATATATGGTGCAAAACGTCAAATATAACGCTTTTTACATACATAAAACCGCATGTAATTTGTGGGCGACAATACATAATTATTTATGTTATTGTAACATCACAAGGTGCACCGTAGCAAGTTAAACGGACTCAGACGAAAGCGAGGTTTGAAAAATGAATAAGGCCACAAGAGGCGATATTAACAATACAAGGATGCTGACACTGCAGGAAGCGACACTGTATAGCGGATTGAGCCGGAACACTGCCAGGAAGTACTTCGATGATATTGGCGCTATAAGGCGCTTCGGATCAGTGATCAGAGTTGACAAGCGCGTATTAGACAAGGCGCTTGATTCGATGGCCGGTGAAAGTGAATGATCGCGGAAAGACTGCAGCGGGGAGAAATGAACGCTATTCATAGCGCGGAGTTGGAAGCCCAATTTGACTGCAATGCAAGAACTATTCGAAGGCATGTACAGAAAGAGCGAAGAAGCGGTATTGTGATCCTCAGCTCAGAACGTGGGTATTACTTGCCGGACGCGCGGCCAGAGATCGCCGATTCAGAGATCAGGAAATACTTTAAGCGCATAAACAGAGCTGCGCATGGATCAATCAAGACCCTTGGAGCAATGAAAAAGGCAGGTGATGGAATTGGCGGAGCATAAATCTTTTTTGATATACAAGGACAATGCACCGTTGGTTAATGTGTGTACGGATGAGCAGGCCGGAATACTGTTCAAAGCGTTATTCAATTTTGCTTGCAATGGCAAAGAGCTTATAACAGATGATGGCATGCTGATGGGCTTTTATACAGTGTTTCGAAATGCTATTGTTCGCGATGATGAAAAGTACCAGGAGCGCTGCAGGATCAATTCGGAGAACGGATCGAAAGGTGGAAGGCCAAAAGAACAGAATGAACCGAGCGCAAGCGAAGGCAACCGAGCGCTTACAACCGCAAGCGAAGGCAACCGAACACAAGCCAATAAAGCCGATATGGATATTGTAAAGGATAGGGAAAGAGTAAAGGACAGTGATAGCGCAAAGGGAATGGGCAGTGTGGGTGTAAGTGATAGTGATTCCGATTCCGAGAGCGGTAGGTGGGTGGAGATGGGGAAGGGGTCCAGGGGAAACCCTGCCTATAGCAAGGAAGAACAGGAAATGATTGATGCATGGAATAGAAAAAGGCAGTCGGTAAACATCAAGTATGACTAGAAAGGCGGTAAATAGATGGTAGCATTAACAGATGCCCTTTATAAAAGGGCGAGTGAATTCCAGGGAAAGAGAGCAGAGATTATTGGTGTGTACACTGACAAGATCAATGCTTTGAGAGGTTTTGAAGGTTCAGAGGCTTATGGACTTCGAAGCCGGAAAGCAGCGGAAGAACGCGACAATGATTTAAGCAAACTTCGCATGGAGTATTCCGGCTATTTTAATGCCATATTTGATGGCATGCTGCAGGTCATTGGATCCATGCAGACAAAGGCGCCGACGCCGGATCAGATGGCGTTAATACAGGCGTTAATGCTCAAGAAGAATGTGAAACGTTCAGAGCTGGATGGAATAGCAGAAACATGCAAAGATACTCCGATTGTGCTTTCTCTTTTATCTGAGATTGCCTTGGATAAAGGAATAACAGGAACACACTATGAACAATTGTCGGACCAGATTAGCGGATCGACTGCAGAACGGTGGGTCAAGTCGATGAGAAGCGGGATTGTTGATTTTATGAATTCCGAAAAATCAAAGGCTAGCAGGATCCAGGCTGCATATCAAAAAGACCATCATGGGGTCATTGCTACTGCAAAGGACCGGCCGCACTTCAAAACCAAAGATGAATTTTTTAATATGCTTTTTGGCCTTAGTTCAGAACAGGTGGCACAGTTTGATAAGGCAATTACACCTGTAGCAAAGCATAGTGTAGCAGATAGAGCAGTATCGGCTGCAGAAAAGGCCGCACAAGCCGCCGAAAAAGCAGCGAAGGCGGCCGAGAAAGCGTTTATGGCCAGTAACGTGCAAATCAATACACAAAGACTGCAGAACGCCTTAGAAGGCCGATATGCGGACAATAACGACGGTATGCAGTCCGATGAAACAAAATACCAGGATGGTGGATCAGATGATTAATCGAAGTTTTTTAAGCGCTGCCGGTTGTACGCCGGAACAGATAACTACAATACTGCATGCGCGAGGATTAGAGCTTGATTTCATGGCTTCTTGCAGTGCTGCGGGACTTTTCCCTGCAATAGCAAGGCGCGCTGTTGATTCAGATACAGACGACTTGCAAAAGATGGAGAACATGACCAGGGGACAGCAAGTCGAGATTATCCGCGCGACGTGGCCGGATTTCATAAAAAAGTCCTGATCTTATTGGCTCTAAAGTGGCTGCAATAATGGTATTTTTCAAGAGCAAATCCACAAAAAGGAAAATCAGAACGAATAATTCCATTATTGCAGCCCTAAAAAAAGAAAGGTGGATATATGGCAAAAAAGATTGACGACAACAAGATTATTATAGCGCTTATGTCTAAGAATACTATTGCAGAAGCAGCGGAGCACGCAGGATGCTCAGAATTTGAGATATACGACAGAATGAAAAATCATTCTTTCATGCAGATCTATAATACCGCACGTGCGGAGTATTTGAGCGGCGCGCTGATCGCTTTGAGGGATTCAGTGAAGTTGGCAGTTTCCATGGTTGAATTAATTCTAAACAATGAGGATGCAGATGACACGGTGAGGATCCAGGCTGCAAAATTCATTGTGAATTATGCAGATGGGCTTGAACGTCGCATGAAGGAATTCGAGGATAGAGCAGCGTGGGAAGCAGATCTTGTAAAAGAAACATCTGAGCCAGGTGACGATGGATTCTTTTCATAACCAAATGCGGAATTTTGCGGAGTACTTAAAAAAGAAAAGCGCTCCGCATAATACCGCTTATATTTGGAAAATGAGAAAAAGAGAAGAAAGGAGCAGTTTTTCATGACGTCGGACAATCAGAAACTAAACGAATGTGTGACAATTCCTTATTTTGTCCATGAAGGCGAATTGTTTCGAATGGAAGTCATAAACCGCAGATTGACGGCTGTTTGTATCTGTTCGCTGATTGCATTGGTTATTCTTGCAAGAAAGTAGGTGGGAAATAGTATTGTCAGTAATTCCGTGATGGTTCATAATGGATTTAGATAAAACATCACGGACAAAGACGAAAGCCCACGAACGAAAGGAGTAGAGTATGGCAAGGTTGCCTGTTGGGTTTTCAAAATATAAAGATGGGTTAAGATACCAGTTTACAATAGATCAGCGGCGTTATTCGGTTTACGGCAAGACTAAAAAGGAATGTAAAGAGAAAGAAGACGCCAAGCGAAAAGAGATCGAAGCAGGTACATACAAGAAAGCCGATAAGCTGACTGTATCGGAATACTTCGATAGATGGATCGAAGCCAAAACAGGGACAGTCAAAGAAACGACGATCAGAACAGACAAGATTCTACTAAACAGGATCAGGGATACAATGATCGACAAGGCCGGAAACAGATTTGGAGATTTGAAACTGACGGCGGTTGAGGTTCAGAATGTGCGCGATCTTCAAAAGGCGCTTCGTAAGGAATTAAAGACCAAAGATAAGAATGGCAAGGAAGTGTTGCGGAATGGCATGTCTACCCGCGCGACGAATGATGCAATTTACCTTCTTAAACAGGTCTATAAGACCGCGATAGAAGAAAGAGCAGTGATCTATAACCCTGTGAGCGTAAAGCCCTTGAAAAGGACTGAGGCGGCCGCAAAGGATACAATTCACCGCGCATTGACGGTCAAGGAAACAAATGCTTTTTTGTCGGCTGCTGCAGAATCATGGTATTACAATCTATATGTTTTCCTACTCAATACTGGGTGCAGGATCGGGGAAGCCGGCGCGCTTATGATCGGTGATGTTAGCACCGACGTCGTGAAGGTATGCCGGACTATTACCCGCACAGAGTGCGGTGGTTATGAGATCGGGAAAGAAGCCAAGACCGCTGCCGGCCGGCGAACTATCCCACTGAATGATGCTTCAAAGAAAGCATGGAACGATCAGAAGAACGTCGCACAAATGTTAAATGGAATTGTAACAATTGGAGTTCCTGTATTTAGAGCACCGCGCGGCGGGCTGTTGAAATCAGCAAATGTTAATGCCGATATTGCAAAAATTTGTAAAACGGCCGGTATAGAAACATTTTCAGTACATGCTTTTCGCGATACCTTCGCAACCAGGTGTGTGGAAAGTAAGATGGATGTAAATACGCTAATGCAGATCATGGGCCATACAGATGTCCAAATGACACTTGCTTTGTATGCGCATGTAATGAGTGAGCGAAAACAGGAACAGTTAAATGCGGTGAATTTCATGTAATTCAATGACGGTGAGTTACAAAGTGAGTTAAATACTGCTTAGACGGCATAAACAAAGGCTTTAGTGCTAGAATCCTTCTAGCCCTGCTTGATTTTAAAAGCACTCAACAGTTATGTTGAGTGCTTTTTCTTTTGCTGATTTTCGCTTATCCTGTAGCGATTGGGCACAGGGAGAGATTTCCTTGATTTGTTCCCCATAGGAATTCGCTCATCCTGTAGTGATTGGGCACAGGGAGAAATTTCCTTGATTTGTTCCCCATAGGAATTCGCTCATACTGTAGTGATTGGGCACAGGGAGAAATTTCCTTGATTTGTTCCCCATAGGAATTCGCTCATACTGTAGCAATTGGGCACAAGAAGATAATTCTCTGATTTGTTCCCCATGAGAATCAACTTACGAAGGATTCTAAATTGTTAAAATCATCCTCTGTGCCCAAAAGAGGCGAACAGAAGAAATTTTCAAGTAGTACAAATCTGGAAAAACGGTCTCTGTGCCCAAACGAGCCAACCAGAAGAAATTTCCGAGTAGTACAAATCTCAAAAAACGGTCCCTGTGCCCAAAAGAGCAAAAACCAAGAAACCCATGTAGTATATTTCCAAGAAAAACAACCCCTGTGCCCAATCATACTAAAAATCAAGGACCACATGGCCCCTCCCGCGATCCACACCCCCTCGTAGCCGCCCAACACATCCAATTTCCAGTAATAATCGCCAAACCCACCCAGTCCAATTTGTAAAATATCACTAATTTGCAACAAAAATTAAAATATTAGTGACAAAATGTTAAGAAAATGTTAATATCGTTAATGAAGATATTACGTTTCATTGCAGTTAATGATTACCGGCATCCTGGAGATCGGAGGGGACTATGAAAAAGCATAGCGTTATCGCATTCGCATCAGCACTCACAATCGCGGCAGGTACAATTTGTGCATCTGTATATGCACCCGCTGCAGCCCTTGATGCGGAAGGCAATCAGATCGAAGCTGCAGTCCAGGAGGATGGCAGCCTTTTTGCTGCGCAGGACGAAGGCGACGCCAATGAAGGCGGCATATCTTACGAGGACGGCATCGCTTATGAAGAGGCGATTGCAGATCTCTACGCGAGAAGCACAACCATCTCTGACAAGGAAATTCTCGAGATCGCCCGCAAGATGAAGCCCGACTGCACAGAAGTTGTCGAGGAGTTGGGCGACGCACAGGCAGCAGAGATTATGGATACGCTTGCTGATTATGAAGAAGCGAAGGCTTCTTACCTGCTGAACGGCGAGATCGCACAGGCAGACGAAAGCGCACAGGAAACTGCGCTCGCACAGGCAGCCAAAGACTTGCAGGCAAATGCAAATGTAAGCAAAGAGTGGGAGAGACAGGACCACTACACCAGAATGGGCATGTCCGCCGCACAGACGCTGACAAGCCTGATTCCCGGTTACACCGTGACTTCCTGCAGCGATGAGAACGGCGATGTGCTTCTGGATGTCGACGAGTGGATGACCCAGGGCTATACAGAAGGCGCGGATCAGAACACCGAGAACGTATCAGCGTATCGCTATTACTTCACAGCAGTGCTTTCCCAGAACAGAGAAGGAAACTGGGAAGTCGCTTCCATCACCAATACAGACAGAAACTTCACCTGGCTCGAGGATATCGAGGAGCAGGAAAAGCTCTATGACGGCGAAGTAGACACCAATCTCTTCATGGCAGATGCAGAAGACCTGACAAATGAGACTGCAGCAGCAAACGCAGCAGCAGACGAGCTTCAGGCCGGCATGATCAGAACCTCCTCCCTCAAGACCTACGGAGACGGCAAATATACCTATTCTCCCGACAAGGCCATTGCCTATGCGGACAAGTGGGCCACATCCAGAAACCTGGCCTACAGACAGTATCCCGGCGTAGACTGCTGCAACTTCGTCTCCCAGTGCCTGTACGCGGGCGGCATGCCCAAGAACAGCGAGTGGTATCCGGCTTCTTACGCTTGGATCAACTGCTCCGGCGCGATCTCCAATTTCAAGAAATACGGCAAATTCATGGCCGCAACAGACAGCAATGTCCTTCGCGGCAACCCCGTTTATTACGACTGGAACAGCAACGGCGTCTATGACCACACAGCAATCTGCGTCGGCCGCAACAGCGCCGGCACACCCATCATCGACGCGCACACAGGCGACCACTACCACGTCACATGGCGCCTCTCCAGCAATGGTAAGAGAGCCACCATCCAGCTTCGCAACGGCGGCAACACAGGCGGCACCAGCACCAACGCATCCGAAGGCGGCAAGTGGAAAAAGGTCAAGGGCAAATGGTTCTACTACGGCGCAAACGGCCAGAAGGTGACCGGCTGGCTCACATACCAGGATCATTCCTATTACCTCAACAAGAACGGCCGTATGGTCACCGGTTGGAACAAGATCAACGGCGGTTGGTACTATTTTGCCAAGAGCGGCGAGATGAAGACGGGCTGGATCAAGCTGGGCACCAGAAAGTACTATCTGGGCAGCAACGGCAAGATGCAGACAGGCTGGGTCAAGAGCAATGGAAAGTACTACTACATGTGCTCGGACGGCTACGCAGTCACCGGCTGGAGAACCGTCAACGGCCAGACCTACTACATGAACAAGAATGGCGTCAAGCAGACCGGCCTCAAGAAGATCGATGGCATGAAGTACTATTTTGACTCACAGGGCCGCAAGACACTGGGATGGGTCACCGTGGGCGGCAAGAAGTACTTCTTCAGCCCCTCCGCAGGCGGCCGCGCGGCGACCGGCTACTGGGACATCAACAATGTAATCTACTACTTTAACTCTGAGGGCGTGCTGAACGGTTAATAGGTCAAAAGAAAGTCAGGCAGCCGATGTACAAATTTGACGGACGAATCCGCTACAGCGAAGTCGACAGCGAACGAAAGCTGACAGTGGAGAAAATGATCGATTATTTCCAGGACTGCTCCTCCTTCCAATCGGAGGACCTGGGCGTAGGCCTGGATTATATGAAGGCGCACGCCTTTGCGTGGGTGGTCAATTACTGGCAGATCCGCTTTGACAGAAGGCCCGTCATGGGCGAACAGGTCCGGACCGGCACAACCCCCTACGACTTCAAGGGCATCATGGGCATGCGTAACTTCATGATGGAGACGGCGGACGGGGAACTGCTCGCGGTGGGCAACTCCGTGTGGTCGTTGCTGGACATGAAGCAGATGTATCCCATGCGGATTCCGGCAGAGCTCATCGAGCGCTACCAGACGGAGCCGCGCCTTGACATGGACTACAAGCCCAGGAAGATCAAGGTGCCGGCCGAGGGCGGAGTGCCCTGCGAGACCATCACAGTCAGGCCCCACCACCTCGATACCAACAAACACATGAACAACGCGCAATATGTGCATTTCGCCATGATGTATCTGCCCGCGGGCCGCGAAGTGCGGGAGCTGCGCGTGGAATACCGCAAACAGGCGGTTCTGGGAGACAGGATTACTCCGGTCCTCTACCACATTACTGACAATTGTTTACTGCTATCCATGAATGGAGAGGACGGCAAGCCGCACGCTGTCGTCGAGATCACGCTATAGAATAGGAGCCGTGCCAAAACACCGAAAACCGTGCACATGACTGAAACATGATTGAGAGACGCGATCATGTACGCGGCGGGAGATGCTTTTCACACACATTGCTCCGGAATGAGGTATACCATGAAATTAGGAGAACTGCAGACCCTCAAGGTTGAGAAAACAGTGCCGTTTGGCATTTATCTGATCAGCGATGACCCGCAGGAGGGCCGCGTTTTGCTTCCGCGCTCGCAGGTGCCCGAGGGGGTCCGCGAGGGCGATGAACTGGAAGTCTTTCTTTACAAGGATTCTGAGGACCGCATGATCGCCACCCGCAGAAAGCCCAAGCTCATGCTGCACCAGGTCGGCTATCTGACCGTTCTGCAGGTGGGCCGCATCGGCGCCTTCCTGGACTGGGGTCTGGACAAAGACCTGCTGCTTCCCTTCCACGAGCAGCCCAGAGAGCGCGTCAAGGAGGGACAGGAAGTGCTGGTGGCCGTCTATCTCGACAAGAGCGAGAGACTGTGCGCCACGATGAACGTTTATCCCTATCTCAGCAAGGAGAGCCCCTACAGGACGGGCGACCAGGTGACCGGCATTGTGTACGAGACCAGTCGGAATTTTGGCGCCTTTGTTGCGGTGGACAGCATGTTCTCCGCACTCATTCCCAAGAGAGAGCTGGTTCGGGACCTTCGCGTGGGCGACGTGGTCTCCGCGCGTGTGACGTCCGTCAAGCCTGACGGCAAGCTCGACCTTTCCATCCGCGAGAAAGCGCCTCTGCAGATGGACCGCGATATGGACCGGATCCTCAACCGCATGCAGGCCAACGGCGGCCTCCTTCCCTTCAACGACAGGGTGGCCCCGGAGATCATCCGCGAAGAGATGCAGATGAGCAAGAATGAGTTTAAGAGAGCTGTCGGCCATCTCTTAAAGCTTGGCAAAATAGAGATCGGCGCCGACGCGATCCGCATGAAGTAAAGCGTGCGGGAAGGCGCGAAAGCGAATTTGAAAACACATTCAATAATAGTAATAACTGACAGAACGTCTTGGCAATATTGCAGAGGCGTTCTGTCTTTGTTATTAAAAATACACAAAAATTTCAAGATAATTTATGGTTTTTTTTGCCATCATAGTCTAAAATAAAATAAGTGGGTATTTAATATGCAAGGACAAACGGTGTTTTTACAAGAATGAAAGCGTGAGGGGACATGGTTTCAAATCAGGTATTGCAAAGCACAATTGAGGGAATCAAGGAAATATCACATCTCGAACTCGGGATCATGGACGCGGATGGAAGAGAAGTGGCAGTGACAGCGCCGGTATTTGCAGATGCAGCAGGCGCAATTCCGGATTTTGCCGTCTCTCCTGCGGACTCCCAGTCGGCGGGGCCTTACCAGTTCTTCAAGGTCATGGATGAGCAGCAGCTGGAGTATGTCATCGTTGTCTACGGCGAGACGGACAGTTCGCTTCTCATTGGCCGTATGGCGGCCTTCCAGTTGAAGGGTCTCATGAGCGCATTCAAGGAACGCTATGACAAGGACAGCTTCATGAAGAACCTGCTCCTGGACAACCTCCTTCTGGTCGACATTTACAGCCGGGCCAAGAAGCTCCATATCGCATCCGACGCGCAGCGTGTCGTGCTGATCGTGGAGACCGGGCAGGAAAGAGACAGGAACATCCTGGAGGTCGTGCAGGAATTCATCGGCACAACAACCATGGACTTTGTCACCGCGGTCGACGAGTACAACGTTGTTGTCGTCAAGGACCTGACGGATGGAAGCCGGATCCGTGACATCGAGAAGACAGCCAATGCGATCGACGCACATCTTCGCAAGATGGGCATTGCCGGCGTCCGCATCGCCTATGGCACAGTCGTCAATGAGATCAAGGAAGTGAGCCGCTCTTACAAGGAAGCTAAGATGGCGCTCGACGTCAGCCGGATCTTCTTTGAGGACCGGACTGTGATCGCCTACAATGAGCTGGGCATCGGCAGACTGATCTATCAGCTGCCCATTCCGCTCTGCAAGATGTTCATCCGTGAGATCTTCAAGGGCAAGAATCCCGAGGAGTTCGATCAGGAGACGCTTGCAACGATCAACAAATTCTTTGAGAACAGCCTGAACGTATCAGAGACGTCCAGACAGCTGTTCATCCACAGAAATACGCTGGTCTATCGTCTGGACAAGCTGCAGAAGAGCACGGGACTGGACCTTCGCGTATTTGAGGACGCCATCACATTCAAGATCGCGCTGATGGTCGTCAAGTACATGAAGTACATGAAGCAATTCGAATATTAAACCGGACGTGCCGTCCGGCTTGGAAAGGAAACCTGGATGAGCGCCCTTTCGGGGCGCTCATTTCAGAAATGGTGAAAATGGAAGAGCAGAATCAGATGAGAAGAAAATATGTCAGTACAGGCGGCGAGGAGCCAAGACGCAGAAGAAGCGGATTCCTGCCGGGTCTGTTGGTGGGATTCCTGATCGCGGTCATCGCTGTCGGAATCTTTTTTGCGCTGCGGGGCGGCAGCGCAGCCGGACTTGCACCCGTTCTCTCTTCGGGCAGCGCGGGCAATAACGCTGTGGACGAGGCGGCAGTCAACAAGCTCAAACTCCTGGAGCAGTATATCGACTATTATTATTACAAGTCGGATGAAGTTTCCAAGGCGGACATGCAGGACGGCATGTACAAGGGCCTTCTGAATTCGTTGGGAGACGTCTATTCCTGCTACTTCACGCCGGAAGAATACCAGTCGCTGCAGCAACAGACGGAAGGGGTCTATTTTGGCATCGGTGCCTATGTGAGTAAGGACGTCGAGACCGGCGCCTGTGTGATCTCGGGCGTCATCAAGAATTCGCCTGCGGAAGCGGCGGGCCTCATGGAAGGCGACATCATTTACAGCGTGGGCGGCAAGGAGATGAACGGACTCGAACTGGAGGAAGTGGTCTCTTATATCAAGGGCGATGAGGGTACCAAGGTGCAGATCACGCTGATCCGAAACGGCGAGAGCATCGACATGGAGATCACGAGAGCCAAGGTGACGACGCCGACCGTCGACAGCGAGATGAAGGAAAACGGCATCGGCTATCTGCAGATCACAGAGTTTGACGATGTGACGACAGCCCAGTTCGAGGAGAATATGGCCTCTCTCAGGGCGCAGGGCATGAAGGGCCTCATCCTTGACCTGCGCAGCAACCCGGGCGGCAATGTCACCACGGTCTGCGAGATCGCGGAGCAGATCCTGCCGGAAGGCCTGGTCTTTTATATGGAGGACAAGAACGGCGAGAGAACGGAATACCCTTGCAAGGGGGCCGATTTTGACCTGCCGCTCGTGGTCCTTGTGAACGAGTACAGCGCCAGCGCGGCGGAGATCCTCTCGGGCGCCATTAAGGACGCCGGTATCGGCACGCTGGTCGGACAAAAGACGTTTGGCAAGGGCATCGTGCAGACGGTCGCACCGCTGGACGACGGATCCGCCATCAAACTGACCATCGCCAATTACTACACTAGAAACGGCAACGACATTCATTTGAAGGGTATCGAGCCGGACATCGAAGTGGCACTGGATGCGGACAAGTATCTGGAGGACAGGACCGATACGCAGCTGGACAAGGCAATCGAGGTCCTCACGGAGAAGATGAACGGGCAGAACTGAAATTGTGTAAAAATGCATGGCAGACTGTAATATTTGTAACTGGTTTCACGTGTATTATGTTAGAATGATGATACAAAGGAAACTTTGTGAATGAGGGAGTAAAGACGAATTATTATGGCAAACAACTGTGACACCTGTGCTTATTGCGGCTACGACGAGGACTACGGGGAATATGTGTGTGACATCGACATGGATGAAGACGAGTACATCCGGTTTCTGTCCGACAGGCACACGCAGTGCCCCTATTATCGAAACGGCGATGAGTATCTGGTCGTGCGCAGTCAGATGTAAAATTAGTAAGGAGGTAAACTATGGGACTTATCACAGCGGCAGGCGCTTCCCTGTCATCGATTCTTGGCGATCAGTGGAAAGAGTATTTTTACTGCTCAGAGATGGACACGAACGTACTTGTCAGAAAGGGACAGAAGAATAACGGCAAGTCGGGTCTTCTCAACAGAGGCGGAAGTGACAACGTAATCACAAATGGTTCCACAATCGTTGTCAATGAAGGCCAGTGTATGATCATCGTTGACCAGGGCGCGATTGTTGACATTTGCGCGCAGCCCGGCGCATATACGTATGATACCTCCACAGAGCCCAGCGTATTCTCCGGCGGCCTCGGCGAGGGCATCGCGAAGAGCTTCGAGCAGTTCAAGGCTCGTTTCTCCTATGGTGGCGTGACAGCGCATGATCAGAGAATTTACTATTTTAACACCAAGGATATCATCGGCAACAAGTATGGAACGGCCAATCCGGTTCCCTTCCGTGTTGTGGACAACAATATCGGCCTGGACGTCGATATCTCCATCCGCTGCTTCGGTGAGTATTCCTATCGACTCAGTGATCCGATCCTGTTCTACAAGAACATCTGCGGCAACGTCAACAGTGACTACACCAAGGACCGCATCGAGAACCAGCTGCGCACAGAGCTTCTGACCGCTCTGCAGCCCGCGTTCGGCAAGATCTCCGATATGGGCATCCGCTACAGCGCGGTTGTCAATCATACAGAAGATATGGCCAAGGCCCTCAATGAAGTGCTGTCTGACAGATGGGCTGACAAGTACGGTATCGTCATCTCCGCATTCGGCATCAGCAGTCTCAAGGCATCCGAAGAAGACGAGAAGATGATCAAGGATCTGCAGAAGACCGCTGTATTCCAGAATGCAGGCATGGCAGGCGCCATGAAGGTCAACGCAGAGGCGCAGGCTATGATGGACGCAGCCAAGAACCCCAATGGCGCAGCGATGGGATTCTTCGGCATGGGTATGGCACAGCAGGCAGCAGGCGGCGGAACCGATGCGGCGTCCCTGTTCGCAATGGCAGAGCAGCAGAAGGCGGCCAAGGCAGCCAAGATGCAGCCCGCAGGCGGCTGGAAGTGCCCTAAGTGCGGCGCAGAAGGCAACGTCGGCAAGTTCTGCGGCGAGTGCGGCACACCCAAGCCGGCCGATGGCTGGAAATGCCCGCAGTGCGGACACGAAGGCAATAACGGCAAGTTCTGCAGCGAGTGTGGAAGCCCCAAGCCTGCCGAAGACGGCAAGTGGAAATGCCCCAAGTGCGGACATGACGGCAATAGCGGCAAGTTCTGCGGCGAGTGCGGAAGCCCCAGACCCTGATGGAAGGAAGCAATAGAGTGGGCGCGCAGCGTGTGGCTGCGCGCCCGCTTTTTATGGAGGTAGACTATGGCAGAAAAGATCACCGTTTATCAGTGCCCGGCCTGTACGGGCCCCCTTCACTATGATGGCAAGATCGGCAAGCTCCAGTGCGACTACTGCGGCAGCACCTATTCCACCGAGGAAATCGAGGCGCTCTACAAGAAACAGAACGAGAGCGCTGTGAAAAGCGACCAGGAAGCGCAGAAGAAAGCGGCCGCCGCGGAAGAAAAGGCAGCGGCGGAAGCAGCGGCTGCCGGCATGTCCGCGGAAGCAGCAGCGAACGGCGGCTGGGGGAGCGATGCGGCCCACATGCGCGCCTACAACTGCACCAGCTGCGGCGCAGAGCTGATCTGCGACGATACGACGGCGGCGACCAGCTGCCCCTACTGCGGCAATCCCACCGTGATCCCGAGCAAATTCGCGGGCGTGGACAGGCCGGATTATCTGATCCCGTTCAAGGTAGACAAGCAGCAGGCGATCCAGGCGTTCAAGGAGTATTACAAAGGCAGAAAGCTGCTGCCTCGATCTTTTGCCTCCGATAACCACATTGAGGAGATCAAGGGCGTCTATGTGCCATTCTGGATGTTCTCCGGCAAGGTGGACGGCGCCGCGGACTACGAGGCCCGCAAGGAGGAGCGGAGACGAGCCGGCGATGAGGAAATTGTCCGCACGGAGTTTTTTGACGTACATAGAGAGGGCAGCATGCACTTTGACAAAATACCGGTGGACGCCTCCACAAAGATGCCGGACGACTTGATGGATTCCATCGAGCCGTTCGACTACAAGGAACTGCGGCCCTTCGGCATGGAGTATATGCCCGGCTACCTGGCCAACAAATACGACGTCTCCAAGGAGGAGAGCCGCGGCAGGGCGACCGAGCGCGCGACCAACACCTTCCGGTCGGCGCTGCAAAACACAGTGAAGGGCTACAATTCTGTGTCTGTGCGGAATCATCACGAGAAGACAACGCCCGAGAAGACTGAGTATGGCATGTTGCCGGTCTGGATGCTCAGCTCCAACTGGCAGGGGCAGACCTATCTGTTCGCCATGAACGGACAGAGCGGCAAGATGATCGGAGACTTACCGGTGTCAAAACCCAAACTGGCGGCCTGGGTAATCGGCGTATTTGCGGCTGTGTTCGCGATCCTTCACTTCCTGATACTCAAGCAGCAGGGCGACAGTATGCTGATCAGCGGCGCGGTGGCCTTCATCGCGGCGGCGATCACAGGGGCCGTGATGAACAGCAGTATGAAACCGGTCGCAAAGAGCCACTCGGCGGGCGGCTATGTCGCCGATGAGGGGAGCCTGCGGCTGCGGGCGCAGGCGGATCGGTTTGTCCGCACAATGGAGACCCGCAACAAGATCAAGCAGGGTGGAAATCCGGGTTCGGGAGGACCCGGCGGCCATGGTCCCGGTGGACCTGGCAGACCTGGTGGTCCTGGCAGGCCGTCTGGCGGCCCTGGCGGCGGCCCCAGAGGCGGCAAACGCTGAGTGCGCGCCTGTTTTGTGAATAGTAGAAAAGCCCGGGGCGTGCCCCCGGGCTTTTTACGTCACTGAAAACAGGCTCTCAGATTCAAGAACATTCGTTCTAAAAATTGTCTGTTCTTATTAAAAATCATGTGCTATACTCTGTTAATAGCCTCATCGGGAGGCTGTCACGCGACACATCGCTGCCCAAGAGAGGACACATGTATGGACCATTTTGTGCTTCATTCTGAATACCAGCCGACGGGCGATCAGCCCCAGGCCATCAAGGAACTGGTCGACGGATTCAAGGAGGGCAATCAGTTTCAGACCCTGCTGGGCGTCACTGGATCCGGCAAGACCTTCACCATGGCCAATATCATTCAGGCGCTCAACCGGCCGACCCTGATCATTTCTCATAATAAGACCCTGGCGGGACAGCTTTACGGCGAGATGAAGGAATTCTTCCCCGAGAACGCGGTGGAATACTTCGTATCCTATTACGACTATTATCAGCCGGAGGCCTATATTCCCTCCAGCGACACTTATATTGCCAAGGATTCCATGATCAACGACGAGATCGACAAGCTAAGGCTCTCGGCAACCGCCTCTTTGGCGGAGCGGCGCGACGTCGTCGTCGTGGCCAGCGTGTCCTGCATTTACGGTCTGGGCAGCCCCGACGAATTCAAGGGCATGTCCATTTCCCTGAGGCCCGGCATGGAGAAGGACCGCGACGAGGTGATCAAGGAGCTGATCGCGATCCAGTATACAAGAAACGACCTTTCACTGGAGCGCTGCAACTTCCGGGTGAGAGGGGACACAGTCGAAATATACCCGGCCCAGGGCGGCGACCACCTGATCCGCGTCGAGTGGTTCGGCGACGAGATCGATCGGATCTGCGAAGTGGAGCAGCTGACAGGCCACGTGCACGCCGAGCTGACCCACGTCATGATCTGGCCGGCCTCCCACTACGTCGTCCCGCAGGAGAAGATCAATCGGGCGTGTGAAAATATTGAGGCCGAGATGCGCGAGCAGGTCAAGTTCTTTAAGTCCAAGGACAAGCTGATCGAGGCCCAGAGAATCTCGGAGCGCACCAATTTTGACATCGAGATGATGCGCGAGACGGGCTTTTGCAGCGGAATTGAGAACTATTCCAGGCATCTGAATTTTGGCAAGCCGGGGGAGCCCCCGCTGACCCTGATGGACTTCTTCCCGGACGATCTCCTGATCATTGTGGACGAGTCCCATATGACCATTCCCCAGATCGGCGCCATGTACCACGGCGACCGGTCCCGCAAGACGACCCTGGTGGAATATGGCTTCCGCCTGCCGTCGGCGCTGGACAACAGGCCGTTGAATTTCGAGGAATTTGAGGGACACATCGACCAGATGCTCTTCGTGAGCGCGACGCCGGGTCCCTACGAGGAAGCGCACGAGCTGCTTAGGGCCGAGCAGATCATCCGCCCGACGGGACTTCTGGATCCCAAGATCGACGTGCGCCCTGTGCACGGGCAGATCGACGACCTGATCGGAGAAATCCGCGCAACCGTCAAGGACGGCAACAAGGTCCTTGTCACGACGTTGACCAAGAAGATGGCGGAGGATCTGACCGATTATCTTGCCGGCGCCGGCATCCGTGTCAAATACCTGCACAGTGATATCGATACGTTGGAGCGCTCGCAGATCATCCGCGATATGCGACTGGACGTATTCGACGTGCTGGTCGGCATCAACCTCCTCCGAGAGGGACTGGATATCCCCGAGATTGCGCTGGTCGTCATTCTGGACGCCGACAAGGAGGGCTTCCTCCGCTCCGAGACCTCGCTGGTCCAGACCATCGGCCGCGCCGCGCGAAATGCGGACGGACACGTGATCATGTACGCGGACAATATGACCGATTCCATGAAGAAGGCCATCGACGAGACCGAGCGCCGCCGGAAAGTCCAGATGCAGTACAACGAGGAGCACGGGATCACGCCGCAGACCATCCGCAAGGCCGTGCGCGACCTGATCTCGATTTCCAAGGAGATCACCAAGGAGCAGGCGGCTTTCGAGAAGGACCCCGAGTCCATGAATCTGGGAGAACTGCGAAAGCTCATCGCAGACGTGGAGAAGAAGATGCGCAAGGCGGCGGCGGACCTCAATTTCGAGGCGGCCGCAGAGCTGCGTGACCGCATGCTGGAGCTCAAGAAGCATGAGCTGGAGCTGAGCGGCGGCAAGTGATGCGCGCGGCGAGGCGCGGCACAGTGGCGTCAAAATAATGCATGGTCACACGAAGACAAGAGATACGACAAGTTTCAGATCGAAATACTAGATAGAAATAACAGGTAGAAATAATAGATAGAAATAACAGGTAGAATATGGCAGTAAAGATGAAGAAGCCGGACTACTGGCCCGCCTTGGAAGAGGGCGAGAGGCTGGCCGGCATACAGAGAGAAAAGGATGCGGGAAGGCGCAGCATCATCAACAAGGAAGACTGCATCCGCATTCGGGGCGCCAATGAGCACAACCTCAAGAACCTCACATTGGAGATCCCGAGAAACGAGCTGGTCGTTCTGACGGGACTTTCGGGATCGGGCAAGTCGTCGCTGGCTTTTGACACCATTTACGCAGAGGGCCAGAGGCGATATATGGAGTCGCTGTCCTCCTACGCGAGGCAGTTCCTGGGCCAGATGGAGAAGCCGGACGTGGAGAAGATTGAGGGACTTTCGCCCGCGATCTCCATCGACCAGAAATCCACCAACCGAAATCCCAGGTCGACCGTTGGCACCGTGACGGAGATCTACGACTATTTCCGCCTTCTCTATGCGAGGATCGGCATCCCCCATTGCCCCAACTGCGGCAGGGAGATCGCCAGACAGACCGTCGACCAGATGGTGGACCGCATTATGGAGCTGCCGGAGCGCACCAGGATCCAGATCCTGGCGCCCGTTGTGCGCGGCCGCAAGGGCGAGCACCAGAAGGTCATCGACAGGGCCAGAAGGGCCGGTTACGTGCGCCTTCGCATCGACGGCAATCTCTATGATGTGAACGAAGACATCAAGCTGGAGAAGAATATCAAGCACAACATCGAGATCGTGATCGACAGACTGGTCATCAAGGAGGACATCCAGAGGAGACTCACGGACTCTGTGGAAAACGCGCTGCAGCTGGCGGACGGCTTATTGCAGGTCGACGTCGTGGGCGGAGAGATGATGCAGTTCTCGCAGAGTTTTGCCTGCCCGGACTGCGGCATCAGTGTGCCTGAGATCGAGCCCAGGAGCTTCTCCTTCAACAATCCGTTCGGCGCCTGCCCCAACTGCGCGGGACTTGGCTACAGCATGGAATTTGCGCCTGAGCTGATCATTCCGGACGATACCAGATCCATCAATGATGGTGCGATCGCGGTCCTGGGCTGGCAGTCCTGCATGAACAAGGGAAGCTTTGCCAACGCGATCCTGGTGGCCATGGCCAAGGAATTCGGCTTCAGTCTGGATACTCCCTACAAGGACCTGCCGGAGGATATCCGCAAGATCCTCATGTACGGAACAGAAAAGAGTGTCGACGTCTACTATGAGGGACAGAGGGGCAAGGGCGTGTATCCCATTGCCTTCGAGGGCCTCATCCGCAACACCGAGCGGCGCTATCGCGAGACAGGTTCGGAAGCCACGAAGGCGGAATATGAGACATTTATGCGTATCGAGCCGTGCAAGGTCTGCAAGGGAAAGAGACTTCGCAAGGAGTCGCTGGCGGTCACCGTCGGCGGCATCGACATTCACGATATGACCTGCCTTTCCATCAAGGCCCTCAAGGACTTCCTGGAAGAACTGCAGCTGACCGAGACCCAGCAGAAGATCGGCCACCAGGTGCTCAAGGAGATCCGCGCCCGCGTCAGCTTCCTGGTCGACGTCGGCCTGGATTATCTGACCCTGGCCCGCGCGACGGCAACCCTCTCGGGCGGCGAAGCCCAGCGAATCCGCCTGGCGACCCAGATCGGCTCCGGTCTTGTCGGCGTCTGCTACATTCTGGATGAGCCCAGCATCGGCCTCCACCAGAGGGACAACGACAAGCTCCTGCGGACCCTCAAGAACCTGCGCGACCTGTGGAATACGGTCATTGTCGTGGAACACGATGAGGACACCATGATGGCGGCCGACTATATTGTCGACATCGGTCCCGGCGCCGGCTCCCACGGCGGCCAAGTCGTGGCAACGGGCACGGCCGAGGAGATCATGGCCAACCCCGATTCCATTACCGGCCAGTACCTGAGCGGTGCCAAGTCGATTCCCGTGCCGGACGAGCGCAAGGCACCCACAGGATGGATCAAGGTGCGCGGCGCCCGCGTCAACAACCTGCGCAATATCGACGTCGAGATCCCGCTGGGCATCATGACGGTCGTGACGGGCGTATCGGGCTCCGGCAAGAGCTCTCTTGTCAACGAGATCCTTTACAAACACCTGGCCAAAAGTCTGAACCGCGCCAGAACCATAGCCGGAGACCACGACGGCATCGACGGTCTGGAGAACCTGGACAAGGTCATCGCCATCGACCAGTCACCGATCGGCAGAACGCCCCGCTCCAATCCGGCTACCTATACGGGCGTTTTTGACATGATCCGCACACTGTTCGCGGCCACATCGGACGCCAAGGCCAAGGGATACAGCAAGGGCCGCTTCTCCTTTAACGTCAAGGGCGGCCGCTGCGAGGCATGCGGCGGAGACGGTATTCTCAAGATCGAGATGCACTTCCTGCCCGACGTCTACGTTCCCTGCGAGGTCTGCCACGGCAAGCGCTACAACAGGGAGACCCTGGAAGTGCGCTACAAAGGCAAGAATATCTACGACGTGCTGGATATGACGGTGGAAGAGGCAGTCACTTTCTTTGAGAATGTGCCCTCGATCCGGCGCAAGATCCAGACGCTGTATGACGTGGGACTTGGCTATGTCAAGCTCGGGCAGCCCTCTACAGAGCTCTCGGGCGGCGAAGCGCAGAGAATCAAGCTTGCGACGGAGCTCTCGAGAAAGAGCACGGGCAAGACCATCTATATTCTGGACGAGCCGACGACAGGCCTCCACTTCGAGGACGTCGCCAAGCTCAACGCGATCCTCCATCAGCTGGTGGAGGGCGGCAACACCGTTGTCGTGATCGAGCACAACCTCGATGTGATCAAGACAGCGGACTACATCATCGACATGGGCCCGGAGGGCGGCGACGGCGGCGGCACAGTGGTCGCGAGCGGCACGCCGGAAGAGGTGGCCAAGATCCATTCCTCCTACACGGGCTATTACATCCACAAGATGCTGGAAAGGGACAAGGCGCGCAGAGGCAGATAACAGACGCTGCATGGAGCGCCCCGGAAGTAATGAGTAGCATGCAAGAATTCAAGGGATATGTAGAACATATCATTTACAGAAATGAAGAGAATACATATACCGTATTTGAGGTGCACGGGGAGGACGGCGTCCTGACCTGCACCGGCTTTCCGCCTGCCATCAGCGAGGGCGAGAGCTGCATCGTGGCCGGCGAAGTCGTGCAGCACGCCGTCTACGGCGAGCAGTTCAAGGTGGACACCTACCGCGTGATCCCACCGGAGAACGCCCAGGCCATGCTGCGCTACCTGTCTTCGGGTGCGGTCAAGGGCATCGGCCAGGCGCTGGCGGCCAGAATTGTCAAGAAATTTGGCAATGAGACTCTCCGGATCATGGACGAGGAGCCCGAGCGGCTGGCGGAAGTGAAGGGAATCAGCGAGCGCAAGGCCCGGGAGATCGCCGCGTTTATGGCGGAAAAGCGGGATCTGCGGGACGCCATGCTCTTCCTGCAGCAGTACGGCGTCACCAATCGTGTGGCCCTCAAGATCTGGAAGACTTACGGCGAGCGCATGTACATGGTGCTCAAGGAGAATCCTTACCAGCTGGCAGAGGACATTACCGGTATCGGCTTTGCCACGGCGGACGAGATCGCGGAGAAGGCCGGCATCAGTTCCCAGTCCGAGTTCCGCATTCGGAGCGGCATCCTATACTCCCTGTCCTCGTCGCTGGCGGAGGGCAGCAGCTATCTGCCGAGGCAGGTCCTGCTTGCGCGGGCGGCCCAGCTTCTCCAGGTGCCGGAAGAACTATTAGAGATCCAAATGGACAATCTGGCCGTGGAGAGACGGGTCAAAATACGCCGAAAAGGCGACGAGATCCAGGTCTACTCCAACGCCGCTTGGCGGGAAGAGCAGCAGATCGCCCGCATGCTGCGCGAGATCGAGGCGGAGCCGGTCCGCATGGGCGGCCGCGACCCGGAGGAAGTGCTGCAGGAACTGGAAAAAGAGGAGAATTTGGAACTGGATCCCCTGCAGAGGGAGGCCGTTCTCATGGCGGCAGAGCACGCGATCCTGATCGTATCGGGCGGCCCCGGCACGGGCAAGACCACGACGATCAATACCATCATCCGCTATTTGCGGAGTGAGAACCTGGAAGTATTGCTGGCGGCGCCCACAGGGCGGGCCGCCAAGCGAATGACCGAGGCGACGGGCTATGAGGCCATGACCATCCATCGCCTTCTGGGCGTGCGCGCGGTGCGCGATGACACGGAGGACGCCTTTGCCGCGGCCGATGACAGCGACAGGAATGCGGGCATCTCCTTTTCCTATTTTGAAAAAGGATCCGACAATCCGCTGGAAGCCGACGCCATCATCATCGACGAGATGTCTATGGTGGATATGCACCTGTTCTGTTCGTTCTTAAAGGCCGTTATGCCCGGCACCAGACTGATCCTGGTGGGAGACGTCAACCAGCTGCCGAGCGTGGGACCGGGCAGAGTACTGCAGGACCTGATCGCATCGGGCGTATTCAGGACTGTGATGCTCCGGAAGATCTTCCGGCAGGCGCTGGAGAGCGATATTGTCACGAACGCGCATAGGATCCTGAACGGGGAAGTGCCGGAAATGGGCAACAAGAGCCGGGATTTCTTCTTCCTGGAGAGGGACAACGCGCCCGTGATCTACAAGCACACCGTGGAACTGATGCGGGACAGGCTGCCGGGCTATCTCCACTGCGAGACGGGAGAGATCCAGGTCCTCACGCCCATGCGCAAGGGGCCGCTCGGCGTCAGCCGCCTCAACGAGGTGCTGCAGAGCGTCCTCAATCCGCCCGCCAAGGGCAAGAGAGAGGTGCAGAGGCAGGACGTCATCTTCCGGGAGGGTGACAAGGTCATGCAGACCCGCAACAATTATCAGATCGAGTGGGTGATCCGGGGCAACTACGGGCTCAAGGTGGACAGCGGAACCGGCGTCTTCAACGGAGACGCGGGCGTGATCACAGAGATTGATACCGATGCGGAGATCGTGACGGTATGTTTTGACGAAGAGAAGATGGTGGAATATCCGTTTTCGGAGTTGGACGACCTGGAGCCGGCCTACGCGGTGACGGTCCACAAGTCCCAGGGGTCGGAGTATCCGGCGGTCATCCTGCCGCTCCTGAGCGGCCCGTCGGGACTCTTTAACAGAAACCTTCTCTACACAGCGGTGACCCGCGCGAGGGACTGTGTCGTCATTCTGGGCAGCAGGCAGGCCGTCGCCAACATGGTCGCCAATGTGCGGGAGAACAGACGATATACAGGTCTGAAGGAGAGAATCCATGAAATATATGGCGTCACCGACGCCGGTGCTGGACCTTCTTTTTCCAAGGAGATGCCCGGTCTGTGACAGGCCGGTGAAGCCCTTCGGGGCGCTGATCTGCCGCGAATGTGAAAAGGTGCCGCATCCGGTTGGCGAATGTGTTTGCTGCAAGTGCGGAAAGCCGGTCAGCCCGGAGGAGGAATACTGCGCCGACTGCAGGAAAATACGGCATTTGTATGACAGGGGAGCCGCGTCATTTCTGTACAGGAGTGTTTCGGGCTCCCTGTACCGTTTCAAGTACGACGGACGAAGGGAATACGCGGACTTTTACGGCCGGGAAATGGCCCGGACGCTGGACCGGTTCCTGCAGGAACTGGGGCCGGAACACCGGCCTGACATGCTGATCCCGGTGCCCTGTTCAGCGGACAGAATGCGCAAAAGGGGCTATAACCAGGCGGCGCTTCTGGCCCGAAAAGTCGCGGAAAGCGCGCAAATTCCGGTGCGGGAGGACCTTCTTGTGCGCACCAAAGACACGAAAGCGATGCGACGCATGAGCGCTTTAGAGCGCCAAAATAATTTGAAAAAAGCTTTCCATGTATATGGAAATGGTGTAAGATTAAAGTCGATTATGCTCATAGATGACATATACACCACAGGTGCAACCATCGATGCATGCAGTGGGGCCCTGCTGGAAGCAGGCGCGAAAGAGGTCAATTTTTTGACGCTCGCGATCGGAGAGAACACTTTATGATCAATAAGGACAGGGTCCGCACCATGACCAGACTCGCCATTTACGAGGAAGGACAGGGCATTGCGGACGACAAGATGAACGGTTACTTTAAAAATGACTATATCGTGGGGCATATGGTAGGATCTTTCGTAAGTGGTACGATAGCCTGCCTTTTAGTTGTGTTCGTATACTGCTGTTATCACTACGACACATTGCTGATCCAGGTATTTGAGAACCAGGTCGGGGGACTGATCGAGACGGCCCTCACGATCTACGCGGCCTTTATGGTATTTTTCCTGGCTGTTTCCTTCTTCGTCTACCGATGGAGATTTAACGCGACGCGCGGAAGACTCGACCGGTACAGAAGAAGGCTGGAGCACCTCAAAGAAAGCTACGAAAAGGAAGACAAACATGCTGACAACCGTTTTTGAAATAAGAAAGAAAATCATTGAAGCGTACGGCAAGTACGAGTACATCATCGCACCTGCGTTCAAGTTCGCGGTGGCGTTCCTGCTGATCCTGACCATCAATCAGCACATTGGATTTAACGCGGGACTGACCAACAAGCTCCTAGGCGTGATCATCGCGCTGGTCTGCACACTGCTGCCCATGAACTTCACAGCGGGCATCATGGTCCTTCTGGTGCTGGCGCACCTGTACACACTCTCTTTGGAGACCATGATCGTGGCAGGCGTCATTTTCATGCTGATGCTGCTTCTGTATTTCCGCTTTTCACCCAAGGATACCGTGATGCTGCTTCTGCTGCCGCTGGCCTTTGTGGCGCGCGTGGAGTACGCGGTTCCGGTCGTGGCGGGCCTTCTGTTCGCACCCGGCTGCGCTGTCGGCGTGGGATTTGGCGTCGTCATTACCAAGTATCTGTCCTACGTGGAGCAGAACAAAGCGGTGCTCGGCAACAGCGAGATCGGCCCGGCAACGGTCGACAACTTCCGCAACATCGTCGATGCGCTGATGCAGAATAAGGCTATGTGGATCATAGCGGCGGCCTTTGCTACAGCCGCAATCGTCGTCTATTTCATCCGCCGTGTCGAAACGGCGCATTCCTGGACGATCGCGATCATCGCCGGCAACGTCGTGGAGCTGTTCGTGCTGCTGTTCGGCGATATGCAGTTCGATACCAATATCGATCTGGCCAAGGTCTTTATGGGAGTATTCCTCTCTTTGATCATAGAGCTGCTGGTTGAGTTCTTCTGCTTTATGGTGGACTACACAAGGATTGAGAATGTCCAGTTTGAAGACGACGATTACTATTATTATGTGAAGGCGGTTCCGAAGGTTACCGTTTCGGATTCTCTTCGCATTGTCAAGACAATCAGCACTTCCGAGAACAGCGGGGCGGATTTTCGCGAGCAGGTCAGCCGCAAGGTGACCGCCGGCAGCGCGGAGTCGAACGAATAAAAGACCGGCGCGCCCGCCGAAGCGGAAAGGGCATTACAGACAGGACGGAAGATATAGAAGATGCAGCGTTTTTTAACCATTCTTCAGAACTATCTGAACCAAATAAATATGCCGAATTTGCGCTGGACAGATATTGTGGAGATCCTGATCCTCACATTTCTGATCTATCATATTCTGCTGTGGATCAAGAATACCCGTGCGTGGTCCCTGCTCAAGGGACTACTTGTCGTTGGCGCGTTTGTGGCGCTGGCCGCACTCTTTAACATGAGTACGATCCTGTGGATCGTGCAGCATGTCACGGGGCTGGCCGTCACGGCCATCGTGATCCTCTTACAGCCGGAGCTGCGCAGTGCGATGGAAGAACTGGGGCAGACCAACATCCTCAGTTCTTTATTTAATTTGGACAATCAGAGGACGCCGGAGGGACGTTTCTCCGATCAGACCATCACGGAAATCATCCGTGCGACCATGCAGATGTCCAGAGTCCGCACAGGAGCCCTGATCGTGATCGAGCAGACCACGCCGCTCCATGAATATGCCCGTACAGGAATTGATATGGACGCGCTGGTGACGAGCCAGCTTCTGATCAATATATTTGAAAAGAATACGCCTTTACATGACGGCGCCGTGATCATCCGCAAGAACCGTGTAGTTGCCGCCACCTGCTATCTGCCTCTGTCCGAGAACCGTATGGACAAGAATCTGGGCACAAGACACAGGGCGGCCGTCGGTATATCCGAGGTAACGGATTCTCTGACCATCATCGTGTCGGAGGAGACAGGCGGTATCAGCCTTGCTTATCGCGGATCCCTGACCCAGGGCGTCAGTGAGGAGTATCTAAGAGAAATGCTCGTAACAGTGCAGAACAAGGAAATCCAGGAGGAGAAACATGCAAGGCTTCTCTCTAGAAGGGGCAAAGAAAAAGATAACGGGCCTGATCCAAAGACTCTTTAATAACTGGGGACTCAAGATCGTTTCTCTGATCGTTGCCATATTTCTATGGCTGTTCGTGACCAACTACCAGGATCCGGAGACGGTCCTGACAGTCAGCAACGTGCCTGTCAAACTCCTGCACACAGAGGCTGTCAAGTCGGAGGGCAAAATATTCATTGTCCTGAACGACAGCGACACCATCCCGGTCGTCACGATCAATGCACCCCGCTCCATCGTAGATGCACTGGGGGCGGACAATGTCGTTGCAACGGCGGATCTGGAGGACATGAACCCGGATTATACAGTCCCGATTATGCTGTCCACCAACAAGTACAGCGATTCCATCACCAATATCAGCGGATCCATCCGCCATGTGTCACTGAGCGTCGAGGATGAATCCAAGGCGACCTTTCCTATAGAGACTACGGTGTCCGGTAATGCGGCCAATGGCTATCAGATCGGTCAGGTCACGCTGGATCAGAACCAGGTGCGCGTGACGGGACCGGTGTCGGAAGTGGAAAAGGTCAAGAGTGCAGGCGTATCTGTCGATATCTCCGATTCGGACAGATCCATTTCCACCAACGCAGAGATCCACCTCTATGACGAGGATGGAAGAGATATTGATATTGACAAGAACCTTACGCTGAATATTGATAAGGTCATGGTGCGCGTGGAAGTACTGGCGCTCAAGGAAGTGCCCGTCAAGATCGCCGTGTCCGGCGTGCCCGGAGACGGATTCAGACTAAACGGAGAGACCTCCGTGGAGCCGGGCAGGGTCACCATCGCCGGCAAGAAATCCACACTGGAGACGATCGATGCGATCAACATTCCCTCCTCGGAACTGAACGTCAACGGAAGAACGGCCAACCTGGTCAAGACCTTTGACCTCAGAAAATACATCGTGGATGGCGTTGAACTGGCAGAAGGCGAGACGGAAACAGTCAAGGTGACGGTGGAGATCATCGCGACCGAGGATGAATAGAAAATAGTGGATCCTGCGTTTCAGGCTCATGATCCCAAATATAGAAAGGGGAACACTTATGCGTGGCTACAAGAGATACAAGAGAACTCCTGTGGTGAATTATCCGGAGAGAGAGTGGCCGAATAAGGAGATCGAGAAGGCACCCACATGGGTAAGCGTTGATCTTCGCGATGGAAATCAGGCACTGATCGACCCCATGGTGGTCAGTGAGAAGATGGAGATGTTCCGTCTGCTGGTTAAGCTTGGCTTTAAGCAGATCGAGATCGGATTCCCGGCGGCAAGCCAGCTGGAGTACGATTTTCTCCGGGAACTGATCGACAAGAATATGATCCCGGACGACGTCATCGTGCAGGTTCTGTCCCAGTGCAGAGAGGAGCAGATCGAGAAGACCTTTGAATCCATAAAGGGCTGCAAGCAGGCCGTCGTGCACATTTACAACTCCACGTCGACCCTGCAGAGAGACGTCGTGTTTGGCAAGGACAAGCAGGCCATTATCGATATCGCCGTCCAGGGCACCAAGTGGGTCAAGGAGAGAGCGGAAAAGTTCCCCGGAAAGATCTATTTTGAGTATTCCCCCGAGAGTTTCACCGGCACAGAGCTGGATTTTGCCCTCGAGATCTGCACGGCTGTGCAGGACGTATGGCAGCCCACGCCGGAAGAGCCCATGATCTTTAACCTTCCCTCCACGGTGGAAATGACGACGCCCAACGTCTACGCCGACCAGATCGAGTGGATGAGCCGCCATTTCAAGGACAGAGATAGTATTATTCTCAGCGTTCACCCCCACAATGACAGGGGATGCGGCGTCGCAGCGACAGAGCTGGCCCTTCTGGCAGGCGCGCAGCGCGTGGAAGGAACCCTTCTTGGCAACGGCGAGAGAACCGGTAACGTCGATGTTTTGACCGTGGCTTACAACATGTTCTCCCAGGGCATCGATCCGGAACTGAATCTTGAGGATATCAGCGAGATCATTGATGTGTGCGAAAGGTGCACCAAGATGGGCGTCGACGAACGCCACCCTTATGCGGGCAAGCTCGTATTTACCGCCTTTTCGGGTTCCCATCAGGACGCCATCAACAAGGGCATCCAGGCCATGAAGACGAGAAATTCCAAGATCTGGGAGGTTCCCTACCTGCCCATCGATCCCTCGGACATCGGCAGAGTGTACGAGCCTGTCGTCCGCATCAATTCCCAGTCGGGCAAGGGCGGCGTCGCCTTCGTCATGAGCACCTACTACGGTTTCAAGCTTCCCAAGGGCATGCACAGAGAGTTCGCGGACGTGGTCCAGAGTATCTCCGAGAGACAGGGCGAAGTCCCGCCGGAGCAGATCATGGACGCATTCCGCTCGGAATACCTGTACAAGAACGAGCCCCTGCACTTCAGAAAACTGCAGGTGACGGATATGAGCAACGACGCCGAGGCCCAGTTCGATACCAAGGTCCGTCTCATGTTCACGGACCACGGCGAGATGGAGAAGGTCGAGGCAGTCGGAAACGGTCCTCTGGACGCTGTGCTGCGTGGACTTTCCATCAAGTACGGCTTTAACGTGCGCATCCTTGACTACGAGGAGCACGCACTCAAGTCCGGTTCGGATTCCCAGGCGGCTGCGTACATCCACCTGATGGACAACGAGTCCGGCACGATCACCTATGGCGTCGGCGTAAGCTCCAACATCACAAGAGCTTCCGTGCGCGCGATCTTCTCCGCGATCAACAGACTAAAGCTCGGAGAGAGAAGACAGGGGACATCGGACAGCTTCTGATCCCCCGTTCAGCGGCTGATGGGCCGGCAGTAAGCCGGGTCAAAATATAAATCACAGATCAAAACAACGAGAGAGGAGCTGCATCAAATGGCAGAACAGAAGAAACTGGTAGCAGAGATCACATCCATGGATGAGGATTTCACACAATGGTATACAGACGTGTGCATTAAAGCGGGCCTGATCGCCTATTCCAACATCAAGGGATTTATGGTCTACAAACCCGCGGGTTATGCACTGTGGGAAGCAGTCCAGAAGCACCTCGACGCCCGCTTCAAGGCAGTCGGCGTAGAGAACGTCTATCTTCCCATGATGATCCCCGAGAACCTGCTGAGCAAAGAGAGCGACCTGGTCAACGGCTTCGCACCCGAGGTGGCGTGGGTCACCCACGGCGGCCAGGAAGAGCTGCAGGAGAGAATCTGCGTGCGTCCCACGTCCGAGACCCTCTTCAGTGACTTCTACAAGGATGAAGTCCAGTCCTACAGAGACCTTCCCAAGAACTACAACCAGTGGTGCAGCGTTGTCCGCTGGGAGAAGGAGACCAGACCTTTCCTTCGCTCCAGAGAGTTCATGTGGCAGGAGGGACACACGGTCCACGCCACCATGGAAGAGGCAATTGAGAGAACCGAGCTGATGCTGAACGTATACGCGGACTTCTGCGCAGAGGACCTTGCGATTCCCACCATCAAGGGCCGCAAGACCGACAAGGAGAAATTTGCAGGCGCGATCGCAACCTACACCATCGAAGCGCTCATGCACGACGGCAGAGCCCTGCAGTCCGGCACCAGCCACAATTTTGGCGACGATTTTGCCAAGGCATACGGCATCCAGTTCACGGACAGAGACAACAAGCTCAAATACGCGTTCCAGACATCCTGGGGACTTTCCACCAGAATTATCGGCGCACTGATCATGGTACACGGCGACAATTCCGGTCTCGTGCTGCCTCCCAAGATTGCGCCCACCCAGGTCATGGTCATTCCGATTCAGCAGAAGAAGGCCGGCGTTCTGGACAAGGCAAGAGAGATCAAGGATATGCTCAGTAACTTCCGCGTCAAGGTCGATGAGACCGACAAGAGCCCCGGATTCAAGTTCGCTGAGCAGGAGATGAGAGGCATTCCGCTCCGTGTCGAGATCGGTCCCAGAGATCTGGCCGAGAACAAGTGCGTCGTTGTGCGCCGCGACACCCGCGAAAAGATCGCGTGCAGCATCGATGAGCTGCCTGCAAAGATTGCAGAGCTGCTGCCCCAGATTCAGCAGGATATGTACGACAGAGCCAAGAAGCACCTCGAGGAGCACACCTTCGAAGCACCCGACAAGGAGACCTTCGAGAGCCTGTTCGAGGAGACCAAGGGCTTCGTCAAGGCCATGTGGTGCGGAAGCAGAGAGTGCGAAGAGAAGATCAAAGAGGATTATTCTGTCACCAGCCGCTGCATCCCCTTCAAGCAGGACCATCTGAGCGACGTTTGCGTCTGCTGCGGCAAGCCTGCCACCAAGATGGTATATTGGGGCAGAGCATACTAATGATCCGGATTCCCGAACAAGTGAGTACCATTCTTGCAAAGCTGCAGGAATCCGGGTACGAGGCCTACATCGTGGGCGGTTGCGTCCGCGACGCGCTTTTGGGCAGAGAACCCAACGACTGGGATATTACAACGTCCGCACTGCCTATGGACGTGAAACGCATATTTGTCAAAACAGTGGATACAGGCCTGCAGCATGGCACTGTCACTGTTTTGGCAGGTGGAAAAGGCTATGAAGTGACCACATACAGGGTGGACGGCGTCTACGAGGACGGCCGGCATCCCAAGGCGGTCACTTTTACGCCGAGTCTTCGGGAGGACCTGCAGAGGCGGGATTTCACGATCAATGCTATGGCGTACAGAGAGCCGGGCGTTCTGGTGGACCTGTTCGGCGGGCAAAAGGATCTGGCGGACGGCGTCATTCGCGCAGTCGGAGACCCTGTCCAGCGCTTTTCGGAGGACGCACTGCGGATTCTGCGGGCCATTCGGTTCAGCGCCCAGCTGGGATACCGGATCGAGGACGAGACACTTCGCGCGGCGTCAGAATTGGCAGTCAACCTGCGCAAGATCAGCGCGGAGCGCATCCGCGTGGAATTGGAAAAGACGATCACGTCGGATCACCCGGCGCTTCTGCGCACGGCCTATGAGGCGGGCATCACAGCCATGTTTCTGCCGGAATTCGACCAGTGCATGGAAACGCGCCAAAACAATCCGCACCACTGTTATACGGTGGGCGAGCACATTTTAAAGAGCATGGAGCTGATCCGAAATGACAGGATCCTGCGGCTCACAATGCTGCTCCACGATGTGGGTAAGCCTGCATGCCTGACAACAGACGAGCAGGGCATCGACCACTTCTATGGGCATCAGGAAGTCAGTGCCTCCATGGCGCAGGCCATCCTCAAAAGGCTCAAATATGACAACGACACGATCCGCAAGGTCGTCAAGCTGGTCCGCTACCATGATATGCAGATCCGCCTGACGGCGCCGGCCGTCCGCAAAGCGGTCGTGAAGATCGGCGAGGACCTGTTTCCGCTCTTTCTGGAAGTCAAACAGGCAGATCTTCTGGCCCAGAGTACGTACCAGAGGGAAGACAAACAGGAAATCCTGGACGAAGTGAAGCGCCTCTATGCGCAGATCATCGACCGGGGAGACTGCCTGAACCTCAAGCATCTGGCCGTCAACGGCTCCGATCTCGTGCGCATGGGCGTGAGGCCGGGCAGAGAGGTCGGCGATATTTTGGCACGGATGCTGAATGACGTGCTCGATGTGCCAAGTCACAACGACAAAGACTATCTGCTTGGGCGATTTGTTGCACAGTAGCGGAGCATTTGTGTGAATGGGTCCATTTGCCGACGCTAAGGACCGGACAGTGCAATAAATGGACATTATACAGTGCAGCAGGAATTCATCTTGTTGACAAACGTATAGAAACCTATTATAAATTTAATAGAAAAAGAGAGAGGAATAGCAACCTCTACGAATTTGCAGGAGGAAATGAAAATGAATAAGACTGAAATGATCGCAGCAATCGCTGATAAAGCTGAGCTTACAAAGAAGGACGCTGAGAAGGCGCTTAAGGCATTTACAGACACAGTAGCAGAAGAACTGGCTAAGGGCGAGAAGGTTCAGCTGGTTGGTTTCGGAACTTTCGAAGTCAGCGAGAGAGCAGCCAGAGTCGGCATCAACCCTCATACACGTGAGCCCCTCAACATTGAGGCTTCCAAGGCTCCCAAGTTCAAGGCCGGTAAGGCTCTGAAGGACGCGATCAACTAATTCGTGTTCAAGCAGTACTAAATGTATGAAACGAACAGCCCGGAGTGAACGCTCCGGGCTTTCAATTTCGTTGTGCTTGTGTGGAGGGAGAAAGGTATGAGACTTGATAAATATCTGAAGATTTCAAGACTGATCAAGAGACGCACAGTCGCCAATGAGGCCTGCGACAATGGGCGTGTCACTCTCAACGGCAGAGTGGCAAGAGCGTCCGCGGAAGTAAAGCCCGGCGACGTGATCGGAATCTCCTTTGGCAACCGGGAGACCCGCGTCGAGGTCCTCGCAGTCCAGGACAACGTCCGCAAAGAGGCGGCCGGCGACCTGTTCCGCTATCTGCCGGCTCAGGAGGCGGATGGTTCCGCGCCGGCGGAAACCGCCGAGGCGGCTCGTGGTGAAGCGGACGCCTGATCAGGCGGCGGCGCAGAGCACCGAGCGCTGGGCGGCGCATAGGGGGCAATTCTGAACTCTTTCTAAACTCTTGGCGCGCCGCATTGACGGGGGCCAAGATAAAGGGGTACGATGAGAGGGCAAATACAAGTATTAGTGTAGATTGGTCTATTGACAGCGGCGGAAAGGAGGAGCCAATGGCGTTAGAGAAATCTGCCAAGCAAAATGAGCAGAACAAACTGAGCATGGGGCTCGCCGCGGTAGTCGTCGGAATCCTGATTGTTGTGATCATGGTCGCCTGCTTTGGACTATACCAGAGACTCGTCAAGAACCGGGAGCGGATCAGTGAACTGCAGTCGGAGATCGTCAAGGAAGAGCAGCGGGCCGAGGACATCGAGGAATATAGGAAATATACCGAGACGAGAGAGTACATCGAAGAAGTTGCCCGTGAAAAGCTGGGCCTCGTCTATGAAGGAGAAGTGATCTTCAAAGAAGCATCATCGGAATGAAAGGCTGTCGCCGGGTGGCGGCGGCTTTTTCCTATGTGTGGATTTGGGGAGGAGCTGCAGTTGACAAACAATACAATTCACGCAGAAAGGAGCAGCGAGCCATGATCGCAAAGGTCTACCAGTACATGGAAAGCCAACATATGATCGCACCGGGACAACGCATTCTGGCCGCTGTCTCAGGCGGTGCGGATTCGATGTGCTTGCTGCAGGTCCTGCTGGAGTTGCAGAAGCAAATGCAGGCGCAAGCGCAAAAGGAAATGCAGCAGCTGCCGCCACAAGAAAAGCAAGTTGATTTCATGGTTCGCGTCCTGCATGTGCATCATGGCCTGCGGGAGAGCGCAGAGGGCGATCTTCAATACGTCAAACAATTCTGCGAGAGAGCGGGAATTCCCTTTCAAGCGGTACGCGTGGATGCAGCGCGCTATGCTGCAGAAAATGGAATGTCGGTAGAAGAAGCTGCGCGCCATTTGCGGTATGAGGCGCTGGAAAAAGCAGCGGTAGCGTGGGATGCAGAAGCGGCGAAAGGAGATACAGAAGCCCGAAGGCAGGATACAGAGGTCCGGAAACAAGCTAAAGCAGCCAATTCACAGACCCAATGCCGCATTGCGGTAGCGCACCACATCGAGGACCAGGCGGAGACAGTGCTCTTTCATCTTGTGCGGGGCAGCCGGCTGACAGGACTTCGAGGAATGCTGCCCGTCAATGGACGGATCATTCGGCCTCTCATGTGCTGCAGCCGGGAAGAAATTGAAGATTTCTTGAAAGAGCGCGGCATTGTTTGGAGAGAGGATGAAACCAACGAGGATGTGCGCTACGCGAGAAATCTTCTGCGAAAGCAAGTGATGCCGCTTCTGCTGACAATCAATGAAGGGGCAAAAGAGCACATCGCAAGGGCGGCTGAAGAAGTTGCAGAAGCAGAACAGTATCTGGCTGGTGAGACAGAACGTGCATTGCAAAGGTGTCTTGTGCGGAGCGATGTGGGAAGGAAAACCGTGCAAATCGATGCAGGAAGACGCCTTGTGGAGGAGAAGATAATCACTCTTCACATTCCAACGCTTCTGGCAGAGCCTCCGCTTCTGCAGAGGCGCGTGGTCTATGCGGCGATTGCAGAGGCGGCCGGCAGGAAGAAGGACTTGCATGACATTCATGTGCAAGCTGTTTTAAACCTATGCAGGAAGCAGGGAAACGGACAGCTGGACGTCGCCGGTGGCGTGCACGTGAGAAAAGAATATGAAAATTTGCTCTTTGAACCCGGCGTGAATGCCCTCGCGAGACTGCCGGCCCAGCCAATCGCACAGAAGTCAGCCCAGCCAATCGCACAGAAGTCAGCCCAGCCAATCGCACAGAAGTCAGCCCAGCCGATCGCACAGAAGCCAATCCAGCCGATTGCACAGAAGTCACCCCAGCCGACCGCTCATAATCAGGCGCTGTTCCCCACGCACCCGGAAGCGTACACATACCGAGTCTTCGATTTTGACGGGGATATGGGGACTGTGCCCCGAAAGCAGTGTACGAAATGGCTTGATTATGGTAAAATAGGGGAGCTTCTAAGTTTTAGGACAAGACGTGTGGGAGACTATATTACGCTTGACGAGAGCGGTCGGACCAAGTCCATCGCCCGCTATATGATCGACCAGAAAGTGCCGGCACAATGGAGAGACCAAATTGTGATGCCCGCATGCGGGGATGAAATCCTGTGGGTGCCCGGAGGGCGGATCAGCGCTGCGTATATGGTTACGCCTGATACGAAGAGAATCCTGGAAATTATACTAATCTAATGAGAGGATGTTATGCGCGAGACAATCAGAGAACTAATCAGCGAAGAACAGGTCAATGAGAGAATCAGAGAGCTGGGAGAGAAGATCTCCAAGGACTACGAGGGAAAGACAGTACATTTAGTTTGTATTTTGAAAGGTGCATGTTTCTTCATGTGCGAGCTTGCGAAGCGCATCACAGTGCCGATATCCATGGATTTCATGACCGTGTCCAGCTATGGAAGCGGCACCAAGTCCAGCGGTATTGTCAGAATCCGCAAGGATCTCGATGATCCGATCAAGGATCTCGACGTCATTATCGTTGAGGATATCGTCGACTCCGGTCGAACCCTGTACTATCTGCAGGACGTCTTCAAGGAGAGAGGATGTAGGAGCGTCCGCACCTGCACCCTGCTCGACAAGCCCGAGCGCCGCGTCTGCGATCTGACTGTGGATTACACAGGATTCGTCATTCCGGACCAGTTCGTGGTCGGCTACGGCATGGACTATGACCAGAGATACAGAGACCTGCCTTTCATCGGCGTGGTGGAGTTTTCTGAAGAATCTTAATAGAAACTGAGGTAGAATTTTGGACAATAATCGTAACCCGAGAACCATGCACAACCTGCTGCTTCCGATTGCGCTGCTTGTGATGTTCATCTTTCTGTTTTCTCCCATGCTGAGAGGATCCTTTTCGTCCAATCAGCCGGCGTACAAGCTGGAGGATTTTCAGAGAGATCTGGCAAGCGGCGACGTGCAGGATGTGGTGATCACACCCAACCGCAACAATGACACCGGTTACGCTGTGGTGACACGCAGTGACGAGGAGAGGAAGATCCTCTACGCGACCCAGATCGCGGAAGTGGAGAGGATCACCAGAGAAAACGGCATAGAGCCGACAATCAAGGATATACCGTCTGAGAACACGTTTATGGTCAGCGTGCTTCCGACGATCCTGATCGTGGCGGTGTGCCTCTTCTTCTTCTATCTGATGAACGCACAGAACATGGGCGGCGGCGGATCCAATGCCAAGATGATGAATTTTGGCAAGAGTAAGGCGCGGCTGACCAACGAGAGCGGCGTCACGCTGAACGACGTGGCGGGCCTCAAGGAGGAGAAGGAGGACCTGGAGGAGATCATCGACTTCCTGAGGGACCCCGGCAAATTTACAAGGCTCGGCGCGCGCATTCCCAAGGGCGTTCTGCTCGAGGGTGCCCCCGGCACGGGCAAAACATTGCTGGCCAAGGCCGTTGCAGGCGAAGCCGGCGTTCCCTTCTTCAGCATTTCCGGCTCCGACTTCGTCGAGATGTTCGTCGGCGTCGGCGCATCCCGCGTCAGGGATATGTTTGACGAAGCCAAGAAAAACGCACCCTGCATCGTCTTCATCGACGAAATCGATGCAGTTGCAAGACGAAGAGGGACCGGACTTGGCGGCTCTCATGATGAGAGAGAGCAGACACTGAACCAGCTCCTTGTGGAGATGGACGGTTTTGGCGTCAATGAGGGCATCATCGTGATGGCAGCTACCAACCGCGTGGACGTGCTGGATCCCGCAATCCTGCGCCCGGGCCGCTTTGACAGAAAGATTTCTGTGGGCAGACCCGACGTCAAGGGCAGAGAGGACATCCTCAAGGTGCACTCCAAAGAGAAGCCTCTGAGCGAGGATGTAGATCTTGCGGAAATCGCCCGCACGACGGCCGGTTTCTCCGGTGCGGACCTCGAGAACCTCATGAACGAGGCAGCAATCGGCGCCGCGAGAGCGGACCGCAGCTATATCACGCAGGCCGATATCAAGGAGGCCTTCATCAAGGTCGGCATCGGCAAAGAGAAGAAGAGCCATGTCATCACCGACGAGGAGAAGCGCATCACGGCCTTCCACGAGTCGGGACACGCCATTCTCTTCCACGAGCTGCCCAAGGTGGGACGTGTGTACACCATTTCCATCATTCCTACGGGGATGGGCGCCGGCGGCTATACCATGCCGCTGCCTGAGAAGGACGAGATGTACATGACCAAGGGCCGCATGCTGCAGGAGATCATGGTGAGCCTGGGCGGCAGAATTGCCGAGGAACTGGTTCTGGACGACATCACGACAGGCGCTTCCGCGGACATTCGCCAGGCGACCAACATCGCAAGGCACATGGTCATGCGCTACGGCATGTCGGAGAAGATCGGCACGATCAATTATGAGCAGGAGACCGACGACGTGTTCCTGGGCTACGATCTCGGCCACGAGAACAAGCACAGCGAATACATCAGCGGCGAGATCGACAAGGAAGTGCGCAGAATCGTAGCGGAGTGCTATGACGAAGCGAAGAAGATCATCATGGCACATGAAGATGTGCTCTACAAGTCGGCAGAGCTTCTTATGGAAAAAGAGAAGATCACCGGCGAAGAGTTTGACGCACTGTTTCATACACCGGCTGGGGAGCCGGCGTAATTGGGGAGAAGCAGTGGCGGCCATAGCGTCTGACAGACGCATAATGGGTGATAGAGAGGGGTTAACGGTATAACCGTGTCAAAATACTGCCCCTCCAAGGGGCAGTATTTCATATTTGTGGGGATTCGCCTTGCTCGTTTCAGGATTGTATATTATGTACAATTCACAAAATGAGCAATTATGAACTTTGTGAGTTCTGCGAATTTATCTCTAGGGGAAGATTTGTTACTATAATGACGTAACCCCCAATACATTATAAGTTTTTGCTATACCCCATTTAGAAGAATACCTTCTCTAAAAAAGACAGTCCCCCAAGCGCTGTCTTTTTTACGTGGAACCGAAATTATGCCCTGTCAGCTTCAGACGGACCATCCGCTGGAGCAGGCAGGGCTTTTTGTTGTATTAGAGGCCAAATACACCCGACACCTGCGCAGTGCGCTGTATTTTGGCCCATCAATCACTCGCAAACAAGGGAGGCAGTTATGCTTCGAGGGTCACTGGACGTAAGGGCTCTATTCACCGATCAGACAGATCGATTTATGAAGATCAGCGCGATTGGATCTTCCAGAAAGGAAGGGGCCAAACAATATGCGGTTCGCATCCAGCTGCGCGCGGCAGCGGGCGAGCTTCGGGCATGCTATCTGATGACGGAAAACGGCGATATCCCCATGGAACTCGAGATGGCAGAAGGCCGCTTTATCTTCTATGAGGCGGAAGTCATCACAGACGGCACGCCCATTCGCTATGCCTTCCGGCTGATCCTGGCTGACACCGGTGAAGAAGTCATATTCAAGCGCATCGGCGCCTTCGACGCGGACGGGGCGCGCATTCAGCCCGCACCGATCGAGCAGATTCTGAACGTCGAGGAAGAGAAAAAGGCCGTATTTGCGCATGGTACGAAAGCCGGCCTCATATCCTTTGCTAAGCGTGAGACGCTCGAAGAGACGGAGAAGAAGACCGGAACGCAGAACGGGATGGAGAACGGAACGGAGACTGGGGATCAGAACGGAACCGAGACCGGAGCCGTTACCGGAAAGGGTTCAAAGTTGCGCACCCACGGGTGGTGGTATGCGGCGCCCCGCTTCCAGGCGCCCGACTGGGCCAATGGCGCCGTCCTCTACCAGATTTTCACAGACCGCTTTTGTAACGGCGACCCCGACAACGACGTCGTGACCGGCGAATACTATTACAACGGCGGCCGGGTGCAGAAGATCGAGGACTGGTACTGTCCGCCCGCGCCCGACGACACCCGCGAGCACTACGGCGGCGACCTGCAGGGCATCATGGACAAGCTGGACTACCTCGAGAAACTCGGCATCGACGGGATTTACCTAAATCCCATCTTTGTTTCGCCCTCCAATCACAAATACGACACAGAGGATTACAGCCACATTGACCCCCATTTTGGCAAAATCGTGCACGATGCCGACGGTATCCTGCCAAGGGATGCCAAGGACAACGCGAAGGCTGACAAATATAGGGCCAGAGTGACTGATCCCGCCAACCTGAACGCCAGCGACAGACTCTTTGCCAACCTGGTGCGGGAGGCCCACATGCGGGGCATCCGCGTGATCCTGGACGGCGTCTTCAACCACTGCGGCTCCTTCCACAGGTGGATGGACCGCGAGAAGATCTACTTAAATACACAGAATAACCCGCCCGGTGCCTACGACCGCAAGGATTCGCCCTACCGGGACTATTTTAAATTCGAGAAGGACAAGTGGCCCGGCAACGGCAGCTACGAGAGCTGGTGGGGCATGGATACCCTGCCCAAGCTCAACTATGAGGCGTCCGAGGAATTGCAGGAGGAAATCCTGCGCGTGGCGGCCAAGTGGGTCTCCCCGCCCTACAACGCAGACGGCTGGCGCCTCGACGTGGCGGCAGACCTTGGCCATTCCGAGGCCTTCAACCACGAATTCTGGAAGCGCTTCCGCGAGGTGGTCAAAAAAGCGAACCCGGAGGCCATTATTTTGGCAGAGAACTATGTGGACTCGGCCCACTGGCTGCGGGGCGGAGAGTGGGACACCATCATGAATTACGAGGGATTCATGGAGCCTGTGACCTGGTTTTTGACCGGTATGGAGAAGCACAGCGACGCCTTCAGCGCAGATCTTCTGGGCGATGCGGACCGGTTCTGGGAGAGCATGACCTGGAAGACCCAGGACGACATGCCCCAGGCGCCGCTCATGTGCAGCATGAACCAGCTCTCCAACCACGACCACTCGCGCTTTCTGACAAGGACGGGGCTCAAAGTGGGCCGCGTCTCGGATCTTGGCACGACAGCGGCGGCCGAGGGCGTGCGGGAGAGCGTCTACAGAGAGGCGGCGGTCATGCAGATGACCTGGCCCGGCGCGCCGACCCTCTACTACGGGGACGAAACCGGCGTCTGCGGCTTCACCGATCCCGACAACCGGCGGACCTACCCCTGGGGCCGCGAAAATAAAGAGATGATCCGCTTCCACAGGGAGCTGATCAAGATGCACAAGGAGCTGAAGTGCCTGAAAGACGGCGCGGTGATCCGCCTTGCCGACGCCCGCAATATGCTGTCCTACGGGCGTTTCGACGGCAGCTCCTCCGTGGTGGTGATCCTCAACAACAGCGACGACACCATGCGCGTCCGGATTCCGGTCGTGTACGCGGGCGTCCCCGAAAACGCCCAGATGCGGATTCGCTTTATGACCACCCAGAGCGGCTTTGTGTCCTATCCCAAAAAGAAAAAGACGGTGCCCGTCACAGGCGGCATGCTGGAGATGGAGCTGGCGCCCGAGTCGTCGGCTGTGCTGGTTTGGTGAGTAAACGCCGGCACGGCATACGAAATCATCCATTTTGACATGGTATGCGCCGGCACAACACGCAATGATCCATTCGGACGCGCCGGCCGCTAGCA
>ONNQ01000020.1:0-21726 GCA_900319245.1 uncultured Lachnospiraceae bacterium | reverse complement strand
TAGCATAATGCACAAAAAGAGCATTGCAGATTCGTCGTTATCAAAATTGCGCAAAAGTACTGATTTCCTTTATAATGAAAACGATTACATTCAACAATCAGACCAAAAAGGCTGCGCAAGTGACACGGGAAACAACGCGGCCGGTCTGTATAAATCTGTAAAAGTACACCTACAGGAGGAAAGGTATGTTTGAAGACAAAAAGTGGGACGAGACATTTAAAAAGAGGCTGGCCAGGCACTACGATGAGATGAAGTGGCTGTACAGCGAACTCTATCACAATGATCAGCAGGCTTTTGACTACTTCTGTGAGATGATGTATGAGTATTACGAGAAGAGAAGCCCTCTTCTCAAGGAGTGGGACGAGGCGCGCGAGGCGTCTCCCGACTGGTACAAGGGCAATGATATGCTCGGTATGCTCATGTACACCAACTGCTTCGCAGGAAACCTCAAGGGCGTGAAGAGCCATCTGGATTACATCCAGGAATGCGGCGTCAACTATCTGCACCTGATGCCCCTTCTGGAGAGCCCCAAGGATCGAAGCGACGGCGGCTACGCGGTTTCTGATTTCAGAAAAGTACAGCCTGAGCTGGGCACCATGGAAGATCTGGCCGCGCTGGCTGACGACTGCCACACACGCGGCATGTGCGTATGCCTGGACTTCGTCATGAACCACACCAGTGAAGACCACGAGTGGGCAAAGCGCGCGAAGGCGGGCGAGAAGGAATATCAGGACCGCTATTTCTTCTATGATGACTGGACCATTCCGAACGAGTTCGAAAAGACTGTACCCCAGGTATTCCCGCAGACCGCACCCGGCAACTTCTCCTGGTGCGAAGAGGCAGGCAAGGTCGTTATGACCACCTTCTGGCCCTATCAGTGGGACCTCAACTATGCAAATCCCGTCGTATTCAACGATATGACCGCGGATATGCTCAACCTCTGCAACCACGGCGTAGATATCATCCGTCTGGATGCGACGCCTTACATCTGGAAAGAGATCGGCACGCCTTGCCGCAACCTTCCCCAGGTACACACGCTGGTTCGCCTGATGCACATGGCCTCCGAGGTCGTCTGCCCCGGCACACTGCTTCTTGGCGAAGTCGTTATGGAACCCAGTAAGGTCGTTCCGTATTTTGGCACACTGGATAAGCCCGAGTGCCACATGCTCTACAACGTAACCACCATGGCCAGCACATGGCACACTGTCGCGACTCACGACGTGCGCCTGCTCCGTCACCAGATGGAGGCCGTATTCGCGCTGCCGCACCAGTACACATTCCTCAACTACCTGCGCTGCCACGACGATATCGGCTGGGGCCTTGACTATGAGTACCTCAAGCAGTTCGGCATCACCGAAGTGCCTCACAAGAAATATCTGAACGACTATCTGCGCGGCCAGGGCTACGGAAGCGACGCCCGCGGTGAGCTCTACAACGACGATCCCCGTCTGGGCGACGCGCGTCTGTGCGGCACAACCGCTTCTCTGTGCGGTATCGAGGCGGCGGAATATGAGAAGAACAGCTGGAAGCTGGATCGCGGCATCGGTCTCGATATCATGCTGCACGCATTCCTGCTGACTCAGAGCGGCATCCCGGTCCTGTACGCAGGCGACGAGATCGGCCAGCTCAACGATTACACCTATCACGACGACCCGATCAAGGCTGAGGACAGCCGTTACCTCCACAGAGGCAACATGAACTGGGACAACGCGGCGCTTCGCAACGTAGAGGGAACCAGAGAGAACCGCATTTTCAAGGCCCTTCGCCAGCTGGAGGAGATCCGCGCCGAATACAGCGTATTCGAGAGCGAAGCTGACACATGGATCATCGAGCCCTGGAACGATCACATCCTCGCGATCGGCAGATATTACAACGGCGAAAAGCTCCTCGCGTTCTTCAACTTCAGCGAGAACGAGCAGATCGCATGGGTCAATGAGGTCGAGGATTACTATGACCTGGTGACCGGCGAGCCCAAGGCGGCCAAGGCCATCACAATGCCCGGCTACAGCTTCCTGTGGCTCATGACCACCTTCAACAAGCCCTTCGTCAAGAAGCAGCACCCCAAGCTGGAGCGCAAGCCCGTCGAGGAAGCCGCAGCAGCAGAGGAGAAGCCTGCCAAGAAGACCGCTGCTAAGAAGACAACGGCCAAGAAGACCACAACCAGGAAATCTGCCGCTGCCAAAAAAGAGCCTGCAGCCAAAAAGGCGCCTGCTAAGAAGGCGGCAGCTAAGAAAACCACAGCGAAAAAGGCCGCTGCAGCACCCGCTGCCGTGACCGAAGCGCCCGCCGCACCTGCCGAAGAGGCGCCCAAGGCGGAATGATTTTTCCCAATAAGAAACTGTAAACCAAGATGACATAGGTTTTTCAACGCACAGCTTCTGAACGAGGAATAAGATGACAATTAAGGAAGTTGCTCAGCTCGCGGGCGTATCTGCAGCAGCTGTCAGCAGATATCTGAACGGAGGACCGCTGAGCCAGGAAAAGAAAGAAAGAATCGCATGGGCCATCGAGGAGACCGGGTACCGCCCCAATCTGATGGCCAAGACGATGCGCACCGGCAAGGTGCGGCAGGTCGGGATCATTGTGCCCAGGATCTTCTCGGAATCCGTCAATCAAGTGATGGACGGCATTGCGGAAGAGCTGCTGGAAAAAGGATATCTGACAGTCCTGGGCTATTCGGATCCGCGCAAAGACCGGGAACTGCAATATTTGGACATGATGCAGAGCAATCGCGTTGCCGGGATCATTCTGATGGCTACGACCCTGAGCGATTACAAGAAATCGGCGCTGGCCGCAAGTTCGGTGCCGCTCGTGATCACAGGACAGTGCATCGACGGCCTCCCCTGCGTCTATCATGACGACTTTAACGCCGTCCGAGAACTGACAGAGCTGCTTCTGAAAAAGGGCAGGCAAAAGATCGCGTACATCGGCGTCTATGAAGAGGACAAGGCGGCCGGTCTTGCCAGAAGGCAGGGCATGCAGCAGGCGCTGCGGGACGCAGGACTCGACGCGGACAACGCACCCAGAAAGATCGCGGATTTCAGCGCGCAGAGCGGCTATGCATGCATGATGGAGCTTCTGGATGAGCATCCGGACCTGGATGGAGTGGTCTGTGCGACAGACATCATCGCGCACGGCGCCATGAGCGCGCTCAAGGCCAGAGGACGGAGAATTCCTGAGGACGTGAGCCTTGTGGGCGTCGGCGACAACTGGTCGGATCTGGTCTCATCGCCTACGCTGACGACAGTCCACCTGCATCAGCGCAGGTGCGGATCGGAGGCGGCGCAATTGCTGCTCAAGATGATCGGCGAGGAGACAGAGAGCGCTGATGATAGCAAGGAAACGAATGTGTCTGCAGTGTCGGGGGCACCGCAGATCATGCTCGGCTATCAGATTATCGAGCGGGAATCCGTCTAGAGTAGGAATCTGTCTATAATGCGCAACTTCTGGAAAGGACGACAACAGGTATGAAACTCATTTTTCTAGATATTGACGGGACGCTGACGATGCCCGGATCCAATGAGCCGCCGCTGAGCGCGCTCGAGGCCATCAGGGCAGCGCAGCAGAAGGGCCACAAAGTCTTTCTGTGCTCAGGCCGCAATCCCGGCATGCTCTCACCACTTCTTCAGTATGGATTTGACGGCGTGATCGCAAGCGCCGGCGGCTATATCACAGTCGGCGACGAAGTGATCTACGACATGCCCATGACCAAGGAGGAGTCGGAGCTGGCCGTGGAGAAACTTCACGAGACCGGCGTCTTCTGCACCATTGAGTGCAAAGACGGCGCCTTCGGCGACGAGAATCTCGGCGCGTTTCTGGAGAGCAACGCCGGCGCGGACGGCAAAGGCAACAGCGAGATCGAGCGCTGGCGCAAAGCACTGGCCAGCAGCCTGCACATTCGACCCATGGGCGAGTATGACGGCACGCCTGCCTACAAGGTTGTCATCATGTGTCTGCATCCGGAGCAGCTGGTACCGGCCCGTGAAGCACTCGAAGACAAGTACAACTTCGTCATTCAGGAGATCACGGATCCGTCCCACAGATGTATCAACGGAGAACTGATCAACCGCAAATATGACAAGGGCAGAGGCGTCCTCAGAGTCTGTGAACATCTGGGCGTGCCGGTGGAAGACACCATCGGATTCGGCGACAGCATGAACGACCTGGAGATGATCGAGACCGTCGGGACCAGCGTATGTATGGCCAACGGCGCGGAGGCGCTCAAGAAGATCAGTGACATTGTATGCCCGTCGGTGGAAGAGGACGGCATGGCCAAGGCCTTCGCGCAGCTGGGACTGTGCTGACGCCAAAGCAGGAAATGCACAGAAGCCAAAAATTAGGAAAAGTGCACAAATTGCCATGTCCAAGTTTAATGGAAAACACGATTTACATACAATAAATATTAAATTAAAATAAAGTGCATAAGGACTGAAAACGATTACAGTTATTTCAGTCCTTACAATAAACACCCAGTATCAAATGAAAGGGAGGAAATCAATATGGCACTGGATTATCACAAGTGTGCCCAAGAGATCGCTGATAATATCGGCGGCGGCGCCAACGTAGTATCCGCAGCGCACTGCGCAACCAGACTTCGTCTTGTTATCGCTGATAACGGCAAGGTCAACAAAGAAGCACTTGACAATGTAGAGGGTGTCAAGGGCATGTTCGAGTCCAATGGACAGCTGCAGCTGATCATTGGTACAGGTACAGTTAATAAGGTTTTTGACGAGTTCATCGCAATTACCGGCGTACAGGCTGGTACAAAGGATGACGTTAAGGCCGCTGCAGCAGCGAAGCAGCCCCTTTGGAGACAGGCGCTGAAGACAGTCGGTGACGTATTCGTTCCGATCCTGCCCGCAATCGTAGCGTCCGGTCTTATGATGGGTCTGGTCGAGGCGCTTGCGAAGATCCCCGGACTTGGCTTCGGCGAGAGCGACTGGTTCGCATTCCTCGATACTGTTGCAAACACCGCATTCGCATATCTGCCTGTTATCGTAGCTGTTTCCGCAGCACGCGTATTCGGCGGCAACCTGTTCCTCGGCGCGGTTATCGGTCTTCTGATGATCCACTCCGCATTCCTGAACGGCTGGAACGTCGCAAACACAGAGGCGATCAACAGCTTCTTCGGCGTAACAGACGGCGTGATCCCGAGATGGCACCTGATTGGTAACATCGTCACGATCCAGAGGTCGGGCTATCAAGGCCACGTCATTCCGGTCATTATTGCAGTCTTCCTCATGAGCAAAGTTGAGAAATGGCTGCACAAGCACGTTCCGGAGATGATCGACCTGTTCGTAACTCCTCTGACCACTGTATTCGTAACTGCTTTCTTCACACTTTGGATCATCGGACCTATCTTCGCTACTGCTGAGACATACGTTCTTGCAGGCGCTAAGATCCTGGTTCGCAACCCCATCGGCGCAGGCGTCATGGGCGCGATCTATCCCTGGACTGTTGTCATGGGTCTTCACCACATGTACAACGTTATCGAGGCTGGTATGCTGGCTGAGACAGGACTCAACACATGGATGCCTATCGCATCTGCTGCTAACTTCGCACAGTTCGGTGCCTGCTTGGCAGTAGGTCTCAAGGCGAAGAGCGCGAAGACTAAGTCCGTCGCTATTCCTTCCTCCATGTCCGCAGCTCTTGGTATCACAGAGCCCGCTATCTTCGGTGTGAACATGCGCTTCTTCAAGCCCTTCATCGCTGGTATGATCGGTGGCGCGGTCGGCGCTCTCGTGGCAGCATTCATGGGCATCGGCGCAACTGCTTATGGTGTAACTGGTATCCCCGGATATCTGACCATCAACAACGCTCTGCTTTACACCATCATCCTTGCTATCTCCGGCGGCATTGCATTCTTCATCACAATGACCGTCTGGCATGAAGATGAGCCCAAGAAGGCAGCAGCTCCTGCTCCCACAGTAGCAGCTCCCACCAATGCAATCATCAGCTGCAATGCTGGTAAGGTTATCGCTCCCGCAATCGGCTCTGTTGTAGCACAGGCTGACATTCCGGACGACACATTCGCATCCGGCGTTCTGGGCGAAGGCGTAGGCATCAACCCCACTGAGGGCGTTGTATTTGCTCCTTTCGACGGCGAGATCACTTCCGTTGCTGATTCCAAGCACGCAATCGGCCTTGCAAACGAGGCTGGTATGGAAGTCCTGATCCACGTTGGCGTTGACACCGTTGCTATGAACGGCGAAGGTTTCGACGACAAGGTTGCTGAAGGCGACAAGGTTAAGGCTGGTCAGGTCATCATGACATTCGATCGTGATGCCATCAAGAAGGCCAATCACCCGGATTGCGTCGTTGTCCTTCTGACCAACTCCGATGATTTCTCAGATGTCAAGCTCGGTGCTGACGCTGAATAATCATTGAAATTGGACAATATTTGGGCATATGCTCAGATATATGTCAAAATATCGAACTTTGTGTAAAGTGGCCAAATAATGAGGTGTCTCGGGTTAATATTTTATAAAAATTAGGACCGAGACACTTCTCTTATATGAAATTTGTAGTATAATATGTTTAGTTGTCCGGGGTCTGCGAGACGGATTTCGGGAATAATACAAATGCGAAAAGGAGAAACGCCATGAAAGAAATTAATTTTACCGTAACAGATCCGCTTGGAATTCATGCTCGTCCCGCTGGAATCCTTGTAAAAGAGGCTAAGAAATACGCTTCTAAGATCACTGTTTGGAAGGGCGACAAGAGCTGCGATATGAGAAAGCTCCTTGCACTCATGGGCATGGCTGTTAAGCAGGGTGATGCCATCACTGTTCAGGTTGAGGGTGATGATGAGGCTGATTGCGCTGCAGCAATCGAGAAATTCCTGAAAGAGAACTTCTAATTCTGCTGAATTCACAGGTGTGGCTGTTCGGGAATCCGGACAGCCTCATTTTATATAACAAGGAGGTTACATAGATATGGTAGTAGCAACCGGTAAGAGTATTCTGAACGGCATCGCAATCGGCAAGATCAAGATCTACAAGGCTCCCGTTTATGATATCAACATGGGTCTGATCACAGACGTTGATGCGGAAGTCGCACGTTTCAATGCTGCAGTAGAGAAGGCTATTAAACAGCAGGGCGTTCTCTATGAGAAAGCAAAGAAGGACGCTGGTGAAGAGAGCGCAGCGATCTTCGAGGCACACCAGCTGATGCTGGAAGATGATGATCTGCAGGATTCCGCAAGAGAGATCATCACCGAGCAGAAGAGAAGTGCTGAATATGCAACCAAGACTGCATTCGACAACTATGCACAGATGTTCGCTGAGATGGACGATCCTTACATGAAGGCCAGAAGCGCAGACCTTCTCGATGTCGAGACCGACGTTCTTGACTTCCTGATGGGCAACGACACAGGCTCCATGCAGGGCACAGAGCCCTCCATCCTCGTAGCAGAGGACCTGGCTCCCTCAGAGACAGTTAAGCTGGACAAGTCCCTTCTTCTTGGCATGATCACCAGAAAAGGCTCCTCCAACAGCCACACTGCGATCCTGGCTCGTTCCATGAACCTGCCTTCCCTGATCCAGTGCAAGGATATCGATGACAGCTGGGATGGCAAGATGGCGATCCTGGACGGCTACAACAGCTGCGTATACATCGAGCCCACTGATGACCTTATGAAGACCCTGTCCGCTAAGCACGCGGAAGATGTCAAGAAACTGGCTCTGCTGCAGGAACTCAAGGGCAAACCCAGCGTAACCCTCGATGGCAGAAGCGTACACATCTACGCTAACATCGGCGGCCCCTCCGATCTGGGCTCCGTCAATGACAATGACGCAGAAGGCGTAGGCCTGTTCCGTTCCGAGTTCGTATACCTCAACAGCAAAGAGGAGCCTACAGAGGAGCAGCAGTTCACCGCTTACAAACGCGTCGTTGAGACCCTGGCTCCGAAGCTGGTCATCATCCGTACCTGCGATATCGGTGCTGACAAGACCATCGACTACATGCACCTCGACAAGGAAGAGAACCCTGCACTCGGATTCAGAGCGATCCGTATCTGCCTGACCAGAAAAGAGTTCTTCAAGAAACAGCTCAGAGCTCTCCTTCGTGCATCCGCATACGGCAACATGGGCATCATGTTCCCGATGATCATCAGCAAGTGGGAGCTGGTAGAGGCTAAGGCTCTCCTCGAGGAGTGCAAGGCTGAACTGCTCAAGGAAGGCTACAAGGTTGGCAAGTATCAGCTCGGTATCATGATCGAGACTCCTGCTTCCGTTCTGGTAGCAGACGATCTGGCTGAAGAAGTTGATTTCTTCTCCCTTGGAACCAACGACCTTACACAGTACACCTGCGCGATCGACCGTCAGAACGCGAAGCTGGAGAGATTCTCTGATACGCATCACCCCGCAGTTCTCAAGGCGATCCAGATGACTGTCGATGCAGGCCACAGACACAACACATGGGTAGGCATCTGCGGCGAGCTCGGTGCAGATCCGACTCTGACAGAGACCTTCCTGAGAATGGGTGTCGACGAGCTGTCTGTTAACGCTAAGTCCGTTCTTCCTCTTCGTAAGATCGTTCGCAGCGTAGACCTCAGCAAATAATTGCAATTGTTTATAGGATGAAGCTGATCGGGACGCCATTATGTGACGTCCGAGCATATCTATGAATCATCGAATCCCCGTTCCGCCGCGAGGCGGGCGGGGATTTTTGTATATAAGGGCCCTCGGGGCCTTGTATTGTGCTGTTTACAGCGCACTTCTTGCTGTAGATTATTTCTGTTTCTTCTGCTAGAATAGCTTTACTGGCGGCGAAATGGAGTCTGCCGGCATCGAAAACAATCCATATAGGCACAAGAAACGATAGTCTGTCTACATACAGAAAGGAAGATTAGAAAGAAATGCAATACAGAACAAGGGGCACATGCTCTTCCATGATCAACCTCACACTGGACGAAAACCACGTGATCCAGGACGTACACTTCACTGGCGGCTGCAACGGCAACCTGCAGGGCATCAGCAGACTGGTCGTCGGCCAGCGCGCAGAAGACGTGATTCCCAAGATCGAAGGCATCCGCTGCGGCTTCAAGAACACGTCATGTCCTGACCAGCTTTCCAAGGCACTCAAGCAGGCAATCGGACAGTAAGGAGTGGAGAACTGGCGTCGGAAGATGACCAGTATGGAATATACATCGGAGGCAAGCATGGAAAAGAATTCCAAGAAGAAGATTGTCCTGACCGGCGGCGGAACTGCCGGCCATGTTTCACCCAACCTGGCGCTTCTGCCGTACCTGCAGGAGGCAGGCTACGAAGTGACCTACATTGGTTCCAAGAACGGGATCGAGAAGAATCTGATCGCCGATTTCGGACTGCCGTATGTGGGAATCTCGACGGGGAAGCTCAGGCGGTATTTTGACCTCAAGAATTTCACGGACCCCTTCCGCGTGATCCACGGATTCAGGGAGGCTCGCAAATTCCTCAAGAAGTATAGGCCGGATGTGGTCTTTTCCAAGGGCGGCTTCGTCAGCGTGCCGGTGGTGCGCGCGGCCGGATCGCTGCACATTCCCTGCGTGATCCACGAGTCCGATATGACGCCCGGACTTGCCAACAAGCTGTGCTTTCGCTCGGCGACTAAGATCTGTTGCAACTTCCCGGAGACACTCGAGATGGTGCCCTCCAATAAGGCGGTGTTGACAGGCACGCCGATCCGCGGCGAGCTCTTCACCGGCGACCGCGACAAGGGACTTGCCATCTGCGGATTCACCGCGGACAAGCCGGTGCTTATGGTCATGGGCGGCAGCCAGGGCGCAGTTTCCGTCAACAATGCGGTGCGAGGCAACCTGCCGGCGCTTTTGAAGACCTTCCAGATCGTGCATCTGTGCGGCAAGGGGCATTTTGACGTGTCGCTTCAGCACACGCCCGGCTACATCCAGTTCGAATATGTCAAGGAAGACCTCAAGCACCTGTTCGCAGCGGCCGACATTCTGGTTTCCCGCGCTGGGGCGAACGCAATCTGCGAGATTCTGGCACTGGGCAAGCCGAGCCTTCTGATCCCGCTGCCGACCAAGGGCAGCCGCGGCGACCAGATCCTCAACGCCAATTCCTTCGCGGAGCAGGGCTTCAGCGAGGTGGTCGAGGACGAGAAGGCGGGCGACCTGATCGTGGAGAAGGCGGTTGCGATCTACGAGAACCGCGCGAAATATCAGGAAGCGATGAAGGCGAGCAGCCAGACGGATGCAATCCCGATCATAATGAAGCTGATTGAGGAAGTGCAGAAATGAGTTGATTTGTGATGGCCGGCGCCCACCGATTGGTGGGGGCCGGTTTTATTGTGGTACTTCACTTGCTTTTTGCAATCCTTTACAATAAAAGAGGAGTGGAATTCACAGGGTCACCCTGTGAGTTCGCAGTCAACAATTGTAATAATACCAAGAACCGCAAGGAGCTCATCATGCTGCGAGAACTAGTTGAAAAGAAGCACACAAGATTTGCTGACAAAGCAAAGGACTGGAAAGATGCAATTCGAATGTCCTGCGCCGCATTTGCGGCGGATGGGACCGCAGAGGAAGGCTATGCAGAAGAAGTAATCCGCTGTATCGAGCAGTACGGCCCCTATATTGTGCTTATTCCAGGGGTTGCGATGCCCCACTCACAAGAAAATGGGCCGTTGGTGCATGGAACCGGCGTCAGTTTTATGAGACTGAAGGAGCCGGTGTGCTTTGATCCGGAGGATGAAGATAAGTGGGCCGACTTGTTCTTTGCCATTGCGGCCAACGATCCAGAGGCCCACCTGGAGAATATCAAGGGATTGATGGAGATCTTCCAGAATGAAGAGCTTCTGGACAAGCTGCGCGCAGCGACATGTGACGAAGACCTGTTGGCATTGTCGGAGCAGTATGAAGTGTGACGAAGCCCCAAGTGCATGCGCCAACCGATTGGCCTTTGCGGCGCAGAAAAATTATGACAGAAAGAGGCAACGCCGCGGCAACCCAATTTGACAAATTATCTACGCACGATAGAATGAAATAAATACATCAATTGAGGGAGAAGAATTCTATGGCAAAGATTTTAGCTTGTTGTGCAAACGGATCCGGTACTAGTCTGATGATGAAACTGACGCTGGATAAGGTAATCTCGACCTGTGGCTTTAAGGTGGAGGAAGCAAGACACGACTCCATAATGGAAGGCAGAAAAGTCGCTGCGAACTATGATATCGTTCTGTGCCCGCTGAACTTTGTAGATATGTTTGCGGATGCAGCGGCCAAGGGGACCAAGGTAGTTGGACTCAAGAACGTCATGGCGCAGAGAGAGATGACGGAGGCTCTGGAGAACTGCGGGATCGACCTGCGCGCGTAAGCGCAGCTACCGCACAGAAAGTCAATTACCCGCCGCTTAGGCGCTAACGCGCCTTGAAGCGGGGGCTTGTGAGAGAGAGAAGGCTTTGCTTTTATCTCTCTTCCACAGCCCGGTTGACCAGCCTAAGTGCTTTTGGCACTACGTTAAGAGGGTCACGGCACCCGTGGGCGTACAGCCTAACCTGCGGCCCTGCCGTCCGTAGTTAAACAGTCCTGAGGGGAAGGGACAGTGCCGCGGACGCGACAAGCCCTCTTAACATTGGCGAAGGCTGCACAACGGCGAAAGCCGGTTTACTGATATATCAGTTAAGGAGAAACTATGGTCTATGTTTTAAGCGCATCAGGGAATCCCCTGATGCCGACGCGGCGCTTCGGGCATGTAAGGCGCATGCTCCGCAGCGGCAGGGCAAAAGTCGTGAGGCGGACGCCTTTTACGATACAGCTTATGTATGAGAGCACGGCTTATACGCAGCCTGTATCTTTGGGAGTCGATGCCGGTTCAAAACATATCGGCATATCGGCGACGACAGAAAAGTCCGTCCTCTATGAGGCGGACTTTGAACTGAGGAACGACATCGTGGAACTTCTCTCCGCAAGGAGGGAGGCGAGGCGTTCAAGGCGCAGCCGGAAGACGCGGTACCGTGGTCCCAGGTTTCTGAACAGGACGAAGCCAAAGCATAAGGGATGGCTGGCGCCCTCTGTGGAACAGAAGGTACAGACGCACCTTACGGCTGTACGGAAGGCCTGCCGGATGCTCCCTGTATCGAAGATCACGGTCGAGACGGCAGCCTTCGATACGCAGCTCCTTATATCGCAGGAGAAGGGCCTTGCTCTCCCGGAAGGGACAGACTACCAGCGGGGAGAACAGCTCGGCTTCTGGAACGTAAGGGAATACGTGCTGTTCAGGGACGGACATACCTGCAGGTGCTGCAAAGGCAGGTCCAGGGATCCCGTACTGGAGGTACACCATATACAGAGCAGGAAGACCGGCGGCAACGCCCCGGACAACCTGGTGACATTGTGCAGGACCTGCCACAGGGGATACCACGACGGGACGGCAAAGCTGCCGGACAGTATAAGACGCGGGAACAGATATAACGACGCGGCCTTCATGGGGATCATGCGGTGGACGGTGTATAACAGGCTGAAGGAGGAATATGGGCCGGATACGGTCCATATGACCTACGGCTATATCACCAAGGATACCCGGATCCGTCACGGACTGCCGAAAGAGCACTGTATCGACGCCAGGTGTATCAGCGGCCATCCGGAAGCGGAGCCTTCCGGTGAGGTCTTCTTCCAGAAGAAGGTACGCTGCCATAACAGGCAGATCCATAAGGCGAAGACATACAAAGGCGGCGTCAGGAAACGGAACCAGGCATCGTATCTTGTAAAGAGCTTCCGGCTCTTCGACAAGGTGGAGTACAACGGAGAGGAATGTTTCATATTCGGAAGGCGCAGCAGCGGATACTTCGATATCCGCATGCTGGACGGGACAAAAGTACATGCAGGTATCTCATATAAGAAGCTGAGGTTTTTGGAAACAAGGCACACAACACTTACGGAAAGGAGGACGGCGGGGTAAGCAGGCCGCAGGGCCGGCATTCCTCCCGCCGCCTTAGAGGCGGGGGTATCCTGCCGGAGAAATGATGAAGAAATCAACATAGGGAAACCTTGTGCATTCCTTATTCCATGCCCCCGCAGAGGTCCCTATGGTATAATGAAAAAGGCTAATCAGTATCATACACAGCGATAAGGTAAACCCACACAGAGCCCACGCAATGGCAGCCGTGGCGAACCCACACAGCGCCAACGACACGGCAAAACATGGCGAACCCACACAATGGAGGTAGGAAATGCGTAAGACAAAGATCATTTGCACGATCGGACCCGCGAGCGAGAGCGAGGAGATGCTCCGGAAGCTGATCGAGGCCGGCATGAATGTTGCGAGATTCAATTTCTCACACGGCACACACGAAGAGCACGAGAAGAAGTTCCGCAGGGTGGTTCGCCTTCGCCGCGAGATGGGCGTTCCGGTAGCGACTCTGCTTGATACCAAGGGACCGGAGATCCGCCTGCGCGATTTTGAAGGCGGCAAGGTAGTCCTGGAGAAGGGCCAGACCTTCACATTGACCACAGAAGAAGTGATGGGCGATGCGACCAAGGCGTCCGTCACCTACAAGGATCTGCCGGCGGACGTCGCAGTGGGCGGATCGGTCCTCATCGATGACGGCCTGATCGGTCTGCGCGTCGATTCCAAGACGGACACCGAAGTTGTATGTACGGTTATCAACGGCGGTCCCGTTTCCAACCACAAGGGCGTCAACCTTCCCGGCGCTGAGCTTACGATGCCTTTCATCAGCAAGCAGGACCGCGCGGACATCGAGTTCGGCTGCCGGCTGGGCTATGATTTCATCGCTGCTTCCTTCACACGTACTGCGAAGGACGTCGAGGAGATCCGCGAGATTCTCAAGGCCAACAACAGCCGCATGAAGATCATTGCCAAAATAGAGAGTGTCCAGGGCGTCAACAACATCGAGGAGATCCTTGAGGCAGCAGACGGCGTCATGGTAGCCCGCGGCGATCTGGGTGTGGAAGTGCCTCTTGAGGAAGTGCCTGTCATCCAGAAGCGCATCATCAAGAGAGCCAATCAGCTTGGCAAGATCGTCGTCACAGCAACCCAGATGCTGGATTCCATGATGAAGAATCCTCGTCCCACAAGAGCAGAGGCGACCGACGTTGCCAACGCGATCTACGACGGAACCACCGCAATCATGCTTTCCGGTGAGACAGCTTCCGGCTCTTACCCTGAAGAGGCTGTGAAGACCATGGCCAAGATTGCATTGCGGGCAGAGGCAGACATCCACTACAGACAGCGCATGCACCAGTTTGATGACGATATGACCGATATCACAACCGCCATTTCCCATGCGACGTGCACAGTGGCTGGCGATATCAACGCCAAGGCGATCATCACGGTCACCATCTCCGGTTTCACCGCGAACCGCCTGTCCAGATACAAACCCACCTGCCCGGTCATCGCTTGCACGATCAGCGAGTCCGTGGCTTGCCAGATGAACATCCTTTTCGACGTCTATCCGCTCAACATTCCGCAGGAAGACAGAGAGGAAATGCTCTTCGACGCAGCCATTGACGCGGCTAAGAAGGCGGGCTATGTACAGAAGGGTGATAACGTTGTTTTGACAGCAGGCGTGCCGCTCGGCGTCGCAGGCAACACCAACATGACAAGAGTTATTGAGGTATGGTAATTCAAGATCATGACGCCCGCCATAGAATATTTTGTCTAATGGGGAAGAGTGGTACAGGGAAAGATACCTTATATAAGAAACTTCTCAGTGACGGGGCGCTCCCTTTCGAGCGCCTCGTTCCCTGTACGACACGGCCGATCCGCGCGGGCGAGGAAAATGGCCGTGAATACAACTTTTACAGCGTGGCGGAGTTCCACGCGATGGAAGCCGCGGGGCGGGTGATCGAGTCCCGCTGTTACGAGACCATTCATGGCCCCTGGTACTACTTCACGGCGGACGACGGTCAGATTGACCTCACCGCGCGGAGTACGCTCCTCATCGGGACGCTGGAGTCCTACCAGGCGCTGCGCAATTACTATGAGCAGCGGTTTGGGGCCGGCTGCGTCGTGCCCATCTATGTCGAAGTCGAGGATGGCGAGCGCCTCCAGCGGGCTTTGGACCGTGAGCGCTCCGAATCGGTGCCAAAATACCGCGAAATGTGCCGTCGCTTCCTGGCCGACTGCGAGGACTTCTCCGAGGAACGCATTGCGGAGGCCGGCGTCACGCGCCGCTTTGAAAACGATGACCTGGAGCGCTGTATCGCAGAGATCAAAGCGTATTTGTTGGAGATGATGTGAAGAAATTTTCGGATATTATCGGCCAGAAGGCGATCATCGAGCACCTCTATAATGCCCTGCGAACGGGCAGTATTTCGCATGCCTATATATTGAGCGGCGACGCGGGCTCTGGGCGCAAGACCATCGCCAATATCTATGCAACGGCGCTGCAGTGCGACGACCTGGATGTTGAGACGATTGAAGAGAGCTCAGCTGCGAGCGGTGCAAAGTCGGCACCGGCCATGCGCGCCAAGACGAGGCTCCTTGAGCCCTGCGGGAAGTGCATCTCCTGCATGCAGGCGGAGAGCGGCAACCAGCCTGACATTATTACGATCACCCACGCCAAGAACAGCATCGGCGTGGAGGAGATTCGCCGCATGCGCGCGGACTTGCAGATTAAACCCTACTCCAGCGCGCACAAGATTTATCTGATTCCGGACGCCGAGAAGCTGACCGTGCAGGCGCAGAACGCCCTGCTCAAAACATTGGAGGAACCGCCGGAATACGCCGTGATCATACTGATTGCGGATGGACTGGTCAATTTTTTACCCACGGTGCTGAGCCGGTGCGTCGTATTGCAGACGCGGGCGGTGGAAGAGGCGCAGATTGCGGCGTTTCTGCAGAAAGAAAAAGGGCTGTCCAAGGACCAGGCGCAGATCCTGGCGCGGTTCGCGGGCGGAAACCCGGGGCAGGCGCTGCTTTTGACCGACGACCAGGAGTTCATGGACCTGCGCGACAAGACGGTGGATTTTTTGGCCCACCTTCAAAACACGGACGCCGTGAAGGTAAGTGAATTCTCGTCTGGCGTCGAGCCGGCGCGCAGGGGAGACCTGTTGAACTTCGTGCTCATGTGGTATCGCGACGTTTTACTGTATTTTGGCACACAAAATACCGAAAACTTGATTTTTCAGGAGGATATACAGTATATTATAGAAGCCGCAACTATGCTCGGATACGAGCAGCTGGGCCGGATCCTGGACCAGATCGACACGGCGTCGCGGCGCATGAAGTCCAACGTGCAGGCGGACGCGGTGCTGGAAGTGATGTTTTTGAACATCCGGCAGGAGTACCGGAGACGGTAGGACCGCGCGGCGGACAATTACGAATTAGAACATTTGGCGGCCGAAAAGGCCGGTTCACATACATAGAAGTCAGGAAACAGGTGAGTGATGGATACGATTAGAACGAAAATCACTGGAGAGAGCCGCGAGGTGGAGATTCTGGAGGAAGACCGCCAGATCGAAATTACGGAAAAGACTCTCGAAGTAATAGAGGAGACCGCGGTGTTCGAGGCAGAGACCGCTGATGCAGTAGCTGCGGCAGAAGCAGAAGTTGCGACAGAAGAAGCTGAAGCAGCTGACGAGGCCGATTCTGAGGAAGAAGCCGGAGAGAAATTTGAGGAATCTGCAACTGCGGAGTCCGAGAAAGACAATACAGAAGAAACCGTTTCGGACGGCAAGAAGGTGCGCGTCATTGGCGTGCGGTTTAGGACGGCTGGGAAGGTTTACTATTTTGACCCCGGGGAGTGGAAAGTGGTGCACGGCGGACATGTCATCGTCGAGACCGTGCGCGGCATCGAGTACGGAACCGTGGTCGGTCTGCCCATGGAGATCGACGCGCGCAAGGTGACCCAGCCCCTCAAGGAGGTCATCCGCGTGGCGACGCCCGAGGACACCGAGACCGAGATCCTCAACCGCGTCAAGGAGCGCGAGGCCTATCGCATCTGCCAGGAGAAGATCCAGGCGCACGGGCTGGACATGAAGCTGATCAACGCTGAGTACACGTTCGACAATAGCAAGGTGCTGTTCTACTTCACGGCCGACGGCCGCGTGGATTTCCGCGACCTGGTCAAAGACCTGGCCAGCGTCTTCCGCACCCGCATCGAACTGCGCCAGATCGGCGTACGCGACGAGACCAAAATACTGGGTGGCTACGGCATCTGCGGTCGCCCGCTTTGCTGCCACACCTGGATGAGCGATTTCATCCCGGTTTCCATCAAAATGGCCAAAGAACAGAACCTTTCCCTGAATCCGACCAAGATTTCGGGCGTTTGCGGCAGGCTCATGTGCTGCCTCAAGAATGAGGCCGACACCTACGAGGAACTCAACCGCAATCTTCCCAAGGTGGGAGATGAAGTGCGCGGCAACGACGGCCTGAGCGGCCAGGTGGAGAGCGTCAACGTCCTCCGCCAGACCGTGCGCATCCTTGTGGAAGTCGATGACGAAAAAGAATACCACGAATATCACGTCGACGATGTGACCATTCTGCGCAGAAGGCGCCGGGGCGGCAACCGCAGTCGCAAAGAAGCGGCCGATCCCAAGGAGGTCCAGGAGCTCGAGAAGCTCGAAAACCAGGACCGCCAGATGAGCGGCGGTGGCCGTGGCGACAGACACGGACGCGGTGATCGTCAGAACCGAAATGGCGACGAGACGCAGAATCGCACAGAGCGCGGCAGTCGCAGAGACCGCGGCGAGCGCCAGAACCGCAACGGAAACGACGGCCAGGAGCGCAGCGAGCGCCAGAACCGCAACGGAAACGACGGTCAGGAGCGCGGTGAAAGAAATAATCGACGTGGAAACCGTCGCAGAAATAACGGAAATGAGCAGCATGCAGAATGATATGCAATTTCTCCGTGAAGGAGAGAAGATCGACGACCTCCAGCGAAGCGGCCTGCGGATCATACAAGATCCGGCCCGGTTCTGTTTTGGCATGGATGCTGTGCTGCTCACTGGATTTGTACAGGACGGCATCGGCGGACGCTCGGTGGCTCGCGAAGATCTTCTGGATCTGGGCACGGGAACCGGGATCATCCCGCTGCTATTGTCGGCCAAGACGGATTGCAGGTTTTTGACAGGGCTTGAAATTCAGCCGGACAGTGCCGAAATGGCGCGGCGAAGCGTGCAGCTCAACCGCCTCGAGGACCGGATCCGGATCGTGCAAGGAGATATCAAAGAGGCAGATGCGCTGTTTGCGCCTGCTTCTTTTGGTTTGATTACTTGTAATCCACCCTATATGATTGGCGGCCATGGGCTTCAAAACCCTGACAGCCCCAAAGCCATCGCGCGGCACGAGGTCCTGTGCGACTTCGAGGATGTGGCGCGGGCGGCGGAACGGCTTTTAAAGAGTGGCGGGCACTTCTACCTGGTGCACAGACCTTTCCGCCTGGCGGAAATTATGACGACTTTGCGTGAGCACGGCCTCGAGCCCAAGCGCATGCAGCTGGTCTTCCCCTATGTGGACCGGGAGCCCAACATGGTTCTGCTGGACTGCGTCCGCGGCGGGCGGCCGCGCCTGCAGGTGGAGAAGCCGCTGATCGTCTACAAGGCGCCGGGCCAATATACCAACGAAATCTACGAGGTGTACGGGTATTGAATACAGAATATGAAAACTTGAATGGCGATATGGGGGAGAGCGCCGGTCGCGAGGAGACGCATTTCGGCGGACGCAATTATACGGAATTGCGCGACGAGGTGAGAAACCACGCGGAGGCCGGCCGCGGCACACTCTATCTCTGTGCGACGCCGATCGGCAATCTGGGGGATATCACAGAGCGTGTTCTTCGGACCTTGGAAGAGGTGGATTTGATCGCCGCGGAGGATACGCGCAACACGCTGCGTCTCTTGAACCACTTTGGGATCAAGAAACCCATCACAAGCTATCACGAATATAATAAGTACACAAAGGCGGACGAGTTGATCGCCAAGCTGCAAAGAGGAGCCAATATCGCGGTCGTGACAGATGCCGGTACGCCGGCCATCTCCGATCCGGGAGAGGTGATCGCCGCCAAGTGCATCGAGCAGGGAATTCGAGTGACATCCCTTCCGGGTGCCTGCGCGCTGATCACAGCGCTGACCATGTCGGGCATGCCCGCCAGAAGATTCTGCTTCGAGGGCTTTTTGCCGGCGGATAAGAAGGAGAGAAGGTATATTTTGACCCAGCTGCAGAGAGAGGAGCGCACAACTATTCTCTATGAGGCGCCCCACCACCTGCGCGCGACGCTGCAGGATCTCTACGACAATCTGGGCGAACGCCGGATCACTCTCTGCCGGGAGCTGACCAAGAAGTTCGAGGAGGCGCTGCCGATGACGCTGGCGTCGGCCATTGCCTATTATGAAGAGAATGAGCCGCGTGGCGAGTATGTGCTGGTGCTCGAGGGAGCGGACCGCGCGCAGCTCGAGGAGGAGAAGCGCAAGTCGTTCGAGGAGATGACCCTGGAGGAACACATGGAGATGTACACCGCGCAGGGGCTTTCGCGCAAGGAAGCCATGAAGAAGGTCGCTGCGGATCGCGGCGTATCGAAACGAGAGATCTACAAGGAATTGTTGTAGATAGAAAATTTCACAAATGATCACACCGTTTTCGTGCCGGTCATCCTCAAGAAGGTCGGTTATGACAACCGGGATGAGAGCACCTGGGACCTTGCAGGCGCGACCTTCCGGATCTACGAGGACGAGGCGCGCACAAAGCCGGTCGAAATCGACGGCAAGACCGAATTCACTTCGGGCGAGGACGGCGTCTTCTACAGCGGCAAGCTGGGCGTCGGCACTTACTACCTGGAGGAGACGGGCGTCCCGGACGGCTACCATGTTCCTCTGGGCCTCTACATCCTGACCATTGAGGAGGACAACGTGTCCTTTGGCACCACGGCGGTCATCGGACAGCCGGATCCGGATGACTGGGTCACGGTGCAGGGCGGCGAGTTGGGAAGCGGGGACGGCGACGAGCCGGGAACTGGCACGGGCTCTGGGACTGGAACAGGTTCTGGATCCGGCACAGGTTCTGGGACTGGAACGGGTTCTGGAACCGATACGGGATCGGAATCCGATACAGAAACTGTCTATACAGTTGCTATTCGCAACACCGTGGGACTGGAGCTTCCCACAACCGGCGGACCGGGCACAATTGTGCTCTATCTGACCGGAGCGGTTATGGTTCTGGCAGCGGGGCTTCTGTTGCGGCGAAGAATCTAGCATGTGAAGAGGGGCTTGGCGCATCGAGCGCAGGAGATAGATCCTGGGCAGGTGCGCCAAGCCCCTCTTTCTTGTCTGCATAAGCAAGGAGAATAGCGATTAGGCACAGAAGAAGATTTCATGAATTTGTTCCCCATGGTTTTCTGAACTTTTGGGTACAGCAGATAGATATCAAGTGAGTGTACCCCAATTTTTCCATCCCCAGAAATGATTTTGGGTACAGACCGCAGAATTCTTGTGATTGTACTACATTGAGTCGAGAAATTATGGGGAACAAATCAAGAGAAAGCGTCCGCTGTGCCCAAACAGTCAGTGATGGAGAGAAAAGCATGGGGAACAAATTAAGAGAAATCCTCCTCTGTGCCCAAACAGTCAGTGATGGAGAGAAAAGCATGGGGAACAAATCAAGATAAAGCGTCCGCTGTGCCTAAACAGTCAGGGGTGGAGAGAAAAGCAGGGGGAACAAATCAAGAGAAAGCGTCCGCTGTGCCCAAACAGTCAGGGATGGAGAGAAAAGCATGGGGAACAAATTAAGAGAAAGAGGAAGCCTGCGCTGTGCCCCATAGTTAGCCGCACTTTACTCGGCAAAATCACCAGAAAAAAAGCTTATGCACAGCTGATTTGCACATTATAACCAAAAGTTTCAAAATTGTTTGAATTTTAACACAATATGTGCTAACGTACATTTGATGTGAGTAGAGTAAATACGCACAAGGCGCTGAAAAACCACAGCGCAGGTAAGAACATCGCAAGAAAGAGGTATAATTATGGCAAAAGTTGATTTAACAAAGTACGGCATTACAGGTACTACAGAAATCATCTACAATCCCAGCTATGAAGCACTTTTCGAAGCTGAAATGGATCCCGCTCTTGAGGGCTATGAGAAAGGCCAGCTCACAGAGCTTGACGCCGTTAACGTTATGACCGGTATCTTCACCGGCCGTTCTCCCAAAGACAAATACATTGTCATGGACGAGAACTCCAAGGACACCGTTTGGTGGACAACTCCCGAGTATCCCAACGACAACCACCCGCTCTCTGAAGAGAACTGGGCAATCCTTAAAGACATTGCCAAAAAAGAGCTCTCCAACAAGAAGCTCTATGTCGTAGACGCTTTCTGCGGCGCCAACAAAGACACCCGCATGGCAGTTCGTTTCATCGTTGAGGTTGCTTGGCAGGCACACTTCATTAAGAACATGTTCATTCAGCCCACAGCTGAAGAGCTTGAGACCTATGAGCCTGACTTCGTAGTCTACAACGCTTCCAAGGCCAAAGTAGAGAACTACAAAGAGATGGGCATGAACTCCGAGACAGCTGCTGCTTTCAACATCACAAGCCGTGAGCAGGTTATCATCAACACATGGTACGGCGGCGAGATGAAGAAGGGTATCTTCTCCATGATGAACTACTACCTTCCTCTGAAGGGCATCGCAGCAATGCACTGCTCCGCAAACACAGATATGGAAGGCAAGAACACAGCGATCTTCTTCGGTCTGTCCGGCACAGGTAAGACAACCCTTTCCACAGATCCCAAGAGACTGCTGATCGGCGATGACGAGCACGGCTGGGACGACGAAGGC
>ONNQ01000003.1 GCA_900319245.1 uncultured Lachnospiraceae bacterium | reverse complement strand
AACCCTGAAGCATTGCCTGAGGTTCATGTCAAGGCTGGCGGACGGTATTAGCAACCTATAGTGTGGCATGGCCAATCCCACAAGAAAAATGATTGACCCAAAATTGTCATGATCTGATCCTTGAGATGGAAAAGCGGATCGATGAGATCCGGCTCATTGCCGGAGAGGATCCGTCGGAACTCCGACAGGCCATCGAGTGCTATAGGATTCAGTTGGATCATCTGGATACAGCGGCAGAACTCTATGACCAATGCTCCGCGAAAGCAGAAGCTGAGGTGATAGAAGCGCTGAAGAGGGGAGGCGCGTGATCAGTTGAACACAATAAATGGATGTATCAGTTCAAAAAGAAAGGGTAAAACGGATCAGCAAAAGATTGCTGCATTATACAAAGAACTGGATCTGTTCTCAGCGGAAGCGGCGCAGCTGGATGAGCTTCTGACTGCGGGACTGGCAGGATTCTGGAGCGGGCCCGCTTTCGATGCATGTCAGGCAGAAAGCAGGGATAACAGAGAGATCATGCTGGAAGCAATCGGGAGATTCCGGTCGATGCTGGAAGAGTGTTCCGGCACAGAGTCCGTCCCCGCAACACTGCCGGCAGATATTCTGTTCTAGAAGAGGTGACAGCGCATGAGCATGGCAGATTTGGAAAAAGAAGAACTGATCGCGCATTTGGATAAAGAACTGCGATCAGCAGCAGGTAAGCTAAGTGACCTTGCAAGGCTCCTCTATAGAAGCTGGACGGATCCTGCGGCAGCCCCGATCCGGGATGAGATCCTGCGCAGCATAACCGCTCTGGAAGAGATTTCAAGGACCCTTGGAAGCGGAAGACCATATCTGAGTGAGGAGATTTCCCATGATCCTGAATGGTCCTTCCCGGAAGAAGAAACGGAAGCTGCAGAATGCTGTTGGGACGGAAACGGAATGAGAGTATTCCGGGATGGCCTCTCTGAGAGTAAGGAAAAGATAAGGAGGATCACGGCCGATTTTAAAGAGGCGCAGGAAAGAACCGTATCTCTAAATGAGAGTATCAATGGGCAGATATTGCTGAAGGTCCTTCAGGATACAGTGAAGACAGAGAGCGCTGTCATCGAAATCATTCCGGTCCTTGACCGGATCTACAGCGCGAATGAGAACGCGATCGCAGACTATTTTGACCTGGCCGTGCAGAAGGTTCCGCCGACGAAGCTGGGGACCAGCACCTTTGAGCAGCTGGGCAGGCACGAGGAACAGATGCCATTCGAAAAACCGAAGTAAAAGCTATAGAACAGGTCATCCATCCGCGCAAATATGCCGTTTATCCGGGATTGACATCAAAGGGATACGGTTTTGATAGGATGTACTCAGAACAAAGGAAACAGCCCGGTATAAGAAATGGGCATAGAGTATCCGGTCAGAGAGAGGAGAAAAAAATGTCATACTTTAGTGTTAACATCGGAGAACTTGTAAGAGCTGCAAACGATTTGAATGAATTGAACGAAAGTCTCAAGAACAGGATCAATAACCTGATCGATCAGGAGGCTGCCCTCAACAACATGTGGGAGGGGGAAGCAAGGGAGCGGTTTCACAATGCATTTAACAGTGACATTAACCAGATGAAAGTCTTTTCTGATACAGTCAGCAAGTATGTGGAAGTTCTGTTAAAGATCGCACAGTCTTATGCGGAGCATGAGTCTCAAAATGTTCAGGTGGCAAATACCAGAATTTATTGAACAGGAATATGCAATGGGCATTTGCTATAAGGCGTATAGAATATGCGTAAGTAATATAAATGCTGTGATCAGCAATTCCGTTAGGAAAGAAGGAGAAAAATCATGAACGGATATATCAAAGTTAACCCTGAACAGCTCATCACGATGTCAAGCGGATTTTGTGAAGAGGCCAATATGATCCAACAGCTTACAGGACAAATGATGAGCCTCATTCATAACACGCGTGTTTCATGGGAGGGAGAAGCAGCGACTGCATATATTAACAAGTTTAATGGACTTCAGGAAGATATGGACCAGATGTTTCGGATGATCAGAGAGCACAGCTCCGATCTTGAGGATATGGCCAGGAGTTATATGAGATCAGAAGAACAAAACGAAAGCGACGCAATGGCGCTGCTCAATGACGTTATCCATTGATCATATCCTGAATCAATTCATTACGGAATACAGATAAGCAGTACGTGTATTATATCCGGGCAGTATCCCGGATATAATGCACGCTTGTGGTATCAGGCAATTTGCAGTTATAAAAGGGAGGTTCGCATGGGGGATGCAATGAATGAAAACAGAACAGATGGTACACGAGTGATCGACCCGGTCTACCTTTCATCCGGAACGGTCCTGCATGCAAAATACAGAGTCAACGGAGTTATCGGACAGGGCGGTTTCGGGATCACTTATGACGGAACAGACCTCAATCTTGATATGCATGTGGCGATCAAAGAGTACTTCCCCAATATGATGGCGAACCGTCACGCTACCGTTTCCACAGAGGTGCTGTGTTATTCCAATACGCAGGATATGTATGAGCAGGGAATGAAAAACTTCCTGAACGAAGCAAAGAATATGGCTAAGTACGCCGGGGAAGAGAATTTCGTGACGGTACACGATTACTTCACGGAGAACAACACAGCCTATATTATCATGGAGTTCGTGGAAGGAGTCACGCTCAAGCAGTATCTGAAGGAGCACGGAAAGCTTGAGATGGACGAAGCGATGCCGATCATTGTTCCGATCATGGGAGCACTGGAGAAGATCCACAATAAGGGGATGATCCACAGAGACGTCAGTCCGTCCAATATTATGGTGCTGCCGGACGGAAGAGTCAGGCTACTGGATTTTGGCGCTGTTAAGGAAGTATCACAATATACCCAGAATCTGACAGCTATGTCGTCAGTTTACAAATACGGATATTCACCGATCGAGCAGCAGACGATGGGATTGCGGCAGGGGCCGTATACGGATATTTATGCGCTGTGCGCGACGATTTATGAAATGCTGACAGGAAAGGTCCCGCCCTCTGCACTTACGCGGAGTGTAGAGGGGGACAGCCTTGTGCCGCCCTCAAAACTCGGTGTGGAGATAGAACCGGAGCAGGAAAAGGTATTGCTCAGGGGACTGGCAATCAACGGCGGAGACAGAGTACAGTCGATCGATGAACTTCGAAACGGGCTGTGTGGTATAAAAGCGGGCAGCGAAGAAAACATTGCCGGCAATGCGGCGGCGTTCCGGAAAGCGGAATCTGTCCCCGGAGACGGGGGAAGCAGTGCCGGCGGAGAGAAAAGAGGGGATAAGAAAGGGATTCTGATCGCAGTGGCAGTTGTGGCTCTGGGGGTGATCGCTGCGGCAATGTTCCTTAGAAAGCCTTCGACAGCAGATAAACCAGCCGCGCAGGATTCGGCACAGGCAGATGTACAGGAAGAAAAGAATGAAACGCTGCCTGCACAAGAGGCTGAGGATGAAAAGCCGGTGGAAGAGACAGCCGCAGAGGAAAGCCAGGAGGAAGAGGCAGCTGCAGAGGAAAGCCAAGAGGAAGAGACAGAAGAATTTGACCATAACATCCCTGTGGATGCGATCAGTTACAATGGCCATCATTATTACTTTTACAATGATGTGGAAACCAACCTGACGGAAGCAATGGACAGGTGCAGAGACCGTGGCGGCTATCTGGCAGTTATAAACGACAGGGAAGAGAACAACATGCTCTTCGAGAAAATGGTAGATCTGGGATATGAAGCGGCATTTTTTGGCCTGACTGACAGTGTGGAAGAAGGGGTATGGGGCTATCTTGGCACAGATACTTCGGATTTCAGGGACTGGGGACGTAATTCCAAAGGCGTACAGGAACCAAATGACGCGGACTATGGCGAGGACCATGCGATGCTGGATGCTCATATGCTGGACGGACATTGGAATGACGCCCAGTTCGGGAAAATGACAGTGACACCTGAGGGAAAAAAGTACGGGAATACGCACGTTTATATCTGTGAGTGGGATCATTGAGCGCAGACAGGAGGCGTGAAAATGAGTAATAAGATTGTTTGTCCAAAATGCGGGGCTGAGCTGCCGGAAGGCAGCATATTCTGTACGCAATGCGGAGAGAAGATCCGCGCGCGCGAGGATTCCGCTCAATCCAGGTATCAGGAAGCCACGATCCTTCTGCAGTCCGGGAATGAACATCTGCAGTCCGGGACGGTTCTTCATGCAAAATACAGAGTAAACGGCGTCATCGGGCAGGGCGGCTTCGGGATCACCTATGACGGGACAGACCTCAACCTTGATATGCATGTGGCGATCAAAGAGTACTTCCCCAATATGATGGCGAACCGTCATGTTACCGTTTCAACAGAGGTACTGTGCAGCGCCAGCTCTCAGGATATGTATGAGCAGGGGATGGAAAACTTTCTGAATGAAGCGAAGAACATGGCCAAATATGCCGGCGAAGATAATTTCGTGACTGTCCATGACTACTTTAAGGAAAACAACACGGCGTACATTATCATGGAATTCGTGGAGGGGATCACACTTAAGCAGTACATGAAGGAGCACGGGAAGCTGAACATGGATGATGTGATGCCGATCATTGTTCCGATCATGGGAACGCTGGAGAAGATCCACAATAAAGGGATGATCCACAGAGATGTCAGCCCGTCCAATATTATGGTGCTGCCGGACGGAAGAGTCAGACTTCTGGATTTTGGCGCTGTCAAAGAAGTATCACAGCATACACAGAATCTGACAGCCATGTCGTCAGTTTACAAATACGGATATTCGCCGATCGAGCAGCAGACGATGGGATTGCGGCAGGGGCCGTATACGGATATTTATGCGCTGTGCGCGACGATTTATGAAATGCTGACCGGCAGTGTGCCGCCGCCCGCGCTGACCAGAAATGTAGAAGGAGACAGCCTTATACCGCCTTCGAAACTCGGTGTGGAGATCAGCGGGGAGCAGGAGCGGGTACTACTCAAAGGCCTGGCAGTAAACGGAGCGGACAGGATACAGACGATCGCAGAACTGCGGAGCGGGCTGTGTGGTATTGATGTCGGAAACAGAAGTGACAAGACGAACGATGTGCCGGCGGCAGGGAAAGCAGGTATGTATCCCGGACACGGGGCCGACCGCGCTGACGGATCCAAAGAGAATAGCAGTAAGAAGTTAATACTGATCCTGTTGGCGTTAGTTGTCATTGGCGCTGTACTGGCAATGCTGCTTCGAAAACCCTCTGGCAGTGGAGATGCAGCGGCATCTGCTGATGCACAGGATATTGCTGCATACGAGGCATCAGAGGATGTGGGCAGCGGGGAGATGCAGGCGCAGGATGAAGCAGTCTTGCAGAAAGATGACAGGATCCCGAATGACGCTGTCCGGATCGGGGAGAATTATTACAAAGTATATCATCTCGATGAGATCGATTCCTGGCAGAAAGCACAGCAGTACTGCGTCGAACAGGGCGGTCATCTGGCGGTGATCACTTCAGATGAACTCAATTCTGCCTTGTACAAATTGTGCCTTTCGCAGGGATTTGAGACGGCGTTCTTCGGATTCAGCGATGCCGGTTCTGAAGGCAACTGGGTATGGGTGACGCAGGAGCAGCCCGCATATCGAAACTGGGGACCTTCAGAACCCAATTCCGGCATTTATAGAGAAGATTTTGCCATGTTCAGCACCTCGGAAAAAAACGGAATGTGGAACGATTCTTCTTTTGGACATGAAACAACCGCTTTCATTTGCCAGTGGGGCGACGATGGCATAGAGCATTCGGAAATAGAGACCAGAATACCGGATGACGCGTTTGTCTTTGAAGGACATTCCTACTATTTGTTTGATAACGGTATGGGCAGCTGGGCTGAGGCGGAGCAGTATTGTAAATCGCTCGGCGGATATATGGCAATTATTAATAACGCCGGAGAAAATGAAGCGCTGTATGCTCATATGCTCGATCACGGATACAAAGCGGCCTTCTTTGGTTATTCCGATAAAGAAAAAGAAGGGACATGGAGCTGGTTCGGTGATGATCGCTCAAGCTTCGAGGATTGGGGCGTAAACGATCTTGGCGAGCAGGAACCCAATGGAGACGCGCCTTACGAGGATTACGCGGAGTTCAGTACCGATATGCATAACGGATATTGGAATGATTCCAGATACGGGTACGACACTCACGCATATTTCTGCGAATGGAATACGGTACAGAAATAAGGAGAGGCAGCAATGAAATACTGTTTTAAGTGCGGAGCAGTCAATGATGACCAGTCCAGGTATTGTTATATGTGCGGAGCGCCGCTTACGCAGGAGAAGAAAAAGACAGTTGTTCCGGCAGAGAAGCCTTCTGCATCCTCCCAGCCTTCTTTATCAGAGCCGGTGAGAGATCAGGGAATTCACAGCCCGGCTTCTGAGGCTGGCAGCGCAGCAACTAAGCTGAGAGAGCTGATCACGTCAAGGACTTACGAAGTGGCGATAGGTGCGCTTGCAGCTCAGGTTGTTTTCAGCCTTATCGGATCATTTACATCCTATTCGAGGCTCAGTGCCTGGGAAAGCCTTTTGTATAACACCGGGATCGGGTATTACATGAATATGTCCGGAGGCGGAAGTCTTGAAACGTTATTCTCTGCGATCGTGAATAACGGCATTACCATCTTGATCCTGATCGGGCTGTGGCTGCAGTATTCATACGCGAAGGACAAGACAAGGAGTACGCAGACAACCGGTTTCAGGATCCTGCGTGTCATGGTGACGATCCAGCTTGTACTGATCGGAGCAGGTTTTATTCTCATTTTTGTTTCAATGTTTACTATCGGCACCAGCATAGGCAGCAATATGGGCAGCTACGGAACGATGATTACCGGAGTTTTTCTGCTGCTGATTTTTGTACTGGTAATCTGTGCGCTGTATTTTTACAGGATCAGGAAAATGCTGGAGTCGGCGATCAGCGTGATGGAAAAGGGAACCAAATCATGCCCTGCCTATGGATTTGTGACAGTGATGATCTACATTGTTGCAGCTGCGACTGCTATCAGCGGTGTCACAGCACTGACGCAGGGTAGTCTGATCCCTGCATTGGACGCGGTCAGCGGCAGTGTCGCGCTGTTTGCATTCGGATCTCTGGCCGGAAAGTTTAATCAATTGGAGGTTGCCATCCCGGCGAGACCTTATTCGCCGTCTGTGAACGCGGCGCCCGTCCCGAAGGCCGAATCTGTAAAAGAGGAAAAGCATGTCGGAGAGGCAGAGCCCGTCAGCAAGGCAAAGCCCGTCAGCAAGGCAGAACCTGTACACATGGCTGAACATCCCCGTCCGGTTCAACCGTATCCTGCACAGGAAGACCGCTCCTCTGGAAATCCTTCTGCTGAACAAATGCGATCCGCATATGAAAAAGCTGAAATCCCCGGAGAAGAGGGAGGTGCTGACAGAGATTATGCAATGGGTGAAGAAACCATGCTGCTTGATGGAAACCAAATGATCCCCCCTGCCAGACTGGTTCGCCTCAGGGATCAGAATGCGGTGAGGATCACTAAGAAGCAGTTTTCGATTGGAAAAGCGGCAGAAGGCGTAGATTATCGCGTGGATGGAAATCCGGCCGTCAGCCGCAGACATGCGGAGATCGATTATCGGGACGGAAACTTTTATATCGTCGATACGAACTCCACCAATCATGTCTATGTGGACGATAGAATGATCCCTCCCGGAATGCCGGTGCGGATCACTAACGGAACAAGGATCCGTTTAGGAAACGAGATGTTCCAGTTCAGCGAAGGCTAAGCAGTCGGCAGTTCCTTAAAGCAATGTATATAAAGAAAGTGATATAGAAGACGCAGACCACCGGGGATCTTGTTATGCCCGGTGGTTTTTTATTGCCCAAACAGAGGGCGTTTATCATTTGTTCACGGAAAACATGCAGAATATCAGCCAAACAGGTCGTTTGTCGGATAAACCGGAATGAAACATAATAAGCGGATACACTGAAGTTGTAATAAAAATCCAGCCATTCCATTACAGGAGGAAACACAGATGAAAAAGACAACCGCTCCAAACAGTGTAAAACGAATTTGGAAGAAAGTATTGTCATGGATCCTGATGATGAGCATGACAATATCGCTCACAGCCGCTTTGTTCCCGGTTACAGCTATGGCTGCCACGCAGTCATCAGCAAAGAATTTTATGGATAAGAACAAGGGAATACAGATTCATAACAGGGGCAGTGAATGTGTCGCGCTGTACAACCAGTATCTTTATAAGGTCTTTGGAAAAACAGCCCCCAGTGTAAATTATGCATATCAGATCTATGACAGAAATCATTGGGGATGGGAGAGAATTCCGGCCTCCCGGATCAAAGAGTACAAAGTCGGAGACATCGTTGTCTATGGCCCGGGAAACGGGAGAGACGTCGGAAAATACGGGCATGTAGCGCTGGTGTATTCCGTCAATAAAGGAAAAGTTGTAAAGCTGTTTGAACAGAACTGGGCCGGAAATCCTAAAGCAGCCCTGTACAACTGGCACGGCGCACGCCTGAAAGGGATCATTCGTCCGAGCTTTTCAGATGTGGTACCTACAGGGCTGAGCATTACATCCAGCATGACACTTAAGATCAACGAGGGAAGAAAGATCAGTGCAACGATCACGCCCTCCAATGTGCCCTCGTCCAAAAAGGGAATTTCGTGGAAAAGCTCAAACAGCAGTGTGGCCAAAGTAGACAGCAGCGGGCAGGTAAAAGGACTCAAAGCGGGTACAGCCATTATTACTGCGACCTGCAGCGCAAATAAAAAAGTCACTGCCAAATGCAGTGTTACGGTCATAAGCGGGATCCCGAGTACTTCCGTCAATATCAGCAAGAGCGCACTTACCCTCAACCCCGGTAAAACAGCGACGATCACAGCTTCTGTTAATCCCGCAAACGCAAGCAACAGATCCATCAAATGGACCAGTTCCGACACCAGCGTCGCAACCGTTTCGAACGGTAAGATCACAGCGGTAAAAGGCGGTACAGCTGTGATCAAAGCAACAGCAGGCGATGGAAATAGTTACGCCTCCTGCACAGTTACGGTTATTCTGGCCAACGGCGTCTACAAACTCAAGCACGTCGGAACCGGTAAGATGATGAATTACGCATGGGGCTGGAAAGAATTCGCTTATAAGCCTATTTTCCTGTACAACAGAGACGGATCGGTGGAGCAGACCTTCCGTTTCCGCCATATCAATAACGGCAAATTTGAGATCGATATCATGCACAGAGAGGGCGGCGTCATGAACGTCTGGACATCCAGGACGGTAGGTGAAGGCCAGAAGATCGGCTCCTGGACAAAGACGAACGATGACACACAGCGGTTTCTGGTCACATTCGTCAATAAGAATACGGTCATCCTTCGTTCCGCACAGAACAGCAGTCTTGCAGTGGCTCCCGACGGAAGTGCGAGAGGATATCTGAAGCTGGTCAAGTACAACATTAATGACAAAAATCAGCAGTGGGTGATAGAGAATTAAGAAATGACGATCTGTAAACCCATACAGACAAAGGCAGTGATCATGCAGATCAATGGCTGTGAAGTTCCCTTCACAGCCATTTTTTGAATTCCCGTCTATCTTTTTGCAATTTTCTTATTATAATAGCAGGTATGATGCAATCATTATAAATTAAAATGGCGCAGAAGGCTCTTTGAGCCGGCATCCGTGCGCGCACAGGCCGTGCGCGGGGGAAGCGCAAGTTATAAAAAACGCGTAGAACAGTGAGGAAAATATGGACGTAAGCAATAAGATCCTGGAAAAGTATGAAGTCCTGCAGCACCAGTACCTGAAAGATACAGGGTGCGACAGCCTTCTGCTGCGACACAAAAAGACGGGCGCCAGAGTGGCCCTGCTCCCCTGTGAGGACGACAATAAAGTCTTTTATATCGGCTTTCGCACGCCGCCGGAGGACTCGACCGGCGTCGCGCACATTATCGAACACACAGTGCTGTGCGGATCGAAGGATTTCCCGGTCAAGGATCCCTTCATTGAGCTCGTCAAGGGATCGCTCAACACATTCCTGAACGCGATGACCTATCCGGACAAGACAGTGTATCCCGTGGCCAGCTGCAACGACACGGATTTCAAGAACCTGATGCACGTGTACCTGGATGCGGTGTTCTATCCCAATATCTACAAGGAACAGAACATTTTCCGCCAGGAGGGCTGGCATTATGAGGCAGAAGACGCAGACAGCCCGATCACAGTGAACGGCGTTGTCTACAATGAAATGAAGGGCGCGCTGTCTTCGCCTGACGACGTGCTCTCCAGAAGCATTTACGGCGCGCTGTACCCCCACACGCCCTACGCAGTGGAATCCGGCGGCGATCCGGAGTTCATCCCGGACCTGACCTATGAGGCCTACCTGGATTTCCACAGAAGGTATTATCATCCCTCCAACAGCTATATTTACATGTACGGAAATATGGATATGGAGGAGCGGCTGACCTACCTCGACGAGGCGTACCTGTCGGCCTTTGACCGGCTCGAGATCGACTCGGAGATTCCGGAGGAGCCCGCTTTCACGGAGCCCGCGGAGGTCTGCGAGCACTATTCCATCCTCGCGGAGGAGGACGAAGCCGGCAAGAGCTACCTGTCCTGGAATGTATCGCTGGCTAAGGACGGCCAGGACACAGAGCTGGGCCTTGCTTTCAAGATCCTCGATTACATGCTCTGCGACGCCGAAGGCGCCCCTGTCAAAAAAGCACTCAGGGACAAAGGCATCGGCGAGGATGTCTACTCCCTTCTCGAACTCGGCATCCGTCAGCCCACCTATTCGGTGACCGCCAAGTATACGGATCCCGAGCGCAAAGAGGAGTTTATAGAGACGATCGAGAATACGCTTAAGGAGATCGCGGACAAGGGCCTTGACCAGAGGGCGCTCCTTGCGGGCATCAACCATTTTGAATTCAAGTACAGAGAGGCCAACTACGGCTATTATCCCAAGGGACTTGTATACGGCCTCAACGCCCTCGATACATGGCTCTACAACGATATGACGCCCTTCATCAATCTGGAGCTCGGCGAAGCGTTCGCACAGCTCAGAAAAAAGATGGGTGAGGGATATTTTGAACAGCTGATCAAAGACTATCTTCTGAACAACCCCCACAAGGCCATCGTCGTGATGACGCCAGAAAAGTGCCTTACGGAGAAGAAAGCGGAGGCGCTGCGGCAGAAGATGGAGCTGTTTGCCCAGGGCCTTACGCGCGAAGAGAGGCAGCAGATCGTCGATGAGCTGGCTGCGCTCCGCACTTGGCAGGAAACGCCCAATTCCAAGGAGGATCTGGAAAAGATTCCCATGCTGGGGAGGGAGGACCTGAGCCGGGAGGTCAGGCCTTTCGTCAACCGCCTCGAAGAGGCGGCTTTCACAGGAAGCAATGGAAAAAAAATGAAGGTGACGCTGGTCACCCACCCGCTCCACACGTCGGGCATCGACTATCTGACCTTCATGTTCGACATCTCCGACCTGCCGCAGAAGTTCTTCCCCTATCTGGGTGTGTTCAAGACACTGCTCGGCGTTCTGGACACAGAGCACTACAGCTATGCGGAGCTGGACAGGGAGATCAACATCTATACGGGCGGCATAGGACCGACCGTCAGCGTCTACACCAGAAACGCCAATCCGTCCGATTACAGAATGATGGCGGAAGTCAACTGCAAGACGCTGCATGAGAACCTTGGCGAGGCGATCGGCCTTGTAAAGGAGATCCTCACAGCGACCAAATGGGACAGCAGGGAACGCATCCTGGAAGTGCTCGAGGAAGAGCGCGCCGAGATGCGGGCGGAACTGCCTTCCTCCGGCCACGCGACCGCTGCGGTCAGGGCTATGTCCTGTATTTCCGAGACGTCTCTGATCATGGACTGCGTCAATGGCGTCAACGCGTACCGCACACTGGATGAAGTCTGCGGTCTGCTTGAACAGGATAAAGCGGACGATCTGATCGCGATCCTTTCGGATATGACCAGGTTCATTTTCCGCCAGGACCACATGATGGTCGACTGCACCGCAGATGAGAGCAGCATGGCAGAGATCACCGAACAGGCTGCGCAGCTGGGCAGATCGCTGTTCCCGGCAGCCGCACCGGAGGAAGATCTGGCTGGGTACGGACCGAAGTTCGCAGTCAGTCCGGTCAAGGTCAAAGAAGGCTTTACGACGGCCGGACAGGTCCAGTTCGTCTGCAGAGCCGGAAGCTTCGGCAACAAAGGCCTTGCTTATACCGGCGCTATGCGGGTCCTCCGCGTGATCCTCGGCTATGATTACCTCTGGAACAACGTCCGCGTGACCGGCGGCGCTTATGGCTGCATGAGCAGCTTCTCAAGAGACGGCTTTGCCTATTTTGTCTCCTACAGAGACCCGCACCTGAAACGGACCATCGGCGTATTCGAGGACGCACCGGCCTATATTCGCAGCTTCGACGCGGACGAGCGCGCCATGACCAAATATATCATCGGCGCGGTTGGCGCTCTGGATCATCCCATGACGCCTTCCACATACGGCAAGTATTCCCTGACAGCCTACATGACAGGCCTGACCGAGGAGAAGGCCCGCAGGGAGAGAGCGCAGGTGCTGGACTGCCAGCCGGCAGATATCCGCGCGCTGGCCGCGCAGATCGAGGCCTTCCTCTCCGACGACTGCCTGTGCGTAGTGGGAAGCGACGAGAAGATCCGCGCCGAGAAAGAACAATTTGATACACTGGTAAAACTTCAGTAAGAGAATATAAAAGGCGGGAAATGCATGACAAATCAAGATGAAATGACAACCCAGGTGAAAACGCCCCGAAAGGCCGGCTTTGCGACGATCATCGGAAGGCCCAACGTCGGCAAATCGACGCTGATGAACAGGCTGATCGGCCAAAAGATCGCGATCACCTCTTACAAGCCGCAGACGACTAGAACCCAGGTCCGCACGATCCTCACCGAAGACCGCGGACAGGTCGTGTTCCTGGATACGCCCGGGATCCACAACACGAAGACCAAGATGGGCGAATATATGGTGAGAGCGGCGCAGAGTACGCTCAAGGAAGTGGACGTCGTCCTGTGGCTGGTGGAGCCCAGGGAAAAGATGAGCGAAGAGGACAAGGGGATTGTAAAGCTCCTGGCAGATGTAAAGACGCCGGTCCTCATCCTGATCAACAAGATCGATTCAGTGAAGAAAGCGCAGATCCTCCCTGTCATCGCGGTCTATCAGCATGCGTACGACGACGCAGTCAAGGCGCAGGCAGCGGCCGACGAGGCGGCAGGTAAGAAGGCCCGTGAGACCAATCTTAAGGCCATCATTCCGGTCAGCGCCCGGACAGGGTACGGAAAAGAAGACCTGTTGGAGAGCCTGTTCAGCCTTCTTCCCGAGGGAGAGCCCTTCTATGACGAGGACGAGATCACAACAGAAACGGAACGAGAGATTGCCGGTGAGATCATCCGCGAAAAGGCGCTGCGCCTTCTGCAGGAAGAGGTGCCGCACGGAATTGCTGTGACCATCGACAGCATGAAGGAGCGCACAAGAAGAGACGGCACACTCATCTGTGATATCGACGCGTCCATCATCTGTGAGCGCGAGAGCCACAAGCTGATCGTGATCGGCAAACAGGGCTCTATGCTCAAGAAGATCGGAACAGCGGCGAGAACCGACATAGAAAATATGCTGCAGTCCAAGGTGAATCTTAAGCTCTGGGTCAAGGTCCGCAAGGATTGGAAAGACAACGAGCAGCAGATGAAATCCTTTGGATATGACATGCGTAAGTTTAAATAGTACAAGTGGGATGCGCTCGGATTATGAGTTCGAATTATGAAGTGACCGGCATGGTTCTAAGTAGTGTCCCGGCCGGCGAATATGATAGAAGAGTCGAAATTTTGACCCGGGAGCGCGGCAGGATTTCCGGATTCGCGCAGGGTGCCAGAAGACCGGGGAGTCCCGTGATGGCGGCGGCGCAGCCCTTTGTGTTCGGCACCTTTGTGATCAGTGAGGGCAGAACCGCCAATAAGATCCGGGAAGCGAGGGTGGACAACTTCTTCGCAGGCCTTCGCAAGGATGTGTCGGGCAGCCTGTACGGCACCTATTTCATGGAAGTCCTGCAGTATGTGACGCGCGAGAACAACGATGAGACGGCGCTTTTAATGCTGGCCTATCAGACGCTCCGCGCATTGGAATCGGACGCCTTCGACAACCGGCTGGTGCGGGCGGTCTTCGAGATCAAGACCATCATGATCGAGGGCGAATACCCGGGGCCGAGAAGGGATACGAAGTATCTGGACGCGACGCTCTATACGCTGGACTTTTTGTTCCGGACAGCGCCGTCCAGAGTCTATACCTTCAGCGTCAAGCCGGAGGTCCTCGAGGAACTTGGAAGCTACGCCAGGTGGCTGTGCAAAAAGACCTGGGACCACCGCTTCCAGAGTCTTGAGATCCTGGAGCTTCTGGCCTGAGATCCCGGTGATGATGGGCCAAAAGACCGTACGTATGCGATATAAAGGGCATTGTCCGTTGCAAAACAAACGGTATTCCCTTATAATTAAACGTCGATGATAATTTGAAGACTCTGCGCCCAAATGCTTCGCATCGGGACTGAGGGCATAAAGAGGCACTATAATTAAAAATTTATGAAAGATAAGGAGCACGCAATCAATGGAAAAGACAATGGATAAGATCGTGGCGCTGTGTAATGCCAGAGGTTTCATTTACCCCGGTTCCCAGATCTACGGCGGACTGGCCAATACATGGGACTACGGAAATCTGGGCGTCGAGCTCAAGAACAATGTCAAGAGGGCATGGTGGCAGAAGTTTGTACAGGAAAGCCCTGAGAACGTCGGCGTTGACTGCGCGATCCTGATGAACCCCCAGACATGGGTAGCCAGCGGACATCTGGCAAGCTTTTCTGATCCGCTCATGGACTGCAAGGCCTGCGGCGAGAGATTCCGTGCGGATAAGCTGATCGAAGATTACGCACAGGAGCATGAGATGACACTGGACGGCAGCGTAGACGGCTGGACCTCTGACGAAATGATGGGCTTTATCAACAAGTTCGCGGTTCCCTGCCCCAGCTGCGGCAAGTTCCACTGGACCGATATCCGTCAGTTCAACCTGATGTTCAAGACCTTCCAGGGCGTTACAGAGAGCAGCGCTTCCACTGTTTACTTAAGACCCGAGACTGCACAGGGTATCTTCGTAAACTTCAAGAATGTGCAGAGAACATCCCGTAAGAAAGTGCCGTTCGGAATCTGCCAGATCGGCAAGTCCTTCCGTAACGAGATCACACCCGGCAACTTCACCTTCAGAACCCGTGAGTTCGAGCAGATGGAGATGGAATTCTTCTGCGAGCCCGATACAGACCTTGAGTGGTTTGCATATTGGAAAGACTTCTGCTGGAACTGGCTGATGAAGCTTGGCCTCAAGCCTGAAGAGACCAGAATGAGAGATCACGACAAGGAAGAGCTCTCCTTCTATTCCAAGGCGACGACCGACATCGAGTTCCTCTTCCCCTTCGGTTGGGGCGAGCTGTGGGGCATCGCGGACAGAACCGATTATGACCTGACACAGCACCAGAAAGTATCCGGTGAGGATATGTCCTATTTTGACGACGCCAAGAAGGTCAAGTACATCCCTTACGTCGTTGAGCCTTCTCTGGGTGCGGACCGCGTCACGCTGGCATTCCTCTGCGCAGCTTATGACGAAGAAGAGCTCGAGGGCGGCGACAAGAGAACCGTCATGAGATTCCATCCCGCGCTGGCACCTGTCAAGGTCGGCGTACTGCCTCTTTCCAAGAAGCTCGGCGACCAGGCCTTCGAAGTCTACAAAAAGCTCAGCAAGAAGTTCAACTGCGAGTACGACGACAGAGGCAACATCGGTAAGAGATACAGAAGACAGGACGAGATCGGAACGCCTTTCTGTGTCACCTATGACTTCGATTCCGAGACCGACAAGTCCGTCACCATCCGCATGAGAGACAGCATGGAGCAGGTCCGCGTGCCGATCGATGAGCTGGACGCTTGGTTCGCAGATAAATTCGAATTCTAAAAAAATGCGCCTGCATGCGCATTGTAGAAACTTGGAGGAAAAGATTACAAATGCAATACTATGGTGTAAACGAACTTCGCGAAATGTTCCTGAAGTTCTTTGAGAGCAAGGGACACCTGAGAATGAACAGCTTTTCTCTGGTTCCCCACAACGACAAGAGCCTTTTGATCATCAACTCCGGTATGGCGCCTCTTAAGCCCTATTTCACCGGCGAGGAGATCCCGCCCAGAACGCGCGTGACCACATGCCAGAAGTGCATCCGCACGGGTGACCTGGAGAACGTGGGAAAGACGGCCCGCCACGGCACTTTCTTCGAGATGCTGGGCAACTTCTCCTTCGGCGATTACTTCAAGAAAGAAGCTATTCCGTGGGCATGGGAATTTTTGACCGAGTGGGTCGGCCTGGATCCCGAGAGACTCTATCCTTCCGTATACGAAGGCGATGACGAGGCCTACAACATCTGGTTGAACGACATGCACATCCCCGCCGAGCGCATCTACAAATTCGGCAAGGCGGACAACTTCTGGGAGCACGGCTCCGGTCCATGCGGACCCTGCACCGAGATCTATTACGATCGAGGCGAGAAGTGGGGCAATGGCCCTGAGGACGTCATGGGCGGCGAAGGCGACCGTTTCATGGAAGTATGGAACGTCGTATTCTCCCAGTTCAACAATGACGGACACGGCAATTACACAGAGCTCGAGCACAAGAATATCGACACCGGTATGGGCCTTGAGCGTCTGGCCGTCGCTGTGCAGGATGTCGCATCCCTGTTTGACGTTGATACAGTCCGTGCGCTCAGAGATGAAGTCTGCGCACTGGCAGGCTGTGAGTACGGCATTGATCACGAGACTGACGTCTCTGTCCGTATTATCACAGACCACATCCGTTCCGCGACCTTCATGATCTCCGATGGTATCATGGCCAGCAACGAGGGCAGAGGCTACGTGCTTCGCCGTCTGATACGCCGCGCGATCCGCCAGGGCAGAAAGCTCGGCATCAAGGGCGCTTTCATGACCAAGCTTGCGGAAGCGGTCATCCAGGGCTCCAAGGACGGCTATCCCGAACTGGAAGAGAAGAAGGTATTTATCCTCAAGAACCTCGCGATCGAGGAAGAGCGTTTTGCCAAGACCATCGACCAGGGTCTCGATATTTTGGCCGGCATGATGGAGAAGCTGCGCGCAGAGGGCAAAAAAGAGCTCTCCGGCGACGACGCGTTCCTTCTGTATGACACCTATGGATTCCCGATCGACTCCACGCAGGACGTGCTGGTTGAGAACGGATTTAACGTCGACGTCGAGGGATTTGAGAAGGCAAGAGCAGAGGCCCGCGAGAGATCCAAGGGCAGCTGGATCAAGACTTCCATGAGCGGCAAGGAAGCGACTGTCTATGATCAGATGGACGCATCCTGCAATTCCGAATTCGACGGCTATGACAAGCTGGTACAGGACAGCGAGATCATCGCACTGGCACAGCTTCATGACGCAGCGGACGAAGAGCCCGATGAGGTCGCAGAGGCGGTCACAGACGGCATGCGCGCCGCCATCATCACCAAAGAGACGCCTTTCTATGCCACCATGGGCGGCCAGGTCGGCGATATCGGTGAGATCGTCTGCGGAAAGAGCACCTTCAAGGTTGAGAAGACCGAGCACGTAGCAGGCTCCAAGATCGCGCACATCGGCGTGGTCACAGGCGGCATGTTCAAGATGGGCGACGTCGTCACCCTCAAGGTAGACGCCAAGAACCGCCGTGACACCTGCAGAAACCACAGTGCTACGCACCTGATGCAGAAGGCCCTGCGTGAAGTACTGGGCACACACGTCGAGCAGAAGGGCTCCTATCAGGACGCAGACCGCACAAGATTTGACTTCAGCCACTTCCAGGCTATGACGGCGGAAGAGATCAAGGCTGTTGAGGATATGGTCAACGAGAAGATCTCCGAGGGTCTTGACGTAAAGACCGCGATCATGGGCATCGAGGACGCCAAGAAGAGCGGCGCGATGGCGCTGTTCGGCGAGAAGTACGGCGATGAAGTCCGCGTCGTCAAGATGGGCGAGTTCTCCACAGAGCTCTGCGGCGGCACCCATGTGAAGAATACAAGCCAGATCGGCCAGTTCAAGATCCTGTCCGAGAACGGCGTTGCAGCAGGCGTGCGCAGAATTGAAGCGCTGACCGGTGACAACGTACGCGCATACTACGAGGATATGGAGAAGAAGATGCATGAAGCGGCCGCTATGGTGAAGGCAACCCCTGACACACTGGCGGACCACATCAAGAAGCTCCAGGAGGAACTCAAGGCTGTAAAGAGCGAGAACGAGTCCCTCAAGGCCAAGGAAGCACAGAGTGCCCTCGGCGATGTCATGGACAAGGTCGTTGAAATCAAGGGCGTCAAGTTCCTTGCTTCTGCACTCAAGGACGTCGACATGAACGGCCTCCGCGACCTGGGCGACCAGCTCAAGGAGAAGCTCGGAAGCGGCGTGATCATGCTGATTTCTGAAAAGGGCGGCAAGGTCAATCTGATGACCATGGCAACCGACGACGTCGTGAAGAAGGGCGCCCATGCGGGCAACCTGATCAAGGCGATCGCCAAGGAAGTCGGCGGCGGTGGCGGCGGACGTCCCACCATGGCACAGGCCGGCGGCAAGAACCCCGCAGGTATTGACAATGCGCTGAAGGCAGCACCTGCTGTACTGGAAGGCATGATCAAGTAAAAACGGCGAAGGCAGACAAGATTACATAAGATAACACGAGGAGGCCTGTCACCTGCCAAAAGCGGGCGGCAGGCCTTGAGAGTATTCCCAATGAATATTACAGTATACTTAGGTTCTGCGTCCGGAAAGGACCCCAAGTACGCCAGGGAAGTGCGTAAACTCGGAGCATGGATCGGCAGTGCCGGACACAGACTTATATATGGCGGAAGCCGGATCGGCCTTATGGGAGAGCTGGCGGAAGCTGTCCTTGTGGCAGGCGGAGAAGTGATCGGTGTGGAGCCGGAATTTTTCGTAAACAGCTGCCTGCAGCACGACGGCATTACAGAGCTGATCGTGACGGATACAATGGCAGAGAGAAAGACCAGGTTGATCGAGTTGGGAGATGCATATATTGCTTTTCCCGGCGGGACAGGCACGCTGGAAGAAATCTCCGAGGTCATGTCCCAGGTAAGGCTTGGCCACAATGAGAGCCCTTGCATTATTTTGAACCTGGACGGTTATTATGAGCCGCTGAGAGTCATGCTGGACCGCATGGTACAGGAGGGATTCCTGGACCGGGAGAGCAGAGATAAATTCCTGTTCGCGGCAGATACAGAAGAGATCGGACGTATTCTGGGTTAACAGATACCAGGTACATGTCAAAAGGAGCGCAAGACATGGATAAAAGAACCAAAAAAGACCTCGAGAGACTAAAAAACCTGACCAACACAGAGAAGAATTTATTAAAAGGCCTGTATGGCGATATGTTTGGCTCATCTGCCGCAAGCTCCGGCGGAAAAAAGGACGACGGGAAGGATACATCCGAAAAGCTGTCTTTTGAAAATAAGTATTTGAATAAGAAATCCTCAGGTCCCAGCGCGGCAGATCTTCTGGACCAGGCGTACAAAAAGCATCCGGATCCCCTGGGCGACGCCAAGAAAGCGCTGAAGGAGGCGCAGGACCTGGTGGCCCGCACGGAGGAGCTTTCCCAGGGCCTCTCAGAGTCCAACAAAAAGAAGATGGACCAGCTGATGGAGAACATGGGCGCGATGGGAGACGTGACGCCTACAGGCATGCCGCAGACGGCCGGCCAGACGGACAAGGACAAGGGGATGCCTGTACAGACGGCAACCGGCGGTCCTGCACCTGCGCCAGAACCGGAAAAGCCCAAGGAGCCCGAGAAGGATCCCATGGAGGAGCTGGAAAGCCTTGTCGGCCTTACCACCATCAAGGAAGACGTCAAGGAACTCATGGCGTTTGTCAAAATACAGAAGCTTCGTCAGGATTCCGGTCTCAAATCCGTACCGGTGTCCCTGCATCTGGTCTTTACCGGCAATCCCGGAACCGGCAAGACGACCGTCGCAAGGATCATTGGCCGACTCTACAAGCAGATCGGCGTCCTCTCGCAGGGACAGCTCGTCGAAGTAGACAGGTCCGGTCTGGTTGCAGGCTATGTGGGACAGACCGCGCTTAAGACCCAGGAGCAGATCAAAAAGGCGATGGGCGGCGTGCTCTTCATTGATGAGGCGTACGCGCTGGCCCAGAAGGACGACGCGTTTGGCCAGGAAGCGATCGATACGGTCCTCAAGGCTATGGAAGACCACAGAGACGATCTGGTCGTGATTGTTGCGGGTTACACCAAACCTATGGAGAAGTTTATTAACAGTAATCCGGGTCTGAAGTCCCGTTTTAACAAGTATTTTGAATTCCCGGACTACACCATCGACGAATTGGAAGCCATCTTTAACCTCAACTGCAAGAAGTACGACTACATTGTGGAAGAGGATGCCAAAAAGCAGATCCGGGCGCGCATTGTCTCAAGAAAGATGCAGAGGCAGGAAAATTTTGCCAACGCCCGTGAAGTCCGCAATATGTTCGAGGATATCATCACCAACCAGGCGCGCCGCGTCGCTGCCATGGAGAACCCGACCCATGACGACATGATGCTGATCACGATTGAGGATCTTTCCGATGATATCGGCGACAAGACGGACAGTAAAGAGATCGAGAAGATGGAAGAAGCGGCGAAATCGGTGCCGGCGCCGGAACTGGAGCTCCCCGGAGAAGAAGAAAACGGGAACGAGAAAGGCGCAGAACCCGCACAGGATGGGACAGGAGCGCCCGCGGCTTCGGATGAGAAGACAGAGGATTTATAAAGACCTCGAACGAACAGTGATAAGCAAATAAAGGATATACAGATTCATCATGGCAGAACAAAGAGAAGGAATGATCACGGTCCGAAGCGACCTTGGAAACTATATGGAAGAGATCGATCAGTATACAGCGCAGCTGCCGCTGACGATCCGGGAACAGATGAGACAGGCGCTGTATCGCGAATATGAGAGCGATTACGCAGCGCAGGAGAGCCTTTGCAGAGAGATGCTGGAGGCGGCGCCCGGCAATGCGGACGTGCTGGAAATGCTGGGCAGGTGCCTGATCGCACAGGGACGGCCTGCAGAAGCCGTGCCGTATCTCACGGAGGCGCACAGCGCAAATCCCGACGAGCAGAATACAGCGATCAGCCTGGGACAGGCCTATCAGATGCTGCAGGAGTACAAAAAGGCTGTGCAGGTCTTTGCCGAAGTCGATCCGCCGACGGAGCACCATCCCTTCTTCTATTCCGCCTACGGCGAATGCCTGGAGAATCTGGGACAGAGAGAAAAGGCAAGAGAGACCTTCCGCAAGGAAGTGACCCACTGGGAGGAGACCCGACAGATCATTTCCGCCGACATTCTGGACGGCTGTTTCGTGCGCACCTTGTATCTGGATGCGCTCCTGGGCGCCGTGGAACTCACCGTGGATCTGGGCGTCTACAAGCGCTTTTTGTCCAAGGTGACAATGGATGCGAAGATGCAGAAGAGACTGGCACAGAATATCTCGTATCTCAGCACCGCGCTGCCGGTTCGCACCTTCCGGATCCCCTTCCGCTCCCTGATCCGGGAAGTGGAGGAGCAGGGCTATCTTCTTGACAGCGAGCAGTATTTTATCATTGAGAACGCCTATCGCTCTGTGGAGTCCTACGAGTATCACGAGGACAACGCAGTGAGCGCGATGATGGAGAGCTTTCTCTCTGCAGAGAGCCGCGCGCCGATGGCGGGCGCTGTGGATGCGGACCCCAATGAGAAGCTGACCGCGCTTTCCTACGAATGGTATATGACCCGTTACATCGAGAATCACGGCGAAGAGATGCTCTATGTGTCGGAGAAATACCCCCACACATACATCAGAGCAGTGACATTCCTGGATCAGCTGCAGACGCTCGGTGCCGAGGGAATGAGAAACGCGATCCTCGATAAGCTGGAGACTTTTGACGAGATCAAGGTTCCCCGCGATGCGCTCGAAGCTGGTATGGAGGAGGCGTATCAGAAAGCGCTCCGCAGAAAGAAAGAGCCTGTCTATCTGACAGAGGGCAGTGTAACCTACAAGAGGACCGGAAAGAAGATTCTTCCCAATGATCCCTGCCCCTGCGGATCGGGCAAAAAATACAAAAAATGCCACGGCAGAAAGTGACGCGTACGCATGAAGATTCAGGAACATGAACTCTACTCCATAAACTTTTATGAATATGGAGAAGCCTATTACGGGAGCTGCAACGGGACCCGCTACCGGGTCGCGCGTGAGCCGCTCAAAAATGTGCATTTCACGCCGCCGGACCAAAGAGATCCGGCCGTGCTTCTTGCAACCGTGTGGCCGGAACCCTATTCCTACGGGGCAGCGGATCCGGATAGTATGCGGCACAAAGAGTTTCCATTTTCTGCGGAAGGGCTGTCGGCTGTCGTCGATTGGCTAAACGAGCAGGCAGAAGCGGGAGAAGCGTGATATGAAGATAACACATATATATCACAGCGGGTTTGTGATCGAATTACATGACTCCGTTCTGATCTTTGACTGGTATTCAGGAGATCTGCCGGCTTTTGACCCTGCAAAGAATGTGTACGTATTTGTCACCCATGGGCACGCGGACCACTATTCCACGAGGATCTGGTCGCTGCAGAATAAGCTCGACCATATCAGCTACATTTTGGACTGCTGCACAGCGCCGGAGCGAAAGGGAGACACAATTCTGCATGTACAGCCGGGACGGCATTACCAGATGCAGAATATTCAGGTCTTCGCGATCCGCTCCAATGACGAAGGCGTGGCCTATGCGGTCTCAGCGGAAGGATTCAATTTCTTCCACGCGGGCGATCTCAATGTCTGGCACTGGAACGATGCCTCGGAACGCGATAACGCCTATTCTCTGAAGATCTACCGAAGACAGCTGGAGAAGATCAGCGGGCTCTATTATGACGTGGCCATGATCCCGCTCGATCCTAGGCTCGGCGAAAACGCGCCCAGGGCCATCGAGGAGTTCTTTAGAAATGTGCACTGCAGAGTACTGTTTCCCATGCATTACTGGAACCGGCGGGCGGAAGCGGCCACGTATCTGGAGGACGACCGGCTGACGCCCTATAGAAAGCAGATCCATTTTGAAAGACAGGCCGAGATCTGAGAACGCGTAGAAATGCGGAATATAAATGTTGAATAAAATGCTAAATAGAAACATTGAAGCCAAAAGACTGTGGATGAACCATTCCCAGTCTTTTTTTTGCGCCGAATTGGCTGTATTTGGGCCATTGTTTTGACGAATCAGGCTATAACTGTTATTCTAAAAGATATGAAAGAAATGCTGGGGATAGGAGGATGACCTATGTGTAAGAGACTTGCAACTGTGCTGATGACCCTTCTGACAGTGCTGCTTCTGACCGGATGCAGCGCGGAAAAAAAGGCGGTTACGGAGGCAGCAGAAGGCTTTTTAAACGGGATGGTGGCCAATGACAAGGAAGTCGTCTCTCAGTATGTGTCCGAGGAATTTATGAAGAGTGAGACGATGCAGCTGATGGACCCTGACTATTTGGCCGATGCGTTCTATGCAGCCATGAACGTAAAGAAGGAAGACATGAACGAGGAAACGCAGAAGGCTGTGGACGCGTATGTCGGCGAAGTGGTGGAGAGAGCCTACCAGAGCTTTAAGATCCAGGATATCAAGGTCCAGGACACGACGGCCGCTGTGACGGTCAATATTACATTGGGCTATGATCCTGACGCTTCCGCACAGATTCCGGAGGAGACCATCGACCTGATCAGTCAGTATCAGTCTGACCATTATGACGAGCTCGTATCCATTTATACGGATGAGGGCGAGAATGCCATGTACAGAAAACTGTATAATGACCTGATCCCGATCGTGGTCGGCAAAATGCAGGAAGCCTTGGCAGCAGATACAACGACAGAGGAAAAGACAATTCTCACGCTCGAGAAGGTTGACGGAAAATGGCTGATCACCAATCTGGAAGAAAACCGTCCCGATGCGGCCGCGGGTTCTACGGAAGAAGCAGCGACAGCGGCGACCACATCGACTGAATATGCGGCAGAGACAGAATTTGCGGCTGAAGGCAGCACGTCTTCGGAATACGCAGAGGAAGCTGCGACGGACGGGGAGTATAGTGAATAATGCCAATTCCGTTAAAACTCCAGGTGTTCGAAGGCCCCATGGACCTTCTGATGCATCTCATTGAAAAGAATAAAATCGATATCTACGATATTCCCATTGTCACGATCACAGATCAATATCTGGAATATGTCCGGCAGATGGAACACGACGACATGAATGTCACCAGTGAGTTCCTGGTTATGGCGGCCACGCTCCTAGACATCAAGAGCCGGATGCTTCTTCCCAGAGAAGAGGAGGAGGAAGGCGAAGAGGGCGACCCCAGAGACGAGCTGGTCAGAAGGCTTCTGGAATACAAGATGTTCAAGTACATGTCGGAGGAGCTCCGGGAGAAGAACAAGCAGGCCGGCTTTACTTATTTTAAGCCGCAGGATCTTCCCAAAGAGGTGCTGGGCTATGTACCGCCGATCAACTATGAGGAACTGATCGGGGATCGCACGGCCCAGAGCCTGCAGGACGTCTTTCGGGATGTCTTAAAGCGCAAGAAGAGCCGCGTCGACCCCATTCGCAGCGGCTTTGGCAAAATACAGAGGGAAGAGATCAGTGTGGCGGACAAGCAGCTTTATATCCGCGCCTATCTGGAGAGCCATCCGCATGCAGACTTTCGGGAAATGCTGGAACTGGAGAACAGCAAGGAAGAGATCATCGTAACCTTCCTCGTCATCCTGGAACTGATGAAGGCCCAGAAGATCAAGATCACCCAGGACGAGGCGTTCGGAAAGATCCTGATCGACCTGGTAGAGCCCGGCGAAGAGCCGGCGCCGATCGTGGAGGAGGAGCCTGAGTTGGAACCAATCCCGGAGCCAGAACCGGAGCCGATGATAGAATCTGAGCCTGAGCCAGTGGAAGAGCCGCTCCCCGAGCCCGAACCGGAGCCGCTCCCCGAGCCCGAACCGGAGCCGATTCCCGAGCCCGAGCCAGAACCGGAGCCGCTCCCCGAGCCCGAGTCCGAACCGGAGCCGATCCCCGAGCCTGAACCGGAAATGATCCCCGGTCTCGAGCCCGAGCCGGAAATAATCCCAGAACCAGAGCCGGAAATAATCCCCGAGCCAGAACCGGTCCGCAAACGCTTGATCACAAGGCTCAGACTCCGCGCAACAGGGGCAGGCCGGCACGCGTTTCCCATCACGGCGAAAAGACTTCGCAGGGACAGGTACCGCATAGCGCGTGGGAACAGGATCTGGAGCCGAAAGAAGTATGTACATTCCTATTTTGCAGCACGAAGAAAGCATGCATGAGGGTCAATAAGGAGGTAAGCATGGCGATTGTTTTTCACAAAGAGACGCGTACATTTCATCTCTACAATGACAAGATCAGTTACATTTTCAGGGTCATGGAGAATGACCAGCTTGAGCACCTGTATTATGGCAGGCGGATCAGCGACGAGGTGTCCATGGATCTGTATCACGAGGAGACCATGCGCGCGCTGATGTCCGTATGCGTGCCTGAGCCCGGCCTTCTTTCCATGCAGTATACCAAGCAGGAATACCCGGTCTATGGAACCGGCGACTATCGCAGCCCTGCTATGTCGATCCTGCAGAAAAACGGGAGTAGGATTACGAACTTTACGTATCGATCCCACGAGATCGTGGATGGGAAGCCGTCCCTTCTGCCGCTGCCTGCTACTTATACGGAGAGCGCGGAGGAGGCGCAGACATTGTTTGTGACGCTCTGTGACGAAGTGATCGGCACCGATCTCATCCTTTCCTTTACGATTTATCGCGACTATCCCGTGATCACACGGAGCACCCGCTTCGTGCACCACAGCGAAGCGCCGATCATGATCGAGCGCGCCATGAGTATGTCCGTGGAGTGGTCGGATATGGACTTCACCATGGTCTCTTTGGCCGGCGCATGGGCCAGAGAGCGGTATGTCAAGGAGCGGAAACTGGAGATGGGCATTTCGTCTATCCAGGGCCTTGCGGGCACAGCCAGCAGCTCCGAGCACAATCCTTTCCTTGCGCTGATGAGACCCGGCACAACCGAAGAGCAGGGAGAAGTCTACGGCTTCAGCCTGCTTTACAGCGGCAACTTCCTCGCGCAGACGGAGGTCTCCACCTTCGACATGACAAGGCTGATGATGGGCATCAACCCTGAGAACTTCAGCTGGCAGCTCAATAAAGGCGAGAGCTTCCAGACGCCCGAAGCGGTGATGGTCTACAGCTGCGACGGCCTCGGCGATATGAGCCGAACCTTCCACAGGCTCTACAGAACGCGCCTTGTCCGCGGCAAATACAGAGATCTGCCTCGCCCTATCCTTCTCAACAACTGGGAGGCGACCTATTTTCAATTCAACGAAGACAAGCTGGTGGAGATCGCCAAGAAAGCCAAGGAGTGCGGCATCGAGCTGTTCGTCCTCGACGACGGCTGGTTTGGCGTTCGCAATGATGACCACAGAAGTCTTGGCGACTGGTACTGCAACCTGGAGAAGATCCCGTCCGGCATCGGCGGTCTCTCTCGCAAGATCGAGGCCCTGGGCCTCAAATTCGGTCTCTGGGTAGAGCTGGAGATGGTCAATAAGGACAGTGATCTTTACAGAAGCCATCCCGACTGGGTCATCCATACGCCGGACCGCTTTGACTGCCACGGAAGACACCAGTATGTGCTCGATTACTCCAATCCGGACGTCGTGGACTATATTTACGAGATGATCGTCAAGATCCTCGGCGACGCAAAGATTTCTTATATCAAGTGGGATATGAACCGCTATATGACCGGCGCCTACAGCACCGCGGCCTGGGCGGGTCAAAATACAGACAGCACCTGGTCTGCAATGCGCCAGGGCGAGATGATGCACCGCTATATTCTCGGCGTGTACACACTGTATGAAAAGCTGACCAAAGCCTTCCCTGAGATCCTGTTCGAGAGCTGCGCGAGCGGCGGCGCAAGATTCGACGCCGGCATGCTCTTCTGGGCGCCGCAGGCCTGGTGCAGCGACGATTCGGACGCGGCGGAGAGATTCAAGATTCAGTACGGAACCTCGTACGTATATCCGGTCGTCAGCATGGGCGCGCATGTTTCCGCGGTGCCTAACCACCAGCTGCAGCGTACCACGCCCCTGGAGACCAGAGCAAATGTGGCATATTTTGGCACCTTTGGATACGAGCTGGATCTCAACCTTCTGTCGGAGAAGGAAATCGAGATGGTGCGCAGCCAGATCGAATTTATGAAGGCGAACAGGGAGCTGATTCAGATCGATGGCGATTTCTACCGGCTCAGAAACCCCTTCAAGAGAAACGAGGCGGCGTGGATGGCGGTTTCCCGCGACAAGAGCCGTGCGATCGCCGGATTTTACCAAAAACTCAACAAGGTCAATGGCTCCTGGGAGCGCCTGCACCTTGCGGGTCTTGATCCCGACAAGTATTACGAAGTGCGCTTCAACGTCGAGGCAAGCCCCGACGTGCCGGCGGAGGTGCTCGCCTTCTATGGACTCCACAAGAGCGCGGACGCGGTCAAGACCTTCCGTATGCACGGAAATACACTGATGTATGCAGGTATTCCGATCAGCCGTGAGATCCTGACATGCAAGGGCGGCGATTTCAGCTCGCTCCTGTTTGAGATCCAAGAGGTAAAGTAAAAAAGCGCGCACAACGAGGCTTGCGTTTTTGAAGCCGCGCAGAGCGCTCCTAAATGAGGTACAGGATGAGAACTATTTCGCAGTACGATGCGAAACGATATAAGGATGAACTTGAAGGCCTTCGGGAAGAAATGACACGGATCCTTGTAGAAATGGAACAGCGTCATAGCAGCTCTTCCAGGGAGGCCTTCTCCCAATGGTGGGAGGAAGAGGGCACAATGCGGCACTATTTTGACCTCAAGGGGCAGGCGGAGCGGATCGAGCGGATCCTGATGTCCTCGGTTATCGAAGAGGAGGCCTACCCCAGAATGCGGGGGCCGCATGAGGGCCTTACGAGGAATGGATACGACAAATGAGACAGAAGGAGCGCAAGAGGACCTATATCGCAATCGATCTCAAATCCTTCTATGCGTCTGTCGAGTGCAATGAGAGAGGGCTCAACCCACTGACCGCCAATCTTGTCGTGGCAGACCGGAGCCGGACGGATAAGACAATCTGTCTGGCCGTCTCCCCGTCCCTCAAGTCGATCGGGATCCCGGGACGCCCAAGGCTCTTCGAAGTCAATGAGAAGGTCCGCCTCTACAACGCGATGCGGCTGTCAGCCCTTCGCAGACAGGGCGTGAAGGCGTTTTCGGGTAAGTCCACAGATATAGACGCGCTGCGGGCGGATCCCACGCTGGAACTCGATTTCATCGCGGCCAAGCCCCGCATGGCTTTCTATATGAACTACAGCACCAGGATCTACAATATCTACCTCCGCTATATCGCGCCGGAGGACATCCACGTCTACTCCATCGACGAGGTCTTCATCGACGTGACGGAGTATCTGGATACCTACGGGATGACGCCCCACGATCTGGCCATGAAGATGATCCGCGACGTGCTGCGCGAGACCAGGATCACCGCGACGGCCGGAATCGGGACCAATCTCTACCTTGCCAAAATAGCGATGGACATCGTGGCCAAGCACATGGAAGCGGATGAAGACGGCGTCCGGATCGCGGAACTGGATGAGCGCTCTTACAGGGAAAAGCTCTGGCACCATCAGCCGATCACGGACTTTTGGCGAGTCGGCAAGGGGTATGCGTCGCGGCTTCGCAAACTGGGAATACTCACCATGGGCGATCTGGCGCGCTTTTCTTTGCAGAATGAGGAGGCGCTCTACAAGACCTTTGGCGTGAACGCAGAGCTTCTGATCGACCATGCGTGGGGATGGGAGCCCTGCACGATCGCGCAGATCAAGGCCTTCAAGCCGGCGTCCAACAGCATAGGGGAGGGACAGGTCCTTTCCTGCGCCTATACGGCGCAAAAAGGCAGGCTGGTCGTGCGGGAAATGATTGACAAGCTGGTCTTAAAGCTAGTGGAAAAGCAGCTTGTGACAGATCAGATCGTGCTCACAGTGAGTTATGACAACGAGTGCCTGGAGATCCCGGAGATCCGGGATAATTATAAGGGCGAAGTGACGACGGACTGGTACGGACGTCTGGCACCCAAGCACGCCCACGGGTCTGTGACGCTGGAGCATCCAACCTCCTCGACCAGGATCCTCGTAGACGCCATGATGCACCTCTATGACAGGATCGTCGACCCGATCTTACTCGTCCGGCGTCTGAGCGTCGCCTGCGCGAGAGTGATCCCCTCCTCAGAAGCGGAAGAACGCGGCGAACAGTATGAGCAGCTCGACCTCTTTACGGATTACGAGGCGCGCAGCAAGGAGCGGGCAGAAAAGAAGGCGGAAGAAGAGAAAGAAAAGAGAATGCAGAAGGCGGTTCTGGAGATTCAGAAGCGCTTTGGCAAAAACGCGATCATCAAGGGAATGAACCTGGAGGAAGGCGCCACCGCCATAGAGCGCAACAGCCAGATAGGCGGCCACAATGCGTGATGCGCGTAGAGAGGGAGAAGGAGATTATATGCGGCAGAGTTTTGGCACCACAGATGATTACAGCGATATCATCGATCTTGAGCATCCCACTTCCCGCAGACATCCAAGAATGGCAGCAGAGATGCGCGCTGCGCAGTTCGCCCCCTTCGCGGCGCTGACCGGCTACGAAGAGGCAATCGAGAAGACCGCGATGCGGCAGCAGGCGGAAGTGCTTGAGAAAGATAAGATGAGAGAGTAGAGGGCAAGGAGCAGACATGTACCAGATCATAGAAATCAGGCAGCTTAACGAGGAGGCACTTCATATCTACACAAGTCTGTCAGAGTCCCAGTTATACCACTGCAGAGAGCCCCTGGAAGGCCTTTTCATCGCAGAGAGTCCCAAGGTCATTGAGAGAGCCATGGATGCGGGCTATGAACCGGTTTCCATGCTGATCGACCGGAGGGAACTGGACAAAGAAGCGGCCCGGATCCTCACAAGGATCGCCGCAAGGGAGGGGGAAGCGATTCCGGTATACGTCGGAGAGGAAGCCGTTCTTCGCCAACTGACCGGATTTGCCCTGACTAGGGGATGCCTTTGCGCGATGGAGCGGAAAGTGCTCCCCACGGTGCGCGAAATCGCGCAGAACGCCTCAAGAATCGCCGTTTTGGAGAACATCGTCAATCCCACCAATGTGGGCGCGATCTTCCGCTCAGCGGCCGCGCTGGGCATGGACGCAGTGCTGTTGACGCATGGCTGCAGCGATCCCCTCTACCGCAGGGCGATCCGGGTGAGTATGGGAACGGTGTTCCAGATTCCCTGGACGTTTATGGGGGACAGGAAGGAGCCTGGCTGGCCGGCGCCCGGTATGGCACTCCTGAAAGACCTGGGCTTTCAGACGGCGGCCATGGCGCTCAAAAAGGATTCTGTCTCCATTTCGGATCCCGCCCTGATGGCGGCGCCCAAGCTGGCGGTCCTTCTGGGAACAGAAGGGGAGGGACTCTTAGAGGAGACGATCGATGCGTGTGATTATACGGTCATGATCCCAATGTTTCACGGCGTTGATTCCCTGAACGTAGCAGCGGCGAGCGCAGTGGCCTTCTGGCAGCTGGGCAGGCCGCACAGCACATAAATGACAAAGGAGGAAAAGTACGTATGCGTCATCCTGCAACAGACCGCATTGCGGTCAACACACAGAACAGTATCCGCATTGAAAGTGAAGCGGGTACCGTGATCTACGTGGATCCGCTTGGCATCCCTTCGGCGCCCGCAGATGCGAATCTCATTCTTTTCACGCATTCCCACTATGACCATTTTTCGCCGGAGGATATCGGGAAGATCCAAAAGCCGGACACGCGCTATGTCATTCCCTCCGGTATGAAAGATGACATCGAGAAGATCGGAATCGGCATGTCCTCCTACGTCGCCATGGAGGCTGGTGACCGCGTTTCGGTCTGCGGCGTCTATATTGACGCGGTGCCCGCCTACAACAAGTTAAAGCCCTTCCATCCCCGCAGAAACGGATGGCTCGGCTATGTGCTTCATGTAGACGGCGTACGGATCTATGTCGCAGGCGATACCGACGCGCTTTCTGAGAACACGAAGATCCAGTGCGATATCGCCATGGTTCCCATCGGGGGCACCTATACCATGAACGCCAAGGAGGCTGCATCGTTCATCAACGAGTTACAGCCGCCTGTTGTCATTCCCACCCACTACGGGTCCATTGTCGGCAAACCGTCCGATGTTGACGAGTTTACAAAGCGCGTCGACCCGCAGATCGAAGTGGTGAAAAAGCTTCAGTTCTGAGCATTCGCCAAAATAGTGCATAACAAAAGCAGCTGCCGCATTTGCGGCAGCTGCTTTTTGTTCCCTGTGAAGGGAGAATGCGAACTGTGATTCAATTAGCCAAGGAGCTCGATGAAGTCGTCGCCAGTCTTGACATCGCCGGTCTTGAGAGGACGAAGTGTGCTGTAATCCTCCCAGTTGGTAACGATGCAAGGGGTTGTGACCTTGTAGCCGGCAGCCTTGATGGCCGGGATATCGAACTTGATCAGAGTCTGGCCCTTCTTGACCTGGTCGCCGTCATTGACGCATGTCTCGAAGTGCTGGCCTTCCAGCTTCACGGTGTCGATACCGATGTGCATCAGGATCTCTGCGCCGTCGGTTGTGGTCATTGCTACAGCGTGCTTGGTATCGAATACCATGGTGATTTCACCGTCAGCAGGAGCAACCAGCTCGCCGACTGTGGGCTCGATTGCGACGCCGTCGCCGAGCATACGGCCTGCGAACGCCTCATCCTCGACCTCGTTCATGAGGAGCATCTTACCGGTCAGGCAAGCGCCGAGGACTTCGTCCTTCATCTTGGGACCTGCGGGTGCGGCCGCTGCGGGTGCAGCTGCTGCAGGCGCCTCCTCATCCTCTACTGCGGACAGCGGGATGGAGCCGTTGCGAAGCTTCTCAACCAGTTCTTCGAAATTGGATTTCACGATCGTGACGGAAGGTCCATAGATGACCTGGATGCCGTTGCCCTTTACAACAACGCCGGAAGCACCGGTTGCCTTGAGCAGAGGCTGGTCAACCTTGGAGGAATCAACGAGTGTAAGACGAAGTCTTGTCGCGCAGCAGTCGATGTCGCCGGTCAGGTTCTTGAGACCGCCGATGCCCTTGAGGATGGCTGCGGACTTGGGATCCACATTCGCTGCAGCAGCTTTGCCGCCTGCAACGCCGACGCCTGTTGCCTTGCGGTACTCGTCTTTGGTGATCATCTTGACTTCTTCGTCATCGCCTTCACGTCCGGGAGTCTTGAGATCCTTCTTGAGGATGAAGGTGCGGAATACGATGAAGTAGAGTACGAAGTAGATCGCGATCAGAGGAAGCACGCGTACCCAGTGGGTCTTCGCGTTTCCGGGAAGTACGCCGTACAGGATCAGGTCGATCAGACCATCTGAGAATGTGGTACCGATCAGGATATCGAACAGGTCGCAGAGCAGGAATGCCATACCTGCGAATACTACGTGGATACCGAACAGAACGGGCGCCAGGAACAGGAATGTGAACTCGATGGGCTCAGTAACACCGGTCAGGAAGGAGGTGAGCGCTACGGAGAACAGAAGTGATCCTGCCTCTTTCTTCTTCTCGGGTCTTGCGCATGAGTACATAGCAAGAGCAGCACCCGGAAGTCCGCCCATCATGAAAGGATACTTACCTGCCAGGAACTTAGCAGACTCATCAAATACGACAGTATTGGGATCGCCGAGCATTCTGAAGAAGATGTTCTGCGCACCCTGTACGACTTCGCCGCCGATCTCTACCGATCCGCCGACGCCGGTCTGCCAGAAAGGCATGTAGAAGATGTGGTGCAGACCGAACGGGATCAGAGCACGCTCGATGCAGCCATAGATGAAGGTTCCGAAGAGACCAGCCGCATTGACCAGGTCGCCAAGTGCATAGATACCGGTCTGGATCGCAGGCCATACGAAGTAGCAGATGAAGCCTGTGAGAATACCAAAGACCATACACATGATCGGGACGAAACGTGTACCGGAGAAGAAAGCCAGGGACTGGGGCAGAACCTGTTTGTAGAACTTATTACAGGTCAGGGCTGCCAGAAGTCCTGCAAGAATACCGCCGAACACACCCATCTGCAGGGTCTGGATACCAAGGGCTGTCGCGATCGCGCCGTCCTTGACGTTGGGACCGAGGCTTCCGTCCGCGAGGATGGAACCGTCGATGGTGAGCAGTACATTCATGGTTGTCAGCATGATCAGATAGAAGATCGCTGCGGAAAGAACTGCGACACCCTTTTCCTTCTTGGCCATACCAAGTGCTACTGCCAATGCGAAGATCAGTGCCAGGTTGCCGAATACAGCATTGCCGGCGCCGTTGAGCATCTGGAAGAACATATAAAGGATACTGCCTTCATGCAGTACGCCTTCAAGATGTACGTCGCGATGGTTGTTGCATTTGTGAAGGAGCTTCCGATACCGAGCAGAATACCTGCGGGAGGAAGGACCGCGATCGGCAGGAACAAAGACTTACCGATCTGCTGGGCGACGGCAAAAGCCTGAGAGCCGCCATTACCTTTTTGTTTTTTTGCCATAATATTTCCCTCTCTTTATATTAGTGCAAAATGTGTTAACAGTAACTATCCATAAGAATACGACATGAAAACGATTTCATTATATAGATTTTTTATTTTTATTTAGGAAAATTTCATAAAAGTGGCGAAATCGGGAATAAGAATATAGGCATAGCGCCAAAACATGGTAAAATAGTAATCGTATAGTATTCATGATGCTGCCGGACCACGGCAGCAAATCGATAAATGAGGACCAATAATAATGATCGGTTAAGGGGGGTAACGCATGGACGATATCATTATTCTGGTGGATGAAAACGGCGTAGAGCAGGAATATGAAGTGCTGGACACAGTAGAATATGAGGGGGAACGGTATGTCGTACTGATCCAGGAGGATGATGACGAAGTCTCTGTCCTGAAAATAGAATCGGAGGATGGAGATGACCTGGAGCTTGTCGTCTGTGAGGACGACGTGATCGAAGAGGTCTACCATATCTTTAAAGAAAATAATACTGACAACTATGATTTCGACGACTAAGGGCTTATAAAAAGAGGAAGACGCCTTCAGCTAAAAGCTGAAGGCGTCTTTTTTTCCGCTTCGAGAACCTTTAAAACAATCTCTCTTGTGTTGTCTACGTGCTTCATGACTGAGCGGTAGACATCCATGTCGGATGAGATCTCATCGGAAATAATATTCTGATAGATCTCCCTGTGTTCGTCCAGGGCATTGCCGGGACGCCCGGATAATTCAAATGTCTTCATAGCTATATCGAAGGTCTGATGATTGTAGGACTCATACAGGCGGATCATCTCTTTATTACCGCTGTAGCGGACGATACGCGCGTGGAAGTTCAGGTCATGGTTGAGGATCTCCGCATAAGGCCTGCTCTCACTGATCGACTGCTCCATTTCGAGCATATCTTCCTGCAGATCCCGGATCACGGACCGGGCTGTCCGCTCCATGCGGTGCATATGCAGATAGAGGGAACAGAATCCTTCCACGGCAATACGAGACTGGTAAGTGTTGTTGATATCCTCTTCTGACAGGACATGCAGACAGAATCCCCGGCTGGGAATAATGTCGATGTATCTGTCCTGAGAAAGACGCACCAGAGCATCCTTAAAAGGTGTGCGGGAGATCCCGATCTCTTTGGCCATTTTGGTCTCACTGTATATTTTCCCGGCTTCCAGACCTCCGTTTGTGATCTTATCGCGAAGGTATTCATATGCCACTTCCTGAAGTGGTTTGTATGCTGTCATGGCGCCTCCTGTCTTTTACGGGCTGCGAGGCAGCCCTTATGATCTATTACCTGTTCTTCAAGTATATGGGAATCAAATCATCCGGTCAATCTGATATATTGTGTCGATTATATTTAATGCTGCGAACCAAATTGTTAAGCATTTAACAAAATAAATGATAGAGATTGTTAAATAATGATCGAAATTGTGCACAAGTTAAAAAAATGATGGCGATAATTTGTTAAAACTGCGGATTAAAGAACACTTGACCGGTATACCGGTGTGCCGTATAATGCAATTACAAGAAAACCACATACCAATTCAGAACATTCCGGAAACGGAAGGAAAGGGGCGTAAGGACATGAAATTAGGATTTATCGGACTCGGGATTATGGGAAGACCTATGGCCAAGAATTTGCTGAAGGCCGGTGTGGAAGTTGTTTGCGCGGATCTCAATAAGGAAGCGGTAGCTGACGTCGTCGCGAACGGAGGCGTTGAGGCGTCCTATGCGGAAATCGGTGAGCAGTGTGAAGTGATCATCACAATGGTTCCCAGCGGCCCGATCGTGCAGTCGATCCTCTTCGACGAAGGCGGCGTTGCTTCTACGATCAAGGAAGGCGCTCTTGTATGCGATATGAGCTCTGTTACTCCCGTAGAGTCCCAGACTTGCTATAAGAAACTGAAAGAAAAAGGCGTTGGCTTTGTAGACGCTCCTGTTTCCGGCGGAGAGCCCGGCGCGGTTAACGGAACACTTGCTATTATGTGCGGCGGCGACAAAGAGGACTTCGACAGAATGCAGCCTTACTTTGACATCCTCGGCAACAGCGCGCTGCTGATCGGTCCCAGCGGAAGCGGCTCCACAGCAAAGCTTGCAAATCAGATGATCGTCAACAACACGATCGCGGTTGTATCCGAGGCGTTTGTATTCGCAACCAAGGCAGGCGCTGACCCGGAGAAAGTTTACCAGGCGATCCGCGGCGGCCTTGCAGGCAGCGCAGTCATGGATGCCAAGATCCCTATGATCATCGACCGCAACTTCAAGCCCGGCGGACCTATCCGCATTAACCACAAGGATATCAAGAACTGCGTCAATTCCGCACACGCAATCGACGTTCCGATCCCTTACACAGCACAGCTGTATGAGATCATGCAGACACTGAAGATCCACGGTCACATGAATGATGACCACGGCGGAATCGTTCAGTACTTTGAGAAACTTGCTGACGTGGAAGTGAAGAGACCCGAATAATAAGAGAGGAGAGAGCTATGGCGATCAGTGCTGAAATTCTTAATTCCTACAAGAAGATTGACGAAGCGAAGGCCGACGCGCTGCTGACGGCTGAGATCGAGAAGAACAACAAGAAGATCGTTGTCTTCGATGACGACCCGACCGGCGTGCAGACCGTTCACGACATCTCTGTTTATACAGGATGGGACCACGACAGCATCCTCAGCGGATTCAATGAGAAGAACAATCTTTTCTATATCATGACCAATTCCAGAGGCTTCACGGCAGAGCAGACAACGAAGGCTCACCACGAGATCTCCGCGATGGTCGACCAGGTCGCCCGTGAGACCGGAAGAGAGTATATCTTCATCAGCAGAAGCGACTCCACACTCCGCGGCCACTATCCGCTGGAGACAGAGCTTCTGAAGGCGGATTACGAAAAGTACACGGGAAAGACCATTGACGGTGAGATCCTCTGCCCCTTCTTCAAAGAGGGCGGACGCTTCACGATCGGCGATGTGCACTATGTCAAGTACGGTGACGAGCTGGTTCCCGCCAACGAGACCGAGTTCGCCAAGGATAAGACATTCGGTTACAAGGCTGCGACCATGCCCGCGTATGTCGAGGAGAAGACCGGCGGCGCTTACAAGGCGGAAAACGTGACATGCATCTCCCTTGAGGATATCCACAACATGGATATCGACCGCATCGAAGAGCAGCTGATGGCAGTTACCGATTTCAATAAGATCATCGTAAATGCTGTAGATTATGTCGATGTCAAGGTGTTCTGCATCGCTATGTACAGAGCAATGGCCAAGGGAAAGGTATTCATGTTCCGTACAGCTGCTGCGATCGTCAAGGTCATGGGCGGCGTTACAGACCAGCCTCTTCTGACCAGAGCGCAGATGGTTGTCAATGAGACAGCAAACGGCGGCATCATCGTCGTAGGTTCCCACACAAACAAGACAACCGCGCAGCTCGAAGAACTCAAGAAGATGACAGAGATCAAATTCATTGAACTCGACGCAACGCTGGTCAGAGATGACGCAGCGTTTGAGGCGGAAGTACAGAGATGCCTCGACCTGGAAGAGGAGTGCATCCGCGCCGGACAGACTGTCTGCTGCTACACAACAAGAGCGCTGATCACTGCCGACACCGGCGACAAGGAAGACGAGCTTCGTCTCTCTGTCAAGATCTCTGACGCGGTACAGTCTCTGGTAGGCCGTCTCACAGTTACTCCCGCTTTTGTTATCGCTAAGGGCGGCATCACATCCAGCGATGTCGGAACAAAAGCTCTCGCTGTCAAAAAAGCGAATGTCCTGGGACAGATCAGACCCGGTATCCCCGTATGGCAGACCGGCGAGGACAGCAAGTTCCCCAGAACACCTTATGTCATCTTCCCCGGAAACGTCGGTGAAGCGACAACTCTCAGAGAAGCGGTCGAGGTACTGACCGGCAAATGATCATGATCGATCGCTTGGAACAACAGGATTCAATGACTAACATGCGCAGTCTGGCTTTATTGGATCATTGACAGATCAAACTACACAAATTATTTAGGAGGGGAATGGTATGGTTAACGGATTAAGCGGACAGAGAATGCTGATCGGTCTTGCAATCGGTATTATATGCCTTATCTTCATGGTTCTTAAGACCAAGATCCAGGCATTTCTGGCGTTGATCGTCAGTACAGTAATCGTCGGTGTTGTAGGCGGAATGCCGCTGCTCAACATCACACTTGAGGACGGAAAAACATTTGGTATCATCAACTCGATCACATCGGGCTTTGGCGGCACACTGGGAAGCATCGGTATCATCATCGGCTTCGGCGTTATGATGGGCCAGATCTTCGAGGTAACCGGCGCAGCCAAGAGAATGGCGCACACATTCCTGAAGATCTTCGGAAAAGGAAAAGAAGAGGAAGCTCTTGCTTTCACAGGTTTCCTGGTTTCCATCCCGATCTTCTGCGATTCTGGTTTCGTTGTCCTTGCTCCCATCGCAAAGGCACTTTCCAGAGCGACCAAGAAGTCTGTGATCTCCCTCGGCGTTGCGCTTGCAGCAGGCCTTGTTATCACTCACTCCCTGGTTCCTCCGACTCCCGGTCCTCTGGGCGTCTGCGGTATCTTCGGAATTGACGTAGGTTTCTTCATCCTTCTCAGCATCGTCCTTGCGCTTCCTATGGCGATCGCCTGCATCTTCTACGCAAGAAAGGTCCTTGCCAAGAAGTACTACTGGCTCATGGATGATAACGATGAGATCCATCCCGCTGAATATCAGGATCCTGATTATGAGGCAGCATTCAACATGGATATGGACGGCGTTCCCGGAACATTTGAGTCCTTCGGACCCCTGCTCCTTCCCATCGTCCTGATCCTGATCAACACAGTTGCATCCGCTCTGAAGGCTACTACAGGCTTCATGGAAGTTCTGGTATTCCTCGGACAGCCGATCGTGGCAGTAGGCCTCGGCCTTCTCCTTGCTATCTTCACCCTTGGCAGACGTCTTGACAGAGCAACAGCGATCGCAGAGATGGAAAAAGGTATGGCAAGCGCAGGTATCATCATGCTGGTTACCGGCGGCGGCGGCGCTCTCGGTCAGATCATCAAGGATTCCGGACTTGGCTCCTTTATGGCAGACGGACTGGCAAAGGCTTCCATTCCGCTGATCATTCTTCCCCTGGTTATTTCTACAGCTATGCGTTTCATTCAGGGTTCCGGTACAGTTGCTATGACAACTGCTGCTTCCATCTCCGCACCGATCCTGATCGCGGGCGGCGTGAATCCTACACTTGGCGCGATCGCATGCTGCGTAGGCTCCCTGTTCTTTGGCTATTTCAACGATTCCTACTTCTGGGTCGTCAACAGAACGCTGGGCGTCAGCGAAGCAAAGGATCAGCTGCAGATATGGTCTATCACATCCACCATTGCTTGGGCAGTCGGTGTTGTGGAAGTTATCGTACTGAGCTTCTTCATGCATTAATAGTACATAGCAGAGTAAGTAATAAAAGTCAGACGCGCAATTAATACGGTCAATCAAACAGGAATCGATATTTGGGGAAGGCTGTCTTCGGGCAGCCTTCCCCTCTTTCATATGGAGCCGGGAATGCGCAGGGGGGACTCAATGTTTTGACGAAAACGCTTTGATATGAGATAGTTATAACAGGGAAAGAAGCAGACAGGCACACGCATTTGGAAGGAGCGGGGCTATATGGCGGGGAGACTTGCGACAGAGCGAAGAAGTAAAATCCTGGAGGCGATCCGTATGAACGGAAGCGTCAGTGTCAACGACCTGGCCCGGGATCTGGATGTCAGTGTGATGACGATCCGCAGGGATCTCGCGCTGTTGGACAGAGAGGGACTCATTGAACGCTGCCACGGCGGAGCGGTGGTGCAAAGCGAGATCTCATACAGCGCCAAGCGGGAGACCAATCGCGAGATCAAGGAAAAGATCGCGGATGTGTGCGCGGAAATGGTAAGGCCGGGCATGCAGATCTATCTGGACGCGGGGACAACGACATGGGAAATTGCGCGCAGGATCCGCAGTACGGATAACCTGCTTGTATTGACCAACGATGTGGAGATCGCGGAGATACTTCTGGACAGCAGCGTTAAGATCTTCATGCTGGGCGGACAGATACAGAATGAAACCGGGAGCGCGTGGGGATACTTCGCCACCCGGATGCTGGAGAGCTTTAATCTGGATCTTGGATTTTTTGGCGCTTCCTGTATTGATGAGCAGCTCATGATCTCAACGCCGACAACCGATAAAGCCTTTCTCAAGAGGGAGGCGGTCAGGCGCTGCGCAAAGAGCGTACTTGCCGTTGACTCCGGCAAATTCGGGAACAAGGCAGTGATCGCGGTAAACCGGGTAGAGGATTACGACATTCTTGTCACGGACCGGATCCTGACTGACGGCCAGCGGGAGACCCTTGCAGCCGGCGGTACGGAAGTCATGCAGGTGTAACATACCGGCATTCGTATCCGAAGTGCCGGAGATGCAAACGCAGTGATAACATAAAAGAACACGAAACGAACAAACAGGTCCGATTTCATGGGAGAAAAGTATCAGCTCTTGTGAGATCGGGCCTTTTACATGCATGCGGTCCGGCGTTTGGAGTGACTGGGAAAAGGGTGATTCGTGCATAATTGACAAAAAAGTGCAGACACAAATGGCTAAAACAGAGAAAAGAAACGAACATAAACAAACATATTGAATGTTGCAACAACCAGTTATATAATCAAAATAGAACATAATCAAACATCAAGTATTGCAGAAGGAGGGAGTAAATTGGCAGAATGTGTTGTTGTAGCAGATGATCTCACCGGTGCCAACGCCACCGGCGTGCTTCTGACCAAGATGAACTACAGGGCAACGACAGTGATGAATCTGGACACTGTTTCGCCGTCCACCTTGTCAGAGTGTGACTGCATATTATACCCTACTGACAGCCGGGGGACAGACGCGAAGTCGGCTTACGACGCTGTCTATGAGGCAACTTCAAGGCTGAAAGGCGACGGCGTCAAGATCTACTCTAAGAGAATTGACAGCACATTGCGCGGCAACCTCGGAAGCGAAACGGACGCGATGCTGGACTGCCTCGGAGATGATTATCTCGCGATCGTGGCTCCCTGCTTTCCCTCATCCGGCAGGATCGTGATCGGCGGCTTCATGCTGGTAAACGGGCTTCCCCTTCACAAGACGAATATTGCGCTGGATCCTAAGACCCCTGTCAAGACATCGGACGCAGCGGCGCTGTTTCGCAAGCAGAGCAAATACAGAGTGACCTCGGTAAGGCTCAATGAGATGATGGGGAGCAAAGAGGACCTGGCTAATCAGATCCTGATCTGCAAGAGAATGGGTTACAGGACGATCATATTCGACTGCATCACGCAGGAGGATCTGGACCTGATCGCGGACGCATGCATCATCAGCGGCATCAGGTTTATCGCGGTGGATCCCGGCGTTTTCACAGCTACGCTGTCCAGAAAGATGATCGCGCCCAGAAGCGGCAAAGAAGAGAACCGCATTCTTGTCGTGGTCGGAAGCGTCAACTCCAACACCACGGCACAGATGGAGGAGCTGTGGCTGTCCCAGAAAACCCACAATGTATTTGTCAACACCAAAGAACTGCTGGAAGAGGAGAAGAGAAGGCAGTTTGAAGTGGATCGCGTTGTGACCGAGATCCTGGCACAGGCAAACCGCTACTCTGTATCCACGGTAACCGGAGACGGTATATATCCCGAGAACAGGATCGACTTCAAGCCCTATATGGAACGCTATAACTGCACGATGGACGATGTGACCGGAAGGATCAACGATTCCCTGGCGGAGATCACGGAAAAGATCATCCGCAGCGATCCCGCCTTCCGCGGACTTTACGCCAGCGGCGGCGATGTGACCCAGGCGATCTGCAAACGCTTTGGCGCTATGGGCCTGGATCTGAGAGACGAAGTGCTCCCGCTCGCCGCGTACGGGCAGTTCCACGACGGCGAGTTTGACGGGCTGCATCTGATCACCAAGGGCGGCAGCCAGGGCGGCAAGGATGCCATCAATACCTGTATCACATATCTGAAGGAGAAACTGTACATCTGATCTTTGGCTATATACAAAGCAATGATCTTTATCCAAATACAGAACAGGCAGATGACCTGAACAACCTAAAAGGAGGAAAGAAAATGACTAACACAAAACCCGTAATTGCAGTTCCGATCGGCGATCCCGCAGGCGTAGGTCCTGAGATCGTAGCAAAATCCCTGGCACTTCCTAAGGTCAATGACGCGGCCAACGTGATCGTGATCGGCGACAAGAAGGTGATGGAGAGAGCGATCGGCATCGTCGGCGCAGATCTTACCATCAATGTAGTGGAAAAGGCTGCTGACGGCGACTATCGTCCCGGGATCATGAACCTGATCGACCTCGATAATATCGATCAGTCCGTATTCAAGTACGGTGTTGTACAGGCTATGTGCGGCAAGGCGGCTTTCGAATATATCAAGAAGAGCATTGAGATCTGCATGAATCACGAGGCGGACGCCGTCGCGACAACACCGATCAACAAGGAAGCTCTTCACGCGGCAGAAGTTCCCTTTATCGGCCACACTGAGATCTTCGGTGAACTGACAGGAACACCTGATCCGCTCACAATGTTTGAGACAAACGGACTTCGCGTTTTCTTCCTCACAAGACACAAATCCCTTCGCGACATGCTCGACGATATTACCAAAGACAATATCAAGCGCTGCGTCAAGGAGTGCACAGAGGCGCTGAGAAGACTTGGCGTGACAGAAGGAACCATGGCAGTAGCAGGCCTGAACCCGCACTGCGGCGAGCACGGCCTCTTCGGATGGGAAGAAGTCAATGAGATCACGCCTGCAGTAGAAGAACTGAAGGCTGAAGGCTACAATATCGCCGGCCCTATCGGCGCTGATTCCGTCTTCCATCAGGCAGCTCTCGGCCGTTATAACAGCGTACTTTCCCTGTATCACGATCAGGGCCACATCGCAACCAAGACGCTTGACTTTGACAGAACTATCTCCATCACAAACGGCATGCCGATCCTGCGCACCAGCGTCGATCACGGCACGGCCTTCGATATTGCCGGCAAGGGAATCGTCAGTGAGATCAGCATGGCTGAGGCGATCCTGCTCGCGGCCAAGTATGCGCCTTACTTTCAGGGATAAGAGATGACCTGGAATATGTGATCAACGGAATGATGTTGTGAGTAAAGAAAAACCATATCCCGGAGAGAGATCTTCCGGGATATGGTTTTATTTTTATGCTCTGTCAGCCGCTTGAAGTTTTATAAGGAGACGATCATACAAAGTTCCGGTTTCCCCAGTGGATCACGGCCATCATGCCGGGACCGGTATGCGCGCCGATCACAGGGCCGAGGCCGCAGATCATGACTTGAGCATCGGGATTGATCGCAAGAATACGGTCGCGGGCGGCTTCCGCCTCTTTCTCGCAGTCAGCATGCGCGATCACGACATCGTTGGAAATGGAAGCATCCAGCGCGCCGCCGTAGCACTCGGTCAGGAAAGAAGCAGCCTTGGCCAGACCGCGCTTCTTGGCGATGCTGATCAGGGTTCCGTCATCCTTGATCTTGAGGATGGGCTTGATATTGAGAACTGTACCGGCCACTGCCGTCGCAGCGGAGATCCTTCCGCCCCTTCTTAGATACTTGAGATCATCGACCAGGAACCAGTGGCAGACTTTGCCGGCATTCTTTCTGAGAGCGGCAGCGTTGTCGGTGAGAGACACGCCGTTCTGCTTCGCCCGGATGGCCATCATCAGAAGAAGTCCCATGCCGCCTGTCCCTGCAAGAGAATCGACGACTTCGATCTTAATGCCCTCATATTCGTCCTCGATTTCGCCGGCCGCGGTGAGCGCAGAGGAATATGTGTTGCTCAGGCCGCTGGAGAGGGAGATATAGAGAATGTCATGCCCCTTCTCTGCCTCTTTGCCAAAAACCTGCTGGTAAAAATACGGCGTGATCTGACTTGTATGCGTCATCAGTCCCGCGCGCATGGCGTCATAAAAGCCCTTGAGCTTCTGATCTGTGAGCCGGTTTTCCATCAGATATTCCTGATCGCCCAGTGTGTATTTCATAGGGATGATGACAACATTGTTCTCATCGATCCAGCGCTGTTCGATGTCCACAGAAGCATCGATGCATATTACGTAATCTCTCATGTGTTTTCTCCATATTGTGCAATGATATTTAAACTATGTTCCTTTATTGGATTGAATTAGGAAACAATTGTGTATTATTATACAAGTGCCGCTTTAATATGGGCAACCATATAATCAGACGGAATGTATAAGAATCAACATAAAAGTAAAACTTGTATCATAATACACAGATTATTAAGATGTTGGGTATTAAATTTGATCCGGCGCGTCCGGGTAAAGACAGGCAATGACCGGACAGGGAGGGGGCAGCAAATGGATAAGAGAGTGATGAAAACAAGGCGGTCGATCCACGAAGCAATGACTCGGCTTCTCGCGGTCAAACCCATTGAGGAGATCACGGTGACAGAACTTGCGGAAGCGGCGGAGATCAACCGCAAAACCTTTTATAATTATTACGGCAGCGTTTATATGGTCGCCGAAGAGATGGAGGATGAGATCGTCGCAAGATTCGAGGAGACGCTCCGGGGGATCGACTTTGAGACGCTTCTGATGGATCCGCAGAGCACATTTAATACGCTGGCCAAGATCATTACCTCCGACCTGGACTTTTACGGAAATATGCTGACCAACCGGAACCAGATCTCCTTTCTGCAGAAGATCATCACGACCCTGAAGCAGAGGATCCGCACGATTTATGATTCGCAGATCACGGCGGACGATGAACTGGTCGATTATATTCTGGATTATATCGTCGCGGGGCTGGTTTCCGTCTACCAGAGGTGGTTCATGAGCGACGGAAAAATGGACATTGAAGTGCTGTCCAAATACATCAGCATGCTCGCCGTATATGGCATAAAGCCGGTCCTTGAAGCGGCGGAGCAGGATCGATGAACAATTGGTGACGGCGCCAACTATGTGTGCCTATTTGTCCGCCAATCTGTTATAATAGTTATAGATAACCAAACACTTCCGGAATCGATCCTGTATTCCGGTCCCATGCAGATAGAGAAACGGGGGACCCAACTATGAAGAATCAGATCATTATTACTGTTGGAAGAGAATCGGGAAGCGGCGGACATGCGATCGCCAAGAAGCTTGCGGACGCCATGGGAATTGCCTGCTACGACAAGAAAAAGCTTGTCGAGGGAACGGCGCAGCTCAGCGGAATGAACAAGAACTATGTCAAGAAGCTGGATGAAAAGCCGGCGGGATTTCCTTTTTCAGGCCGCATCGGCGCATTCGAAGAATCCCCTGAGAGCAATGTCGCGCGCATGACGTTTGAATACATCAGAAAGATCGCGGACAGCGGTGAGAGCTGTGTGATCGTCGGACGTTGCGCGGATTCCGTTCTTTGTAAGAACCCCAATGTTCTTCGCGTCTTTATTGTTGGAAACGTAGAAGACAAGAACCGCAGACTGGCCGGGATCCAGCAGATCTCCCTCGAGGAAGCGGATGAGGAGCGCAGGCAGACAGATAAGGTCCGCCGCACCTACCACAACTTCTACAGCGATACAAAATGGGGCGATTCAAGGGCCTATGACCTGATCATCAATTCGAGTAAGCTCGGCATTCAGGGCACGGTGGAGATCATACGGTCCTTCGCGGAGGCGTTTAAGGAGGCGTAAGCATGAAAATTTGCAAATACTGTGGGTCGGAAAACAGCAGCAATAATAAATTCTGTATTCACTGCGGCGCGGCACTGGAGGAGACAGCCGGCGGTGCATCGACGAATAGAGACTATTATGCGCGCATGCATGAAGAGAAGAGGGCAGAACAGGCGGAACAAAATGAAAGCGGGGAGCGGATCATTTATACCAATGTGGCCCCCAGAAGTGTCGCGTTAAGCGTCATTCTTACGATTGCGACCTGCGGTATTTACATGCTTTACTGGCAATATAAGCTCAACAACGAGGTCAATGACCTGGCAGAAGATCCCGCGGCGCTCGGCGGCGGAATGGTCGTCGTCCTCAGTATCGTGACATTTGGAATTTACAACCTGTACTGGCTTTACAAGATGGGACAGAAATGTGATTATATCCGCCAGCACGATGCCTACAGCGCAATCCTGTACCTCATTCTGGGCGCCTTTGGACTTGGAATTGTATCCTTTGCGCTGATCCAGGATTCGATCAATAAGGTACTCGAATAAGAGTTGAATGTGAGAATATAGTTGAAAGGGGCTTGCCGCATGAAGTTGCGGCAAGCCCCTTTTAATTAGCATTGAAATCGCAGGCATTCACACGGATTCTTTCTCTCGCGCAGAAAGCAGACGTTTTCTGACGGCGGTGAAGATGGCGGGATAGATCCACATCGCGTACAGCGCGATCAAGGCAAACAGAATCAGGTGTCCCCGGTCCACACCGACCGCGTAATAGAGCGGACGCCTGCAGAACAGGTAGGCTGCAGCGGGCGCCGGGAGCCCCATCAGCACGCGGATCACTCTGTAAAAGACAGGGCCGTCCGTTCGAAATTGTACGAATCGCTTCTCCAGCATCATGCCGGCCATGGTACCAAGAACCGCGCCTACGGAGGAGTAGCCGTCTGCTTTCATCGCACCAGGATCGACGATCAGGTGGCCGTCCTCATAATTCATGGGATAGGACTTGAAACGAAAATAGACGGCGCATGCGATGGCAGCCGCACAGGAGATCAGAAAGACGACGGTCAGGAGGGAAGGATTCTTTTGGATCTTGCTTTCTACCACGACACCGATTTTAATGATCACGAAGCTGCACAAGATGGCGACGATCACATCCTGCGGCGTGTGAACGCCCAGATAATTGCGGGAGAAGGCGGAAAGGACGATCATGGCACCGCAGAAGCCGTAGAGCGCTTTTCGCTCTCTGCCGCACCTTTGCGCCAGGGATCCGAACGAGGACGCCGCGAACTGCGTGTGGCCGCTGGGAAAGGAGTAGCCGGTGGCGGTGCGCAGCGCCGCTTCAGGCGGTACGATCCGGGGATCGCGGATCCATGGGCGATATACACAGGCAGTCAGTTTGAGCAGGTTGTTAGTCAAAAAACCGAGCATTGTATTGATGATGACCCACGCGCCGGTCTCGCGGTCGATCCCCCAGTAGATCACGACGCAGAGCACGCCGGCGCCGATAGTCGCAAGATGGGAGATCATGAGCATGATCGGTGTGAGTACGCCGCCTGCCGCATTTCGTATGTTTTGCAGAAATAGTAAATATTGAATATCCATGGAACCCCTTGTCAATGAAAGCTTGTGAATGCGGCCTTGTTTCCAAAGAAGAGGCCGGCAGCACTGTATGTCTGCCGGCCTCTTTCAAGGATCACTTTTCATGCCCGCCGCCTAAAGTGGCTTATGGAAGCGCGTTCGTCTCCCGGATCAGAACTGACGGAAAGCAGGCGTGTCAGCCGGCGCGTTCAGAAGCGCTTCGAGCTCATCGTCCAGTTTCAGAAGAGAAATGGAGAAGCCTGCCATTTCCAGAGACGTCATATAATTGCCTACCAGCGTCTTGGCAACAACGATGCCCTTGTCTGCGAGAACCTTGGAAACCTCAAGATTGCAGATGTACAGTTCGCTTAAAGGCGTAGCGCCCATACCGTTGACCATGACAGCGACTCTGTCGCCCTTGCCATAGATGCCTTCCGCGAGGATCTTGTCCAGCAGCTGGTCGACGGTTGCTTCCGCCGTGCTGATCTTCTCCTTGTGCGTGCCGGGCTCGCCGTGGATGCCGATGCCGATCTCGACTTCGTCATCTTCCAGCTCAAATCCGGGTTTGCCCACTGCGGGAACGGTGCAGGGCTCAATGCCCATGCCCATGGAGCGCACATTTGCGATAACTTTCTCTGCGACAGCCTTTACTTCCGCAAGGCTTGCACCTTCCTCTGCCTTGGCACCGGCAATCTTGTGTACGAAGATCGTGCCGGCGATGCCTCTGCGGCCGGTTGTCCAGGTACTGTTCTCAACCGCTACGTCGTCCGCTACGATTACCTTTGCCACCTCGATGTCCTCGTCAGAAGCCATGTCAGCAGCCATCTCGAAGTTCATCACGTCGCCGGTGTAGTTCTTGATGATCAAAAGAGCGCCTTTTCCGCACTCTGTTGCCTTGATGGCCTCATAGACCTGGTCGGGCGTAGGGGATGTGAAGACTGCGCCTGCGACTGCGCCGTCAAGCATTCCTCTGCCTACGAATCCGCCGTGTGCAGGCTCGTGTCCGGAGCCGCCGCCGGAGATCAGGACGACCTTATCGGTCTTCTTTGCGCCGGTACGGATCATTACGTCCGTGCCCTCTACGCGCTCCACATACTCGGGATGCGCTGCCGCCATGCCGCGGAGCATCTCGTCAACTACATTGTCAACCCCATTGATCAGTTTCTTCATTTGCATACCTCCTGCATAGAATTAAAAAATACACTTGCATTTATAAAGACAGAAGATCCGTTCCCCAAAACGGGATCTTCTGCAAATGCCTGTGAAAGCGTTCGCGGATCGGCAGCCTATTGCGCATGCATCGTTCGCCTATCGTCTGTCAATCGTCCGCGGCCCTTTGCGTTAGCTGAGCTTGGACGCTGTGCGGGCTTCTTCCGCCGCTTCAATGACTTCGTCCAACGAAGCGCCTGACGTGGATGCGACCGCCGCGCTGATCGCGCCTTCCAGAACAGGCGCGTCCGCGATGCGCACTTTAATATCGCCGCCGTCCAACATTTCTATCGCCATCTCGGCACTCATGATCCCGCTTCCAAGATCCGCGAGGACCGCGACGCCGTCGCCGGTATCGGCCTGTTCAATCGCTGCCATGATCTTGAAGGCATCTGTACCGATCGCACGGTCCTCCATGCCGCCGGCAGGAATGATGTGATCATTCTCTGCGGCCATCTGCATGGCCAGATCGTAGATGCCCTCGGCAACCTTATAGCTGTGGGATACGATCACAATGCCTACCATAGTATTACCCCTTTACAAAATCGCGGATCGCTTCCATCGTGATCGTGGCGGACGTCGCGCCGGGATCCTGATGGCCAATGCTGCGCTCGCCCAGATAGCTGGCGCGGCCCTTGGTAGCGATGATGGTCTTTGTGAAGGCTACGCCGTCCTCAGCGGCCTTGCACATTGCGTCGAGAGCGTCCTGGATGGAAGCGCCCTGGTCGATGGCGGCTGTGTACGCCTCATAGGCGGGCATGATCGCATCGAGCATTGTCTTCTCACCCTTTACAGCCTTGCCGCGCTTCTGGATGCCTGCGATCACGGCGTCAAAAATCGCCTTGCCGTCCTCGGCGGTCAGCGCTGTCTTTCCGGCGCATACCTTGCCGGCCTGCATATACGCGGTTCCATAGAGAGGGCCGGATGCGCCGCCCACCTTGGAAAGGAGGGTCATGCCGGTCTTCTTGAGGAGTGCGCCGATGTCCTCGCTGTCCTTGTCAAGAACGCCAAGCACTTCCGTGAATCCTCTGGCCATATTGATCCCGTGGTCCGCATCGCCGATCTCTCTGTCGAGCTCGGTGAGAAATTCCTTGTTCTCAATGATGCGATTTCCGATTTGTGCAATGCAATCGTAAATTTTAGATGCCATAAATATACTACCTCCCAATACGTTTTTCGCTTTCCCGCGATGAATGGAATTGTGTTCTTTCCGCCCCAGCCGGAGAGAACAAAACTCTGAACTAATTATAGCACTATTGTCTGACAAGTTGGATAGATATTCGTATTTTTTGGCACAGGAAAGGGGAGGAAAGAGACTTGTCACGCACTTGCGCAAAGAGCCCTTCATACTGTATAATGCGAATTGCCGACCGACCAGGTATGACTATATGAAACATTATTTGATCGACAGCGAGAATGTCGGAGATTTCTGGATTCCGCTGCTGGAATTGCCGGCAGACCAGGCGGAGCTGATCGTATTCTACACAAAGAACAGCCCCCACATGAGCTATGACAGTCTCATCAAGCTCAAGGAATCAGACAGAACAGTTACTTTTATTAAATGCTATGAGGGAACGAACGCGCTCGACTTCCAGCTCTGCACGGAACTGGGCTACCTCATTGCCATGAATAAAGGCGACGACTTCATCATCGTGACCAACGATACGGGATACGACGCGGCGGTGAAGTATTGGAGACACAAAGAGTATTCCGTAAAGAGAATTGCCGGTAAGGATACAAGGACAGGAGGACGCAGAAGAAGTACGGCCAGGACAGACGTGGCCGGCGAAGTCAGCGCGATCCTGCACAAGCTGGTCAATATGCCCGAAGCAGAAGAGAAGGATGCGGAGGAGAATGCAAAAGGCGCAGTGAACACGGCGTTTGAATCGGACGTCCCCCAAGAGACCTATGCAGAGCCTGCCTATGAAGAGGATGGAGAGACGGATGCGTATGAAGAGGCCTCTTCAGAGGATATGGAAAAGGATATGGAAGACGCAGCGTATGATCCCGCAAATGAGGTAGATCCCGACGCGTCCGAATCGTATGCATCCGAGTCTTTGGAAGAAGAGGACGACGAAGAGGAAACTGCGGAAGAAGAGGCAGAAGAAGCAGAAGAGGAATTCGAAGAAAAAGAAGATATGGAAGCGCTCTCCGATGAGGAAGACGACAGCGAGAATGAAGAGGAACCGGATGAGGAGCCCCTTTCTGAAGAGAATGACGCTGCGCCGATCGAGGACGCTGACAGAATGGATGCCCCTTCGGACGCTCTTTCAGAGGAAGACAGTGTAGAGGAAACTGCCATAGAATCCGTCTCAGAACCTGTATTCGAAGAAAGAAACCGTACATCTTCTGAAAACGAGGAGTATGCAGAGGAATCCGATGCGTCAAATGCTGCCGAAGGGCCGTATTGGGGCGCGGATCCCGAAGAGATCACCGTGATCGTCAACTGCATCGGAATGGAAAACCTTGCGGAGCTGCACAATCAGCTGATCCAGTTCTACGGGGATTCCGGCAAAGATATTTACCTGTCCATTAAATCCGGCGCAATGACCATCGAGAACCAGAATTGGGACAAGGAAGACAAGTTCCTGTATTACAGCGCTCTGATCTTCAGGCACAGCGACGAGCCGGAAGAAGCCAGGAGCGAGGAGAACATCCGCGAATTCGCGGAGTTTATTCTCGGCGCTGAGAACAAGAGGAGAAACCTCAATTCACTCCGTTATGCTCTTTTGAAGCATTACGGCAAAGAGAAAGGCCGCAGATATTATTTTATGCTTAAGCCTTATGTGAAAGCACTCAATCAGATGTAAAAAGGAAAATCGGTCGGAAAAACCGCGGACGCTCCGGAATGAGCACCGCGGCTTTTTATGTGCTTTTAATGTGTTTTTTGGATGCGCGCGCCACGGACACGCGCCACCGGATCCCTTTGACATATGTGATAATATAGTGAACATAAAAGACCAATGTGGAAATTTTGGCCTGTCAGTGGTAGGATATGAAACAGAAGTGTGGGTCCCGGAGTGACTTTGGAGAGTAATGTGATGAGAAAAAACGGACCGGCCGGGATTGCGATCGCCCTGTGCCTGATCGCTGTACTGACCTGCTGCGGCAGGAAAGACAGCAGTGACAACGCGAATGCGTTTACAACCGATGACGGGATCCGGACGGAGAGTGCGAGCGCGGATCTGGAACAGGATTCCGCCCAGGAAGTCGACGACAAGGACGAGCGGCAGGCGGCGTCGGATCTGTTCATGGAAGAGAAAGACGTATGTGTGCAGTTTATGCGGCTTCATACGCCGGAGGCGTGGCAGGACAATGTGAGCTATCACTATTTTCAGGATCCTGAAGCCGGAAGGTACGCGCTGGATATCATGGAGAACAGCAGTATGACCGCTACAGAAGGAACCGGCGGCCTTGTCTTTTCAATCGTTTTGTATGAGAAGTACACCGAAGAGCGCGGCATGGAGTCGGCCAGCTATCTGGGCATGCTGACCAATGAAGACGGTGCGTTTTTGTACGCATTTTGCGAGTATCCGGCGGGAACCCAGTACACGGAGGGGACGAAAGAAGCCTACATGCAGGTGCAGGACTGCAAAGACGGGCTCTCCGGCATGATCGAGGGAAGAAACGGATATACATTTAGTACGGGGAAGGACCCCAGTGAAGAGGAGGCGCAGGACAATGAATAAAGCGAGTCTATTGCTGCCGGTCATGGTGCTGATGCTTGCGGGCTGCACGGCGGCGCAGGGTCCGGAATCGAGTGACGCCGCCACTGCGGCGCCGTCTATAGAAACCGCCGATGAGGGGCAAACCTCTTTGCCGCAAGGTTCAGCGGACGGTGAACAGGCGCAGGGCGCCGCGGAAACCGCGCAGGAAGCCGCCGTCGTCAAACAGTACAGGACAATCGTGATCCCGACCATGTATGAGAGCGTCACATCCCAGGAGGAAGCAGACGAGATCGCGAAGACCAACGGCTATGAGAGCGCATCCCTGGAGGAAGACGGAAGCCTTACGATTGTCATGGAAGAGGATGTGTATCAGCAGATGATCGGCGAATTTCTGGCGTCTGTAGAGAAAGGGACCCGGGAAATCGTCGGGGACGGCAGTGCGTCGTCCATTAAGAAGATTGAATACAACGACGATCTGAGCGTGTTTACGGTCAGCGTCGATACAGATGAAATCGGTATCATAGAGCGGCAGGCGGCGGAGGAACTCGTCATGTACGGCACGCTCTATCATATATACACAGGAAACAATGTCGATCATATTCAAGTGGATTTTGTTAACGAGGAGTCGGGCGACGTGATTGAGTCGGCGGACTCCGGGAGCCTTACCGGCGCATATTAAGAGCGCGCGTCAAGGCCCGGTCATGAAGCCGCGGTAGGCGGAACAAGGAGTGAGTATGAAGCATTTGGGAAAGTTTTCTGACAGAAGGAAGGAATCCGCGTATCTGCGCTCTCTCAAGGGAGAGGAAAAATATGAGGCGCTGCGCGAGATCATCGACAGTTCGAAGCACATCGCGTTTTTTGGCGGCGCAGGCGTATCGACGGAGAGCGGCATCCCCGATTTCAGAAGTAAGGACGGCCTCTACAACCAGCATGACGTGCGCTTTGACCGCTACGAGCCGGAATACCTGCTCAGCAGCAGCTGCCTGTACCATGAGCCCAAGGTCTTTTTTGAGTTCTACCGGCAAAAGATGGACGCAAGGCACTGCCTTCCCAACAGGGCCCACATAAAGCTTGCGGAAATGGAAGCAAAGGGCAAGCTCGACGGCATTATCACACAGAATATTGACGGCCTGCACCAGAAAGCGGGCAGTAAGATCGTCTATGAAGTGCATGGCTCTACGCTTCGCAATTATTGCGACCGCTGCGGAAAGAAGTATCCGGAGAGCTACATTTATGACAGCAAAGAGGCGGTTCCCCACTGCGAGTGCGGCGGGCTGATCCGTCCCGACGTCACATTGTACGGAGAGTCTCTTCCCGTGCATGCCTGGGAAGGCGCGGAGCGTCTGATCCAGCGGGCGGACTGCCTGATCGTAGGCGGCACGTCTCTCACGGTCTATCCCGCCGCGTCCCTGGTGCGCTATTACAGCGGCGGATACCTGATCATCGTCAATCGCGATGTCACAGGGCAGGAAGAGTGGGCAGATCTCAGCTTCCATGAGAGCATCGGAGAAGTGTTCTCTCACATTGAGGTCTGACAGCGGTGTGAAGTCTGGCCGCAGTACAAGGCGAAATACAATAATAAGACAATCTGGTAATCATGTATGCGCCCCGACGCGCATGGAATAGAGGATACAATGTCAAGTAAAGAAGTACAGAGAATTCGCTGCCCCAAATGTGGGGCCGAGCACGATTTTGCCATATGGACACGGATCAATACGGATCTGGACCCGGATCTGGACAAGAAGGTGCGAAGCGGCGAACTCTTTAGAACCGTATGTCCGTCTTGCGGGCAGCAGATCGATGTGGTATACCCTTGTCTGTATCATCAGATGAAGAACAAGGTGATGATTTACTACGCACCCGGCAGGGAAGCGATGGCGAAGGCCGCAGAGGCGTTTGAAGACGGTTTGGGGGAAGCCGGGGAGAAGCGCAGCTTTGACGCCAGAAAGGAAGGCTACAGAAACCGTGTCGTCGGAAGCCTGTATGACCTGCAGGAGAAGATCGCGGTCTTTGCTGCCGGACTCGACGACAGGGTTGTAGAGATCTGCAAAGTGCTCATCGGAAGCGAACTGCAGGAGTCGCAGCCGGACGCAGCGTTCGACGATCTTCTGTATTATCGCAGCGGCAGCGGCGAGGACCGACTCGCGCTTATGAAAGAAGGCAACGCATTTGCGTCCATCTCACTTCCGGGCGATATTTATGAGGAAGTAAAGAGGCGATACCAGCCCTTGATCGATCAATATGGGAATGAAACGATCATTGATATGGAGTGGGTGATGAACAGTGTTACAAAAGCGGAGGGACGCTGAGCGTTCCGGACGCGTTTACACAAGAAACCCCCAAAAGCGGAACGCACCAAAAAGAGCAGGAGGTTTTTCATGAAAAGGAATGAGATAATGGCAACGGTACTCGCGGCAGTGGTCGCGTGCAGCATGGCAGGCTGCGGCGCAACAGGCGCGGCCACAACGACAGACAGCGCGGCGGCGGAGACTGCGGCAGCGGCGGAAGAAGGAGTCACACTGGAAGAAACAGTGGCAGAGGATGCGGAAGATACGATGGAAGAGGACTACGACCTGGAGGAAGTGGATACTTCTACCAATACGATCACGCCGTATGAGGGCGCCTATATGGATGAAGCCGGCAGCGGTTTTTCCCTCTTTCTGCAGGCAATTGACAGCACAAACGGCGTCAATGTTTCTGTCGGCGTAAGCCAGCCCGACGGATCCCTCGAATACTGGGAGATGAGCGGCACCTTCGACGGAAGCCGCGTCACATATAAAGACGGCTACAAAACGATTGAGAAGGAAAGCGAAGAAAACCCGGGAGAGATCGAGGACGAGATGATCTATGAAGACGGATCGGGATACGTCGAGATCTCGGAAGATAAAAAAGTGACCTGGGTCGACGATAAGGAAGACAGAGGAAACGGCATTGTCTTTGTCTGGGACGAAGAAATGAACCAGCAGATCCAGGAAATGATGGATATGTACACCGATGACAGCGGCCAAAATCCTATGATGAACTGGACAGGTCCTTATGTCGATACAGAGAATAAAGATTTTTCGATGTTTGTAGAATCCGGCGCAGAGGACACGTCTGACTGCACGATTACGGTTACCCAGGAGACCGGCCTGAACCAGGTGACGAACTGGTATATGGAAGGCGCGCTGGATACAGAGACCATGACGATCGAGTATACAGGCTGCCGCAAAGCGAACGGCAAGCTTGACAAGAGCGGCGCTGTGATCTCTGAAGAAAATGTATATGAGGATGGAACAGGCCGCTTTGTGATCGACGAGACGAACCAGTCCATTTCCTGGGTCGATGACAAAGAGGACGCAGGCAAGGATCTCTCTTTTACATTCAGCTTTGACTATTCCAATGACGGCTTTACAGAAGAGATCGCGGAAGAGGTCGCTGAATAAAGAACCGGAACTATACACCGGTATGAAGCCGGAATCGCAAATACGACCTTTCTGTCACAACCGTTCGGTGATCATACACTTGTCCGAAAAGGGGTTATTTATGAGAATGAGAGACTGGTGGAACCGATTGCGGTCCAGATTCAGTAAGAAAGAGGAAGCCGGTGCGGAGAGTCAGACGCTTACGCTCGTACCGGAACAGGCACCTGCGCCTGTGCCTGCGCAAAAGACGTCGGACGAGATGATCGTGCAGATGGCAGACGCGCAAGCGGATCCCGGCGTCAGAGAGGACAGTGCAATTCGCAGTGCCTTTGAAGAGGACTTTGAGAAGGACGTTGAGGGAAAATCGGAAGAAGAGCCGCATAGCGATATCTTCTCAGAGGAAGCGATCGACCAGGCTGTGTTTGACGAGGCGTTTAGTGAAGGAGAGTGGGATGACTTCGGATAAGAATGTAAAGAAGGCCCGCCGACTTCTCGGCCTGTACTGGCTCTACAAGGTCGCAGGTGGAAGCAGCGTGCCAAAGGCGACGCTGAAGACGCTGGCAATCGAAGCGGCGTCTATGAAACAGGAATACCGAAACAGACACGCAAATGGGCAAGCCGTGAAGAGAGCTGCTGTTCTCTCAAAGCCCGACAATAAGGCTTCGGGCGGCAGAACAGGGGCCGGAAAGAGAAAAGGCGCCGCAATGGGATGGCTGAGCATGGCAATCCTGAAAAAGGCGCGCGCTATATAACGTTATAGTAGTAATAGAGGTAGATATGAGCAGAGTGCGCAATGCAGATATAAGATCAGAATTGAGACCGGCTGCGAGGCTGATGAAGCTGACATTCACAGCGTCCGGCGCGGCGACATTTGAGAAATATGACAGGCAGTGCGTCAAAAAATACCGCGGTAAGTGGAAAAGCAGAAATACGATCGCAGAAGAAAAGGCGATCGTACGCGAGGACGGCACGATCCTGCGGCTCCTGGTTGTACGGTGCGAAGAGGGGACACGGGCGGAAGCAACCGGACTTCTCTGGATGCATGACGGCGGATTTGCTTTTGGCGTGCCGGAACAGGAGAGCCTTTTGGTTGACATGTTCTGTGGCGACGGGAGCTGCGTCGCAGTGCTCCCGGATTATACCAAATCGACGGAGTCTCCCTATCCGTACGCACTGGAGGACTGCCACAAAGCGCTTTTGTGGATGAAAAACAACGCGGAGGAGCTCGGGATCAACAGAAGCCAGTTGTTCGTTGGCGGGTCCGGCGCAGGCGGCGGACTGACAGCGGCCCTTTGCCTCCGCGCAAGGGATGTACGGGACGTCAATATCGCGTTCCAGATGCCGATTTCCCCCATGCTGGATGACCGGATGGAGAGCGAGTCGGCCAGAGACAACAATGCGCCTGTCTGGGACAGCAGAAAGAACCGGGCAGCATGGGACCTCTATCTGCAGGATATGAATGAGGAGATTCCGGTGTATGCGGCGCCCGGCCGGGAAGAGGACGTGCACGGCCTGCCCGCCGCCTGCAGCATTGTCGGAGACCTGGAACCGGTCAAGGATGAGACCGTGCTGTATTTTACCAGAATGAAGAAAGCGGGAATCCCGGTTTCGCTCCGTGTCTATCACGGATGCTTCCACAATTTTGAGAACACGGCGGTGAACAGTAATGTCGCGTTGAACGCGCACCGCTATCTGGTGGACAGTTTCCGCTATGCGCAGCATCACTATTTTGCCCACAACAAGGTAGCGCCGCCGCCGGAAGCGTTTGCGGAGAGCATGCGTCAGCCGGAAGCGGAGCAGGCACCTGCCGAGGAAACGACAGCGTCAATCGCGGAACAGGCACCTGTCGAGGAAGCGGCAGTACCGATCGCGGAGCAGGCACCTGTCGAGGAAGCGGCGGAACCGATCTCTGAGCAGGCGCTGGCAGAGGAAGTGACAGAAGCTGCAGCAACGCCGGCCCATACAGAAGACGTGGAAGAGTCGGCGACCGGACAGGAAGCCGCAGAATGAGAGCTTGTGAAAACCAAATAACAGGAGAAGACGTGAAGTTTTGTGCTTGACACGGCAAACTTTTATGCTATAATTTCACTGTATGTTTGGTTGAGCATATAGAAAAACCCAATCAGTCAAACTGAAGGGACTGAAGGGAGGGTAGAAACGTATGTCTAGTGTAATCTTAAAAGAGAACGAGACTTTGGACAGCGCACTGCGCCGCTTCAAGAGAAGCTGTGCGAAGGCAGGCATCCAGCAGGAGATTCGTAAGAGAGAACATTACGAGAAGCCTAGCGTAAAGCGTAAGAAAAAGTCTGAAGCAGCCAGAAAGAGAAAGTATAACTAATTTGGCGGCTAATCTGCAAGCAGAAAGTCCCCTGATTTCGATCAGGGGACTTTTTTTGCAAGAATGGGGCTTCGTGCAGGTACGACACCTGCGCAGGCAGCGCCGCATCGAATCGGAGGATATATGTGGTATAAGATCGTTCTGATCCTTATAATTCTGATCCTTTTCTTTGTTGCAGTTATGGTAATCGACAACCACCGGTTTGTCGTGCGCCGTTACACACTGCGCTCTAAGCGGATCCGCTATCCCGTTCGGTTTGTTTTTGTTGCCGATCTTCATGAAAAATCATATGGAAAAGAGAATGAAGCGCTTGTGGACGCCATCGCAGCGCTCTCGCCGGACGCCGTGCTGGTGGGAGGCGATCTGATCGTGTCGGGAAGGATTAAAAGGGAGGCGGCCAGAAAGAATGGCGATGCAGAACCGGGGCCTTCCGATACGAACTGGATGAAACACAGTCTTTCGTTTGTCAAAAGGCTTGCCCGGATCAGCGACGTATGGTTTGTGGCAGGCAATCATGAGGCGAGGCTCTCTTATTATGAGGAATTCCGCCCCTATGACCGTGTATTTCAAGAAGAAATGGAGAGAGCCGGCGTTCATTTTCTGCATAACCGGCGTGTGGATCCGTTTGCGCAGGCGCATGACGGCGAAGACTCGGGCATCCGCCTTTGCGGCCTCGAACTGCCCATGCGCTATTATAAGAAGTTTACGAAGACAGCGCTTAGCAAAGAGGACCTTTTTGCGATGCTGGGGACGGCCGATCCGAATGTCTATACGGTTCTGCTCACGCACACGCCGGTCTATTTTGAACAATATGCCGAGTGGGGGGCAGATCTGTGTCTGTGCGGGCACGTACACGGCGGTCTGATGCGCCTTCCTTTCATCGGCGGCGTCATGGGCACAAGACCAAACCTGTTTCCCAAGTACAGCGGCGGGCAGTATTCCTATCCCAAGGGCGATGGCGGCGGGGAGAGCAGCACACTGGTCCTGACGTGCGGTCTGGGGATGCACACGCTCCCGATCCGCATCTTTAATCCCGGAGAAATTTCTTATATTGAACTGCTGCCGGAGCAGCAGTGATAGGTGGAGGCAAACAATACGATGGAACAAAACAGAGTAATGGCAGCCATTGAGACGATCCTGTTCGCAATGGGAGATTCCGTGGAGATTGAAACGATCGCGAAGGCGCTTGAAATTCCGGAAGAGGATGTCAGAGACGCCGTTCACGCACTGGAGGAACGCTGCAATGAGCCGCAGAGCGGCCTGATGATCAACTGGCTCGAGGATTCGGTGCAGATCTCCTCAAGGCCCGAGTACTATGAGTATCTGGTCAAAATAGCGAAGGCCCCCAAGAAGCAGGTGCTGACCGATACGCTCATGGAGACACTGTCCATCATCGCCTTCAAGCAGCCCGTGACCCGCGCCGAGGTGGAGAATGTACGCGGCGTCAACAGTGACTTCGCGATCAGTAAGCTTGTCAGCTACGATCTGGTGGAAGAAGTGGGCAGAAAGGAAGCGCCGGGAAGACCCCTTTTATTCGGCACAACGGAACAGTTTCTGCGCTCCTTCGGAATCCGCTCTTTGAGCGAGCTGCCGGATCTTGGCACCGACCAGATCGAGGAATTTCGCGAGGAGGCGGAAAAGGAAGTCGACGGGCGATTGGATATTTGATCGATTTTTTTAGAATAATAGCGAAAAAATGCATTTTCAAATGCATATTTTTGCTGTTACTATATATACAATGCGGTTTTTTCGGGATATGCGACAATGATTTGTGCAAGAAACCATATGAAAGTCCGCAAAAGGTACAAAAATACGATAGAAATGACATATGGTTTTTGAAATCGCTGTGTTATACTTCTATTGTTTTTTGACAGAGTAATATTAAATGGAGGTCTAGAAAGAATGAGCAGTTTTTTAAAAGCGAGACAGAGAATAACCGCCCTGCTCGATGAAAACAGTTTCGTAGAGATCGGCGCCAAGGTGACAGCCAGGGCGACTGATTTCAACCTGAAACCTGTAGAGACGCCTTCTGACGGTGTTGTCACCGGCTACGGCGTCATCGATGGGAATCTCGTCTATGTGTACAGCCAGGACGCGTCCGTGCTCGGCGGCAGCGTTGGAGAAATGCATGCGAGAAAGATCGCAGCGATCTATGATCTGGCAATCCGCACAGGCGCACCTGTGATCGGTCTGGTAGAGTCCGCCGGTCTTCGCCTGCAGGAAGGCATGGACGCCCTCAATGCATTCGGCACGATCTACGGCAGACAGGTAAAAGCATCCGGTCTGATTCCCCAGGTCACAGCGATCTTTGGCAATTGCGGCGGCGGTCTTGCACTGGTTCCCGCACTGACTGACTTTGTCTTTATGGCAGAGGATGCGAAGCTGTTTGTAAACGCGCCCAATACACTGGCGGGCAACAAGGAAGATAAGAATGATACAGCGGCGGCAGCTGTCAAGGCAGCAAACGGAAGCGTTGACGTCGTTGGTACAGAAGAAGAGATCCTTTCTGAGATCAGAACACTGATCTCCATGCTTCCTTCTAATAATGAGGACGAGTCTGTTGCAGACTGCGCAGATGATCTCAACCGCGCAAGCGCGAATGTCGCGGCCGGCTATGCAGATCCTTCCATCGCAGTCAGCGATATCGCGGATGATGGACTGTTCTTTGAGACAAAGAGAGCCTGCGCCCCTGAGATGGCAACCGGCCTGATCAGACTGAACGGCATGACAGTAGGCGTTGTCGCGAACAGAAGCGCTGTATACGATGAGAACGGCGAAGAGAAGAAGAACTTTGATACAGTGCTGACGGCAGCCGGCTGCTATAAGGCGGCTGATTTCGTTCGCTTCTGCGACGCCTTTGAGATTCCTGTTATTACATTGACAAACGTTACCGGTTTTGCGGCGACCGAGAGCGAAGAGAGAAAGGTTGCGGATGCAGCCGGTAAGCTCACCGCTGCGTTTGCCGGCGCCAATGTGCCCAAGGTCAACGTCATCGTGAAGAAGGCAGTCGGAAGCGCCTACGCTGTGATGAACAGCAAAGCGACCGGCGCGGACTTTACAATCGCGCTGCCCGATGCAACGATCGGTATCATGGACGCCAAACTGGCAGCACATGTTCTGTGTGACGGCACAGCAGATGAGGTCGCTGAGATTGCTGCCAAGTATGACGCACTGCAGAACAGCATCGACAGCGCTGCGGCAAGAGGCTATGTGGACCAGATCGTCGAAGCAGACGACCTTCGCAAGTATCTGATCGGCGCAATGGAAGTGCTTTATACAAAGAGAGAGGAATTCCCCGCTAAGAAGCACAGCGCGAAATAAGAAGGAGACACAGAATATGAAAAAATGGTTAATAACAACACTTCTTGTTATCGCCTGTGTTTTCGGTCTTGTGGCTTGCGGCTCTTCTGACAATTCCAATGCGGCGCCCAGTGAGGTGGAGCTCACGGAAGAGCAGAAGCAGCAGTGGTTTGACTCAGCCAGTCAGTTCGTACTGAGCATGCATGACGCAGTGCAGTCCGGACAGGCAGAGGCACAGATGGATGACCCGGTATACGGTCCTGCGTTCACCAGTTGGCAGAATGCACTGGAAGATATCGGCGAAGTGCAGAATATCGAAGGAAAATCCACTTCCTTCACCAAGAAGGAAGGCATCGTCACTGTGACGGTGAAAGGTTCCAGACATGACGCGGACGTCGTATTCACGATGGAAAGCTCGGATGAAGGCTACAAAGTGACCGGCATCACGACCAACGTAGAGTACAGTATGTCTGAGAAGATCCAGCAGGCAGCGCTGAACACCCTGCTCGGTATGGGAACAACATTTACGGTGCTGGTTCTTCTGGCACTTGTGATCGCGCTGTTCGGTAAGATCGTAGGCGGCGCTTCGAACAGAACCACACAGAAGAAGAGCGCGGCGGCACCCGCGGCAGCGCCTGCACCGGCGGCGGTCGCACCCGTAGAGGAAGAGCTCGCGGACGACATGGAGCTGGTAGCAGTGATCGCGGCAGCCGTAGCGGCCTATGAAGGAAAACAGAGTACCGACGGATTTGTAGTCCGTTCAATTCGTAAAGCCAGAAGAAAGTAAATCTCAGGAGGAATAAAAATGAAGAACTATATCATTACTGTCAATGGTACAGCGTATGAAGTTACAGTAGAAGAGAATGAGAACGGCGCAGCAGCACCCGCAGCTCCCAAGGCAGCTCCTAAGGCAGCTCCCAAGGCAGCGCCCGCTCCCAAGGCAGCACCCGCAGCAGGCGGCGCAGGCAAGTACAGAGTAGAAGCCGGCGCAGCAGGCAAGGTCTTCAAGGTAGAGGCTTCTGTAGGCCAGGCTGTCAAGAAGGGCGACGCAGTCGTCATCGTAGAAGCAATGAAGATGGAGATCCCTATGGTAGCACCTGAAGACGGCACTGTCGTTTCCATCGACTGCCATGTCGGCGATCCCGTAGAGGCAGGAACACTCCTGGCTACGATTGACTGATCGACTGACTAAAGGGAGGTCTAAGTTATATGGAATATATCACACGTACTCTTGATAACTTAGTACACCAGACCGCGTTTTTGAACCTGACATGGGGCAACTACCTCATGATCTGTGTGGCACTTGTGTTCATGTACCTTGCAATTGCCAAGGACTTTGAGCCCCTTCTGCTTGTACCGATCTCCTTCGGTATGCTGCTGGTCAATATCTATCCGGATATCATTGCAGCGCCTACAGAGACGGCAAGCGGCGGCCTTCTGTACTATTTCTTCCAGCTCGACGAGTGGGCAATCCTGCCTTCCCTGATCTTTATGGGCGTCGGAGCTATGACGGATTTCGGACCCCTGATCGCGAGCCCTTCGAGTTTCCTGATGGGCGCGGCGGCGCAGTTCGGTATCTTTGCTGCTTATTTTGGCGCGATCGCGCTCGGATTTAACGGCAAGGCGGCAGCGGCGATCTCGATCATCGGCGGCGCGGACGGACCGACATCCATTTTCCTTTGTTCCAAACTGGGGCAGACAGAACTTCTGGGACCGATCGCAGTAGCGGCTTACTCCTATATGTCGCTGGTACCGATCATCCAGCCCCCGATCATGAAACTGTTCACCTCTGAGAAGGACAAGAAGATCAGAATGAGCCAGCTTCGTCCTGTTTCCAAGCTGGAAAAGATTCTGTTCCCCATCGTGGTTACGATCGTTGTCTGCATGATCCTTCCCACGACAGCACCTCTGGTAGGTATGCTCATGCTGGGCAACCTGTTCCGTGAGTGCGGCGTAGTCAGACAGCTGACAGAGACCGCAAGCAACGCAATGATGTATATCGTTGTTATCCTGCTGGGCACCTCCGTCGGCGCGACAACGAGCGCGGAAGCATTCCTCAATGTCACAACCCTCAAGATCGTGGCACTGGGTCTCATCGCATTCTCGTTCGGTACTTTTGCAGGCGTTATGTTCGGCCAGATCATGAAGATCGCCACCGGCGGCAAGGTCAATCCTTTGATCGGTTCGGCAGGCGTTTCCGCCGTCCCTATGGCGGCTCGTGTATCCCAGAAGGTCGGTTCGGAATATGATCCTTCCAACTTCCTTCTGATGCACGCCATGGGCCCTAACGTCGCAGGCGTTATCGGAACAGCGGTCGTTGCCGGTGTGTTCATGGCCGTATTCGGAATTGTATAACTAGGAGGAAAAACATGTCAGAACAGGTTAAGAAACCCGTAAGAATTATGGAGACAGTCCTTCGTGACGCGCATCAGTCCCTGATCGCGACCAGAATGCCCACCGAAGTGATGCTCCCCATTGCAGATAAAATGGATCAGGTTGGTTATGAAGCAGTAGAGATGTGGGGCGGTGCCACCTTCGATTCCTGCCTTCGTTTCCTCAAGGAAGATCCCTGGGAGAGACTTAGAAAGCTCAAAGCGAAATTCAAGAATACTCCCATGCAGATGCTCCTTCGCGGACAGAACCTTCTCGGCTACAGCCACTACAGTGACGATGTAGTAGAGTATTTTGTCCAAAAGTCCATCGCAAACGGCATCGACAGAATCCGTATCTTCGACTGCCTCAATGACCTTAGAAACCTGGAGACTTCCGTAAAGGCAACCAAGAAAGAGGGCGGCCATGCGCAGATCGCTCTGGCCTACACCCTTGGCGATGCTTATACAGAAGACTATTGGATGAATATCGCTCGTCAGATCGAAGAGATGGGCGCTGATTCCCTCTGCATCAAGGATATGGCAGGCCTGCTTCTTCCCTATGACGCAGAGAAGCTTGTCAAAGCACTGAAGAGAGGAACAGATATTCCGATCGAGCTGCACACCCACTATACTTCCGGCTGCGGCAGCATGACTTACCTCAAGGCCATCGAAGCTGGCGTCGATATCATCGACTGCGCGATCAGCCCTCTGGCTCTGGGTACTTCTCAGCCCGCTACCGAGGTTATGGTAGGCGCTCTGAAGGGAACAGAGAGAGATACAGGTCTCGATCAGGCTCTTCTCAAAGAGATCGCTGACTACTTCACACCTTACCGCGAGGAGTGCCTCGAGAGCGGCCTTATGAGCACCAAGGTTCTTGGCGTCAACATCCGTACTCTGATCTATCAGGTACCTGGCGGAATGCTTTCCAACATGGTCAGCCAGCTGGCTGAGCAGGGCGCTTCCGACAAGCTCACCGCAGTTCTGGAAGAGGTTCCGAGAGTCCGTAAGGATCTGGGCGAGCCTCCGCTGGTTACACCTTCTTCCCAGATCGTTGGTACCCAGGCGGTTATGAATGTTCTCATGGGCGAGCGCTACAAGATGGCTACCGAGCAGACCAAGGATCTGATCCGCGGCAAGTACGGCCAGACCATCAAGCCTATGAACGAAGACGTTGTCAAGAAGGTCATCGGCGACGAAGAGAGAATCACCTGCAGACCTGCAGACCTGATTCCTCCGCAGCTGCCTCAGTTCGAGAAAGAATGCGCACAGTGGAAGCAGCAGGATGAGGACGTTCTGTCCTATGCACTGTTCCCTCAGGTTGCAGTTGATTTCTTCAAGTATCGTCTTGCACAGCAGGAGAAGGTAGATCTGACCAAGGCTGATACAGCCAACGGCGCATATCCTGCCTGATCACTGAAACGGACGATCGAATCGGACGATGAAGCCGGCTGATGGAAACCCCATATATGAGCCGGATGATTGAAACGGACGATTGAATCGAATGAATGATAAAGGGCCTGAGAGAGAAGTATCTCTTTCGGGCTCTTTTTGTGTGATAGGTCTGCTTTTCATTTATGAACATTCTCTTCTCTTTCCATTCAGTATAATATCTGCTAAAATAGTAAATTAGGATATTGATAAACTAGAGATTTGGCATATTCATAAACTCGATGATGAGGAACAGCGAATAATTATGAAGCGCTTTGACGTGATCCGGAGACTCCTGGATGGACAATCCGGCAGCAATATCGAAGACAACAACATAACTGCAAAAGCGCATTTGTCTGTACGGGGCCGCAAGAAGGAGAAGATGGATGAGATTTCCGGCTTCTATGTAAGGCCCGGCAATTACCAGCTCAATGGTGCACGTGCCATGCGAGGAGGCGTGAATTTTACGATCTCTTCGGTGGGCGCCACATCCTGTGATCTGCTGTTGTTTAGAAGAAAGCAGACAATGCCATACGCTATTATCCGGATTCCGGAGTCCTACAGAGTGGGCAGTGTATACTCCATTTTTATTTCGGGACTGGACGTAGAGGACTTTGAATACGCCTATAAGATTGATGGGCCCTATGACCCGGAAAAGGGACTGTATTTTGACAAGAACAGGCTGATCCTGGATCCCTATTCCAGGGCTGTTACAGGACAGAGAGCGTGGGGCGTCGCCAAGACAGAAACAGACTATCACTCCAGAGTCGTCAAGGAATCATACCACTGGACGGAAAACGACTTCCTCCATACTCCCATGGAGGACTCCATCATCTACGAGATGCATGTCCGGGGATTTACAAGGCACAAGACATCCGGTGTGCAGTACCCGGGAACCTTTGCGGGAATCGTTGAGAAGATTCCCTATTTGCAGGAGCTTGGCGTGACAGCGGTTGAGCTGATGCCGATCTTTGAATTTGATGAATGTATCAATTCCAGAAGCTACAACGGAAAGGCGCTTCTGGAGTACTGGGGATATAATACCGTAGCCTTCTTTGCTCCCAATACGGCCTATACGGCGTCATTGGAGTACAACGAAGAGGGCACAGAGCTCAAGGAAATGATCAAATGCCTCAAGAAGGCCGGGATCGAAGTGATACTGGACGTTGTCTTTAATCACACGGCCGAAGGCAATCGGATGGGCCCCTATTTTTCCTTCAAGGGTATAGACAGCAATATTTATTATACGCAGACGCCGGGAGGCGATTATTACAATTTCAGTGGCTGCGGCAACACCTTTAACTGCAACAATCCGCAGGTGAGCCAGTTTATTCTGGAATGTCTGCGATATTGGGTCACGGAATACCATGTGGATGGATTCCGATTTGACTTGGCCTCGATCCTGACCAGAGATGAGTACGGAGCGCCTATGAGCGATCCACCGCTTCTGCGCATGATCTCCAGCGATCCGATCCTTTCCAAGACGAAGATGATCGCGGAGCCTTGGGACGCTGGTGGACTCTATCAGGTGGGAAGCTTCCCCGCCTACGGAAAATGGTCGGAGTGGAATGGACGATACAGGGATTCCATCCGCGATTTCCTCAAGGGCAGTTACTGGCACGCACCGGAGACAGCTGCGAGGATCACCGGCTCCATGGACATGTACGGCAAGGCACCATACATGGGATACAATTCCTCCGTCAATTTCGTGACCTGCCATGACGGTTTCACACTGCACGATCTGTTCTCCTACGATCACAAGCACAACGAAGCCAACGGCTGGAATAACACGGACGGCGCCGATGATAACCGAAGCTGGAACTGCGGCGCAGAGGGACATACGGAGGATCCAGTCATCAATTCGCTCAGACACAAGATGATGCGCAATGCGATGACGGTACTGATGTGCAGCCGGGGCACGCCCATGATCCTGGCCGGAGATGAATTTGCCAACACCCAGTACGGCAACAACAACGGATATTGTCAGGACAGCGAAATATCCTGGCTGAACTGGGATTATCTGCGAGCCAACAAGGACCAATTTGAATTTGTCAAAAACGTGATCGCTTTTAGAAAGAAGCATCCTGTGATCTCCAGAGCCCTCAAGCCCGCCCGTTGCGGACTGGATGCCGTTACATGCTGTGGCGCAGACCCGGACAACCATACCATTGGCATGGGCAACAAGGTGCTTGGCATCCTGTATGCGGGACGTCTTCCGGATGATTCCGAGGACGACGTCGTCTATATGGTGATCAACGCATACTGGGAAAAACAGGAGATCCGCCTGCCGGCCCTCTCGGGCGGCCTGGCATGGGGCGTCAATATCTATACGGACGCGGACGATGAGCAGTATTTCCATGCAGAGAGCCGCTTTGTGCACAGTCCGATCTTTATGCTCAAAGAGAGGAGCGTCGCAGTGTTCACACTGTATCGCCCCTGACAAAATCCCTGCTGTATTTGCAGCACCCGGAAGAAGCTGAGACGATATTGGATCTATCCAATACCTCTTACCGAAATGCTCTCACCCTGCAGAAGGCTGGTCCGTTTGCAGGGTGATTTTGCTTATAGGAAATGGAGAATCATTATGGCAGTACAGAAAATTCTTGTTGTGGATGATGAAGCGAGAATGCGCAAGCTTGTGTCTGACTTTCTCACCAGAGAAGGTTATGAAGTGCTGGAAGCCGGGGACGGCGAAGCGGCCATGGACTTGTTCTACGCAGAGAAGGACATTGTCCTGATCATTCTCGACGTCATGATGCCCAAAATGGACGGGTGGCAGGTCGTAAGAGAAATCCGCGAGTCCTCGCAGGTCCCGGTCATCATGCTCACGGCGCGCGCTGACGAGCGGGATGAGCTCAAAGGGTTTGATCTGGGCGTGGACGAATATGTGACCAAGCCGTTCAGCCCCCGCACGCTGGTGGCAAGAGTGGAGGCTATTCTGCGCAGGACGACTTCTCGCGAGGAGAATGACCGGATCGAGCTGAGCGGAATTGTATTGGACAAGTCTGCCCATCAGGTTACCATCGACGGAGAGCCGGTAGAGCTGAGCTACAAGGAGTTTGAACTTCTCACCTATTTCATGGAGAACAACAAGATTGCGCTCTCCAGAGAAAAGATCCTCAATCACGTGTGGAACTATGACTATTTTGGCGACGCCAGAACCATCGACACCCATGTGAAAAAGCTCAGAAGTAAGCTCGGCCCCAAGGGGGAGCTGATCAAAACAATCTGGGGTATGGGATACAAACTGGAGGCGTAAGCGGATTCTGCGCATGACGCTTTAGAGGTGACCGATGTGAATCGTTCGGAGCACAGAAAAGAAAAGTATAAAGAAAAAAATCATAAAGAAAACAAGCCCCGCTATTCGCTGCGGCTCCAATTCACCATCATATTCTTTTTCCTGATGCTGGGCGCCATCGGGTCCTGCTGGATCATCAACAGCACCTTTTTGGAACGGTATTACATCCGGGAGAAGCGGATCGCACTGACCCAGATGTATGATACAGTGAATGCGGCGGCCGTCAACAATTCCATCGATTCGGATGAGTTTGACGAGCAGGTCAAACGCAGCGCCGGCATCGAGAACATCAGCCTGATCGTCATGGACGCGGAGAGCGCGACGGTGAAGCTCCACTCCACGGATAGTGCCGCGATGGGCAGCCGGCTGTGGGACAACCTGTTTGGCAAGACGCCGGATCTGGAAGAGCGGGATACCATTTCGAGCCGCTACTATTTGGTCGACGAGCTGGTCAGTGAAGAGGCCTACAGTATCCGGATTATCTATGACAGCCGCATGGACCTTAAAACCATGGAATTGTTCGGCGTCATGGATGACGGAAGCTTCTGCCTGCTTCGGACCGCTCTGGAGAGTATTCACAACAGTTCGGCGATCGCCAATCGCTTCATGGGATACATCGGCATTGCCATATCGCTTCTGGGCGCTCTGATCGCGCTGCTGCTGGCCACAAGGCTCACGGAACCCATCAGGGAGCTGACGGAGATTTCCTCCCGCATGAAGAACCTGGACTTCAGCGCCAAATATAAGGGGGAGAGCCGCACAGAGATTGCAGAGCTGGGAGAGAATATCAACGAGCTGTCGGAAATCCTGGAAAGAACGATTTCGGAGCTCAAGACAGCCAATAATGAGCTCAGAGAGGATATCGAGCGCAAAGAGAAGACCGAGGAGATGCGCCGCGAGTTTCTCTCTAACGTCACCCACGAGCTCAAGACGCCGCTGGCCCTGATCAAGGGATACGCGGAGGGCCTCGCGGAGGGCGTCGCGGACAATCCGCAGAGCGCCGTCTTTTATACCGACGTGATCGTCGATGAAGCGGACAAGATGAATCAGATCGTCACCAAGCTCTTGTCGCTGAATCAGCTGGAGTTTGGCAAGACGGAGTTTGCCATGGTCCGTTTCGATATCGTCGGGTTTGTGGAAGGGTGTCTGCAGAACGCCGATCTTTTGGCCCAGAAGAAGGACATCCGGGTCAAAATACAGAAGAGGCCGCCTCTGTATGTGTGGGCGGATGAGTTCTGGACGGAAGAGGTTTTCATGAATTACTTCTCTAACGCAGTAAATCACTGCAAGGGTGAAAAAGTCATTGACATTCATTTTGAAGAGAAGGAAAATTGTGTTCGAGTCGTAGTCTTCAACACCGGCGATCCGATCCCGGAAGCGTCTCTGCCGCATCTGTGGGAGAAATTCTACAAAGTGGACAAGGCAAGGACCAGGGAGTATGGAGGATCAGGCGTCGGCCTGTCGATCGTCAAGGCGATCATGGACCAGATGCACCAGGAGTACGGCGTCATTAATTACGACAACGGAGTCGCCTTCTGGTTCGAACTGGAGAAGGACGGACAGACCCGAAAGGGATAGGCTGCACCGGACAGACCCAAAAGGAATAGGCTGCACTGGACAGCTTCAATAGGGATAGTCTACATACAGGAGAGAATATATGGTTGTGATTGTCGATTATGGGGCAGGAAATATAAAGAGCGTGGAAAACGCGGTGCGCTATCTGGGGCATGAAGCGGTCCTGACAAGGGATCCGGCAGTGATCCTGTCCGCAGACCATGTCATTCTTCCCGGCGTCGGCGCCTTTGGAGATGCGATGGCCCGCCTTAGGCGTTACGGATTGGAGGAAGTCCTCAAGGAGACCGTCAAGCGGGGCATTCCTTTCCTGGGCATCTGCCTGGGACTGCAGCTTCTTTTTGAGAGCAGTGAGGAGAGCCCGGGAGCCCAGGGGCTCGGCATTCTGAAGGGACATATTCTGCGGATTCCGGACGGGGAGGGTCGCAAGGTCCCCCAGATCGGTTGGAACGACCTGACTTACCCCAACCCAGGCAGATTGTTTGCGGGATTGCCGGAGGGCTCATATGTGTATTTTGTCCACTCCTATTACCTGCGGGCTGAGGATCCCGCCATTGTGACGGCGCGCACGCGGTACGGCGTGGATATAGACGCGTCCGTGGAGAGCGGCAATGTGTTTGCATGCCAGTTTCACCCCGAAAAGAGTGAAGCCGCCGGCATGAAGATCCTGCAGAATTTTCTTGCGATCTAAAAGGATCGCTGCGACCAGCAGAAAGGAGCGAAGATGCTCACAAAAAGAATTATCCCCTGCCTGGATGTCAAGGACGGACGTGTCGTAAAGGGCGTCAATTTCGTACAGCTGCGGGACGCCGGCGATCCGGTGGAAACCGGGGAGGCCTATTCCAGGGCGGGCGCCGATGAACTGGTCTTTCTAGACATCACGGCGACCAGCGATGCCAGAAATACAGTGGCAGATATGGTGCGGCGCGTAGCCGAGCGGGTCTTCATTCCCTTCACAGTGGGCGGCGGCATCCGCACGGTAGAGGACATGAAAGCAATCCTTCGCGAGGGGGCAGACAAGATTTCCATCAACTCCGCGGCGATCCTGCGCCCGGAACTGATCCGCGAAGGCGCGGAGCGGTTCGGCAGCCAGTGCATCGTAGTGGCGATCGACGCCCGGCGCAGAAAAGAGGGCGACGGATGGACGGTTTACAGAAGCGGCGGCCGTATTGATACGGGGATCGACGCTGTAGAATGGGCGATCCGAGCGCAGGAGCTGGGCGCCGGAGAGATTCTGCTCACCAGCATGGATTGTGACGGCACCAAGGCCGGCTACGATCTGGAACTTACCAGAACCATTGCAGAGAATTTATCCATTCCGGTTATCGCGTCCGGCGGCGCCGGCACGCTGGAACATTTTTATGACGCACTGACAGAGGGCGGCGCGGAAGCAGCACTGGCAGCGTCTCTGTTTCATTACAAGGAGCTGGAGATCCGCGAGGTCAAGAACTATTTGAAAGCGCGCGGAATTCCGGTGCGGCTCTGATATAAGGGGCGCAGGCTCTTTGTGAGAGTTTTACACATCTGGCGCGGCGGCTCACTGAGCCGGACTTTGATCATGGGAGCGCGTATGAGGAGAGAGAAAATGGGACTTTTCAGAAGACCCCGCAAGGGAATGAGAAAGACAAATAAAAGCAGGAAAAAGGAGAACAGAACCATGGAAAAGACAGCAGCACCTGCAATCCAGGTAACAGCAGTGGAGCAGTCCGTGCAGGAGAACAAGGCAGATTATGTAAAAGCAGACGCATCCATCGTATTGGACTATTTCAGACAGATCGCGGCAATTCCACACGGCTCTCATCACACCAAAGAGATCAGCGACTTTCTGGTGGCCTTTGCCAATGAGAGAGGGCTGGACTGTGTACAGGACGATGCCAACAATGTGATCATTTGCAAAAAAGCGTCGGAGGGCTGTGAAGACGCAGCGCCGATCGCCCTGCAGGGACATATTGACATGGTCCTGGCCAGCGAGCCGGACAAGCAGATTGATATGCTCACAGAGCCGATCACGATCCTGGAGGAAGACGGCTGGATGACGGCAGACGGAACGACGCTCGGCGCCGACAACGGCATTGCCGTTGCCATGATGCTCGCGGTTCTTTCGGATGACAGTATAAAGCACCCCCTGATCGAGTGCATCTTCACATCCGACGAGGAAGTCGGCCTCATCGGCGCGTCCGCGATCGATCTCTCTTCTCTCAAGAGCCGCCGACTCCTGAACCTGGACTCCGAGGACGAAGGCGTGTTCTGCGCCGGCTGCGCGGGCGGCTCGGAAGTCGTCTGTGAGATGCCCATGAAGCGCAAGAACAGAGAAGGCATTGTCCTGAACGTCAGAGTGTCCGGCCTCAGAGGCGGTCACTCCGGTTCTGATATCCAGATCGGCAGCGCAAACGGCAACAATCTTTTGGCCAGAGCGCTCTACAAAGTATTCGTAGAGGCACCCTTCCGCCTTGTCTCTATCAACGGCGGCGATGCGGACAATGCGATTCCGACCGGCGCAGAGGCGCGGATCCTCTTCCCTGTGGATGCGGACAGAGAGAAGATCGTAGAACGCTTCCAAGCGGCCGGCGAAGAACTCTTTGCAGAATATGAAGTCACCGACCCCGGCATGACTTGGAACGCGGACTGGGAAGAAGCGGAAAACGCGGCGGCCTTGTCCAAAAAGAAGACCAAGGAGATCCTTTCCTATATCCTGGCAGAGCCTACCGGCGTGACCCATATGAACCCGGTGATCAAGGAGATGCCGCAGACGTCCCTGAATCTTGGCATTCTTCGCACCCATAAGAACCACCTGCTCGCAGAATTCATGGTGAGAAGCGGCGTCAATTCCCAGAACGCCTTCCTCACAGAGCGTGTGGTCCTGATCACAGAGGCCTTTGGCGGAAAGGCGACAGTTCGCACGTCCTATCCCGCATGGGAGTACAGAAATGAATCGGCATTCCGCGATCTGTGTGTGCGCGTCTATAAGGACCTGACAGGCACAGAGCCCAAGGTGGAAGTCATCCACGCAGGCCTTGAGTGCGGCATCCTGTCCGGTAAGCTCCCGGATCTGGACTGCATCTCCGCAGGCCCGGATCTTGAGCATGTACACACGGTCAAAGAGAGAATGAATCTGGCCTCCGTCGCAAATGTATGGACCTATGTCCTTGCGCTTTTGGAGGCAGCGGCAGCGGCCGAATGAAGAGACGCCGCAGCGAAGTGAGGTTGGAAGATGGCACAGATTGCAGGAGACTGGCTGCCCGCGGTGCGCGCGGAGTTTAAAAAGCCCTACTACCGGGAACTGTATCAGTTTGTACGAAAAGAATATGAGAGCGGGCCGGTCTTTCCGCCTGCGGACCAGATTTTCAATGCGCTGCACCTGACGCCGCTTAGTAAGGTCAAAGTAGTGATCCTGGGGCAGGACCCCTATCACAACGAGCACCAGGCGCATGGGCTGTGCTTCTCGGTTCCGGAGGACCAGCGGGAGATCCCGCCATCACTGATCAATATCTATAGAGAACTGCATGACGACGTAGGCTGCAGGATGCCGCAGACAGGGTGTCTTACCAAGTGGGCGGAGCAAGGCGTACTCCTTCTCAACACAGTCCTGACAGTGCGGGCCCACCAGCCCAATTCCCATAGGAATCATGGATGGGAGCAGTTCACCGACGCGATCATCCGCGCGGTGGAGACCCAGGACCGGCCGATCGTTTATATGCTGTGGGGGACACCCGCGCAGAGCAAGGCACCCATGGTGACCAATCCCAGGCACCTTGTCCTCAAGGCCCCGCACCCCAGTCCGCTTTCCGCCTACCGGGGATTCTTCGGGTGCCGGCACTTTAGTCAGTGCAACGAGTTTTTGCAAGCACACGCAGTGACGCCAATTGACTGGCAGCTCTGAGCGTGAATATATCATTACTTAACTAATGGAGACGCATGTCTTCAGGGAAAGAGAGGAAGCATGAAAAAAGTACCCTATATCACCAGAGAAAAGGCTGAAGAAATCGCGAGAACCTGGCCAACCCCCTTTTATCTGTATGACGAAAAAGGAATCCGTGAGAACGCGGAAGCAGTCAAGAAGGCATTCGCATGGAATCCCGGATTTCGTGAGTATTTTGCCGTCAAAGCAACCCCCAACCCTGCTATTATGCAGATCTTCAACGACTATGACTTCGGATTTGACTGCTCCTCGTTGGCAGAGCTGATGCTTGCGGACGCAGTCGGCGCGGATGGAAAGCACATCATGTTCTCCTCCAACGATACGCCGGCCGAAGAGTACGCCTTTGCGGCCAAGCTCGGCGCGATCATCAACCTCGATGACATCACGCATATTCCTTTCTTAGAGAAGATCCTGGACGGCAAGTTCCCGGAGACCATGAGTCTTCGCTACAATCCCGGCGGCGTGTTCAGAATGTCCAACGGCATCATGGACAACCCCGGCGACTCCAAATACGGATTTACCAAGCAGCAGCTTTTCGAGGGCGTGCGGATCCTCAAGGAGAAGGGCGTCAAGCACTTTGGCATCCATGCCTTCCTGGCCAGTAATACCGTGACCAACGAGTATTATCCCATGCTGGCGGCGCAGCTGTTTGAACTGGTGGCGGAAATTCACCGCACATTTGACGTGCATATCGCCTTCGTCAACCTTTCGGGCGGCGTCGGAATTGCCTACTCCCCATATGACACGCCCAACGACATAGCCGTGATCGGCGAAGGCGTCAGGGAAGTCTACGACGCGGTCCTTCGCGACAAGGGTATGGGCGATGTGGCCATCTACTGCGAGATGGGCCGCTTCATGCTGGCGCCTTACGGTGCGCTGATCACCAAGGCAATCCATGAAAAGCACATCTACAAGGAGTACATCGGTGTGGACGCTTGCGCAGCCAACCTGATGAGGCCCGCCATGTACGGCGCTTATCATCACATTACGGTGCTGGGCAAGGAAGACGCGCTCCGGGACCACATGTATGACGTGACCGGATCTCTGTGCGAGAACAACGATAAGTTTGCCGTAGACCGCCTGCTTCCCAAGATCGATATGGGCGACTATCTCTTCATCCATGACGCAGGCGCGCACGGATTCGCGATGGGCTATAACTACAACGGAAGACTCCGCAGCGCAGAACTTCTGCTCAAAGAGGACGGAAGCGTGAAGCAGATCAGAAGGGCCGAGACAGAGATGGACTACTTCGCGACGTTCGAAGGCACGGAATTTTATGAGAAACTGCAGGAGGACTACAAGAAATTAAGAGGCTGATATGGGCAGAAAATTCTTTTTCTTCGATATTGACGGGACGCTGACAGACAGAAAAACGGGACTGATCGTGCCTTCCGCGGCGGAAGCACTGCAAAAACTTCGGGAAGCCGGTCACTTTGTCGCGATCAATACGGGAAGAGCGCATTATAAGGCAAGGAAGTTTTTTGACGAGAACGGGTTCGAGAACATGGTCTGCAACGGCGGCATGGCGATCGTGATCGACAAAAAGCTGGTGGAGAACAGCCCCCTGATCATCGAAAACGCGCTGGCGCTCTATCACCAGGCCCTGGACCGGGGCTACGGGGTATTGGTATCCGATGAGGATTCGCAGCGGGTCGCGGCCCGCGACTTCCGGTTCTACGATCAGGCCGGGATCCGCAAGGAACCTACCACCTATGCGATCGACAGTGATTACAGGCCTGAGGACCGGGGAATCATCTATAAGATGTATATCTCGATCAGCAGCCGCAGCGAGGAGGAACTTTTGGAGATCCTTCCTGCCGCGAAACCGCTTGGTCACATATGGTTTGAGCCGGAATATCTTCTGATCCAGCAGGACGCCAAGAAGCGCGGCATCATGCGCATGCTTGAACTTGTCGGCGGCAATCCGGAGGACGTCGTCGTATTCGGAGACGATACCAACGATATGGATATGTTCGCACCGGAGTTCTACAAGATCGCGATGGGAAACGGCCATCCGGATCTCAAGGCCGTGGCCGATGAAGTGGCGCCGCCCAACATCGAGGACGGAATCTACAGAGTGTGTGAAAAGAACGGATGGTTTTTATAAGTAATAATCAAAGATAATAAAAAGGGGCTTGCCGCATGAAGCTGCGGCAAGCCCCTTTAAACTGCATTGAAATCGCGGGCTTTTTAGTCGTAGACCGTATCGCCCTCCAGCATATAATAGCTCTTGCCTTCCATTTCCTTGAGGGTCTTGCAATACGCGGTATACAGGGTATCCCAGCTGGCGTAGGCCGCTTCCCCGCGATGGTCGGGAAGTGTATAGTGCTCGCGCAGGTAGTCACCCACATAAGCGGTTACCTTAGTTACGCCGTACGCATTGAGGTGATCGCCCTCGTCGCGGGTGTCATGGCTCCAGTCGATGCCCATCTCCTTCCAGTTCTGATTGAAATCGATGTAGTTGACGCCGCGGGACGAGACATACGCATGGATGGCGTTGAGCCTTGTCGTATCATAGCACTTGGGAGAGCAGAGGCTGTAGAGAATGACGTCGATCCCTTTCTTCTCACACAGGCGGAGAATCTTGTCCATGTAGTAGACGGAAATGGGAGAGATCTTCTTGACTTCGTCTGTCGGCTTCAGGTAATCCGGATCACCGGTATAGGGCATAATGTGTTCACTGACCAGATAGCCCATGTAGTATTCCCGCATTCCGCCTTTCTCGCCAACCGACTGCCAGAGATTGTGATAACGGATAAAGGGAAAATAATACTGAAAGATCTCGGACAGCGTCGCCTGCGCATCGGTCAGAGGATCGTCCGAGCGAAACATCATATTGGTCTCGATCATGATCACCTTGGGATGCTGATATTTGAGTCCATGGCGCAGGAGGTAATAGGCCTCGGACGTGCGGGAAGCGCCCTTACAGAGATTGAAAGAGGTGTATCCCTCATCGGCCCACAGGTCCATCGGAGAGATGCCGACCATGGCCAGGCTGTTTCCCATATTATATAGATCGATGCAGTCCCTTGGGATCGTCATGATCTCGGCGTAGCGCGCGTTTCTGTCCTTGATATGTCCCTCCAGAAACCATTTGCCGGGATTGAGGAGGATGCCGGCGATGGTGAGAGTGAGCGCCATCATGGCGCAGAACAGAAGAATTTTGATAATCGCTTTAAGCGAAATAGTTTCGTCGGAGTTTGCTTCCATTTGTATGTATTCCTTTACGTGTCATTTGCGTAGTAACGCAGGACTTTTTGGCGTTTTGCCCTGCTTACAGCGTTATGCGTATTGTAATCCAAATCATCAGTATAATCCAGCGCACCCCTGTTTGTCGAGAATTTACAAAGATTTGAGGTTACGTATTGCAAAAAAAGGGGTTTGCGATTAATGTAAATAAGGTGTGTTATGCATCGGACTTCGTTATAACAGGAAAGGAGAGATCATTTTTTGAAAACGATACTTGACAGACTGGAACTAACAGAACAAGAATTTGGAAACCGTCCCGCCGTCGATGACGGATCGGTATGCCTTACTTATACAGAACTTGTTAGGAAGGCTAAGGGGATCGCGGGTATTCTGTGCGATCAGATCCGCGTACAAGAGCCTGTGGCAATCCTGGCAGAGAAGAGCACGGCGACCTTGTCCTGCATGTACGGCGTTGCCTATGCGGGCGGATTCTATGTGAGCGTCAATCCCGAGCAGCCGCCGGAAAGGATCCGCAAGATCCTGGAGGTCCTCGAGTCCAGGATCGTCGTCGTGGACGAGGCAAGGAGAGAGCAGCTCGCGGCGTCCGGCTATGCAGGGAAGGTTTTGTACCTGGAGCAGCTCTACCAGGATGCGGACGAAAGCCATGAAGGCGCGGACGAGAAGCTCGCGGCCATTCGCGGACAGCTGACGGGGGAGAATCCTCTCTACGGCGTATTTACCTCCGGCTCCACCGGCAATCCCAAGGGAATCGTGGTCGCCCACAAATCGGTTCTTGACTTCATCGGTCATTTTACGCAGATCTTCGGGATCGGCAAAGAGGACATCATCGGCAACCAGGCGCCCTTTGACTTTGATGTATCGGTCAAAGACCTGTATTCCGCAATGTTCACCGGTGCGGAAGTCGTGCTCATTCCCAGAGAGTTTTTCAGCACGCCGCCTAGGCTCTTGGATTACCTCTGCGACAAGAATGTGACCGTACTGGTGTGGGCCGTTTCCGCCCTCTGCATCGTGTCGGGGCTTAAAGGCCTTAAGTACAAGGTTCCTGAGAAGGTCCGGATCATTATGTTCAGCGGGGAAGTCATGCCCATCAAGCACCTTTCCATGTGGCAGGCGGCGCTTCCGAACACGGAATTCGTCAATCTGTACGGACCTTCTGAGATCACCTGCAACTGCACCTATTACAGAATTCACCGGACCTATGAGAAGACAGAAAAGCTGCCGATCGGCGGCGCCTTCCCCGGGAGAATTGTTTTCCTTATGGATGACGAAGGAAAGATCGTCACGGAACCCGGCGTCTCCGGCGAGATCTGCTGCGCAGGTGAATCGCTGGCGATCGGCTACTACAACAATCCCGAGCAGACGGCCAAGCAGTTTATCATGTATGACCTGAACGGCGAGAATACGCGCGTCTACAAGACGGGCGATCTGGCCGCTTATGGCACGGACGGCGAGCTGTATTTTGCCGGACGAGGCGATTTCCAGATCAAGCACATGGGACACCGCATCGAACTCGAGGAGATTGAGACCAACTTCATGGCGCTGGACGGCGTGGAGAGAGCGGTCTGCCTGTTTGATGAAGGTAAGAACCGGATCGTCTGCTGGTACCTGGGCGAGATCGAGCCCAAGGAGGTTCGCATCAGACTCAAGGAGAAAGTGCCGGCCTACATGGTACCCGGCAGGATCACCCGTGTGGACGAGATGCCTTACAACAAGAACGGCAAGATCGACAGGGCCTATTTCAGGTCCCTCATCGCGGCCAAATAAGAAAGGACGAGTATGGAACTGAGTAAGATCAAGGAAGCGGCGGAACGCTTCGGCACCCCGCTCTATCTGTTTGACCTCGATTGTATAAGAGACCGCGTGCAGCGTTTCCGCGACGCCTTTCACGGGGAAATCGGACTTACCTATTCTATGAAGACCAATCCCTTCCTCACGCTGGAGATGGCAAGGCAGGTGGAACGCATTGAAGTGTGCTCCATGGGAGAATTCAGGATTTGCAGAGATCTTGCGATCCCCGCGGAAAAGCTTTATATTTCCGGCGTCCTCAAGATCCGCGAGGACCTGATGGAAATTCTGGCGTACGGGCAGGACGCCGCGCGCTATACGGCGGAATCGCCGCTGCAGCTGCAGATGCTCTCTGATTGGGCGGACGCCCATGGCAAAACATTGCGCGTCTATCCCAGACTCACCAATAAGAGCCAGTTCGGCATGGACGAGGATACCATCTGCGATCTGATCGCGAACAGAGAGAAGTACCCCCATATAGAATTTGCGGGCATTCACTTTTTCTCGGGAACACAGAAGAAGAAACTCAAAAAGCATGAGAAAGAGCTGCAGATGCTGGACGCTTTCTTTGCGCGCCTTGCGGAAGAGGCAGGCTTTACAGTGCCGGAGCTGGAGTACGGCACAGGCTTTGCCGTCTCCTATTTTGAAGACCAGAAGAAGGACGAGGATCTGCGGGATCCCGACAATCTTGCGCTCTTTGGGCAGATGGTCCGGGATATGCAGTGGAAAGGCATCGTCACGATCGAGATGGGCAGAGCCTACGCAGCCGAATGCGGATGTTATGTGACGACGGCGCTCGATATCAAGCACAACAACGGCAATGCAGTCTGCCTTGTGGACGGCGGCATTCACCAGATCAATTACGACGGACAGATCAAGGGCATGTACCGCCCGCAGATGTCGGTCATTCCTGTGGACGCATCCTCGGACCGCGAAGAGGCGGAGTGGGGGATCTACGGATCCCTCTGCACCATGAACGACGTGCTCTGCAGGAGTTTCCCTGCTGCGATCGCGCTGGGAGACCGCATTGTGTTCCACAAGACCGGCGCCTACAGCGTCTATGAAGGCATGTCGCTTTTCTTAAGTCACGAACTGCCTGCGGTCGTACTCTATGGAGACAAAGAGGGCTTTATTCCCGCAAGAACGCAGATGCAGACTTATACGCTCAACATAGCCAAATACTGATCAGATGATTTTGGGCTAGACAGTGGCAGTTTTTGGGCAAATACGGTATGATAAACATATTAAAAAACACATTTTAGGAGGAATTATGGAAGAATTACTGGAAATCCTGCGGGACATTGATGACTCTGTAGATTATGAGAAAGAGACAGCGCTCATTGATGATCACATCCTGGACTCTTTTGGCATCATCACACTGATCGGCGAGATCGAGGAGACGTTTGACATTGAAGTCGACGCGGCGGAGATGACTCCCGAGAACTTTAATTCAGCACAGGCAATGTGGAAAATGATCCAGAGACTTCAGGAGAACTGATTCAATGGCAATACATACAAATCTGTACCTGCTGGTATTCCTGCCTCTTGTTATGCTCGCATACCAGCTGGTACCGCGCAAGATGCGGTGGGGCGTTCTGCTCGCCGCAAGCTATGCGCTGTATATATCATTTAGCAGCTTCCTTGTGCTGCTTCTCATGGCGACTTCCTTCTTTACCTGGAAGATCGCCCTCTGGATGGATGAGATCGGAGCGCAGTGCGCGCTTAAGCAGAAGGAATGTACGGACCGCAAACAGAAGAGTGAAGTAAAAAAGGACTTTCAGAAGAAGAGGGTAAAAGTACTCCGCCTGGGAGTCCTTGTTCTGCTTGGCATTTTGTTTTACGTCAACTACTACAATTTTGTGGCAGAGAACGTCAATATTTTCCTCGGTGTGCTGGGGGCCAAGCTTCCCATGGCCAGAGTGATGTTCCCGATGGGTATCTCTTTCTATACACTGGAGGCCGTCGGCTACATGGCGGACGTGTACTGGGAGCGCTATCCGGCGGAAAAGCATCTGGGCAAGGTGGCTCTGTTCCTGAGCTTCTTCCCCCAGATCATGGAGGGCCCGATTGCCCGGTTCCCCGATACGGCGGACGCGCTTTTTAGCGGCGAGCCTATCAAAATGGAGAATATCAGCGAAGGATATCTGCGCATTATCTGGGGCCTTTCCAAGAAGATGATCGTCTCAGACAGACTGACGCTTCTGACCAATCAGATTTTCAACAATCACAAAGAATATCACGGCAGTTTCATTATCATGGCAGCGATCGCTTATACGATCCAGCTGTACATGGAATTCTCCGGCAGTATCGACATCGTCATCGGCAGCGGCAAGATGTTCGGCGTGACGATTCCGGAGAACTTTAACCAGCCATTCTCTGCGCAGAGCGCGGCCGAATTCTGGCGCCGCTGGCACATGAGCCTTGGCAACTGGTTCAAAAACTACCTGTTCTATCCGATGACGGTATCGCCGCTCGTTAAGAACTGGAGCAAAAAGGCCAGAAAGAAATATGGCAAGTACTGGTCTATGGTCGGCACATCCGCCATGGCCCTGTTCCCCGTCTGGGTCGCGACCGGCGTGTGGCACGGCGCAGGATGGAAGTATCTCTTTTACGGAATGTACTATTTTGTCATTCTGCTTCTTGGCGTGGCGCTCGAGCCGCTCAAGGAAAAGAGATACCAAAAGCTCGGGATCGATCCAAACGCGCCCTGGCTTAAGACCCTGCGGATCCTCAAGACCTGGGTTATCATATTCACCGGCGAATTGTTCTTTAATGCCAAGACGCTCACGATCGGATTCGAGATGTTCTTTAGCATTTTCGGAAACTTCCACATCAGCTCGATCTGGAAATACTGGCCCTACGACCTTCTGTCGGAAGGTGACGTCTGCGCGATCATCGGCGGCAGTATTATCGTATGGATCATCGGCTTTTTGAAAGAGCACGGCTGGGATGCAAGGGAGAAGATCCTTCACGCCTCCACGCCGGCGAGATGGAGCGTTTTTCTGGCGTGTGCGTTTGCACTGCTGCTGTTTGGTGCGTATGGTACCGGTTATCAGCCGGTAGACCTGATTTATGCGGGGTTCTAACGGTATGTCACAAAAAATGAAGAACATAACAAAGCTCATTCTTTTCTGCGGTATCTTTCTGGCTCTGTTAATGATCTTTTCTCTTATGATGAAACCGCAGAAATGGTTTGATGACAAACTGATCCAGAACAGGGATGCGCGCTACGTACAAGTCACGGAACAGCCGGAAAATACGATTGACGTACTCAATCTTGGCGACAGCCTGAGCCTATGCACCTTCAACGGCATGGACCTCTGGAGAGAGCAGGGCTTTACAGGATTTAATATCGGCGCCGACGGATTGCGCATGGCGGAGTCTTATTATTCGATCCTGAATGCATGTAAGAAACAGAATCCCAAAGTGCTCCTGATCGAGTCTCTGTACTTGTTTCGTTACAGCCTTGGCGACGATACGCAGATGCTCCTCTCGCAGCCCATTTATTACCGAGTTCCGTTTCTGAAGTATCACAACATCTGGAAATCGCTGGTTGAGATTCCCGGCGTCATGATCTATCACAAGGGATATACGATCAACGAGCATATCTGGTCCTATGACGGACCGGACAATTATATGGACCTGGAACTGGAAGACAAGAATCAGCGATTTACGTTTTCCTGGCTGAACCGGATGTGGTTTCACAGAATTCAGAAATACTGCGAAGAGAACGGGATCAAGATCATTATATACAGTGCGATCTCTCCCATGAATTATAATCAGAAGAGGGTAGATGCAGTTGCGCAGTTCGCCCGGGAGGAAAACGTCGAGTATCTGGATCTGAACCAGCACGTTCAGGAGATCGGGATCGACTGGATGAGAGATACCAATGACGCCGGCGATCATATGAACTATCACGGCTGTAAAAAGGTCACCGCTTTTATCGGAAAGTATCTCAAGGAGAACACCGACCTTGTGGACCACAGAGGCGACCCGGCCTATCAGGACTGGGACGAAGAACTGGTTGCGTTTGATCAGCTTGTAAAGGATATGGACGGCATCAGCTTTGCTGATATCTATAATCAAAAAAGGAAATACTTAAAGCAGCTCAAGCAAAGGGAGAGGGAGAGCAAGAGAAGAAGGTAATACTCACATTACACATACGAAACTGTCAAACCGGGATTCATTTTACGAGGAGGGTAAAATGTTTAAGGATGGTAAGGTTTGGATGGCGCGCAACGATGCTGGCGAAGAAATCTGTCTTTTGCCCGGAAAAGCAAACAGGCATGGTCTTATTGCCGGCGCTACCGGTACCGGCAAAACGGTAACACTCAGAGTCATGGCCGAGGCTTTCAGCGATATGGGAGTCCCGGTGTTCCTTGCGGACGTCAAGGGCGATTTGGCCGGACTTATGGCTCCCGGCGTTGACAGTGAGGATATGCAGGCCAGGATCGAGAGATTCGGCCTTAGGGAAAACGGCTTCTCCTATAAGGGATATCCTGTGACCTTCTGGGATATTTACGGTCAGAACGGCATTCAGCTCAGAACGACGATCTCTGAGATGGGACCGCTCCTTCTTTCGCGGATCATGAAGCTCAACGAGCTGCAGTCCAACATTCTGTCGATCGTCTTTAAGATCGCAGACGACAATGATCTTCTTCTCATCGATACCAAGGACCTAAAGGCGATGCTCAACCATGTCAACTCCAATCACAAGGAGTATGAGGCGCAGTACGGCAAGATGAGTCCTGCGTCGATCGCGGCGATTCTTCGCGCGGTCGTGGCGCTTGAGATCGACGGCGGAGAAGTCTTCTTCGGCGAGCCCGGCCTCAATATCTACGATCTTCTGACCACGGAAGGCGGCAAGGGCATGATCAATGTTCTCGACAGTGAGAGCCTGATCAATAACGGAAGACTGTATTCCACCTTCCTTCTGTGGCTGCTCTCGGAACTTTTCGAGATGCTTCCGGAAGTTGGAGATCCCGAAAAGCCCAAGATGGTCTTCTTCTTTGATGAAGCGCATCTATTATTTAACGACGCGCCCAAATCGCTCCTTGAAAAGATCGAGCAGGTTGTAAAGCTGGTCCGTTCCAAAGGCGTCGGCGTCTACTTCTGCACGCAGAATCCCAAAGATGTTCCGGACGGCGTCCTTTCGCAGCTCGGAAACAAGATCCAGCATGCGCTGCATGCTTACACGCCTGCTGACCGCAAAGCGGTCCGCGCCGCAGCGGATTCCTTCCGTGAAAATCCGGATTTTGACACCTTTGACACGATCATGGCGCTGGGAACCGGCGAGGCTGTGATCTCTTTCCTGCAGGAAGACGGAACGCCCGGCATCGCGCAGAAGGCGAAGGTCCTTCCTCCGCAGAGCCGCATGGGCGCTGTGACAGAGGACGAGAGGTCGCAGAAGATCCGATCGGCTGTTCTGTACGGCAAGTACGCAGAGCCCAGAGATCCGGAGTCCGCTTACGAGATTCTGGAGAGACTCGGAATTGAGAGGGAAGAAGCTGCCCGCCGCGCCAAAGAAGAGGCGGAGGAAGCCAAGAGAAGAGCAAAGGAAGAAACGGAAGAGGCCAAGAGAAAAGAAAAAGAGGAAGCCGCAGCCGCTAAACAGAGAGAGAAAGAAGAGCGCGAGGCGCAAAGAGAGGCAGAGAAGGCCGCGGCCGCCAAGAAAAAAGCGGCGAAAACGGTCGGCAGTACAGTCGCAGGCACAGTCGGCAGAGAAGTCGGCAAGACTGTGGGCGGCACGATCGGCGGCACCTTCGGAAAGACCCTGGGCGGCAACCTCGGCGCAAGCCTTGGAAGAGGCATCCTCAACACACTGTTTGGAAGATAATCGGCAGCAGTGTATTATCCGCTATAAAAAACAAAGAATTTTCGGTCCATGGACCGCAATCAAAAAGCACACCGCGCGGTGTGCTTTTTTGTTGTGCGCGTATAAGTGAAAACGCTTTGTAGTTATGCACGAGGCGGAACTATAATGCAGCTATCGGATCCGATTCGGGCGTTGCTCTTATGCCGCGGATCCGGCCGGACGTCGGGATGCTTATAGACAACCGGTTCTGCGCAGGATCTGCGCACCATTACCCTTTGAGAGAAAATAATCAGGTCTTGCGGACCGCTTTTTTGTGATGCGGTTTTGGGCAGGCACCTGTTCACGCATAGAGAAACCGTTGTCAGTATGAATTCTAAAAGGAGTGTATTATGCAAAGACGTAAAAAACATGGGTTTTTGGCCCTGCTCGCAGTCATTTTGATCTTTATGATGACAGTGCCCGGGACAGTACCCGGGGCACTGGCCGCATCGGTCCCAGAGGCAGGAGAAAGCTCTATAGAGGGCGTGACAATGAATCCCGAAAGCGCATCGGAGACGGAGCCCGAGAGGAAGCCGGAAGGCACGGACCAGAATGGGACGGCCGCGGAAACGACGGGCGAGAAGGAAACAGAAACGTCTATTCAGCCATCTGCACCGGCAGACGGTGAGGAGACGGCGGCACAAGGCGCAACGCTTAGCAGTGAGCGGGCAGCCGTTGACGAGCCTTCCGAGGAGCCGGAGACTATACAAGAGACAGTTGCGGCCCCTGCGAAGCAGGCGCCGGAGGAGGATGTGCCGGAGCCGGATTGGCTGGCCGGCGGGACCGGCAGCATGGAGGACCTCACAGCGTCTCATAAACTCATGATCGTAGAGCAGTATATTCAGAGATATGAGCACTATGATCTGGGCATCACGACCAACTGCACATTCGATGCGGTCATGGATGGAAGTGAGACCATTCGGGAATTTGTCTGCCTGAGTCCTGGAAAGAGCGGCTATGGACTCAAAGGCAAATATGTCGACCATATTTATGAATACACGACGCCTATGCTGGCCAAGGCCTTTTATTACGGCGTAGGTCCTGGCAGCGACGTACTGGATCAGATCATCGAAAAGACGAGGGGAAACAGGAACGGCATTGAGGAGATCCGTCTGATCATCACCCATGTCGCCGCATCCCAGGTGTACGCCAAGCTCCATGAGGCGGATCCCTCCATGGGAACATCCAAGACTGCCTATAACGCAGGCTTTCATCAGACAGAGCCGCAGGTCCGACAGATGGTCAATCTGTTCGGAAACGCGATCCAGAACATGTCCGTACCCAAGAGCTATCACGTCTATACGGCCGTCGTCGATAATGACAGGCTGCAGGATTCCGGATACGGCTTTTTCAACAAGTCTGTGCCGGAAGAGGCGCAGGTGAAGCTCACAAAGCGCACGGACAACACCGAAATCATTTCCGGAAATCGTCTGTACAGCCTGGAAGGCGCAGAATATGGCGTCTACACGGATGAAGACTGCAGCGAGGAAGCGGGCACCTTGACCACGGATCAAAGAGGAGAAACACCTGCGCTCACACTTCCTTCCGGCAAAACCTATTATGTGAAAGAAAAGACAGCGCCGAAAGGATATCGCAAGGATACACAGGTGCACGCAGTCACGCTCGAGAAGTCCGATCAGGTGTATACCGTCGATGTGAGCGACACGCCGGTCTTTGCGAATATTCCGGTCCAAATTGAGAAAAAGAGCAGGCAGGAAAATGCCAAACACGCCGGCACACTTGCCGGTACAGAATTTACGATCTGCTATTATGACGGCTATTATGGCGCAGAGGACCTTCCGGACCATGCGATCAGAACCTGGGTGATCCGCACAGCGCAAACGCCGGCGGGATCTATTGCGCAGCTCCGCGAAGAGGATCTGGTCTCCGGGACGCTCTATCGAAGCGGAGACGATCCGGTTCTTCCGCTTGGCACGATCACAATCAAAGAGACGAAGGCGCCGACAGGATACAGCAATGACGCTGCATTTGGCAAAGGAGCCGCTATGTATGTCGGGCAGATCCGCATCGATGAACAGACCGGGGACGCGGAAATCGTGGATGTGCAGGGAGAACGCACGGCATCCAATGCAAAAGCACTGTCCTTTACCGTCTTCGACACACCAATTCCCGAGCCTTTAGAACCGCAGATCGGCACCTATGCGTCCGATGCTGCAGACCAGGACAAGACGATCGCCGCGTCCGGCAAGGTGTCTGTGGTCGACAATGTGCGCTATCAGAATTTTACGCCTGGCAGACGCTATCGATTGGAAGGGACCCTCATGGAGAAGGAAAGCGGCCGGGCAGCCGTGTCAGGCGGCGCCGTCATTACTGGCCAGGCGATCATCACGGCGAAGACCGCGGACGGGTCGATCGATGTTGTGCTCACGTTTGACGCGGACGACCTGGAGAAAGGCGCGTATGTGGCCTTTGAAGAAGCCTATGAGATCGATGAAGAGACCGGGGAAGAGCGGCTCGTCGCGGTACACAAGGACCTTGACGATGAAGCCCAGACGATCACACGGCCTGAAAAACCCAAAAAGCCGCGTAAGCCCGGCAAATCCTCCGGCTCACCGGGAACCGGCGACAGCCATGACTATAAAGGTCTTGCAGTCTGGATCGCGCTCTGCGCAGCCGGTATTGTCGCCGCAGCTCTTTACAGAAAGCGCGGTACGAATTCATAAGGCGCAGCATTTACGAGCCGGCAGACAGGGCGAAACGATAAGGAAAACGTATCTGAAATTGCCCTGAACGCCATAAACTTCCCTATATTATTCTTGTAAACAGGCCAAAGAATTGTTAAAATAAACAAGACTGTTTGTTGTGTTCATATAAGTGACACAGCAAATACTCTAAATTTTGGTATAGTGGAGGTCTGGAAATGAAAGTTTATACAACCGATAAGATCAGAAATGTCGTTCTTCTGGGTCATGGCGGAGCCGGAAAAACAACTCTGGCAGAGGCTATGTGCTATCTGGCAGGCGTTACTTCCAGGTTGGGCAAGGTAGAAGATGGCAATACTGTCAGCGATTTTACCAAAGAGGAGCAGAAGAGAGGTTTCTCTATTAAGACTTCTCTGATCCCGATCGAGTGGCAGGATTGCAAGATCAACATTCTGGATACTCCCGGATACTTTGACTTCGTAGGTGAAGTCGAGGAAGCAATCAGCGTTGCAGACGCAGCCATCATCGTTATTTCCGGTAAGGCCGGTGTTGAAGTAGGTACGGAGAGAGCATGGGATCTTTGCGAGAAGTACAATATTCCCAGAATGTTCTACGTTTCCGATATGGATATCGACAATGTCTCCTATCGTCAAGTAGTAGAGGACCTTTCCGAGAAATATGGCAAGAAGATCGCTCCTTTCAACTTCCCTCTCCGTGTGAACGAGAAGTTTGCGGGATATGTGAATGTAATCGCTGAGAAGGCATATCAGTGGAAAGATAAGGACGCTATTGAGTGTGACATTCCTGATTACAGCCAGGAGTATCTTGAGAATTATCGCGACACTCTTATGGAAACGGTCGCGGAGACAAGCGAAGAGTTCATGGAGCGCTATTTTGAAGGCGACGTATTCTCTGAGGCTGAGATCAGATCCGCAGTCAGAACCAATGTCATCGATGGTTCCATCGTTCCCGTAGAGATGGGCGCAAGCACCATCTGCCGCGGCGTTTACACACTGCTCGACGATGTAGTGAAGTATATGCCCAGCGCTGAGAACCGCAAGATGAACGGCATTAACCTCAAGACCAATGAGATCTTCGAGGCCAACTTCGATTTCTCCAAGCCCAAGAGCGCTTATATCTTCAAGACCATCGTGGATCCTTTCATCGGAAGATATTCCCTGATCAAGATCCGTTCCGGCGTCTTTAAGACAGACGACACTGTTTATGACAGCGCCCTTGAGACAGAAATGAGAATCGGCAAGCTCTATATCATGCAGGGCAACAAGACCTCTGAGGTTCCTGAGCTTCATGCAGGCGACCTTGGCGCAGTTGCGAAGCTTGGCGATGCAAAGACCGGCGATACCCTTTCCACAAAGGCTACACCGATCCAGTATGGCAAGATGGAAATCTCCACGCCTTACACCTACATTCGTTATAAAGCGAAGAACAAGAACGACGTCGACAAGATCGCGCAGGCTATGGCGAAGATTTCCTCTGAGGATCCTACCTTCAAGATGGTGAACGACGCAGCCAACAAGCAGACTCTGATGTATGGTATCGGCGATATGCAGCTCTCCATCGTACAGAGCATGCTCAAGAGCGAGTACAAGGTCGAGATCGAGACCATGGCTCCGAAGGTAGCTTACAGAGAGACCATCCGTAAGACCTCCGACGTTGAGTACAAGTACAAGAAGCAGTCCGGCGGACACGGTCAGTACGGTCACGTCAAGATGAAATACAGCCCTCTGGGCGATCAGTCCAAGGCGTATGAGTTCAGTGATGAAGTCGTCGGCGGCTCCGTTCCCAAGAACTACTTCCCTGCAGTTGAAAAGGGTATCATTGAATCCGTACAGAAGGGACCTCTGGCAGGTTATCCCGTTGTCGGCGTCAAATGCGTACTTTACGATGGATCCTACCACCCGGTAGACTCCTCCGAAATGGCATTCAAGACCGCTTCTGTACAGGCCTTCAAGAAGGGCTTCATGGAAGCGAGCCCTGTTCTGCTTGAGCCTATTGTCAGCCTCAAGGTTACCATTCCGGATGCTTACACCGGCGACGTTATGGGCGATCTGAACAAGAGACGCGGCAGAGTACTCGGCATGAACCCCATTGGCGGCGGCAAGCAGGTCGTTGAGGCAGAAGTTCCGCAGTCCGAGCTGTTTGATTACTGCACAGTCCTTCGTTCCATGACCGGCGGACGCGGCGACTACGAGTATGAGTTCGTAAGATATGAGCAGGCTCCTGCAGAAATTCAGGCCAAGGAAGTTGAGGCGAGAGCAGCACAGCTTGCTGAAGGCGCAGAGGACTAATGCCGTAATTCGGCTTTTGTACAACGCGCTGTGATTCCTTAGAATTGTATATCGATTGTAATAATGATTACCGCCAGCTGTGTATGCAGCTGGCGGTATTTTGAAGGATCGGGCTTCCTTGACAATGAATCCTGCGCAATGGTATGGTTATAAATGTTAAAAAATCAGACAAAAAAGAAGAGTAATACAACAGGGTATAAAAATGCGGAATAATAATCATCCGGTTCTGTGGATCGTAGTGCCTTGCTATAACGAAGAAGAGGTGCTCCCCAAGTCAGTGCCGATGTTCAAAGAAGTATTGACCAATATGACTGCGCAGGGAAAGATCAGCGACAGCAGTTCGATCCTTTTTGTCAACGACGGATCTTCTGATACCACATGGGAACTCATCAGTCGTTATGCGGCAGCAGATCCCCAGATCAGAGGAATCTCTCTTAGCAGAAACCGCGGCCATCAGAACGCCTTACTGGCGGGACTGATGGAGGCGAAAAAGTATTGCGACATCACGATTTCGATTGACTGTGACGGCCAGGATGACGTAAAGGCCATGTATGAGATGGTCGATAAGTACCAGGAAGGCTTTGAAATTGTGTATGGCGTCCGGTCCGACAGAGAGACGGACACCTGGTTTAAGAGAACAACCGCACAGAGCTATTACAAAGTGCTGCATTCCATGGGGGCGGAAGTGGTCTATAATCATGCCGATTATCGCCTGGTTTCGACACGTGTGCTGGATGAATTCAGCGATTTTCAGGAGGTGAATCTGTTCCTTCGAGGCTTGTTCCCTCTTGTTGGGTTCCCCACTGCCAACGTTTACTACAGTAGGCATGAGAGAATGGCGGGAGAGAGCCATTATCCGCTGCGCAAAATGCTGGCGCTCGCATTTGATGGTATTACGAGTCTATCTATTCAGCCGATTCGTTTTATCACAATACTGGGTCTTTTCATTGCCTTTTTGAGTTTTCTGGGCGTGATCTGGGCTTTCATAAGCTACTTTACCGGAACGACTGTCAGCGGCTGGGCCAGCATGGCGTGCATCATTTGCTTTCTGGGAGGAATACAGCTCCTTGCACTTGGAGTGATCGGTGAGTACATAGGAAAGACATATCTGGAGACCAAACGAAGACCACGATTCATCATCAGCAAAAGGACATGGGAAAAGGCAGATGATGTTCCGACTAAAGCGGAGGTGCTAACATTCCATGAACAAGCAGATCGAGATGAGTGAACAGAACGATAAGCACATACATGCGCGGTACCGCGCATTGTGTGTGCTTTTATGTTTGGTAACAGCGCTTGTAATTTTTGTGCCCTTTATCGTCAAGGGAGGGGGCGCTTTTACGCTGCGGGACGACTTTAACACGCAGGAATTGACGTTTACGAATCAGGTAAACGGCTTTTTAAAGACCCAGCTCCCTGGCGAGTGGTGCTGGAGCCTTGATCTGGGCGCTTCTTTTGTCAACGGATTCGGGTTCTATGTGCTGGGAAGTCCGTTTGCATGGCTGACATTTCCGTTTCCGAGACAGCTGTTTCCGTATCTCATCGGATGGGTCTATGTATTAAAGTATGTGGTTGCCGGCCTCACGGCGTATGAGTATCTCTGCATAGTGACCCAGAAGAGCGGATGGCCGCAGATTACTGGCGCTTTGATCTATGCATTTTCCGGATTTAGCGCCGCGGCGTTGGAATTCTATCATTTCCATGACGTGGTGGCTCTGTTTCCGCTTTTGCTGATCGGAATTGAGAAGATACGCAAGAAGGAGTCGTTTCTGTTTTTTGCCTTCGCGGTCTTTGTAAACTGCCTGCTGAATTACTATTTCTTTATTGGAGAAGTCATCTTCATAGTCCTTTACTTTATATTTCGCTTTTGGGGGGATCTTAAAGCCTTCCTTCGAGGAATGGGGCTGTGCATAGCAGGCGGCGTACTGGGCGTCGGCATGGCTGGCGTTTTGTTTGTCCCGAGTATTCAATATATTCTGGGCAACCCGAGAACAGATCAGAAGCTGACGTTTCAGGATGATCTTTTTCTGGACTTGAAAGAGCCGCTTTATATGTATCTTATGAAGGGACTTCTTATTCCGGGCGAAGCGATGAACAGCCAATGTGCTGTGTACGAAATGGAATGGAACTCAACAGCCGGCTGGCTGCCGATGACCGGCGTATCTCTTTCACTTACTTATATGATCAAGAAAAGGGACTGGCTCGGAAAATTCCTGCTGCTGCTTTCTTTGATTGCATTTAGTCCATATCTGTCATCCGGTTTTTCTATGTTTACCAGAAATTACCAGCGCTGGTGGTTCATGTTTGTGCTTGTTCTGGCAGCCGCAGCGGTATTTGTTCTGCAGAAGAGTGGGAACTATCCTGTAGCGGCAGGCGTAGTGATCAATCTGGCACTAATCGCTTTATGGCTGGAAGAAGTGATCAAGTGGCAGTATGTGAAGGATGTCAGGACAATTTACCACCCACGGCGTCTTTTGTTCCTCGTGGGCATCACGGTGATGGGGCTTCTGACGATTCTGGTGCTGCACAAGTACAGGAAACTGGGCGGGCGCCTGATGACCGTCTGTGTATCCTTTATAGCGGCCCTGACGACGATCTTTACGATTTACGTATACCGGATCAATTCCGAGAGCACGCAGAGTATTCTTGACAAATACAGCATCGCGGAAGAACTCGAGGTGATCGATCCGCAGTACCGCTATGCAATGGAGAACAACAAGAACCTGCTGACGCTGACGGGCGACGTAGGCGGCGTCGGTGCCTTCACCTCCACCAGCGGGAATTACAGGTTCCGACTCAATGAGCTGTTTGACCACTCTTCGTCGGTCTTTGCCCTGAGAAAATCAGATTATGCGGGACTTGCAGAGCTGTGCGGAGCTAAATTTGTCCTGACAGATGCTTTACCGGAGGAAAAGCCTGTCTTACAGGAAATTGAGGTGCGCGACACGAAATGGTACGTCACAGAGCAGGCGGCCTGCCCCATTGGCTATATGGTCGACCGATATATGCTCAAGGAGGACCTTCTGTCCCTGCCGCTTGAGGAGCGGGGCATCGCAATGCTGTATGCACCGGTCATTGAAAAGGATGTGGAGGGACTCGTGGCCGGGGTTTCTCAGAAGGTCTCGCCGCAGGACCATAATTGGAAAAAAGAAGGAAAGCGCCTGGTCAAAGAACTGGTACAGACGTATTCCGACAATTCCGTCACGGATTTTGACCGGAACAGTGAAGGAATGTCCTGCAGGATCAACAATCCCAAGGAGCAGATGGTCTTCTTCAGCGTCCCGAATGAGCAGGGGTGGGAGATCCGGATCGACGGGGAACGAACAGAGTCCATTGACGCGGGAGGCTTCATGCTTGTGCGCGTCCCCCAGGGAGAACACAGCCTGCAGTTTCGGTACGTGACGCCGGGACTCAGGGCCGGCGCCGCCCTGACCTTTATAAGCGTGCTGGCTTTTGCCATCCTTGTGTATATAAACCGGAGACGTTCGGCGTCCGCACAATGATCATAAGTCAAAACAGAGCAGGCATCGGGTTTTCAATCCCCATATCCGGAATAATCATGGTTGATGTTTGACAAAGCTATATAGCGGGGATTAGAATGTACAAGATGTTATTCTGGCGAAAATGAAATTGCGTCGGGAAATGAATAGAAATACAGGAGTGGCAGCGCTCCGAAATGAGGACTATCATGAAATACGATTTTAAGAAGATTGAACCCAAGTGGCAGAAAAAGTGGGAAGATGCCAAACTCTTCGAGGCGAAGGATTTCAGTGACAAGCCCAAGTTCTACGGGCTGGTCGAGTTCCCTTACCCCAGTGGAGCCGGCATGCATGTCGGTCATATCAAAGCATACAGCAGCATGGAAGTGCTGTCCAGAAAGCGCAGGATGCAGGGTTACAACGTCCTGTTCCCGATCGGCTATGACGCATTTGGCCTGCCTACCGAGAACTATGCCATCAAGACAAACACGCATCCCCGCGTGATCACCGATGCCAACATTGCGAAGTTTTCCAATCAGCTTAAAAGCGTTGGATTCTCCTTTGACTGGTCCAGAACGGTAGATACGTCCAAGGATGACTATTACAAGTGGACCCAGTGGATCTTCCTCAAGCTCTTTGATCATGGCCTTGTCTTCAGAGACAAGACTCTGGTCAACTATTGCCCTCACTGCAAAGTTGTTCTCTCCAACGAGGACAGCCAGGGCGGCAAGTGCGACATCTGCCACACAGATGTCATTCAGCTCCCCAAGGATGTCTGGTATCTGAAGATTACAGATTACGCGGATAAGCTTCTGTCCGGTCTGGATGACGTGGATTATCCGGAAGCAATCAAGCAGCAGGAAGTTAACTGGATCGGCAAGTCCACCGGCGCGTTTGTCAATTTCACGATCGATGGAATCGACGAGAAGCTGGAGATCTATACAACCCGTCCCGACACGCTGTTCGGCGTCACATTCATGGTTATGGCGCCGGAGCACCCGCTGATCGACAAGTATCAGGACAGAATCAGCAATATGGACGCCATTAACGCCTACAGAGACGAGTGCGCCAAGAAGACGGAGTTCGAGAGAACCCAGCTTGTCAAGGACAAGACCGGCCTTAAGATCGAAGGTCTCGAGGCGGTCAATCCTGTCAACGGCAAGAAGATCCCAATCTTCATCGCCGACTATGTCATGATGGGATACGGCACAGGCGCGATCATGGCGGTCCCTGCCCACGATCAGAGAGACTGGGATTTCGCACACGCTTTTGGCATCGATATCATCGAAGTCATTCAGGGCGGCGATATCTCCAAGGAAGCCTATACCGGCGACGGCATGATGGTCAACTCCGAGTATCTGAACGGATTTGAAAACAAGAAGGATTCCATCGCCAAGATGATCGAGATCCTCGAGGAGAAGGGCATCGGTCACGCCGGCATCCAGTTCAAGATGAAGGACTGGGCCTTCAACAGACAGAGATACTGGGGCGAGCCTATTCCGCTCGTACACTGCCCGAAGTGCGGCGTGGTCGGCGTTCCCTATGAAGAGCTTCCGCTCAGACTCCCTGAAGTCAAGGATTTTGAACCCGGTGAGGACGGCAAGTCTCCGCTTGCAAGAATTGAGTCCTTCGTGAACTGCACATGCCCCAAGTGCGGCGGTCCTGCGCAGAGAGAGACCGATACAATGCCGCAGTGGGCCGGCAGCTCCTGGTATTTCCTCCGCTACTGCGATCCCCACAACGACAAGGCGTTCGCAGATATGGACAAGCTCAAATACTGGATGCCCGTCGACTGGTACAACGGCGGTATGGAGCATGTTACCAGACACCTGATCTACTCCAGGTTCTGGCATCATTTCCTCTATGACATCGGCGAGGTCAACACCCCCGAGCCTTACATGAAGCGCTCTGCACAGGGTATGATCCTTGGCTCCGACGGAGAGAAGATGAGTAAATCCAGAGGCAACGTTGTCGATCCGCTGGATATTGTGAACCAGTACGGTGCCGATACCCTCAGAGTCTATGTACTCTTCATGGGCGATTACGGCAGTGCAGCACCCTGGAACGACAGCTCCGTCAAGGGCTGCCGCAGATTCCTCGACCGCGTGGCGGGTCTTACGGACATCATCTCCGATGACAAGAAGGCCGTTTCCTACGAGACGCTCCTCCACAAGACCATCAAGAAGGTGACGGACGACATTGAGGCGCAGAAGTTCAACACAGCGATCGCTGCGCTGATGACGCTTCTCAATGAGATCTACAAGGAGAACAGGATCTCCAAAGAGAACCTTACGATCTTCCTCAAGCTCCTTTCTCCTTTTGCACCGCATATCACAGAGGAAATCTATGAGATGATCGGCGGAGAGGGCTTCCTTACGGTTTCCGCATGGCCGGAATATGACGAAGCCAAGACCATCGACGCGACTGTAGAAGTCGGCGTACAGGTCAACGGCAAGGTTCGCGCTGCCGTGTCCATCCCTGCAGGGTGCGATAAGGACACCGCTATGGCAGCCGCCAAGGCCAATGACAGGGTCGCTTCCTTCCTCGAAGGAAAGAAGATCGTCAAGGAGATCTTTGTCCCCGGCAAGATCATCAACATCGTTGTGAAATAAGAATAGCGAAAAATACCTCCACAACGAGGCGTACATTTTGGAAGCCGCAGGCCGTGTGCCTGCGGCTTCGTCATTTTTGCTCAATCAATCTGTACAAAACGACGGCGTTCAAAGAATAACGGCAGTACAATTGACAGAATTGCACGAAATGTATACAATTATGCAGAACGGCGTTTGCTGTTTAGAGCAATGAAATGGAGTAGAAGGCGGGGTGGGGCCCGCGGAATGGAGATTCAATGAACAGCGAGTATGACTTTAATATGGAAGTCTCCGATAAGTATTCTCTTCGCGGGAGAGTGTTTCACAAGATTAGAAACGATATTTTGAACGGGAGATATAAGGAACACGAAGAACTCAAAGAGATCCGGATTGGGAAGGAGCTTGGGGTATCGCGAACACCGGTCAGAGAGGCGCTCAGACAGCTTGAGCTGGAGGGCCTGGTACAGATCATTCCCAACCGGGGCGCGTTTGTGACTGGTATTCAGGAAAACGACGTGCGGGATATTTATGCAATCCGTGCGCTGCTGGAAGGTCTTTGCGCCCGCTGGGCGACGGAGAGGATCACACCGGAGCAGCTCGAAGACATGGAAGAGAACGTCTATCTGGCTGAGTTTCATGCAGGTAAAGGGCATATGGAACAGATCGCGGAGCTGGATAACCAATTCCATCACATTTTGTATGCGGCCTGTGGATCCAAGATGCTGGAGCACCAGCTCGTGGATTATCATTCCTACGTCATGCGAATCCGCAGAAAGACGCTGTCCACCATTGAGCGAAGCACTGCCTCCAACAAGGAGCACAGAGCGATCATGGAAGCAATCCGGGCAGGCAAGGCGGATCTTGCAGAACGGCGTGCCATTGAACATATGGAGAATGCCTACGAGAATATGGTCAAGAACGGATTGTATGATATATACAAAAACACGGAGGGCTGATGGGCCTTCCGGGAAGGAGCAGGAAAGAGCATGCAGAAGATACAGATGAAGACCCCTCTGGTGGAAATGGACGGAGATGAGATGACAAGGATCATCTGGCAGATGATCAAGGACGATCTTCTTCTTCCTTACATTGATCTCAAGACAGAATACTATGACTTGGGACTTGCGCACAGAGACGAGACCAATGATCAGGTGACGATCGATTCCGCAGAGGCGACCAAAAAGTATGGCGTCGCTGTCAAATGCGCGACCATCACACCCAATGCAGCCAGAGTCGAGGAGTATCACCTCAAGAAAATGTATAAGAGTCCCAACGGGACGATCCGCGCGGCTCTTGACGGTACAGTCTTCCGGGCGCCGATCCTTGTAAAGGGCATCGATCCCTATGTGCGCACATGGAAAAAGCCTATTACCATGGCGCGTCACGCATACGGCGACGTCTATAAGAATTCAGAAATCCGTGTTCCCGGCGCCGGAACCGCAGAGCTTGTGTTCACGGCTGCGGACGGAACCGTAACCCGAAAGACCATCCACACATTTGAGGGACCCGGCATCATCCAGGGCATTCACAATACGGATCACTCCATTGAGGGATTTGCGCGCAGCTGCTTCGAATATGCGCTCAGCATCAAGCAGGACCTGTGGTTCTCTACCAAGGATACCATCTCCAAGACCTATGATACGCGCTTCAAGGAGATCTTCGAGCGTATGTACGACGAGGAGTACAAGGAGAGATTTGAAGCGGCCGGCATCACCTATTTTTACACACTGATCGACGACGCAGTAGCCCGCGTGATGCGCTCAGAGGGCGGCTTTGTGTGGGCACTCAAGAACTACGACGGCGACGTCATGAGCGACATGATGGCGACAAGCTTTGGCTCTCTGGCTATGATGACATCCATCCTCGTTTCCCCTGCGGGCTATTACGAGTATGAAGCCGCGCACGGAACGGTGCAGAGACACTACTACAAGCATCTCAAAGGGGAGAAGACGTCCACGAACTCGGTCGCAACCATCTTTGCCTGGACCGGCGCTCTGAGAAAGAGAGGAGAACTGGACCAGATTCCGGAGCTTATGAAGTTTGCGGACCTTCTCGACGAGGCGACGCTGGAGACCATCGAATCCGGCAAGATGACAGGCGATCTCGCGCTGATCACCACCATCCCCAATGTGGAGAAGCTCGGCACAGAGGAGTTTATCCTTGCGATCAAGGAGACGCTGGACAAAAAGATGAACGCATAAAGATAACACGAAAAAACCAGGCTGATGAAGCCTGGTTTTTTATTCTTATATCATACATGTTCACTGAGTTCTTCCCACTTCTCGTAGAGCTCTGCCAGCGATTCCTCCAGCGCTTCCTTGCGGCTGTTCAGTTCTGCGAGCTTACCGGCGTTGGAATAGTTCTCGGGCAGGGCCATCTGCTCCTCGATGGCGGCAATTTCTTCCTCAGAAGCGGCGATTTTCTCCTCCACCTTGCGAAGATCGTTGGCGGCCTTGCGGAGTCTTGCCTGTTCCTCTTTCTGCTGCACCCAGTTCTGCTTCTCGCTTGTGGGGGCTGCGGCAGGCTTTCCGGCGGCGCCGGGAACCGGTTTACCGGTATTGCCGTCCTTCTGGGCACCGGCCGCCTGGGCACCGCTCGTACCGGCGGGCGGGACGCCCTGTCCATCCCGATAGGCGTCCTGCAGCAGGACATCCTGGACCTGCGCCGATTTTTCCAGATAGAAATCATAATTGCCGATAAAGCGATCGGGCGCCTTCTCGGAATTGTTGCCGGGGTAACTTAACAGCACTTTCTGCGTCAGAGAGAGAATGCGGCTCGCCGTGTGGTTGATAAAGTAGCGGTCATGGGAGACATAGAGAACGGTTCCCTCATAGGCGTTCAGCGCATTTTCCAGAACTTCCTTGGAGACCAGATCCAGATGGTTGGTGGGCTCGTCCAGGATCAAAAAATTGGCCTTGGAGAGCATGAGCTTGGCAAGGGATACGCGTCCCTTCTCGCCGCCGCTCAGATCCCCGATCCTTTTAAAGACTTCTTCACCGGTAAATAAGAAAGAAGCCAGCATACTGCGGATCTGCGTGTTGTTCATGGCGGGATATTCGTCCGAGATCTCCTCGAAGACCGTCTTATCGTCGTGCAGCACGTGGTGCTCCTGGTCGTAGTAGCCGATATGCACGTTGGTTCCCAGACGGATCACGCCGCGGTCCGGGGGAACGATCTCATTGAGGATGCCCAGGATCGTGGATTTGCCCGTTCCGTTGTCTCCGATCAGCGCGACGTGCTCACCGCGGCGGATCTTAAAGGAAATACCGGAAAAGAGGTGCTTACTGCCATAGGACTTGGCCAGATCCTCCACACTGAGTACTTCCCGGCCGCTCTTGATGCAGGGCGTGAAGACGAGGTGCATGTCGTCTTTTATATCGATTGGCTTTTCGAGGACTTCCGTCTTCTGGAGCATCTTCTCGCGGCTCTCTGCGCGCCGGATCGATTTCTCGCGGTTAAAGCGGCGCAGCTTTTCGATGACCTCCTCCTGGTGGCGGATCTCCGCCTGGTTGTTGAGGTAGGCGTGGTACTGCTGTTCGCGCAGTGCCTTTTTGCGCTCCGCATAGACGGAATAGTTGCCCTGAAAGAGCATGGACTTTCCGTTTTCCAGCTCCAGGATCTTGGTGACCGTGCGGTCAAGGAAATAGCGGTCGTGGGAGACCACGAGCACAGTGCCCCGGTAGTTCATGAGGTAGGTTTCCAGCCACCGGATGCTGTTCATATCCAGGTGATTGGTGGGCTCGTCGAGCATGATCAGATCGGGCTTTTGCACCAGGAGCTTTCCGAGCGCGACCCGCGTCTTCTGTCCACCGGAGAGCGTCGCGACGCGCTGCTCATATTCTTCCGGCGTAAAGCCAAGTCCCTTGAGGACGCCGGTCACCTCGCCCTTGTAGGCGTAGCCGTTTTCCCGCTCAAATTTGTGCAGGAGGTCCGTATAGGCGGAGATGGTCTGTGTGAGCGCTTCGCCTTTTAGTGAATCCATCTCTTTTTCATAGCGGGAGAGCTGATTCTCCATATCGATCAGATACTGTTTGACAGAGAGAACTTCCTCATAAATCGTCCGGTCAGAGGACAGATCCTGGTTCTGGGCCAGGTAGCCAAAGCTGCAGTCCCGTTCAAAAGAGACGGAGCCCTCGTCCGCGGTCTCCTGTCCGACGATGATCTTGAGGAGTGTCGTCTTGCCGGCGCCGTTGATGCCGATGATCGCCGCCTTATCGCCCTTTTCCAGATGGAAAGTGACGTCTCTAAGGACAACGTTTTCCGGATATTCTTTACTGATATGATGACAAGCAAGGATCATGAATCTATACTCTCAATTTCTGTAAAAGCGCAGGCTGTCAGATCTGTATGCACTGCATAATGGATATTGCCAAAAATCACCGGCACATGCCGGTATTCCCAATGATATAGAAAAAAGCGGGATAAGTCAAACGAGGACAGGCTGTACGGACGCGGCTGTATGCACGGTAAGGAGCGCATGAATGATTGCATAAATGCTTGCACGAATGATTGCATGATGCCTGCAATGGTAAAATGTGCTGCCAGTATTTGTAATTGACGGGTTTTTGACAACTCGATATAATAAACGTGTATGTTCTAACTAATTAGAAATTGATAACAGTGGCCAAGGTGAAGGTGTGACTTGGCCGTGACATAAGAAAGGATGTATGAATAAGCGTGGAAGAACGGGGGATTTCACAGGCAGTAATAGGGAGACTGCCTCGTTATTACAGATATCTGGGAGATCTGAAAAGCGAAGGCGTAGAGAGAATTTCCTCCCAGGAGCTAAGCAGGATCATGAATGTCACTGCCTCACAGATCAGGCAGGATTTTAACAATTTTGGCGGATTCGGGCAGCAGGGATACGGATACAATACAAGTTATCTGTATGAGGAGATCGGAAAGATCCTGGGCCTCAACAAGCAGCACGATATGATTCTGATCGGGGCCGGTAATCTCGGACAGGCCCTTGTCAATTACATGAATCTCAAGAACCGCGGATTCTCTTTCAAGGGGGCATTTGATATCAATCCCCTTCTGCATGACAAGAAAATCGCGAATGTGCCGATTTATCCCATGGAGCAGATGCCCGGTTATATTAGAGAAAACCACATCGATATTGCTGTCCTGACCATCCCGAAAGCGGCTGCGATCGAGATCACGCAGGTGCTGGCGGAGACGCCGATCAAGGCGATTTGGAATTTTGCCCATGTGGATCTGAAGGTACCGGACAGGATTCAGGTGGAGAGTGTGCACTTGCAGGACAGCCTTATGAAACTGTCCTATAATATTCGCCGTCATGAGAGCGAGAAATAATGCGCCGGCCTGATGCGGCTGGTCTGGATACGCCTTTTCCGGAAATGATCATACTCCGGGAAGGGCGTTCTTATATTTTATCGCAGAGGTTTGATAATACTAATAGAAGGATAAGGTATGAAATATCTGCTGACAGGAAATGAAATGGCGCAGGCGGACAGACTGACGTCAGATGTGATCGGAATCCCTTCCATCGTGCTGATGGAAAGGGCGGCGCTCTCTGTATATGAGGAGATTGTGAAAAGAACAGCGCAAGACGCCAGGGTGACGATCCTGGCAGGGCCCGGCAACAACGGCGCGGATGGACTGGCCGTGGGGCGTCTTTTGACAGACAATGGCTATGACGTGCAATATCTGCTGCTCTCTGCCAAAACACCGCCGGCAGGGAGTTCTGCCTTGACACAGCAAATGATCCTGCAAGCCTATGGCGCAGCGCTTTGCGCATGGAACCGGGAAGCAATGTATGAATTCAGACCGGACGTGATTGTCGACGCACTGTTCGGGACGGGCCTTGCAAGGGCGCTCTCCGGGACGGCGGCGGACATCGTGGAGGCAGTCAATGAGTACAGGGACAGGACCGGCTGCATGGTAGTGGGACTCGATATTCCCTCCGGCATTTCCTCGGAGACGGGCGAGGTGCTCGGCTGCGCGTTCCGGTGCGATCTCACTGTGACTTTCGCCTACTATAAGAGAGGACATTTCTTCTATCCAGGAAGCACATATTGCGGGGAGACCATCCTGCGGCAGATCGGGATCCATGACAGGAGCTTTGCGTGCGAGGGCGGGCAGCGCCCCGAGATGATCATGCTGGAACATGCGGATGTGGCAAGGCGGATAGCCCACAGAGATGGGGGCGGCAACAAGGGGACCTTTGGCAAAATCCTGATCGTTGCCGGCAGCTACGCCATGTGCGGCGCAGCCCTTCTGAGCGCGGAAGCCGCCATGAGAAGCGGCGCAGGCATGGTCAAGATCTTCACAAGGGAAGAAAATCGTGTGATCATACAGGAAACGCTTCCGGAGGCAATGTTGACCGTTTACAGCGCACTGCCGGATGCGGCGGACGCCCGGAGGGAGGAGGAAGACCGGATCCGGGAGAGTCTGTACAGGGACCTCGAGTGGGCCGACGCGGTTGTGATCGGACCTGCAATCGGCAGAGGATGGGAAGCGGAAGTCATGCTGGACGCACTGCTTAGATTTGTGTCGGCAGACGAAAAAGGTGAGATCCGGGCAAATGAAAAACGCCGCAAACCGCTGCGCGGGATCGTGATCGACGCGGACGCGCTCAGGCTGATCGCGTCCGGTGAGAGAGCGGATGCGCTGATGCAGAAATGGGACCCGGAGACAGCCTGCATCCTGACGCCGCATCTGGCGGAATTTGCGGATCTTGTCCACAAGACAGTGGCGGAAGCCGGCAGAGAACGGATCCCGCTCTTACGGCAGCTGGCCGATCGCTATCAGTGCACGGTCATCGGCAAAGACGCGCGAACCTTGATCGTTTCCAAGGGCGTGCGGGAGATCACCATGATCACCAACGGAAACAGCGGTATGGCAACGGCCGGCAGCGGCGATGTGCTGACTGGCATCACGGCGGCCATGCTCATGGCGGTGACGGGCAGCGAGAGCCGTGGACACAGGGCGGCGCAGGCGGCGGCCTATATCCATGCGGAAGCCGGAGACGCATGTAAACGTAGGATGGGGGAGCGGGCCATGCTGGCAGGCGACCTGATCCGCGCGGAGGAATCGGTATTTCATGCAATCGAGAGCGCCGTCCTTTAGGCAGCGCAGCGGCCCGCAATCATTGTGGCCGACGGCTTTTGAAGCGGCGCAGAAGCCCGCAATGCGGGCCTTGCACAGAAACAAGCACACAACGACAGGAGAATGGAGGCGGAAATGGCTGACAGAATTTGGGAACAGACGTCTTGCAGAACGACGGATGTAGAAGGCGTTGACCGGATCTGGGCGCAGATCGATCTGGATGCGCTTCACTTTAACATGGAAAGCATGCATAACAGCATCGATCCCAATACGCAGATGGTCGCAGTCCTGAAGACAAACGGGTATGGTCACGGCGCTGTGCTTTTGATGAAAGAGCTGGAAAAGCTTCCCTATGTGTGGGGGTATGCGGCGGCGACCTTTGAAGAGGCCAGGGAGCTTCGGGCACACGGCGCCAAGAAGCCGATCATCCTTCTCGGCTACGTATTTCCTTACTGTTATGAGGAACTGATCAAACTGGAAATCCGGCCCGCCTGTTTCAGAGAGGACATGTTGGCGCAGCTCTCCGAGGCGGCAGCGCGGCAGGGAAATCCAGTCCGCATTCACATCGCAGTGGATACCGGCATGGGACGGATCGGAATTCGTCCGGATGATGAGGGCCTTCAGTTTGTGGACAAAGCGATCCACACGCCCGGCGTCATCGTCGAGGGCATGTTCACCCACTTTGCCAAGGCTGACGAGAGCGATCCCGCCCCGACCCACGCGCAGATTGCGCTGTATCAGGATTTCGCGGACAGGATCCGGAAGGCGCTCGGCTATGAGATCCCCATCTGCCACATCTCCAACAGCGCCGGCATTATTGAGTTCCCGCAGGCCAATCTGAATCTGGTGCGCGCCGGGATCACCCTGTACGGACTGTGGCCCTCCAGCGAAGTCAGCCGGGTCAAAGTACCGCTCAGGCCCGTGATGACGCTTTATTCCCGCATTGTCTATATTAAGGAATGCGGACCGGGCGTCAGTGTCAGCTACGGCGGCACCTATACAACGAGTGCAGACAGAACGAGGATCGCCACGATCCCGGTTGGCTATGGCGATGGATATCCCAGAAGTCTGTCCGGCAAAGGCTATGTTTTGATCTGCGGCAAGAAGGCGCCGATCCTGGGCAGAGTCTGCATGGACCAGATGATGGTGGACGTCACGCACATACCAGGCGCTGCAGAGGGAAGCCTCTGCACCCTGATCGGGCAGGACGGAGATGAATGCATTACCATGGAAGAACTCGGAGATCTGTCCGGCCGCTTCAATTATGAGCTTGCCTGCGACATCAACGCCCGGGTACCCAGGATTCCTTGCGGGGGATCCCTCGGTTGACGGCTCTCGCCGTTAATGGTATAGTCTAATTTGTATCTTTGTGTACAGATTATGCTAAATACCGGACTTTCCGGGTCCGGCAATGCGAATATAGAAGATAAGGAGCGAAACAATGTCAGGACATTCCAAGTTTGCGAACATTAAACACAAGAAAGAGAAGAACGATGCGGCGAAGGGCAAGATCTTTACCATCATCGGCCGTGAGATCGCGGTTGCTGTCAAAGAGGGCGGCCCCGATCCCAACAATAACTTTAAGCTTGCCAAGGTCGTTGCGAAGGCCAAAGCCAACAACATGCCCAACGAGACCATCGAGCGCGGCATCAAGAAGGCGGCAGGCGACGTCGGCAACGTAAACTATCAGTACAATACCTATGAAGGGTATGGCCCTGGCGGCATCGCGATCATCGTGGACACGCTGACGGACAACCAGAACAGAACAGCTGCGAACGTCAGATCCGCTTTTACAAAGGGCGGCGGAAGCATCGGCACGCCCGGCTGCGTCTCCTTTATGTTCGACAAGAGGGGCCAGATCATCGTAGACAAGGAAGAGTGCGACCTGAGCGCAGACGATCTGATGATGATCGCTCTTGACGCCGGCGCGGAAGATATCAAGGAAGAAGAGGACAGCTTCGAGATCATCACGGCAGAGGAAGATTTTGACGCCGTGGAGAAGGCGCTCAAGGATGAGGGCATTGCACTGGCTTCTTCAGAAGTGACAATGATCCCCCAGAACTATGTCAAGGTCACAGATGAGACCATGCTCAAGCAGATCAACAGAATTCTGGACCTTTTGGACGACGATGACGACGTACAGGCCGTTTACCATAACTGGGACGAGGACTGATCCTTACGGGTCACAACTTACATGGCATGATCAGGGCAGCTTTGTGTGCAGGCATGAAGCTGCCTCATTGACATAATCAAAAGATTTAGATGTAAAGGATACAAATATGCAGATATATGATCCGGAATATACTCCGGGCGCGGAGCGGGAGGCGTTTACGCTGCTCAAGAACCCACTCCCTGAACCGCCCCGCAGGACCCATGTGCGAATGGAATTCGACCTGGTCTGCGACGGGGAGGACGAATTTGATCTGGAGATCAGCGAGGATGACGATTTTGACATTTGAATCCCAAAGATCGGTGACGGCGGACAGCAGCAGTAGATAAGGAAGGTTGACGGAGGAGATGGCTTCAACCACAAGGAAGAAGAGTACACAGAATAATAAGAGAACAACAAAGAGCAGAAGTGCATCCGGTAAGAGAAAGATAGCGTCTTCAAGAACGAGCAGACAGGACGCTGCGATGCTCGCGCAGGAAGAAAAAAGGGCGATGGAGGTCCGCAGGGATATCCGGCTGCTGGTGCTGTTTGCGGCGCTGGCTTTTGTGATGATCGCGGAGCTGGGATACGGCGGTGTCGTCGGCAAAGCCGTTTCCTCCGTGATGTTCGGCCTGTTTGGTACGACTGCCTATGTGATGCCACTCTTTGTGTTTGTCATGGTCATTTTTATCATATCGAATCTGGGCAAGAGAACGCTGCCGGTAAGGGCGGCTTCTCTTGTTGTGCTTATGATCGCGATTGGCGCCGGGTTTGAACTGTGGGGCGGCGAGGCGGCCAAGGCGGCCGGATTTGATCCGGCGGCTATTTACCAGCGCTGCGCAGCGGCCAAGGAGGGCGGCGGACTCATCGGCGGAAGTCTTGCCTATGGTCTGTTCAGCCTGTTTCGAAATGTGGGATCGGCCTTTATCCTGATCCTGATCATTATGATCTGCCTGCTTGTCGCGACCCAGTTCTCGCCTGTCGCCAGATACAGGAAGGCACAGGAGAGAAGGATCCAGCGGGGCGATCCGTCCTTTATGGAGAGAAGAAGGCTCAGGGCGCAGGAGGCGCGTGCCGCATCCGAAAAACGCCGTGAACTGATCCGGCAGGAGAAGGAAAAGGAGAGAGAAGAGAGGGAGAAGCTGCTCGAACAGGAGCGGCTGAACAGAGAGGAAAGAGAGAAGGAAGCGCGCAGGAGAGCCGACGCGACGGATCTGTTAAACAACGTGATCGAGCCGGCGACGGAAGACGAAGAGGAGGATTTTGGCCTCGACGAGGGCTCCACGCTCTTTAAACGAAGGGAGAAGAAGCCTTTGCGCACGCGCGAGAGGGCCGCGGTCCCTGCGGCAGAGACGAAGCCGGAACCGGAGAGGATCCGCAGCAATACGTCGCATGGAATCCGTTTCCTCGACAGAGACCGTGATCGTACCGGCAAAACGGAGGAAGTCAATGTCAGCGCGAAGGTGATTGAGGAAACAAAGGCGGAACCGTCAGAGAGGATTCTCCGCCCCGACGCCAACACTGTGCGGGTGGAGTCTGAGGGGATGTTTCAGATCGATCCCGCAGAGAGAGAGACGTACGGCAGCCGTTCCGGCAGGGCTACCATGACGGTGTTCACAAGAACCCAGGATACGAGCGATCTGTCAGACGATCTGCAGTTCCCCTTCCATCAGGAAGAGAATGAACGCGGCATGCGAAAGATCTATGCGCATGAGAGCACCGGAAGTCTCGCCAATGGCAGTCCGTATGACATCGCGGATGCCGGTGGCATGTCTACCTTCAACGCCCAGCACAAGGCAGATCCGGGATCGGCGCCGGCGGACATCACACAGACGGGTGCAGACGAGCTTCCCTGGGGCGCCGATGCGCTCACAGAGGAAGAGATGGCTGCCATCGAGGCGTCGGAAGCGGCGCTGGAAAGTGAAGCCGCGTACGCCAATAAGGCTGGCGAAAATGCCGCGCAAACGGCTGCGCCTGTTCGCACAACAGTGACGGCCAGGCAGAAGCCGCAGCCCCAGTCGGCGCCTCCGATCTCGGAAGAAGAGCTGGAAGGCATTGAAGTTCACAGAGACCGCGGCGAAGACGGCACAAAAGGCGCCGGCAGGACCGTTATGAGCGGACAGAACAGAAGTAAGGAAAACCGCCAGTACAGCTTCCCGCCGTTTAGCCTGATGGAAAAGGGACAGAAGATGAGTTCGCCGGAGACCGACAAGGAACTCAAGGAGACGGCCTATCGTCTGCAAGAGACCTTGCGCACGTTCGGCGTCAATGTGACGATCACAGAAATCAGTCAGGGACCGTCCATCACCCGCTACGAGCTGCAGCCCGAGCAGGGCGTCAAGGTCTCAAAAATCGTCAATCTGGCGGATGATATCAAGCTCAGCCTTGCCGCCATGGATATTCGAATTGAGGCGCCGATCCCGGGTAAACCCGCCATCGGAATCGAAGTGCCCAACAAGCACCCGTCGCTGGTCGCACTGCGCGATATTCTGGAGACCCAGGAGTTCCGCGGCGCGAAGAGTAAGCTCGCATTTGGTGTCGGCAAGGATCTGGGCGGCAAAACGGTGGTCACGGATATCTCTAAGATGCCCCACCTGCTCATTGCAGGCGCGACCGGATCCGGTAAATCCGTATGTATCAATACGATCATCATGAGTATCCTCTACAAGGCGGCGCCGAATGAGGTGCAGCTGATCATGATCGATCCCAAGGTCGTGGAACTGAGCGTGTATAACGGCATTCCGCACCTGATGATCCCGGTTGTGACCGATGTCCGCAAAGCGTCGGCCGCACTGAACTGGGCGGTCGCGGAAATGGAGCGCCGCTACAAGCTCTTTGCCGCAGCCGGAACGAGGGATCTCAACGGCTATAACGCGATGGTGAGAGCAAAGGGCGACGAAGCGGGAGAAAATGAGAAAGTACTGCCCAGACTGGTCGTCATTGTCGACGAGCTGGCAGATCTCATGATGGTCGCCAAGAACGAAGTGGAATCTTCGATCTGCCGTCTGGCACAGCTGGCCCGCGCGGCAGGCATTCACTTGATCATCGCGACGCAGAGACCTTCTGTAGATGTCATTACCGGCCTCATCAAGGCCAATATGCCCAGCCGCATTGCCTTTGCAGTTACCAGTCAGGTCGATTCCCGCACCATTCTGGATATGGCAGGCGCGGAGAAGCTGATCGGCAAGGGCGATATGCTTTTCTATCCGCAGAATTACCAGAAACCCGCCAGAATCCAAGGCGCGTTTGTGTCCGATGACGACGTGCAGAAAGTGGTCTCGTACATTAAAGAGAACAATGCGGCGGACAGCAGCTCGATGGCGGCCATTGAGAGTGAGATCGATGGGATCGCGTCCTCGGACGGCAGCGGCCAGAACGCGGATCTCAAGGGCGACTCCATTTACGATGAATATTTTGCCGAAGCGGGCAGATTTATTATCGACAAGAACAAGGCGTCGATCGGCATGCTGCAGCGCGTGTTCAAGATCGGCTTTAACAGAGCGGCCAGGATCATGGACCAGCTCGCGGAAGCCGGCGTTGTCAGCGAAGAAAACGGAACAAGGGCAAGGCAGGTTCTTATGGATATGCCGACCTTTGAACAGTACCTGGAAGACATGTGAGCACGGCGCTCCGGGGTGAAGATGAAAATGAGCAGACAGGTTAGAATCGCGGCCGTTCTGGTATCCATAGCAGCGGCGCTCGTCGTCGGATACCTGGCCTATCAGCACAGCCAGGCGAACTCAAGAGAAGCGCTCCTTCAAAAATCATCGGAAATGGCGCAGACAGGCTATTACGCGGACGCAGCAAGGCTCATCGACAGAGCGCTGACGCTTCCGGGCGACGGCGTGCGCAGTGATGAAATGCTGTATCTGAAGAAAGCGGATTATCTGCAGAAAGCCGGCGACAACGCGGAGGCGCTCAGTATTGCCATGCGCGTTGTGAAAAACACGCACGAAGGGCAGCAGGAATTCGACGACGCCTGGGAGAGGATTGTATCGATCTGCTCCGAGGAGGGTGAATACGGAAAACTTGCGACGCTTCTGGAAGGGAGCGAAGTGGAATCCATAAAGAGCAAGTATTACAATTATCTGGTCTACGACCCGGTCTTTCGCGATCCGCCGGGGACCTACGAGGGAGAAATGAACCTGATCGTCGAGAGCCAGGGCGTTGGGACGCTGTTCTACACAATTGACGGGACAGAGCCCACGGACAGAAGCAATCTGTATACCGACGGGATCAAGCTCCGCCCCGGGATCATCTATACCGTGAAGGTCCTTTTTGTCAATCGGTACGGGCTCAAGAGCAGCGTGGTCACGGGCACCTATCAGATCCTGGATGAGTGACAGAGAGTTCAAATGTGCCAAAAGACGTGAAAAATGTGCACAAATTAATAAGTATGCTATTTTGCTTTTACATGCACGAAAAAGAGTGGTAGTATGAATTAGTCTTTATTACAGTAAAGTATTAATTTACAAACAGGTAGATGGAGGTAGATATGTTCAAGATCATTAAAAAGGAAAATCTGGCCCCCAACATCTTTCTGATGGATGTTGAGGCACCCAGGATTGCCAGATATGCGCTTCCCGGACAGTTTCTGATCGTTCGTGTCGATGAAGAGGGAGAAAGAATACCGCTGACGATCTGTGATTATGACAGCGAAAAAGGCATTGTGCAGATTGTATTTCAGGTGATCGGCGGCGACACATATCGCATGTCCTCGCTGGAAGTGGGCGACAGCTTCGCAGATATGGTAGGCCCTCTCGGAAAACCCTCCGATCTCACAGAGCTGCCTCTGGATGAACTGAAGAAGATGAAGATCTGCTTCATCGCGGGCGGTGTTGGTACAGCGCCTGTATACTGCCAGCTCAAATGGCTCAAGAAGCAGGGCGTAGAAGTGGATTGCATCCAGGGCGCGAGAACCAAGGACATCATTATCCTCGAGAAGGAAATGAGCGAGGTCTCGAACCTCCACATCTGCACAGACGACGGATCCTATGGAATCGCCGGCAACGTATGTGTCGCGCTCCAGAAGCTCTATGATGAAGGACAGCGCTTCGACAGAGTCGTCGCCATCGGCCCCATGATCATGATGAAGTTCGTATGCCAGCTCACCAAGCAGCTCGGGATCGAGACCATCGTCTCCATGAACCCGATCATGGTGGACGGCACAGGCATGTGCGGCGCATGTCGTCTGATGGTAGGCGGCAAAGTGAAATTTGCCTGCGTGGACGGACCGGAATTCGACGGCCACGAGGTGGATTTTGTACAGGCTATGCAGAGAATGAAACTGTATGCTACCGAAGAGGGACGCCTGTATCTGAAGGCCAAAGAGGGTGATACGCACCACGGCGGCTGCGGAAATTGCGCAAACTGACGGTCTTTCATACAGATCTTTCATGCAGATCTTTCATACAGAAAGGATAGACGATTATGGATATGATGAAGAAAGTCCCGGTACGGGAACAGGATCCGCTTGTCAGAGCGACGAACTTTGAAGAAGTCTGCCTCGGTTATAATAAAGAAGAGGCGGAGGCAGAAGCGCTCCGCTGCCTCAACTGCAAGAACCCCAGATGTGTGCAGGGATGTCCCGTCAATATCGACATCCCCGGCTTTATCACCAAAGTCAAAGAGAGCGACGTGAAGGGCGCCTATGATGTGATCAGCCTTTCCTCCTCCCTGCCTGCGATCTGCGGCCGTGTCTGCCCCCAGGAGACACAGTGCGAGGGCAAATGCGTGCGCGGCATCAAGGGAGAAGCCGTCTCCATCGGCAAACTGGAGAGATACGTCGCGGATACAGCCCGCGCTATGGGCATCAAGCCCCAGAAGGCGGCTACGCAGAATGGACACAAGGTCGCGGTGATCGGTTCCGGCCCTGCCGGCCTTACCTGCGCAGGCGATCTGGCCAAGCTCGGCTATGACGTCACGATCTTCGAAGCGCTGCACAAGGCGGGCGGCGTTCTGGTGTATGGTATTCCCGAGTTCCGTCTTCCCAAGGACGCAGTCGTGGAGAAGGAAATCGAGAACGTCAAGCACCTCGGCGTCAAAATAGAGACAGACTGCGTTGTAGGCAAATCCGCTACGATCGACGATCTGATGAAGAACGAAGGCTTTGAAGCTGTATTCATCGGCTCCGGCGCAGGTCTTCCCAAGTTCATGGGCATTCCCGGCGAGCAGGCCATGGGCGTATTCTCCGCCAATGAGTATCTGACAAGAAGCAACCTCATGAAGGCCTTCAGCGATTCCTCCAGAACCCCTATTATGAAGGCGAAAAAGGCGGTCATCGTCGGCGGCGGCAACGTTGCTATGGACGCAGCCAGAACAGCGCTTCGACTGGGCGCGGAGACACACATTGTCTACAGAAGAAGCGAAGAAGAGCTTCCGGCCAGACGCGAAGAAGTCCATCACGCCAAGGAAGAGGGCATCATTTTTGACCTTCTGACCAATCCTGTGGAAATCCACGCGGATGAAAACGGATGGGTTAAAGGCATTACCTGCATCCGCATGGAGCTGGGCGAGCCCGATGCGTCCGGAAGACGCAGACCTGTGGAGATACCCGGTTCTGAGTTCTATATTGAGTGCGACGCAGTGATCATGTCCCTGGGAACAAGCCCCAACCCGCTGATCTCTTCCACGACCAAAGGCCTTGAAGCAAACAGAAGAGGCTGCATCGTTGCGGACGAGGAGAAGGGCCAGACTTCCAAGGAAGGCGTATTCGCAGGCGGCGACGCTGTGACCGGCGCGGCCACTGTCATTTTGGCGATGGGCGCAGGCAAGGCAGCCGCGAAGGGTATTGACGAATACCTGTCCGCGAAGTAATTTAATACTAGCATTACAACGAGCGTATGCCGCCTGTAACGCGGTATACGCTCTTTTTTTGAGGATTTTAGCAAGGAAAAAGAGACGTACATGACACAGATTCTGGAACTATCTGCGGAGGAGCAGAGAGAGATTTTTGGCAGTAAGGACCATTTTGTGAGAAAGATCGAGAAAGATCTGGATGTGGCAGTGATCGCCAGGGACGGTGTGATCAAGGTGACCGGCGACGACGCGGCTGTGCGCAAGGCAGTCGGGATTTTAGAGAATCTGGCGGGGCTCGCGAGGGCCGGCGGTGAGATCGAGGACCAGAGCGTAGACTATGCCATCGAGATGAAGGACGAGGCGGAACCTGCCGTATTGGCAGATTTTGACAAGGATATCATCTGCCACACAGTGAGCGGCAAGCCGATCAAGCCCAAGACACTGGGGCAGAAGAAATATATTGATTCGATCAGAAACAACCTGATCGTGTTTGCCAATGGCCCTGCGGGTACCGGCAAGACCTTTCTTGCTATGGCCATGGCAATCACGGCGTTTCAGAACAAAGAGGTGGAGCGGATCATCATGACAAGACCTGCCATCGAGGCGGGAGAGAAGCTCGGTTTCCTCCCGGGCGACCTGCAGAGCAAGGTCGATCCCTATCTGCGCCCCCTGTACGATGCGCTCTATCAGATCATGGGCGCAGAGAACTTCAAGCGCAATATGGAAAACGGTCTGATCGAAGTGGCGCCGCTCGCCTACATGAGGGGACGGACACTGGACAATGCATACATCATTCTGGACGAAGCGCAGAACACAACGCCCGAGCAGATGAAGATGTTCCTGACAAGATTCGGATTTGGCTCCCATGCCATTATCACCGGCGACGCGTCGCAGAAGGACCTTGCGCCTAACACGCGCTCCGGTCTCGATGTGGCCATGAAGGTGCTAAGGAATGTGGAGGGGATCAGCTTCATCAATCTGACCGCCAAGGATGTCGTGCGTCATCCACTGGTACAGAAAATCGTCAAAGCTTACGAGGATTATGAAAAACATGGTCGTTTTGAACACAGATATCCAAATAGAAGAAAAGTCTGAATTTGCCCTGCCCTTTGACCCGCCTTTTGACATAGAAGAGGTCGCGCTGAAGGTCTGTACACAGGTGCTCTCGCAGGAGAACTTTACTGACGATGCGGAAGTGTCGCTGGTTGTGACAGACGCAGAAGAGGTGCACAGACTCAACCGGGAATTTCGAGGGATCGACCGGACAACCGACGTGCTCTCTTTCCCCGGCCTTGAATTTGAAGAACCCGCTGATTTTAGTCTGATCAATGACAGCTGTATCAACCCGGACAACGACTGTGTGATGCTCGGCGATATTGTGATCAACGCACAGAAGGTCAAGGAGCAGGCGGCAGAGTACGGGCACAGTGAGCTGCGGGAATTCGCGTTTTTGATCGCGCACAGCATGCTCCATCTGTGCGGCTATGACCACATGACGCCGGAAGAGGCGGACGTGATGGAAGCCCGCCAGGAGATGGCGCTGCAGGCGCTGGGGATCACGAGAGAATGAATTTGTCACGATCCGCGCTGTGCGAAAGGATATACCTTTATGAGTAAAAAGGCAAATGGCGAACTGCATAGAGCAAAGACAGCGGAAATCGTCATCGTTGGCGCAGGTCCTTCCGGCTGCATGGCGGCAGTTTCCGCGGCGCGGGAAGGCAGAAATGTACTGCTTCTGGACGCCAACGACAAGATCTGCAGAAAAGTCTATGCGACCGGCAACGGCCGCTGCAATCTGACCAATCTGCATATGACAATGGATTGCTATCATACCGGCGGAGGGGCGAGTCTTTCCGCCTTTTTTTCGCGCTTTAGTGAGAAGGACCTGATGCGCTTCTGGGAATCGCAGGGCGTCTTTCTGCACGACAGGCAGGGATACGTCTATCCCAGGACGGACCAGGCCGCAACCATCGCGGAGGGATTTGAGAAGATCCTGCGGGCACTGCCTGTCACGATCGAACTTGGAAAGAGAGTGGTCCTGGTCAGACGGAGCGAGCGCAAAGGCGCTTCTCATTTTCAGATCGAGACTTCTGATGGATTTTCCTATATGGCGGAATCGGTCATCCTTGCAGGCGGCGGCATGGCAGGTCCTCAGTATGGGTGCGGGGAGGCGATTTATCGAATTGCCTCTTCGATGGGACACACGGTCGTGAAGCCCCTGCCGGCCCTGGTTCCGCTCCTGTCGGACGACAGGAATCTGAAGGCGTCTGCGGGCGTTCGCTGCGACGCGGCGATCACGCTCCTGGTGAATGATCAAAGCGTCTGTTCGGAGCGCGGAGAGCTGCAGATGACGGAGCAGGGCATTTCCGGCATCCCCGTCTTTCAGCTGAGTGCGATCGCGGCAAGGGCGCTGGCACAAGGCACGGCGGTGACGGCCAGTATCGATTTTGCCCCTGACTTTGATGAAAAGGCGTGGGAAAAGGAGCTGGCGCGAAGGCTCTCAGAGAACAAGAACTGCATGCTCAGCGTCTACTTCCTCGGCCTTGTGAACCGCAAGATCCTGGACCTTGTCCTTAAAAGGCGCGGCATGCAGGCGGAGATGAAGGCGTCACGACTATCGCAGGAAGCGCTGCGCGGCATAATGGAAGATCTGCGCGCGTTCCCCATTGCGATCGTGGGAACCGGCACATTCAAACAGGCGCAGGTGACAAGTGGGGGCGTTCCGCTAGAAGAAATGGATGAAAATCTGCAGTCCGTACGCACGCCGGGCCTCTTTATGGCGGGGGAACTCGTGGACGTGGACGGAATCTGCGGCGGCTACAATCTGCAATGGGCCATGACCAGCGGTTGGATCGCCGGCAAAGGCGCTGCGAAGGCGACGCAGGGATCCGTCCAATAACAGCAGACGACGGCAAAAGCGACGCGGAAATCCTTACAAGAACAGCAAAGAGTAGGAGCAGGTCTATGATCAGAATTTCCCAGTTAAAGCTTCCCTGTGGGCACACAGAAGCAGATCTGGAAGGCAAAATACGAAAGACAATCAGGTACAAGGGCCGCGAACCAGTACATTACAGAATCCGCAGACATTCGATCGACGCGAGAAAGAAGCCCCAGCTCTATGATATCTACACCGTCGATGTAGATACGAAAACAGGTGCCAAGGCGGAGAGAAAACTCGCAGCGTCACTGCGCAGCAGGAATATTTCCTATGTAGAAGAGACTGGATATCAGTTCCCGAAGGCCGGCGAGGAGATCATGCATACGCGGCCCGTCGTGATCGGCGCAGGTCCTGCGGGCCTGTTCTGCGCACTGATGCTGGCAGAGCACGGCTATCGGCCGATCCTGCTTGAGCGGGGGCGGTGTGTGGAGCAGAGAACGAAGGACATCGAACACTACTGGGAGAGCGGCAAACTGGATCCCGCTTCCAACGTGCAGTTCGGAGAGGGCGGCGCGGGCACCTTCTCCGATGGAAAGCTCAATACGCAGATCAACGACAAGACGGGGCGCAGTGAGAAAGTCCTGACGGTCTTTACAGAAGCCGGCGCGCCGGGCGACATTGTATATGAGAGTAAGCCCCATATCGGCACAGACCGGCTCAAGGTTGTAATCCCTGCGATCCGCAGAAGGATCCAGGCAGCGGGCGGCGAAGTCCGGTTTGAAGCACAAGTCACAGACCTGGAGATGCAGGACGGAAGTGTACGCGCGGTCATTCTCGCGGACGGAAGCCGGATCAGAACCGATACAGTCGTGCTGGCGCCGGGTCACAGCGCCAGAGATACCATGACAGCGCTCTACCAAAGAGGGATTCCCATGGAAGCCAAGGCCTTTGCGATCGGACTTCGCGTGTCTCACCCGCAGAGCCTGATCGACAAGTCTCAGTACGGCGTGTGGGAACGGGAAGAGATGCAGGAACTGGGCCTTACGGCGGCGCCTTACAAGCTGACAGCGAGAGCTGCCTCGGGACGCGGCGTCTACTCCTTCTGCATGTGCCCGGGCGGCTATATCGTGGATGCGTCTTCAGAGCCGTCCCGCATCGCTGTCAACGGCATGAGCGAACACGCAAGAGGGAGCGAGAGGGCCAACAGCGCGATCGTCGTCACGATCGGACCCGAGGAGTACGGAACCGAACACCCTCTGTCCGGCATGGACTTTCAGCGGGCGCTGGAAGAAAAGGCATATCGGATTGGTCAGGGCGCCATCCCTGTGCAGCGCTATGTAAAGCTCAAGGAGAATTATGAGAAGCGAAAGAGCGGCGAAGTGGCAAACTCCAATGCGCCAGATCCCTATCTGACGAGCCATGATCTGTGTATTCGCGGCCAGTGGACCCAGGCCGACCTCAGCGACCTTCTTCCCGCATGGATGACAGCGGATTTTATAGAAGGCATGGAGGAATTTGACCGCAAGATTCCGGGATTTGCCGGCGAGGAGGCCTTTGCGGCCGGTCTCGAGTCGAGAACTTCATCGCCCGTGCGCATACCGAGGGGCGAAGATCTGCAGTCGCAGATCCGGGGACTCTATCCCTGCGGCGAAGGCGCAGGTTATGCCGGCGGGATCATGTCGGCGGCTATGGACGGCATTCGCGTCGCGGAAGCGATCCGCAAGCGGTATGCGGCGCCTGTGGACAAGAATCCCTGTTAAGGGAACAGGATTTCAGTTATAATAGATTGCAATGATTGAAAAAGGGTGCGATATTCACGGAGATCGCAGATCCGCCGTCAACAAATAGGGAGAGGAACGAACGATGAGTATTAGTATTGTGGAAACACTTTGTAAAACAGCCAGTGCGATCAAATACGACGTACAGAAACTGAGTACGGATGAGAAGAACCGGGCGCTCCTCACCGCGGCAGACAAGCTCGTTGCGAACGGGGACAAGATCCTGGCCGCCAACCGCGAGGATATAGAGAACGGAAGAGCCGCCGGAATGAAGGAGGCGATGATCGACCGTCTCACACTCACGAAGGCGCGGATCGACCAGATTGCGGAGGGTCTTAGGCAAGTTGCAGCGCTGCCGGATCCGGTCGGCGAAGTGATAGACGAATTCACAAGACCCAACGGCATGCAGATCCGCAAGGTCCGTGTTCCCATGGGCGTCATCGGCGTGATCTATGAATCGAGGCCCAATGTCACTGCGGACGCGTTTGCGCTTTGCTTCAAGGCAGGCAGCGCGGTCATCTTAAAGGGCGGCAGTGATGCGATCCACTCCAATATCGCGATCACAGATACGCTCCGTGAGGCGCTCTCCGACTGCGGGATCGATCCCAACGCAGTACAGCTGATCGCCACGACAGACAGGGCTGCCACCAGAGAACTGATGTCTATGCGTCAGTATGTGGACGTTCTGATTCCCAGAGGCGGCGCAGGCCTCATCCGCGCGGTTGTGGAGAACAGTAAGATTCCTGTGATCGAGACCGGCACGGGCAACTGCCATATTTACGTCGACAAGGATGCGGATCTCGACATGGCGATCCGAATTCTGATCAATGCCAAAACACAGAGGATCGGCGTCTGCAATGCGGCGGAATCGCTGGTCGTACATAGAGACGTCGCGGACCGGTTTTTCCCCATGCTCTCAGAGGCCATGAAAGAGTACAATGTCGTCCTTCGGGCGGACGCGGAGGCAGGGAAGTTCCTTCCCTTCGCGGAGCCTGCGACCGAGGAGGATTTTGGTACAGAGTATCTGGCCCTGATGCTGTCGGTCAAGACGGTGGATTCGCTCGAAGAAGCAATCGAACATATTAACAGATACCATACCGGCCATTCGGACTGTATTGTGACTGGAAATGAAGAAGCGGCAGGCAGGTTCCTTCGCGAGATCGATTCCGCTTGTGTATATGTCAATGTATCCACGAGATTTACGGACGGATTTGAATTCGGATTTGGCGCAGAGATTGGCATCAGCACCCAGAAATTGCAGGCAAGAGGTCCCATGGGACTTAGAGAGATCACGTCCTACAAATACCAGATCACCGGGCAGGGACAGGTCAGAGGATAAGACAGACAAGCTTGGCAACAGGGATCAAAAAAGGCTTTGCGAATACTGCCGGGGCAGTCTGCAAAGCCTTTTTTAAAGAGCCGGTGTCATTCGTCCCAACCCTCGTAGAGACGGACGATTACACCGATCATGCGGATGTGCTCGTTCTCCTTGAGCTCTATATCGTCAAAATCGGAGACAGGGGGCATGTCGAGCGTATCCAGAAGTTCGGTCTGGATCCAGTCCCGGCACTCCGCGATTGCGTCGTTGATGCAGTCGTCCAGTGTCTGCCCCTTGGCGGTGCACATTGCAAGATCCGGGAAATAGGCGGTATAGGAACCATCCTCTTTTTTCTGAAATACAGCGGGATAACGAAATGTCATAGTCGTATTCTCCATTTCAATTAGATTTTCTTCTATTACTCTACTCCATTTGGCGTTCGTTTACAAATGAAGAGTGGATGGTTTGCAATAAAAAACAGAAGTATTGCATTATGAAAGAGCAGACAAGTCCTGTGCCGGCCGGCCAGGTTTTGCGTTTTACGTAAAGGAGAGCAAGATGGAACACACGATCAAAGCGGTTTTCTCAGACGTAGACGGGACACTGTTAAATGCGTCGCACCGCGTGACGCCAAGGACCGGAGAGTGGATCCACAAGATCCTTAAAAGCGGGATCCATTTTGTGATCGTATCGGCCAGAAGTCCGTCGGGGATCTACCCGATCATGCGCAGAAACGATCTTCACTGCGCACTGATCGCCTACAGCGGCGCCTTGATCATGGACGAGGAGAGAAACGTCCTGTACAGCAGACAGATCGACAGGCAGACCGCGCTCCGGATCGAGGCCTTTATCCGGGAACAAGGATATGACCTGAGCATATGCATATACAGCGGAGACGACTGGCTCGCGCCGGACAAATCGGATCCCAGAGTGATGAACGAAGAGAGGATTGTGGAGGCAGAGTCCAGACAGGGCACGGTGAAGGACCTTGCGCCCGGCGAGGGCGTCAGTAAGTTTTTGTGCATCTGTGCGCCGGGCACGATCCTCCAGGTGGAAAAAGAAATGAAAGCGGCGTTTCCGGATGTGGCCGTCGTAAAATCCAGCGATATTCTGTTAGAGATCATGGCAAAGGGAATTTCCAAGGCGGAAGCGGTGGAGAGATACTGCGCGCATCTGGGGATCACACCCTCCGAGACCATCGCCTTCGGAGACAATTACAATGACGTTGAAATGCTCGAAGCAGTGGGCAGGGGCTATGTAATGGGGAACGCGCCGGAAGAGATCCGGCGGAGATTCCCGTTCGGCACAGCGGACAATGATCACGACGGTATAGCGGACGTGTTGGAACAGCTATTTACCGGGATAATCCAGTGAGAAAGAACGGTACGCGGAAATGAAAATACGATATCAGACCATTTACAGGATCGTGATGATCCTGCTTACCGCAGCGGCGGCCGTGATGATGGTGATCTATCTGGTCATCACACCCGATGCGTCGACCGGGCAGAAAGAGAACGCGCATCTGATCGGCGCCAGCTATATGACCATGAACAACGAGTTCTATGAGATCCTGAACGAGCAGATCAGCCACCGGGTGGAAGCGGAGGGTGACAGGATCATCCTGCGAAATCCAGCGCTCAATGCGCAAAGGCAGATCGAACAGATCGAAGGGATGCTGGAAAAAGGAATTGACGTGCTTATCCTGACGCCTGTCAATGCAGACGGTCTCAAGGAAGTACTTACCAAAGCGCACGCGCAGGGCGTAAAGATCATTGTTGTGGACTCGGATATAGCGGACGCAGAGCTTGCGGACTGCACGATCGTTTCGGATAATTACAGAGCAGGCCAGCTCGTTGGCGAGTATATGCTGCGCACAAGAAAAAAGGCGGATGTCGTCCTGATGACCCATGAGACAGCGACGTCCGGAAGGCAGAGAGTGCAGGGATTTCTCGATACGATTCGGGCCAACAAGGAGATCCGCGTAGTGGGACGGATTTCCTGTGAGGGACAGCTTGAGATCGCGCTTCCCGGAATGGAGGACTATATTGAAATGGGAACTCCATTTAACTGTGTGTTCTGCCTCAACGATCCGGCCAGTCTCGGCGCTGTCGCAGCCCTCGACAATCATGGGCTTTTGGAGTCCGTGGACGTGTACGGCGTAGACGGTTCACCGGACGCCAAACAACTGATTTATGAGGGCAAGATCAAGGCAAGTGCCGCGCAGTTCCCTTCCAGGATCGGTGATGAAGCCGCCAACGCGATCTATGACCTTCTCGAAGGGCGGGAGGTTGAGAAATATATCTCTGTCCCCGTGGAACTTGTCACGAAGGACAATGTGGAACAGTACAACGTGGACAGATGGCAGTAAGAGCGTCAGACGCTGCCGGCAGATCCAATGATCCGCTCCGCCGATCAAGCAAACAGGGAGAAAAATATGGTTGAAAAGGTCGCTCCTGTACGACGGGATTTTGACAGAATGGACCAGATACCGGAAATGGTGTTCAGGGTTCTGCAGATGTTCAATTTCCTGATTATTTTATACATCACACTCATTTCCAGCCATGCGCTGTGGGGCTATGTCCATGAAGGCACGGCGCTGGAGTTTTTGCTGCGGGCCGGACGGGTGCCGCCGATCAACTGGATCATTCCGATCGCAGGACTTTTGTTCTTCGGATGCCTGGAGATCCTGCTCTCTGTAGAATGCAATAACCATCCGGAACTGGTATGCAAACTGACCTTGGAGTTTCTCGTTGCGATCGGGATCAGCTATGTGACGGGATTTGGCTATACAGGCATGGTCGTTCTGCTCCTGGCGGACATCATGCGCTATACGATCGACTGGAAAAAGAGAGCATTGTATATATTGGCTGTGTCCGCTTTTTCCCTCCTGATCAACGGCAACGTCCTGCAGAAGTGGATCGATGTAATTCCCCTTGACATCGTGTGGAGCTATTACAGGGCGGACCATCTTTTAAGGTTTCTGGGGATCCTGAATATTCTGGACCTGATCAATATCTACGTATTCATCTTCTACATGGTCATTCTGGCGCTCTCCCAGATGAGCGAGAAGGAGAGGATCCTTGTTCTCAACAACGAGCTCAAGGAAGCCAATATCAAGCTGGAAGAGTATGCAAGCGAGTCGGCCAGAATGGCGGAGACCAGAGAGAGAAACCGGCTTGCCAGAGAGATCCACGATACGCTGGGGCATTCGCTGACGGGTATTATCACCGGCATTGAAGCCTGCATCATGCTGATGGACATTGCGCCGGAGGCCACCAAGGAACAGCTGCGGGCCATCGCGGAAGTCGCGCGGACCGGCATCATTGACGTGCGGCACTCGGTCAAGGCGCTCCACGCAGACGCGCTGGAATCCATGGACATTGAAGATGCGCTGCACAAGCTGGTCGACAGCACGACCCGGTCTACCGGCGTGGAGATCTCCATGAATATCACGACGGACCTCAGCCACTTTAACCAGGATGAGGGAGACGTGATCTATCGGGTCGTACAGGAGAGCATCACAAATGCGATCCGCCACGGCAAGGCGACGAAGATCAATATATCGATAGACCGGATCGATGGGGAACTTCATATCATTATTTCTGACAACGGCGTTGGCTGCAGCGATGTAAAATCGGGATTTGGTCTCCATCACATGAAGGAGCGTCTCGATATGCTGGGCGGCCATCTGGAGTATACCGGGAATCTGGGATTTACGATTCACGCGGTAATTCCGATCCGCTGGGGCAATGAGAATTAACTGTATGTGCAGGGGCACAGAAACGGAGCGTATAAATGATCAAAATATTGATAGCTGACGATCAGGAACTGATTCGACAGAGTCTTCTGATCATTCTGGACAGCATGGAGGATTTTCATGTGACAGATACGGCTGCGGATGGACAGGAAGTCATTCGCTGCGTGAAAAGGGAGAAGCCGGACGTGATCCTGATGGACATTCGTATGCCCAAGATGGATGGCGTGATCTGCACGCAGATTCTCAAGGAGCAGTATCCGGACATCAAGATCATCATCCTGACTACCTTTGACGACGACCGATATGTATTTGATGCGCTCAAATACGGCGCGAGCGGATATCTCTTAAAGGGAATTTCCATGAAGGAACTGTCGGATGCGATCCGCAAGGTCTATCAGGGAACCGCCATGATCAATGAGGATATTGCTTCCAAGGTCGTCAGACTCTTCTCCAGAATGGCGCAGACCAATCTCACGATCCAGGTCGACGAGCAGCAGTCAGCCAGCCTTAAGAACAATGAGTGGCAGATCATCGTCCAGGTGGGAAGCGGATTATCCAACAAGGAGATCGCTGCGAAATTGAACCTTTCGGAAGGCACTGTGCGCAACAGCCTCAGCAATATCCTGAGTAAGCTGGGACTGCGCGACAGGACGCAGCTGGCGATCTGGGCGGTACAGACGGGCGCCGTGATCAGAAGCTTTGACGAAGAGGACTGAGGTGGGGTATGGACCTGACTTTTTTTAAGACCAGACGATTCCGCGTCGGGATCAGCGTGATCATTGCGCTTGCGGCGCTGCTCATCACAACCGGGCAATATCGCAGGATCCGTTTTTCCAAAGACATGGTTCTGACCGTGGGCGTTTTCTCTGACAACTACTGGGGCATTCAGAACGGGCATGCCAATAAGATCATTGACAATGCGATCTTGCGCTTCCAACATGAGCATCCGGACGTCAAGGTGGAGTACGAGAGCGGAATCATGAAGGCGGACTATTCGGAATGGCTCTCCGAACAGATGATGAACGACACCATGCCGGACGTCTTTTTCATATTGGGGGGAGACTTTAGCACGTTTGCGCAGATCGGCGCGCTCAAGGATCTGGACAATCTGATTAAAAGAGATCCGTTTTTTGACCCATCCGCCTACTATAAGACCGCATATGACTCGGGCAGCTACGCCGGCAGGCAGTACGCGCTCCCCTACGAATGCGCGCCCAACATGATGTTCGTCAATAAAACGATCCTGGATCGCGAGCACATTGCGATGCCTGCAAGAGACTGGACCTGGAATGATTTCTATGAGATCTGCCGGAAGGTGACCAAGGATACGGAAGGCACAGGGATCATCAACCAGTTCGGTACCTGTAATTACACTTGGAACGACGCGTTTGACGCAAATGGCGTCAGTTTGTTCGACGAGAAGGGAAGAAGCTGCGATTTTACAGTGAGGGAAGTTGGCGACGCCATTGCCTTTCTGGAAAAGCTGGAGGGGCTCAACAGCGGCTATTCTGTTTCTGAGAGGGATTTCTCGCAGGGAAACGTCGTATTTCAGCCCATGCTTTTCTCTGAATACAGAGCCTACAAGTCCCAGGAACTAAGTATTAAGAAGTACTCAGACTTTGAGTGGGAGTGCGTGACAATGCCGGCGGGCCCGTCGGGCGACAACTATTCCAGACTGGATACACTTTCCATCGCCATGAGCGAAGAGACGTCCAATCAAGAGATGGCCTGGGAATTTATGAAGCTGCTCACGCAGGATCAGGCAATCCAGGCTGAGATCTTCGACTACTCGGACGGCATCTCTGTGCTGCCGTCTGTGACCCAGTCGGAGGAGACGATCAAGCAGATCGCGGAGGACACGGGGACGGCCTTCAATCTGGATATTCTGGAGAGCGCTATGGAGAAGACGATCATCCAGCCCAGGTTCAGAGGGTATGACAACGCCCTCGAAGAGGTGGGGATTGCCGTCCGGTCGATCCTGGACAGCAAATCCAATATACAGATGGAGCAGATTATCTGGAACAGAACACTCAACAATTTCCTTAAATCGATGCAGTCGCAAAACAGTTGAGATAGGGATGTGACAAATGTCATTTTCCCGATGACAAAAATCACAAAAAAACGGTGACACTTGTGAGATGAACAAGGGTCACCGTTTTTATATACTCTTTATCAAGAGTTCATAAAAAATTAATATTCCATGCCCGGCGGGAATGGAAAGAAAGGAGGACAAGCAGTTGAAATACGTAGTACTCGTAAGTCACGGTGAATTTGCTCCCGGTCTTCACACAGCCATTACAATGCTCGGCGGCGAAGACAGAGAGGACGTTCTCTCCACAAGCCTTAAAAACGGCATGGGCGCTGACGAGTTCGCAGACAACGTCAGAGAGCTTCTCTCTGTAGTTGGCGAGGATGATGAGATTATTATGTTCGCGGATATTGTCGGCGGATCTCCTCTTGCCACGGCAGCAAACGTGATCGCTGAGAAGGGTCTTCTTGCAAAGACAACCATGATCGGCGGCATGAACCTTCCCCTGGTCCTGACAGCAGTTCTCGGCAAAGACGACGTCGACACCGAAGAGCTCAAGGAAGAGATCATCGAAGGCGCAAAGGATCAGATCAAGGAGTTCGTTGTCGCAGTCGATGACGACGAAGAGGAAGATCTGTAATCATCAGCTCTATCAAACACAATCAACAGGAGGTAAACTATGATTTCTTTCGTACGTGTAGATGACAGAATGATCCATGGACAGACTGTTACAAGATGGTCTCTCGAGTATCCCTGCACAGGCCTCATCGCAGTAAACGATGCAGCAGCGAAGAACCCCGTTCTCAAGGGTGCTTACAAGAGCGCATCCGACAAGAAGACCTTTGTATGGGCAGTTGATGAGTTCATCGCAAAAGCACCCAAGGTACTGGCTTCCAAGGACAAATATTTCCTGATCACCAAGAATCCCATCGACATGAAGAAGATTCTTGTTGACGCAGGTATCGTTCCCAGCGATGTCAAGACCGTCATCATTGGACCCTGCAACGATCGTCCCGGCGCAACCAAGCTCGGCAACAACCAGTCCATCACACAGGAAGAAGCAGATGCTCTTGAAGCGATCACAAAGAAGGGCTACGAAGTAGAGTTCGCACTTCTCAAAGAGACAGCGATCGGCAACTGGAAGAAGTTCAGAGGCCAGTTCGGTTATACAGACTGATCGGATCTGTCCATAAAATTAGATACACGAAAAGGAGAAAGAAATGTCCATTAATTTATTTCAGGCAATTATTCTCGGATTATTTGCTTCCCTCTCCAGTATGCCTGGTCTGGGCGGCACTTCCATCGGTAACTACACCCTTGGCAGACCGCTGATCGGTGGTCTGATCTGCGGTATCGTGCTTGGTGATATCCCCACAGGTATCATGGTCGGCGCTGCCATGCAGGTCGTTTATATCGCACTGGTTACCCCCGGCGGAACCGTTTCCGCTGACGTTCGTGCCGTATCTTACATCGGTATCCCGCTGGCAATGATCGCTCTTAAGAGCTATGGCCTGGATCCCGCTTCTGCAGAAGGCACAGCACTTGCAACTTCCTTTGGTACCATGGTTGGTACGATCGGTACTGTCCTGTTCTACGGCACTGCTACCATGAACCTTGTATGGCAGCACATGGGCTGGGCATGGGTAGACAAGAGAGAGTATGACAAGCTTCCTCTCGTTGATTACGTACTTCCCTGGATCTCCCACATCTGCTTCTCCCTGATCCCTACCGTGATCATGTGTATGGCAGGAGAGCCCGTTGTTAACCTGATCAAGGAAAAACTTCCTATGGATGGAATCCCGATGAAGACTCTGTTCACCGTCGGCGCACTTCTTCCTTGCGTAGGTATTGCGATCCTGCTCAAGCAGATCGTCCGTAACGTTCTTGACTTTGTACCTTATCTGACAGGTTTCACACTGGCTGCTTCCATGGGCGTTAACCTGGTTGCTTCCACTGTAATCGCAGGTATGTTCGCGATCCTGATCTATAAGCTGAAGATGCTCGAGCTTAGAAAGCCCGCGGCAGCGGCCTCTAGCGCAGCTTCTGAAAACGGATGGGATGATGATGAGGAGGATATCTAATCGTGGCTGAGAAAAAATTATCCAAAAAAGCGTTAAGATCTGGTTTTCACAGATGGTATTACGGTAACCTGACATGCTTCTCTCAGGAGCACATGCAGACATTCGGTTACCTTTGCTCTATGCTCCCTCTCTGCAAAGAGCTCTATGCGGATGATCCCGACAAGATGGCTGAGTCCATGGATACGTACAGAACATTCTTCAATACTGAGCCGCAGCTCGGTGCCATCATTGTCGGTGTCACCGCAGGTCTTGAAGAGGCGAGAGCAAACGGTGCAGAAGATGTTGACAGCGAGACCATCAACGGCCTTCGTGCAGGTCTGATGGGTCCCATCGCAGGTATCGGCGACTCTCTGGTTGTTGGTACTGTGATCCCGATCCTTCTCGGTATCGCAATGGGTATGTCCGCGCATACTTCGGAATGCGTTTCCTGTACTTCAAGGGCTATGACATGGGTACCAAGGCCGTCGAATTCCTTGTCGGCGATATCGGTACTGCGATCCGTGAAGCGGTTACAACCCTCGGCGGTATCGTCATCGGCGCCGTATCTGCAACATGGGTATCTGTTAAGACAAGCTTTGCTCTGTACAACGAGGCTGGCGAAGCGTACATGGTTCTGCAGGAAAAACTCGACAGCGTATTCCCCGGACTTCTCACGGCAATCTTCGTAATCTTCTGCTGGTGGCTGATGGCTAAGAAGCGCATGAGCCCGCTGAAGGTTATGGGACTTCTGGTTGTGATCGCATTCGTAGGTGTTCTGGTCGGTTTCTTCAACCCTGGTCTTTCCTACTAATTCGTATACAGGACCATTTCGTAAAGATAGTTCCCGGAACTTCTGAACATGATGGGGGGTTCCTCTTGGAATCCCCCATTATTGTGCTATAGGCCGGGTCACTTCCCGGTCCAAAAACAAAAGGGAGATAAAAAATGGCTGCACTGAGCAAAAAGGAGCTGCTGGAAGAAGCAAAAAAACAATCCGAAGCCCTCGAGAGGATCAGCCGGTGGAGAACCTATTCGATGGTACTCTCCGCGATCGGTGTCGTTGTGGCGTATATGGGCTTTACAGGCAATGCACAGCACCGCATTGCGATCGGCGTGACTGGCGTGATTGTGCTCTTAATCGGTGTAGCGTTTGCCGTCGTCTGCAATCTTGGAATCCGAACAGGCCGGGAGAACGTGGAGAGAATCCTGAACGCGGCGGAGAACGGGAAATAACGATTTAGAGATGACAAGATAAGGAGTGAGCATCATGGAACGATTTCAGAGTATTTCTCATCTTGAAAATGGATTGGATATCAAAACAGCAGGCGATTTTGTCAAAGAAGCGATCAAATGTACCAGTAAAGTATCCATCCGAAATGGAGCAAGACGAGGAGACGCCAAACTGATCTTCAATGTAATGAGCCTGAATATTCAAAAAGGCGATGTTCTGGAATTAGAACTGGAAGGAGATCATGAAAAAGAAGATGCAGCCTCCCTTATGTCCTATATGGAGACACACCTTTGATATAGCGGAATGATTCGAAGATCACTTTGCACAACGCATCGTGATCTTTTTTTTTGAGGGTTATGATACTCTATATAATGTGATAGAATTTCTTCGTAACACATAACAAACAAGCAGGCAAGGTATATTGAATGGGGAATCAGGAGGCTTGGGATGCTGCAGATTATAACGGGAATCATTAACAACAGGATTATCCAGACCGGGGCGGTGGCGTGGACAATCTCCCAAGTGCTCAAGACCATTATTCATCTGATCATCAACAAAAAGATTGTGTGGGAGCGCCTGATCGGGGATGGCGGCATGCCCAGCAGCCACTCAGCGACGGTGGTGTCTGTGGCGATGGCAACCGGATTTGTGGCAGGATGGGATGCACCGGTTTTTGCGGTGGCCCTGTTTTTTGCCGCCGTTGTCATGCACGACGCAAGAGGTGTACGGAGAGAGACCGGCAAGCAGGCCGTCGTCATCAACAATATGATCGAGCTGTTTGAAAAAATGGGAGCCGGCACGATCACCCCGGAGCAGTCATTAAAGGTCTTTGTCGGTCATTCACCCATGCAGGTCATGGCCGGCGGAATACTGGGCGTCATCGTTGCAATTGCCATGAATATGTAAGGAAACAGATAATAGATTCGGAAGTTCACACGCGCCCATGTAAGCACGGAGGAAATCATGATTCAGGATATTGCCCCTCATACAATGCACAATCAGTTCCAAGTGGATATGACGCCGGATGCAGGAAGCCCGGTCCTTCTCTTTTCAGGAAACAGGTTGGATTCGATCATGGCGTTCGAGGAGAACGGACGGATCGCGTTTCCGGTCTATTGCCAGATGCCGGAAGGAATACAGTATACCTATTTGTTCTCCATTGATGAGGACAAGTATTTTATGGGGACGCCGGATGAGCAGGCAGAAGCGGCGCTGCCGGATGGACTTACGCCGCTGAAGATCAGAGACCTCAGGCCCAAGTATTACCTTGGCGATGAGAACCGGCACCTGATCTTTGCAGCCTATACCGGCGGACAGCTTGCCGGCTGGTACAGGGACAACCGCTATTGCGGGACCTGTGCCCACATGACAGTCCCTTCCAGTACGGAGAGGGCGCTTGTGTGTCCAAACTGTGGAAGAACCATTTATCCCCGCATTCTTCCGGCCGTGATCATTGGCGTCACGGACAAGGACCGCCTTCTGATGACCAAATACGCAGGCCGTGGAATTCCCTTCTATGCGCTGGTTGCCGGCTTCAATGAAATTGGCGAGACGTTTGAAGAGACCGTACAGCGCGAAGTGATGGAAGAGGTCGGCCTCAAAGTAAAGAATATCCGCTATTACAAATCCCAGCCCTGGGGAATCGTGGACGATATCCTGGCGGGCTTTTACTGCGACGTGGACGGGGATACGGAGATCACTTTGGACCGCAATGAGCTCAAAGAGGCCGTCTGGGTCGAGCGCAAGGACATAGAGGGACAGCCCCACGATCTGAGTCTTACCAACGAGATGATGATGGTCTTTCGAGAGGGCAGGGAGCCCCTGGGCTACCGCTACGCGAAGTAATGGATTACCACGAAGCGAAGTAAGAGGCATGCATAGTATGAAAGCGATGAACCTTTATCTCCTGACAAGGGTCCTGGGGGAGGAGGATTTTTCTCTCCTGGCCCGGGAACTGACGGGAGACGCCCGATGCAGAAAATACAGCAGACACGAAGCATACTCTCTTCGCGCACTGGTCGATCATATAGCGGGCGCCCTCAGAGAGGGGGAGACAGATGGGCGAAGCTGGATGTCCTGCTTCGACGGGTTTTATTTTTCTTATACCATTGCGCATATCAGCAAGGAATTTGATCTGTTAAAGATTTCCGGCGACGGGGCGTGTGTTCTCAATATCGAGCTGAAAAGTGAAGATATCGACAGGGACCGGATCGCCAGGCAGCTCGCGCAGAACCGGTATTATCTGTCTCATATCTCCACGTCTATTTATTCCTTTACATATGTCATGCAGACCAACACCCTATACAGCTATAACGACCGGGGACATCTCCGGACCTGTCAGGCGCAGGAGCTTGCCGAGATATTGAAGCGGCCGGCGTTTGCAAGCTATGTCGACAAGGAGCTGGACCTGTATTTTCGGGCGGCGGATTATTTGATCGCACCGGCGGCCATGCCGGAAAAGTTCCTGCAGGGAAACTATTTTTTGACCAACCAGCAGGCTGAATTCAGGCGCAGGATCCTGACGGCGCTGAAGGAAGAAGAAGCGCAGGAGACGCAGCCGGTGATCACCGTGACAGGCAGCGCGGGTACCGGCAAAACATTGCTGCTGTTCGATCTTGCAATGGCGCTGTCCAGGCGGAAAAAAGTCTGCATACTCATCGCCGGCAAAATACAGACAGGGCACAGGGTCATCAACGAGCGCCTGAGAAATGTCGCAATCTGCTCGGCAGAGGAATTCGAGGGGACGCCGGATTACGCCTATCTATTGGTCGATGAGGCAAATCGGATCCATGAAGATGTCATGGACAGGATCATCGCGCACATCAGGAAAAATAAGACGCCTTGCATTATGGCCTATGACCCGCAGCAGCTGCTGGTATTGGAAGAGGGTGTGGAGGAAGCACAGGAGCGGATCCAAGATCTCAGCACGCTGTCTTTGGCGTTTACAGGGAATATACGGATCAACCGACCGATCTATTCCTTTCTGCGCGCACTCTTTCGGGCCAAAGAGAGGTCTGCGAGGGCAGATTACAGCTGCATTGACGTGCTTTTCGCAGGGACCATCGAAGAGGCGGACCATATCCTGCGGTATTACAAAAGCCTGGGCTATCAGGAAGTCGCTTTGCCGGGCGCGGGCCGGGACAAGAAAGGGCTCGGTGCGGAGGAGATTGTCGGGCTGGAATTTGACAGTGTGGCCATGCTCCTGGATACAAGATTTTATTACGATGAAGAGCAGCATCTTGCGGCGTACGGGCCGGCGGCTGAGGACGCCTTGCGCGTTTTGTACGAGGGCATTTCCAGAACACGCGAGAAGCTGTGTCTTCTTGTGATGGAGAATGAGGCGCTGTTTGGAGAGATCCTGTCGATCCGCACGCAGTGATCCTGAAAGAAAAAATGCTCGCATAACGAGGCTCGTAAATATGAAAAACACAAGAGAAGGACAGCCGTATTTTGACACACCGGTCTCCCTGATCCGGTATTTCCTGCAGGGCAGCATCGGGGTCTTTGTACTGAGCATGCTATTTGCATCCGCGGTGTCGTTTCTGGACATGGTCCTGCCGCGGATCATCAGTTTTACAGTTGACAGCGTGATCGCTGATCAGGCGCCGGACCTTCCGGCGTTTATTGTCGTGCGCCTTGACGCGGTCGGCGGCGTGGAACTGCTACGCAGTCATCCGATCCTGATCGCCGCAGCCGTCATCACAGTGGCACTGACCGGCGCGCTTTTCCGGTATCTGTTCCGCTACTTGAATGAAGTGGCAGCGGAGCGCTTTGTCAAGAGAATGCGGGACAGCCTCTATGGCAAAATACAGAAGCTTCCCTACGCCTGGCACGGGCAAAACAGCACCGGCGACATCATCCAGCGGTGCACGTCGGACGTCGAGACCATCAAAGTCTTTGTCTCCGAGCAGCTGACCGCATTGGTGCGCGTGATCGTGCTGATCGTGCTCGCGATACGCTTTATGGCGGGGATTAGCGGCACGATGACGGCGGTCGCTTCGCTCTTTATCCCAATCGTGATCGGCTACTCTCTGTTTTTCTATGCCAAGATTGGGGACGCCTTTGAGAAGGCCGACACGGAGGAAGGACGCCTGTCCGCCATTGCGCAGGAAAACCTGACGGGCGTTCGCGTAGTGCGCGCGTTCGGGCGCGAGCGCTATGAAAGGGAGCGATTTGAGAAGCAGAACGACTACTATACGGGCTTCTGGATCCGTCTGATGCGGATCCTGTCGCTGAACTGGGTCACCGGCGATGTGATGACAGGACTGCAGTATCTGCTGGTCAATATCATGGGCGCGGTCTTTTGCGTAAACGGCACGATCACGGCCGGTGAGTTTATTGCGTTTGTATCCTACAACAGCCTTCTGATCTGGCCGGTCCGCTCGCTGGGCCGCGTGATCTCGGAAATGAGTAAGGCCGGCATCTCTCTGGACAGGCTTCGCTATATCATGAACGCGGAGGAGGAGAAGAATCCGGTCGACGCCCTTCGTCCTCCGATGGACAGGGAAATCCGGTTTGAACATGTCTCCTTTAGCTATGGTGACGGCACGGGGGAAGCGGTATCCGATGTATCGTTTACGGTGCCCGCCGGCACAACGCTGGGCGTTCTGGGCGGCACCGGATCCGGCAAGTCGACGCTTATGTATCTCTTGGAGCGGCTGTATCCGCTTGCAGAGGGGCAGGGACGGATCCTGATCGGAGATACGGATATCTCGCAGATCGACAAGGAATGGCTGCGCGCGCAGATTGGCATGGTCTTGCAGGAGCCCTATCTCTTTTCCCGCTCGATTGCGGAGAATATCGCGATCACATCCGGCAACTACAAGGAGAAAGATATTCGTAGAGCGTCGAGGACAGCGGATTTACTGGATACCGTGGACAGGTTTCCCGCCGGATTTGATACCTTTGTCGGTGAGCGCGGCGTGACGCTGTCCGGCGGACAAAAGCAGAGGACGGCCATCGCCCAGATGCTGATTCGGCAGTGTCCCATCATGATCTTCGACGATTCGCTGTCTGCGGTCGATGCGGAGACGGACGCAAGGATCCGGGCGGCTCTCAGGAAGGAAACCGGCGACGCCACGGTGATCCTGATTGCCCATCGCATCACGACGATCATGCACGCCGACCAGATTTTGGTCATGGACAAGGGCCGGATCCGCGAGCGAGGCACCCACGAGGAACTGCTGGCCATGAACGGCACGTATCGAAAGATCTATGACCTGCAGATGGCGGGCAGTGAAGCATTTGCAGCAGAGGATCCGCAGGAAGAAGAAAGGAGGGAAGCAGATGAACAATGAGAAACAGACTGCATCCCTTCGGTTTTTTGGCATCCCGAGACTCCTTCCCTGTCTGTACCCTTACAGAGGGCGGGTGATCAGAATGGTTCTTTTAGCGCTCCTTTGCAGTGTGATCGACGTATCCTATCCGCTCTTTAACCGATATGTACTGGACCACTATATCGCGGAGGGAACGCTGCAGGGGCTCCCGGTATTCATTGCGGTCTACCTGGCAGTGCTCTTTTTCCAGGCGCTGATCAACGACAGGACGATGATCGATTCGGGCACCGTGGAGATGTCGGTCGACAAGGACCTCAGAAACGAAGCCTTTCACCATCTGCAGACGCTGTCCTTTTCCTACTTTAATCAAAACAGTGTCGGCTACATTCACGCCCGCGTCATGAGCGATACGGGCAAGATCGGTGAAGCCGTCTCCTGGAGAATGATGGACTGCATCTGGAACGGCTCTTATATCCTGTTTGCGATCGTCGTCATGTGCCGGACGGATCTGCCGCTGGCGCTGTGGATGATCGGACTCCTCGCGGCGTCGGGCCTTCTGATCACCCTGTTTCAGAAGAAACTGGTCGTGGTCAACCGCATGATCCGGGAATTGAACTCCCGGATTACGGGCGACTTCAACGAGGGGATCACCGGTGCCCGATCGATCAAGATCCTCGGCGTGGAAGAGAAGATGCAGCGTGAATTTGAAGCCGATACCGAGAACATACGCAGAGAGTCCGTCCGCGCGGTGCGCTACTCCGCGATGCTCATCTCTACCGTCACGCTGATGTCTTCCGTGGCCCTGGCGGTCGTCCTGTGGCAGGGCGGCATGATGACGCGGGAGGGGTTCATTAAGATCGGAACGCTTTCCGTATTCGTCTCCTACGCGGTGGGTATGGTGGAGCCGCTGCAGTTTATTATCCAGAATATTTCGGCCTTCATCGCGATTCAGGTCAACATTGAGAGGCTGACCAACCTGCTCGCAGAGCCGGCGGAAGTTGCCGACTCAGAGGAGGTCGTGGCGCGCTATGGAGACAGCTTCACGCCCAAGAGAGAGAACTGGGAAGAGCTGCGGGGCGATATTGAGTTCAAGGATGTGACCTTCCGCTATCCGGACGGCGAAGAGAATGTGCTGGAGCACTTTAACCTCAAAGTTCCCCATGGTCAAAACATAGCCATCGTGGGCGAGACGGGCGCCGGCAAATCCACGCTGGTCAACCTGATCTGCCGCTTCTACGAGCCCACGGAGGGCGTACTGCTCATTGACGGACGGGACGCCAGGGAGAGATCGCAGCTGTGGCTGCACAGCCACCTGGGGTATGTGCTGCAGACGCCGCATCTCTTTTCCGGAACAGTGCGCGACAACCTGCGCTACGGAAGACTGGACGCGACAGACGAGGAGATCATAGAAGCGCTGGAGATGGTATCGGCCGCAGACGTCGTGGCGCGCATGGCGGGCATAACCAGTGATGACAAGGAGAACGACAAAGCCGGCAACACGTCTCGTAGAGCCGGTGCCGGCAGCACATTCCGCAAAGTGGAGGAGGAGCAAGACGAGGGCCTGTCCCGCGACGCCATGATCCGCAAGGGCCTTGGATGCGACGTGGGAGAGGGCGGAAGCCACCTCTCAACAGGCGAAAAGCAGCTTCTGTCTTTTGCCAGAGCGCTTCTCGCCGATCCCAAGCTCCTGATCTTAGACGAAGCGACTTCGTCCATCGATACGCTGACAGAGAAGGCCATCCAGAACGCGATCGCGGTCGTCACGAAGGACCGCACCTCCTTTGTGATTGCCCACAGACTCTCGACCATCACCAATGCGGATCTGATCCTTGTGGTCAAAGACGGCAAGATCGAAGAGCGTGGCACACACAGAGAACTAATGAAGAAGAGAGGCTATTATTATTCTCTCTACACAAGGCAGTACGAGGAGAGCATCCTGGAACTGCATCAATAAGTATCCCGAAGGCTTCGAATCCGAAGCCTTCTTTTACGGTTTGGGGGCAATTTACTTCATACAGGGTCCAGTCCCCTGTCAGTGTCTTACGGATCATATTCCCCTCCATGTAAGTGCAGTCAGGTTCGGTAGGACTTCGCTTTTTCCCGGATGGGCGGCAAAATACCGTCCGGTACATACAGATGTCCGTACCCGGTGCCAAGGTCCAGGTTCTTTTTGCGGCTGCCGTGAAAATCGCTGCCGCCGCTCAACAGAAGGCCGTACTTGTCCGCTAGTCTGGAAAGATTGGCGGTATCGGCCTGTTTGTGGGTGGAATAATAGACCTCGATCCCGGCCAGTCCCAGCGCGCGCAGGGAAGCGACAAGCGCGTCCAGTTCGTCGTCGCGCAGCTTGTACTGCAGCGGATGCGCCAGGATCGGCACGCCGCCAAACGCAAGAAGAAAGCACACCGCGTCATGCGGCGAGATCTTCTCCCTGGGCACAAAGCAGGGACAATCGTCCCCGATCAGCTTTTTAAAGGCCTCATCGATCGAAGAGATCATGCCGTGATCCATCAGATACTGGGCAAAGTGCGCTCTGGTGATGACGGTATCGGGAAATGTGCTTTCCAGATCCTCATATTGGACCGGATAGCCGTGCTCGGTGAGAAGTCTGCACATTTTGCGGTTTCTGTACACTCTGGCGTCCGCGAATTCATGGAGCTTTTTCGCGAATTCTCTGTTTTGCCAGTCCATGAACAGGCCGACGATATGGATATCTTTCCCCTTGTACTCTGTGGAGAGTTCAACGCCCGGGATCACTTCCGGAACGACCTGGGCGGCGGGAGCATGCGCCGTGGATTGAATGGGCCCGGACTGAGGCACATCGGATAAAAGCGACTTGGATAAAAGCGCCTTAGAACGAAGCGCCTCGGCAGCCTGCATGGCTTCCTCGATGCCGTCAATGGTGTCATGATCGGTCAGCGCAATGGCAGAGAGGCCCTTTAGCGCGGCATAGTGGACCAGCTCCGTCGGCGTATAGGTCCCGTCCGACCGGGTGGAATGGGTATGAAGATCGATAGGATGCATAGATTGGTTCCTCCGGACTTCGTGTATATAATCAGTATACGGATATTGGGGGCCGGTAGACAAGGGAGGGATGAAGAAAACGAAGGAAGAACGGATCCAAAAGCGAGCATAAAAAAGAGATGACACGCTCTGTGCCATCTCTTTTTGAAATCGAATATTTGTGATTCGGACTTAGTTGCTGTCCTCGTCGCGGGATGCCTCGTAGACGGTTCTCTTTCTGGCATCGGCGTTGTTGGCAAGGTAGTCGTCGTAGGTGGTGACTTTGTCGATGATGCTTCCGTCGGGAAGGATCTCGATAATGCGGTTGGCCGTCGTCTGTACGACCTGGTGGTCGCGGCAGGCGATGAGCTCAACGCCGGGGAATTTGATCATGCCTTCGTTGAGGGCGGAGATCGATTCCATATCCAGGTGGTTGGTGGGCTCGTCGAAGATCAGGCAGTTGGCGCCGGAGATCATCATCTTGGAGAGCTGGCAGCGGACCTTTTCACCACCGGAGAGGACATTTACTTTTTTGACGCCGTCGTCGCCGGCAAAGAGCATTCTGCCGAGGAAACCGCGGACATAGGTCACGTCCTTGATGGGAGAATAGCCGGTCAGCCACTCTGTGATCGTAAGCTCACCCTTGAACTCCTTGGTGTTGTCCTTCTGGAAGTAAGCCTGGGAGGTTGTGACGCCCCATTTGTAGGTTCCCTCGTCGGGCTCCATATTGCCCATCAGGATCTCGAACAGTGTGGTCTTGGCAAGCTCCTGGCTGCCGACGAAAGCGATCTTGTCGTCATGCCCCATGACAAAGGACACATTGTCGAGGACCTTGACGCCGTTGATGGTCTTGCTGATGCCGCTCACCGTGAGGACCTCGTTGCCGATCTCTCTGTCGGGACGGAAGTCGATGTAAGGGTACTTGCGGCTGGAAGGCTTGATCTCCTCCAGCTGGATCTTCTCCAGCGCGCGCTTACGGCTTGTCGCCTGCTTGGACTTGGAAGCGTTTGCCGAGAAGCGGGAGATGAACTCCTTGAGTTCCTTGATCTTTTCTTCCTTCTTCTTGTTGGCTTCCTTCATCTGGCGGATGAGGAGTCTTGAGGACTCGTACCAGAAATCATAGTTGCCGGCGAACAGGGTGATCTTGCCGTAGTCGATATCCGCAATATAAGTACATACCTTATTGAGGAAATAGCGGTCGTGGGATACGACGATGACCGTATTCTCGAAATTAATGAGGAACTCCTCCAGCCATGCGATCGCGTCCAGATCCAGGTGGTTGGTGGGCTCGTCTAAGAGAAGAATATCGGGATTTCCGAACAGGGCTCTGGCCAGAAGGACCTTGACCTTCTGCGCGCCGGTCAGCTCTCTCATCAGATAGCTGTGCAGCTCTGTCTCGATGCCAAGGCCGTTGAGAAGGGACTCCGCGTCGGATTCCGCCTCCCAGCCGCCGAGCTCCGCGAACTCGGTCTCCAGTTCGCTGGCTTTGATGCCGTCTTCATCGGAGAAATCTTCTTTGGCGTAAAGAGCGTCCTTTTCCTTCATGATCTCGAACAGACGGGAATTACCCTGGATCACGGTGTCGAGAACGACCTGATTGTCATATTTGTTCTGGTTCTGTTCCAGGAAAGAAAGTCTCTGTCCCTGGGAGATGGAAACTGAGCCGTTGGTGGTGTCCAGCTGTCCGCTGAGGATCTTGAGGAAAGTGGACTTTCCGGCGCCGTTGGCACCGATGATCCCGTAGCAGTTTCCTTCGGTAAATTTGATGTTGACATCTTCAAACAAGGCTTTTTTGCCGAGTCTTAACGTAACGTTATTTGCTGAAATCATGCAGCCTCCTTATTCCATACAAAAAAAACAGATAATAATCTGCTTTTATAATAATAACGGAGGACATGCCCGCAGGCAAGAAGAGGTTTCTATAAAATTCACGTTTCTTTTGCAGCCAAAATAGGTAAAAAGCAATACTTTGACCGGCCGGGCAGAGCAAACGACTGCATTTGTCTAAGTGCATTCCGAATCATGTAAAAGCATGGAAATTTAGACTGAATAGTGTTAGACTGTGTATAGTAATTATGTCATCAGAAGGGAAATACATGAGCAGCATTTCGGGCAAAATATGGACGGTCCCGCTGGCCCTCACAGGCTTATATTTTTGGTCAATCATGCCAAGAATGATACAAAGACCGGACATGACGATCTTCGGTACGAAGTTGTACGCACATAGAGGACTGCACGACAACAAGTCGCAGGCCCCTGAAAACTCCATGAACGCCTTCCGCAAAGCGGTGGAGGCAGGATACGGGATTGAACTCGACGTACAGCTGAGCGCCGACAAGGTGCCTGTGATCTTTCACGATTTTACACTGCAAAGAGCCTGCGGCGTACCGGGACGGGTAAAGGACTTTACCTTCAAGGAGCTGCAGCAGTTCAAACTGTTTGACAGCGAGGAGAGAATTCCATCCCTGCAGGAATTCCTTACGATGGTGAACGGACGGGTGCCCCTCATCGTGGAATACAAATCAGAGGACACGGATATGACGATCTGCACAAAGGTCGATCCGCTGCTGCGCGCCTACAAGGGGCGCTACTGTATTGAATCCTTCAATCCCCTGGTCCTTTACTGGTATAGAAGAAAGCGGCCACGTATTGTGCGGGGACAGCTCTCAGACGGCTTCATTCATGATCCCAAGTATCAGACGCCGCTGAAAGCGCCGGGTATGCTGGTATTTCAGTTTCTTCTTGCAAATTCCTTGTCAAAACCGGATTTTATCGCTTACAATCTATTATATGAAGGTAATCTCTCCAGGCGCCTGTGCAGAAATCTTTATAGAGCCAAGGCGGCGGCCTGGACGGTTAAAAACCAGAAACAGCTGACAAAGGCAGCACAGGATTTTGACATATTTATCTTCGACAGCTTCATACCCCGGCCCGATACCGAACACCAGCTCCCGGAAGGGACCTGCGCGGCGAAAGACAAGGTATGAGGTCTTTTCCTATTTGATCTCAAGGGAAAACCCCTTTTGAGATCCATGATGCACACGCGTGCGGTAAGGTGGATGTTGCCTTACAGGCAACCCGCACCCGGCGCAGCGGCTCGCCCTGCGAGCCTTGAATTAATGGTAACAGCTCGCAAAGAGTTGAATATTAAGGAGGTACGTGAATGAGCAAAAGGGTATATCTATTCAACGAAGGTAACGCCGGCATGCGTAATCTCCTTGGTGGAAAAGGTGCGAACCTGGCTGAGATGACCAACATCGGTCTTCCCATCCCGAACGGTTTCACAATTTCTACTGAGGCCTGCACAGATTACTACAATGATGGCAAGACAATCAACGAGGACACACAGGCGCAGATCTTTAAAGCGCTTGAGTGGCTTGAGGGAGTACAGGGAAAGAAGTTTGGCGATACTGAGAACCCGCTTCTTGTCTCCGTTCGTTCCGGCGCGAGAGCATCCATGCCCGGTATGATGGATACAATCCTGAACCTTGGTCTGAATGATGTCTCTGTCAAGGGCTTTGCTGCAAAGACCGGCAATCCGAGATTTGCATATGATTCCTACAGAAGATTCATCCAGATGTTCTCTGATGTCGTTATGGGCATGAGCAAGACCTATTTCGACAGCATCCTTGAGGCAGAGAAGAAGGCACACGGCTATGTATATGATACAGAGCTGAAGGCAGAGGATCTGCAGGCTGTTATTGCCAAGTACAAAGAGATCTATGCTGAGAAGATGGGCGAAGAGTTCCCTCAGGATCCCAAGGTACAGCTGATGGAAGCCATCAAGGCTGTTTTCCGTTCCTGGGATAACCCGAGAGCAAACTACTACAGAATGATGAATGATATCCCTTACGAGTGGGGCACCGCTGTCAACGTGCAGTCCATGGTATTTGGTAACATGGGCAACACATCCGGTACAGGCGTTGCGTTCACACGTAACCCCGCAACGGGCGCAAAGGGTATCTTCGGTGAGTATCTGATCAACGCACAGGGCGAAGACGTCGTTGCAGGTATCCGTACTCCTCAGCCGATCACACAGCTGGAGAAGGATCTGCCTGAGTGCTACAAGCAGTTCATCGAGATCGCTGACAGACTTGAGAAGCACTATCGCGACATGCAGGATATGGAGTTCACCATCGAGGAAGGCAAGCTTTACTTCCTGCAGACCAGAAACGGCAAGAGAACCGCTCAGGCTGCTATCCAGGTTGCATGCGATCTGGTAGACGAAGGCATGATCACTCCTCAGGAAGCAGTTCTTCGTATCGAGGCAAAGAGCCTTGATCAGCTGCTGCACCCCGCATTTGACGCGGACGCTCTCAAGAACGGCAACCAGATCGGTGAGGCGCTTCCCGCTTCTCCCGGTGCTGCTGCAGGCCGTATCTATTTCAACGCAGACGATGCTGTTGCTGCACACGCTGCAGGCAGCAGAGTTATCCTTGTTCGCCAGGAGACATCCCCTGAGGATATCGAAGGCATGCACGCTGCAGAAGGCGTTCTGACAATGCGCGGTGGTATGACCTCCCACGCAGCAGTTGTTGCTCGTGGTATGGGCACATGCTGTGTATCCGGCTGCGGCGACCTCAAGGTTCACGAGGAAGAGAAGTACATCGAGCTCGGCGGCCACAAGATCAAGGAAGGCGATTACATCTCCCTTGACGGCTCCACCGGTAAGATCTATCTCGGCGACATCCCGACAGTGGAAGCTTCCATTTCCGGTAACTTCGAGAGAATCATGAACTGGGCAGACGAGTTCAGAAGACTGAAAGTCAGAACCAACGCGGATACTCCTGAGGATGCTGCAAATGCAGTTCGCATGGGCGCTGAGGGTATCGGACTTACAAGAACTGAGCACATGTTCTTCAATCCTGACAGAATTCCGAAGATCCGCAAGATGATCCTTTCCGACACCGTCGAAGAGAGAGAAGCGGCTCTGAACGAGCTGATTCCTTTCCAGAAGGGCGACTTCAAGGGCATCTACAAGGCTATGGAAGGCAGACCGGTTACCATTCGTTTCCTGGATCCGCCGCTTCACGAGTTCGTTCCTACAACCGAGGAAGACATCGCTGCACTGGCCAAAGAGATGGGGCTGTCTGTAGCAGACGTCAAGGCTCGCTGCGACGCACTCCATGAGTTCAACCCGATGATGGGTCACCGCGGCTGCCGTCTGGCTGTCACATTCCCTGAGATCGCTAAGATGCAGACAAGAGCTGTCATGGAAGCTGCGATCGAAGTCAATGCAGAAGAAGGCTACAACATCATTCCTGAGATCATGGTTCCTCTGGTAGGCGACAAGAAAGAGCTTGCATTTGTCAAGAAGACCATTGTTGAGACCGCTGAGGAAGTCAAGAAGGAGAAAGGCTCCGATATCGAGTACCACATCGGTACTATGATCGAGATCCCCAGAGCTGCTCTGATGGCTGACGAGATCGCAGAAGAAGCACAGTTCTTCAGCTTCGGCACAAACGATCTGACCCAGATGACCTTCGGCTTCTCCCGTGACGACGCAGGCAAGTTCCTGACCGACTACTACAAGAGCAAGATCTATGAGTCCGATCCTTTCGCACACCTCGACCAGAACGGCGTTGGCCAGCTGATCCAGATGGCTGCTGAGAAGGGCCGCAAGGTTCGCCCTGACATCAAGCTCGGCATCTGCGGTGAGCACGGCGGCGATCCCGCTTCCATCGAGTTCTGCAACAAGGTCGGCCTGACCTATGTGTCCTGCTCACCTTTCCGTGTACCGATCGCAAGACTGGCAGCAGCACAGGCAGCGATCACAAACGGCGATGTGAAATAATTGCATAGCAATGTGATTGTAAGGGGGGACTGCTTTGGCAGTTCCCCTTTTTTCTATATCTGCATGCAAAAAGCTGTTATAAAGGTAATAAAAACCCGGCTCCAAAGGATCACTTTGAAACCGGGTTTTATAACGGGATTATTATAAATTTTGTAGTATATGGGCTTTATATTTCTGGCATGGCGCAACGCCTGATCAGGCTAGTCCCTTCCAGGTGACGCCGTATATCTGCTCCATGACTTTGCGGACTTCGTCCATCATCCGCTGGCACGCCTCGCTCTCGGTCGCGAACTGCATGAGACCGATCTTGTTCTTCTTCTCGCAAAAATAGACTTCCCAGCTGTTCTGCCGGGTCTTAGAAAGACAGATCCTTCCTCCGTGTGTGCCGCCTTTGAGGTTATATAAATGAGAAGGAACGAGATGTTCTTTGAAGAAAACCTTGAGTTCTTTAACAGTCATAACATGCCTCCTTGATTTTAAAAAACACTTAATGTAGTTTTAAAAACTACATATACTATAGCACGGTGCTATCCGGTATGCAAGACCCTCTGAACAGGAAAGGGGGAGGATTCGTAAATATAAACTAATTATTAAAGATGAAAAACTTGTGCAAATAAAGCAAATGTGAGAATAATGAAGAAAACAATAGAATATAGCAGAAAATAAGAGAAATAGCAGTAATTTGCAAAGTTGCAATCGAATGGGGATAAAACTATTATACCAACTAGAGTTAGCACTCAATGTAGATGAGTGCTAACAATTCCAAAACATTGGATTTAAAAAAGATCATTCACGCGAAATGAAGGAGGCGTAAGTATGAAGTTAGTACCTTTAGGAGACAGAGTCGTTCTTAAGCAGCTCGAAGCTGAGCAGACAACCAAATCCGGCATCGTTCTTCCCGGTCAGGAGAAAGAGAAGCCCCAGCAGGCAGAAGTCATTGCTGTCGGCCCCGGCGGCGTTGTTGACGGCAAGGAAGTCAAGATGGAAGTCAATACCGGCGACAAGGTCATCTATTCCAAGTATGCAGGCACAGAGGTCAAGCTCGAGGACGAGAAATTCATCATCGTCAAGCAGAGCGACATCCTCGCTGTGATCGAGTAATCATATATACATGTAAGATTAGAGTATAGAAAAAGAGGTATTAAAATGGCAAAGGAACTTAAACACGGCACAGACGCACGCGTAGCTATGGCTGCCGGCATCAACAAACTTGCAGATACAGTGAAGATCACACTTGGCCCTAAGGGCAGAAACGTAGTACTGGACAAATCCTACGGCGCTCCTACGATCACCAACGACGGCGTTACCATTGCCAAAGAGATCGAGCTGGAAGATAACTTCGAGAACATGGGTGCACAGCTGGTCAAGGAAGTTGCAACCAAGACCAACGACGTTGCAGGCGACGGAACAACCACAGCAACGGTTCTTGCGCAGGCGATGATCAACGAAGGCATGAAGAACCTGGCTGCAGGCGCAAACCCGATCGTCCTTAGAAAGGGCATGAAGAAGGCGACAGACGCAGCAGTAGAAGCAATCCGGAAGATGAGCACACCTGTCAACGGCAAGGCGCACATCCAGAACGTAGCAACCATTTCCTCCGGCGATGCAGAAGTCGGCAAGATGGTCGCTGACGCGATGGAGAAGGTCTCCAAGGACGGCGTCATCACCATCGAGGAGTCCAAGACCATGCTCACAGAGCTGGATCTGGTCGAAGGTATGCAGTTCGACAGAGGCTACATCAGCGCGTACATGGCAACCGATATGGACAAGATGGAAGCGGTTCTCGACGATCCCTACATCCTGATCACAGATAAGAAGATCTCCACCATCCAGGACATCCTTCCTCTTCTTGAGCAGATCGTCAAGATGGGCGCAAAGCTCCTCATCATCGCAGAGGATGTGGAAGGTGAAGCACTCACCACACTGATCGTCAACAAGCTGCGCGGCACATTCAGCGTAGTTGCTGTCAAGGCACCCGGCTATGGCGACAGAAGAAAAGCTATGCTGGAGGATATCGCAATCCTGACAGGCGGCACAGTCATCAGCTCCGACCTCGGTCTTGAGCTCAAGGACGCTACCATCGATCAGCTCGGACGCGCGAAGAGCGTCAAGGTTGAGAAAGAGAACACCGTCATCGTGGACGGCGAAGGCGACAAGGCTGCTCTTGCATCCCGCGTACAGCAGATCAAGAAGCAGATCGAAGAGACCAAGTCCGACTTCGACAGAGAGAAGCTTCAGGAGCGTCTTGCGAAGCTGGCAGGCGGCGTAGCAGTCATCCGCGTCGGTGCAGCAACCGAGACAGAGATGAAAGAAGCGAAGTACCGCATGGAGGATGCGCTGAACGCAACTCGCGCTGCAGTAGAAGAGGGTATCATCCCCGGTGGCGGAAGCGCTTACATCCACGCATCCAAGGCTGTCGAGAAGGCAGTAGAGGATCTGGAAGGCGATGAGAAGACAGGCGCACAGATCGTTCTGAAGGCTCTCGAGGCACCTCTCAACCAGATCGCTGAGAACGCAGGCCTTGGCGGCGCCGTCATCGTCAACAAGGTTAAGGAGTCCGAGGAAGGCATCGGCTTCGACGCATACACAGAGCAGTATGTCAACATGATCGAGCAGGGCATCCTGGATCCCGCAAAGGTTTCCAGAAGCGCGCTGCAGAACGCTACCAGCGTTGCATCCAGCTTCCTGACAACAGAAGCGGCTGTCGCTACCATCAAGGAGCCCATGCCGCCCATGCCCGCAGGCGGAGCGGGGATGATGTAATATAAAACAGCACCTCGAATAAGCATAAATAATAAGGCCCGATGAGCTTGTTCATCGGGCCGTTTTTTTATGCTTATTCGGGGCGGACAAGGCGCGAAGCGCCTCTGTCCGCCCATAGTCCGTAATGCGAAGCATTTCGGACGTGGGTGCTGTTGTATTATCATATCTCGGACAAGGCGCGAAGCGCCTCTGTCCGCCGGTAGTCCGTAATGCGAAGCATTTCGGACGTAGGTGCTGTTTTATAATCACACCCCGTTCAAGGCGCGAAGCGCCTCTGTCCGCCCATAGTCCGTAATGCGAAGCATTTCGGACGTAGGTGCTGTTATATTCTCACATCCCGGATAATTTTCAGACAATACTGTTTGACGTACTTGACAAATAATCTTATAATGGCAATACTCTATGAAAAGTTTAGAAATCAGAAAACGGAAAGGATCAGGTTGGCAGCATGACCGACAACATCTCTGAGAAAGCCTTTACGGAATTTGACAGCGGAAGGATCGAGGATATTGGTGAGTTTTTAAGCCCGGAGGAACTGTATTCGGACGTTATTGAGCGTGTCCGCAGATATCACCCCTCTGACGATATCTCTCTGATCGAAAAGGGGTATGAAGTGGCCAGAAAGGCGCACGAAGGACAGAAGAGAAAGTCCGGCGAGCCTTATATCATCCATCCTCTCTACGTCGCGCTGATCCTTGCAGATCTCGAGCTCGACAAAGAGACCATTACAGCGGGACTTCTGCATGACGTCGTAGAAGATACGATCATGACCAAGGAAGAGATCGAGAAACAGTTCGGATCCGACGTCGCGCTGCTCGTCGACGGCGTCACCAAGCTGGAAAAACTCAAGCTTTCCGGCGACTACCACGACAAGACCCAGGTCCAGCAGGAAATGCAGGCCCGCAACTTACGCAAGATGTTCCTGGCCATGGCCAAGGATATTCGTGTCATCCTGATCAAACTTGCCGACCGTCTCCACAATATGCGCACCCTGGCACACATGCCGCCGGAGAAGCAGATCCGGATCGCGCAGGAAACGATCGATATCTATTCGCCTATTGCATCCAGACTCGGAATTTCCAGGATCAAAGTCGAGCTGGATGATCTTTCTTTAAAATATCTCAAGCCGGACGTCTATTACGACCTCGTAGAGAAGGTCGCACAGCGCAAATCCGAGCGGGAGAAATACGTCCAGGAAATTGTGCTCGACGTGAAGAAGCATATCACAGAGGCCGGCATCGAGGGCAAGGTGGACGGACGTGTCAAACACTTTTTCAGCATCTACAAGAAAATGGTCAACCAGGGCAAGGCACTGGACCAGATCTATGATCTTTTCGCAGTGCGGATCATCGTGGATTCCGTCAAAGACTGTTACGCCGCACTGGGTATTATTCACGAGATGTACAAGCCGATTCCCGGCAGGTTCAAGGACTACATCGCGATGCCCAAGCCTAATATGTATCAGTCTCTGCACACGACGCTGATCGGTCCCACCGGCCAGCCCTTTGAGATCCAGATCCGCACTTTCGCCATGCACAGGGCCGCTGAATACGGTATCGCGGCGCACTGGAAATATAAGGAAGAGTCGGATGGCAAGAACCCCGAGAATAAAGAAGAGGAGAAGCTCGCCTGGCTGCGCCAGATCCTGGAGTGGCAAAGAGACATGTCCGACAACAAGGAGTTCATGGATCTGTTAAAGAGCGATCTGGACCTGTTCTCGGACAGCGTGTATTGCTTTACGCCCCGCGGCGAGGTCAAAAATCTGCCGGCCGGCTCAACGCCCATCGACTTTGCCTATTCCATTCATTCCGCGGTCGGAAACCGGATGATCGGCGCCCGTGTCAACGGAAAGCTCGTCAATATCGATTACAGGATCCACAACGGAGACCGGATCGAGATCATGACGTCCCAGAACTCCAAGGGACCGAGCCCGGACTGGCTGAGTATCGCCAAGAGCGCCTCTACGCGCAATAAGATCAATCAGTGGTTCCGCAGGGAGATGAAGGAAGAGAACATCGCCAGCGGCAAGGAACTGATGAACGCGTATTGCAAGTCCAAGGGATATGTGATCGCGGATCTGTTAAAGCCTGAGTATAAAGAGACGATCCTGCGCAAGTATGGCTTCCGCGAATGGGACGCCGTTCTGGCGGCGATCGGACACGGCGGACTCAAAGAGGGACAGGTCGTCAACAAGCTCCACGAGCTTTATGAGGAGGACCACAAGAAGCAGCTCAGCGATGAGGAAGTCTTGCGAGAGATCTCCGAGCACAAGCCCCATATGCACAGCAAGGGACAGGGATCGATCATCGTCAAGGGCATTCATGACGTGGCAGTCCGCTTCTCCAAGTGCTGTAATCCGGTGCCCGGCGATCCGATCGTTGGATTTGTGACCCGCGGAAGAGGCGTCTCGATCCATCGCGCAGACTGTGTCAATGTCGTGAATCTTGACGAGGAGAATAAGGCGCGCGTCATCGAAGCGGCCTGGGCGGAAGGCGCGTTGGACAAAAAAGAGGCCGGATTCGTATCCGAGATCAATATCTATGCCAACGACAGGGCGGGCCTTCTCAACGACGTGACCAAGAATTTCTTTGAGAGAAATATCAATATTTTGAAAGTCAACACGATGACCAGTAAGCACGGCATCGCGACACTGACGATCAGCTTTGAAGTCAAGAGTATCGAAGAACTGCAGGAGATCTGCGGCAAACTCCAGAATATCAAGGGCGTACAGGCCGTCAAGAGAACCAACGGCTGATTTTGTTTTTCCTTGGGAGGACACGATGAAGAAAATTGTCATTGGATGTTATATGGTCGGCATGATCCAGACCAATTTCTATTACCTGCACAGGGAAGGGGAGAGCGAGACGATCGTCTTCGATCCCGCGGACCATGGCAGGGAGATCAATGAGGAACTCACAAAGCAGGGGCTTACGGTCAAGGCGATCTTTCTGACCCACGGCCATTTTGACCACATTCTGGGCGTCAAGGCGCTCCGGGAGGCCAGCGGCGCGCCTGTCTACGCGAGCGCTTATGAGAGAGAGTTCATGAATGACGCTTCGCTGAACGGCTCGTCGGATATCAGAAGGCCCTGCGCGGTCACGGCCGATCATTATCTGATCGACGGCGAGTCGGTCACAGTCGCCGGGATCACGCTTACAATGATCTACACGCCCGGCCACACGGAGGGAAGCTGCTGCTTTTATATAGACGCGGAACAGACAGGCGGATCGCCGATCCTGATCAGCGGCGACACCCTGTTTGAGGAATCTGTGGGAAGAACGGACCTTCCGACCGGCGATATGCACGATCTGGTGGAGTCTGTGCGGGGCAAACTGTTTGCGCTTCCGGACGATACGATCGTCTATCCCGGACACGGCGGATTTACGTCCATCGAGCACGAAAAGAAATACAATTACTTTGTATAATACGGCGCGGGACCGGGAAACGGTCCCCGCGTAAAGATAACTGGTAGACCAAAAAATGATAGCTGTAGAAAACATCGAACTATATAGATATGAAATCCACTCTCTCCTGAAAGCATTCTATCCCCAGGAGACAGTCAAGGTATTTGTTGGAGAGCCGGACGTAAGGAAATATCCCGAACCGGCTTTTCTTCGTGTCTGTTTTGAAAACGACCACATTGACATGACGATCCTGCCGGCGGACCAGCCTGCAGTCACAAAGAGCGTGCAGGCGCCGGAGGGAATCGTTTATAACGAGAAGAGCACAGAGTGCAAGACGGCGGCCAAACACCTCCTGTACGAGATGCTCTGCGCGCATACGGGGACCACACTCCCCTGGGGCGAGCTGATCGGCATCCGCCCCACCAAGATCGCAATGACAAGGCTCAAAGAGGGAGATTCGGTGGAAGAAGCCGCCCTCTTTATGGAGAGGGAGCACCTGGTGAGCTCCGAGAAAGCCGCCCTTGCGGCCGACATCGCGGACCGGGAGCGGCGGATCCTGTCGGATATCCACTATGAGGACGGCTACAGCCTCTATGTGGGAATTCCGTTCTGCCCGACGACCTGCCTGTACTGCTCCTTTACTTCTTTTCCGCTCTCGTCCTGGAAGGCGCGGGTCGACGCCTATCTGGACACGCTGGAGCGGGAAATGGCGGCCTCCGCGCCTCTTATGGAGGGCAAAATACTGGACACCCTCTATATCGGCGGCGGCACGCCCACGACGCTGGAGCCGGCCCAGTCGGAGCGGCTGATCAGAATGATCGGGCAGTATTTTGACCTGGGAAGGCTGCAGGAATTTACGGTCGAAGCGGGCAGACCGGACAGTATTACCGCCGAGAAGCTGTCTGTCCTCAAGGAATGCGGCGTAGAAAGAATCAGCGTCAATCCGCAGACCATGCTGGACAGAACCCTGAAGCTGATCGGCAGACAGCACAGCGCGCAGCAGACCATCGACGCCTTTACGCTGGCGCGGGAAGCCGGATTTGACAATATCAACATGGATATTATCCTGGGACTTCCGGGTGAGACGCCGGAGGACGTGCAGTACACGATTGACGTGATCGGGGGCCTGAAGCCGGACGATCTGACGGTCCACTCCCTGGCGATCAAAAGAGCCTCCAGGCTCCACAAATGGATCGAAAAAAACGGCTTTACGTCGATCAACAACACGGACGAGAGCATGCAGATCGCCGCGAAGGGAGCGGCGGACATGGGCATGAAGCCCTACTATCTGTACAGGCAGAAGAATATGTCCGGCAACTTCGAGAACGTCGGATACGCCCGGGAGGGCAAAGCGGGCATCTATAATATTCTGATCATGGAAGAGAAGCAGTCGATCCTGGCCCTCGGCGCCGGCAGCATCTCCAAATGCGTCTTCCCCGGAGGACGGATCGAGCGGTGCGACGACGCCAAGGAGGTGGAGATCTATATGAGCAATATAGACGAGATGATCGAGAGAAAAAGAAAGCTTTTCGGTTCATGAAAAGGTCTTGCAAATAGAGATGAAATTGTGTTATAGTACCCGAAGTTTGTCTGTTTTGTGACAAATCTTTTCATAAATCAGCGATGATACGGGAAGTTATGTGATAATTCGGGCGGACCTAAATCAATACACAGTAAGAGGTTATTATGGCAGCAGCACGTAAACGCAAGCATAATCTGGTCATCGTGGAGTCGCCGGCCAAGGTGAAGACGATCAAGAAGTTTCTGGGATCCAATTACGAAGTGGCGGCCAGCTATGGCCACGTCAGAGATCTTCCCAAGAGCAGAATGGGAATCGATGTCGACAATGATTATCAGCCAAAATATATAACGATCCGGGGCAAAGGAGAACTGCTGGCGGATCTTAGAAAGAAAGTCAAAAAAGCCGATCGCATCTATCTCGCAACGGACCCTGACCGCGAGGGCGAAGCAATCTCCTGGCATCTGGTGGCCGCTTTAAAGCTCGATGAGATGAAGGACAAGGAAGTGTACCGCATTACTTTCAACGAGATCACGAAGAAAGCGGTGACAGAGTCCTTAAAGAACGCAAGAGGCATTGACATGAACCTTGTGGACGCGCAGCAGACAAGAAGAATACTGGACCGCGTCGTGGGGTACAGGATCTCGCCGCTTCTGTGGGAGAAGGTCAAGAGAGGCCTCTCCGCGGGAAGAGTCCAGTCTGTGGCGCTTCGACTGATCGCGGACAGAGAGGAAGAGATCAACGCGTTTATCCCCAAGGAATACTGGACACTGGACGCATTCCTTGCGGCAGATGGCAGTAAAAAGCCTTTTGTCGTGCATTACTACGGAAGAATCGGCGAAGAGCAAAAGGCGGTCAAAGAGGAACTGGAAAGAGAAGACCAGGTCACAGCGATCACAGACGCTGTGAAGGACGCGGCGTTCAAGGTCACAGAGGTCAAGCGGTCTGAGAGGACAAGAAAGTCTCCCCTTCCCTTTACAACTTCTACCCTGCAGCAGGAAGCGAGCCGCGCACTCAACTTCTCGACGTCCAAGACGATGCGCATCGCGCAGCAGCTCTACGAGGGCGTAGAGGTCAAGGGCAGCGGCACTGTGGCGCTGATCACGTACCTTCGAACAGACAGCACGCGCATCTCCGATGAGGCCCAGGCAGCCGCAGCCGGCTATATCAGCGCGCATTACGGCGAAGAATACCTGCTCAGGCAGGAGAAAAACGGCAAGAACGAGGCCAAGATCCAGGACGCGCACGAGGCAATCCGTCCCACCGATCTCGAACTCCTTCCGGCTGTGATTAAGGACTCTCTTTCGAGAGACCAGTACCGTCTGTACAACCTGATCTGGAAGCGCTTTGTCGCAAGCCGCATGAGTGCAGCGAAATTTGAGAATACGCAGGTCCGCATTTGCGCGGATGAAACATACCTGTTTACGGCTTCGACATCGAGGCTTCTCTTCGACGGCTATCAGTGCGTATACAACCAGGAGGAGTCGGAAGAAAAGAATGAGAAGCTGTCAGTCAATCTCGATACGGACAGCGTGCTCACCCTCGATCACTTTGATCCCAAACAGCACTTTACGCAGCCGGCGCCGCACTTTACGGAGGCATCGCTGGTCAAGGCACTGGAGGAGCAGGGCATCGGCCGCCCCAGCACGTACGCACCGACGATCACAACGATCCTGGCAAGACATTACATTGTCAAAGAAGATAAGAACCTTTACATGACGGAGATGGGCGAAGTTGTCAATTCCATGATGAAGCGCGCGTTTCCCTCGATTGTCGATCCTGCCTTCACAGCACATATGGAGGGACTTCTCGACGGCGTTGCGGATGGCAGCGTGAAGTGGAAGACCGTCATTGAAAACTTCTACCCGGATCTTGACGAGGCGGTCAAGCAGGCGGAGATCGATCTGGAAAAGGTCAAGATCGCGGACGAGGAGACGGAAGAAGTCTGTGAGAACTGCGGAAGGCATATGGTCATCAAGTATGGGCCGCACGGCAAATTCCTTGCCTGTCCGGGATTCCCGGAGTGCCACAACACCAAGCCCTACTATGAGAAGATCGGCGTAGCCTGCCCCAAGTGCGGCAAGGACATCGTCGTCAGAAAGACCAAGAAGGGCCGCAAGTATTACGGATGCATGGGAAATCCCGAGTGCGACTTTATGAGCTGGCAGAAGCCGTCTGCGAAGAGATGCCCCAGGTGCGGCGGGATCATGCTGGAAAAAGGAAACAGGCTGGTCTGTGCAGACCAGGACTGCGGCTATGTAGAAGACAACAAATCTGAGGAATGACATCCGGAAATTGATAATCAGTATACTGAAAGGTCAGGTATAGAAGTGAACAGGACACAGGCAATTGGAAATGTGAAACTTCTGGACAACACCAGAAAAATTGAAAGACTGCTTCATAATAATGACACCGGGAAAGTCGTCTTCAGCGATATCTGCAGAGTGATGAGCGATGTGCTCGAATCCAACATTCTTGTGATCAGTAAGAAGGGGAAGGTGCTCGGTTTTGGCGAGTACAAGGAGATCCCGATCCTGAGTGATCTGATCACGGATCAGGTCGGCACCTTTATCGACGCGGCGCTCAACGAGCGCTTCCTGGGTGTATTATCCACCAACGAAAATGTGATCCTGGGAACACTTGGTTTCGTCAAAGAAGAGGATTGCAGCAATGTGGGCATCATCGCGCCGATCGAGATCGCAGGCGAGAGACTCGGCACCGTATTTATCTATAATAACGGCGACGGATTTGACATCGACGATATCATTCTGTGCGAATACGGCACGACGGTTGTCGGACTTGAAATGCTTCGCGCCGTGACAGAGGAGACGGCAGAGGAGAATCGCAAGATCAACGTCGTCAAGTCCGCCATCAATACGCTCAGCTACACAGAGATGCATGCGATCGTGCATATCTTCGAGGAACTGAGCGGCATCGAGGGAATCCTGGTAGCCAGTAAGATCGCCGACAAGGCGGGGATCACAAGAAGCGTCGTTGTCAACGCGCTCAGAAAGTTTGAGTCCGCGGGCGTCATCGAATCCCGCTCTTCCGGTATGAAGGGCACCTACATCAAGGTCCTCAACGACGCCATCTACGGAGAGCTCAAGGAGCTCAAAAAGCAGGTGGATCCCGAGAACCAGGGGCTGTGATTGGGCAGGCGCCGGTGTTTTGACGTCAAAATAGGAAAAAGTCTGAAAGTTCGCGCAACTAACACTTGTGCGAGCTTTTTGCTTGTGGTAATATTCTAATGTTGCGTAATAGTAAGCACGCATTTTTGGCAGATACCGGTGCTCTACCCGGGCTCTGACCCGGCAGGGTGGTAGCAAACCTTCTGATCACTGCACACGAAAATGCGGAAGAACAAACCAAACACGGAGGAAAAGAAATGAGTGTTGTTACAATGAAACAGCTGCTTGAAGCAGGCGTACACTTCGGTCACCAGACAAGACGTTGGAACCCCAAGATGGCTCCCTACATCTTCACAGAGAGAAACGGAATCCACATCATTGACCTGCAGAAGTCTGTCGTAAAGGTTGACGAGGCTTACAGAGCAGTATTCGAGATCGCTGAGCAGGGCGGAACCCTCCTCTTCGTAGGCACCAAGAAGCAGGCACAGGATGCAGTCAAGACTGAGGCTGAGCGCTGCGGCATGTACTATGTCAACGAGAGATGGCTGGGCGGCATGCTCACCAACTTCAAGACCATCCAGGGCAGAATCGAGCGCCTCAAGAAGATCGAGCAGATGTCCCAGGACGGCACATTCGACGTACTTCCCAAGAAGGAAGTTGCTAAGCTCAACAAAGAGTGGGAGAAGCTTGAGAAGAACCTCGGCGGCATCAAGGAAATGACCCACATTCCGGATGCAATCTTCGTCATCGATCCCAAGAAGGAGAGAATCTGCGTCGCAGAGGCTCACGCACTTGGCATCACACTGATCGGTATCGGCGATACAAACTGCGATCCCGAAGAGCTTGATTACATCATCCCCGGCAACGACGACGCAATCCGTGCTGTCAAACTTCTTTGCAGCAAGATGGCGGACGCTGTGATCGAGGCTAAGCAGGGTGAAGAGAATGTCGACGCTTCCGAGCAGGACGCGCTGGCACAGGAATCCGCTGCAAGCGAAGCAGAGCAGGCAGCTGAAGGAACTCTGTAATATTTACTCTGTCATTAAGAACTCTGTAAGTAAAACCCTGTTATTATAAGGGTTTGATCCGATAAATTATTTTGAAGAGAGGTAATGATTATGGCAATTACAGCAGCACAGGTTAAACAGTTGAGAGAAGTAACCGGCGCGGGCATGATGGACTGCAAGAAGGCCCTCACACAGACCAACGGCGATATGGACGCAGCAATCGAGTTCCTGAGAAAGAAGGGACAGGCGAAGGCTGAGAAGAAGGCCAGCAGAATCGCAGCTGAGGGTATCTGCCTCATCGCGCAGAACGACGACAGCAAGGCAGCAGTCGTGGAAGTAAACTCCGAGACCGATTTCGTTGCACAGAACGAGAAGTTCCGCACCTACGTTGCAAAGGTCGCACAGCAGGCTCTGAACAGCGCCGCTGAGGATATCGACGCATTCATGGCTGAAAGCTGGATCGACGACGCAGCGAAGACCGTAAAGGATTCCCTGGTTGACATGATCGCAGTCATCAGCGAGAAGCTGAGCATCCGCAGATTCAAGAGAATCGAAGAGAAGGAAGGCTGCGTTGTTACATATCTGCACGGCCACGGCAGAATCGGCGTTATCGTTGATGCTAAGACCGAAGTTGTCAATGACGATGTAAAGGCTGCTCTTACAAACGTAGCTATGCAGATCGCAGCTATGAATCCCAAGTACATCAGCCAGGCTGATATCCCGGATGATTACAAAGAGCACGAGAAAGAGATCCTGCTTGCACAGGCAATCGAAGAGAACAACAAGCTCCCTGAGAACAAGAGAAAGCCTCAGAACATCATCGAGAAGATGCTCATCGGCAGACTGAACAAAGAGTTCAAGGAAATCTGCCTGCTCGATCAGGTTTATGTCCGTGCAGAGGACGGCAAGCAGACCGTTGGTCAGTATCTGGATCAGGTCGGCAAAGCCAACGGCACCAAGATCACCATCAAAGAGTTCGTTCGTTTCGAGACCGGCGAAGGTATCGAGAAGAGACAGGACAACTTTGCTGAGGAAGTTATGGCACAGGCAGCTGCTGCTAAATAATTCGGTACAAGATTATAAGGGACGCTGTGCAGTAATTCTGCACAGCGTTCTTTTTATGAGTTCCAAGTGACGCAGGGCGGCCTCTAATTGCGCATGCAAAAACAGTGTTGTATAATGGTGAGTCAGAAGATTATAAATTCTTACGTGGAGGAATGCATTGAAGTTTAGAAAGATCAATGAAACAACCATAAACTGCATCATCACGCAGGATGACCTCAAAAAGCACGGGATTAACCTGGATGATCTCTTTGACCGCAAGAAGAATGCGGTAGAATTTATCAGGGGCGTCATCTTAAAAGCGGCCAATTCCGTCAATCTGAGCATGAAGAACGATTATACGTCCATGAGAATATCGGTTCTTCCGGACCATTCCGTAAGCCTGACCATCTCGCAGGATCCGGCTGTATCGGCAAGAACCAAGGAGATGACCGGAAAAGCGGCAGCGCTGCAGAAGGAGATGGCTGCCGGAAACAGGACGGCGGAGGCACGTGGAAACGGAACAACGGTGAAGAATCAGACGGTATCGAAGTCCGGCACCTATGTATTTCGGTTTCCTTCGATCCTTGCCATGGCTTCCTGCAGTCGTATGCTGGCGGGAGAGCCGGGAATCAGAAGTTCCGTTTACTATGTAGAGAGCACGGGATCTTACTATTTGATCCTGGAAAAGACCAGTCAGGCATCGCCGGACTATGACAGCAGGATCCTGCGTGTCAACGAATTCGGGACGATGGTGAATTGCAGCGACAAGACACTTGCGTTTATGAGAGAACACAGCAGCTGTATTTTGAATAAAAATGCAGTGCAGCGAATTTCGGAGCTATATCATTGAGTGAACAGACGAGACCGGGTATGCGGCTTAATCACTATATTGCTTCCTGCGGGATCTGCTCCCGGAGGGAAGCGGACCGCCTGATCGAAGCGGGCCGTGTCAATGTGGATGGCGCTGTCGCAGTGCCGGGCATGCGTGTTGCGGGGACGGAAGAGATCACCGTAAACGGAAGAACACTTGCCGGCACCTTGCAGAAAGTTGTAGTTGCTTATTATAAACCTGTTGGAGTGACCTGTACGGCCAGAGATCCGCACGCTGACAGGACTCTGGATGAAGCCTTTTCTTACCCTGTCAGGCTGACCTACGCCGGCCGCCTGGATAGGGATTCGGAAGGGCTTCTTCTGATGACCAACGACGGGGCGCTGATCGACGCCATGATGCGTGGATCCAACGGGCACGAGAAAGAGTATATCGTGCGCACAAAGAGCAGGATCCAGGACGCCGATCTGGAGAGATTTCGAAAGGGCGTCTTCTTAAAAGATCTGGAAGTCAAGACAAGGCCCTGTCAGGTGGAGCGGCTCGGCGATTACACATTTCGCATCATTCTGACGCAGGGACTCAACCGCCAGATCCGCAGGATGTGCCGTGCCGTTGGAAATGAGGTCAAGAAGCTCAAGCGGGTGCGCGTCCTCAATATCGAACTCGGCGCCATGAAGCCGGGTGAGCAGAGGCAGATCCGCGGTGAGGAACTCGATGAACTCTACAGGATCGCGCAGGCCGGGCAGCCGCGCGGCGACAAGAGCGGAAGCCGCACAAGAAGCAGCAAACACAAGTAAGCCAATCAGCAGGTGACGAACATGCCGGAATCGGAAGTGAGAGTAAACGATAATCAGATGGGCGCAGCCCCCGGGGAGAACGCTTCGGAGCAGGAGTACGAGCGGATCAAGCACCTCACGGCGCTTTTAAACCGCGCGTCGGAGGCCTATTACAATCAAGATACGGAGATTATGAGTAATCTCGAGTACGACAAGCTCTATGACGAGCTGTCGGCACTCGAAGAAAAGACCGGCATTGTCCTTGCGGGCTCGCCCACCGTGCACGTCGGGTATACGGCCGCAGAGGACCTCCCCAAGGAGCGGCACGCAAGTCCCATGCTGTCCCTGGATAAGACCAAGGACCGGTTTGCGCTTACGGACTGGCTGGGCGGCCATGAAGGACTTCTGTCCTGGAAGCTGGACGGACTTACGGTCGTCCTCACCTATGAGGGCGGGACGCTGCAGAAAGCGGTGACAAGAGGAAACGGCGAGATCGGCGAAGTCATTACGGACAATGCGCGCGTATTTAAGAATCTCCCGCTGCGAATTCCCTGCAAGGAGCCGATCGTCCTGCGCGGAGAAGCGGTGATCCGCTACTCGGATTTTAATGAGATCAACGCCGAACTGGAGGCGGAGGCAGCCAGGACCGGCGACTTTTCAGACGTCGGCTACAAAAATCCCAGAAATCTGTGCAGCGGCAGTGTGCGGCAGCTCAATAACCAGATCACAGCGAAGCGCAGAGTGCGCTTCTACGCCTTTTCTCTGGTGCAGGCCGGGACGCTCTCTTTTGACAATTCCAGACAGAGGCAGATGGAGTTTCTGCGTGAGCAGGGCTTTGAAACGGTGGAATATGTCCGCGTGACGCCGGACAATGTGGCAGATAAGGTCGGAGAATTCGAGGCGCGGATCGCGCAGAATGACATTCCCTCGGACGGGCTTGTATTGACGCTCGACGACATCGCGTACGGCGAGTCCCTTGGCACGACTGCCAAGTTTCCCAGAAATTCGATCGCCTTTAAATGGGCGGACGAGATCAGGGAGACCACTCTCACAGAGGTGGAGTGGAGCGCGAGCAGAACGGGTCTCATCAATCCCGTTGCAATCTTCGAGCCGGTGGAACTGGAGGGCACGACTGTAAGGCGGGCCTCCGTCCACAACATCAGCATTGTCAAAGCACTGAAACTTGGAATTGGCGACAGGATCACCGTATATAAAGCCAACATGATCATTCCCCAGATCGCGGAGAATCTGACGGGATCCGGCTCGCTTGCCATTCCCGTCGAATGTCCGGTCTGCGGGCAGCCCACCATGATCCGTCAGGACAATGACACGGAAGTCTTGGTATGTCCCAATCCGGACTGCGCCGCCAAGAAGATCAAGTCCTTCTCGCTCTTTGTCAGCCGCAGCGCGATGAACATCGACGGCCTTTCAGAGATGACGCTGGAAAAGCTGATCGCAGCCGGCCTGATTCATACCTTCGCGGATATCTACCACCTGGACGCCCACAGGGACGTGATCGAAGAGATGGAAGGATTCGGAAAGAAATCCTGCGACCGCCTTCTCGAAGCGATCGAGAAATCCAGAGAGACGACGCTGCCCAGAGTCCTTTGCGCAGTCGGTATCCCCGGAATCGGCATCTCGGGCGCCAGAATCCTCTGTTCGCATTTTGGAGACGACCTGGCCAAGATCAAAGAGGCGGAGATCGAGGAACTTTCCGGCGTCGAGGGAATCGGCCCGGTTCTTGCGCAGAACGTCTACGCTTACTTCCGGGAATCCGGAACGGCAGAGCCCTTTGACGCGCTGATCGGGGAACTGCATATTGTCAGAGCAGCTGTAGAAGACAAGCCGCAGATCCTCGCCGGCAAGACCTTCGTGATCACCGGGAAGGTCAATCACTTCGCAAACAGGGACGCGCTCAAGGCCCTGATCGTGAGCCTGGGCGGCAAGGCGGCCGGCAGTGTTTCGGCCAAGACGGATTATCTGATCAACAATGACGTCACGTCAAATTCTTCCAAGAATAAGAAGGCCAGAGAACTTGGAATCGCAATCCTCTCTGAAGAAGACTTCCTGGCGATGATCGGCGAAAGAAATGGATAAGGGAGGTAACTATTCATGCCTATCAAAATACAGAATGATCTGCCGGTAAAGGAAATACTGGAAAATGAGAATCTGTTCGTCGTCGACGAGAACAGGGCGTCTCACCAGGACATCCGACCCCTCCAGCTGTGCATACTGAATCTGATGCCCAAGAAGGAGGAGACGGAGCTGCAGCTTCTTAGAATGCTCTCCAATACGCCCCTGCAGATCGACGTCACATTCATGAGAATGAGCTCCCATCAGTCCCAGAATACGCCGATGTCCCACCTGCAGAAGTTCTATTATACCTTTGACCAGCTCAGGGACCAGCGCTTTGACGGTCTGATCATCACAGGCGCGCCGGTTGAGAAGATGGAATATGAAGAGGTGGACTACTGGCCGGAGCTGTGCGAGGTATTTGCCTGGAGTAAGACGAATGTGTTCAGCACCTTCCACATCTGCTGGGGCGCGCAGGCAGGTCTCTATTATCATTACGGCTTCAAGAAACGTCTGCTGCCGCAGAAGCTGTTCGGCGTGTACTCCCACAAGGTGCGCCACAGGAAAGAGCCTCTTGTCAGGGGCTTCGACGACTACTTCCTCATTCCGCACAGCCGCTACACAGAGGTGCCGGCGCGGGCCATCCACGCCTGCAAGGACCTGCGGATCCTCGCGGAATCGGAAGAGGCGGGCGTTCTTCTGTGTATGTCCAGAGACGGCCGAAAAGTGTTTATCATGGGGCACGCGGAATACGACCGCAATACGCTCAGGGATGAATATACAAGAGACGCCAAAAAGGGCCTTGGCACCGCGATCCCGGTCAATTATTTCCCGGGTGACGATCCGTCAGGCAAGCCGCTTCTGGAATGGCGCGCGCACAGCTATCTGCTTTACAGCAACTGGCTCAATTACTACGTCTATCAGCTGACGCCGTATGATCTCAACGAGATCCACTAAGATCCCGGAAGGAAACATACAAAACTATCGCTGACGATAAGGATATCGGATAAACGTATGGATGATCTCAATATGAAACAAACGGAGAAGCGATGCTTTGCAGTGCTCTCCGGAACGGCTAAGAACAGTGAAGAATACATGGATTCTCCGACCTTTTTCCTGAGCAGGGCGCCCATGAGAGACAGGCTTTGGTGCCTGATCTTTTTGGAGGCGCTGATCGCGATCGAGAATGGGTCTGAGGATTATTTCGAGACGGATTATATACTGGCTGTCAACGAGTATCTGGTCCGGCGCTCAGATCTCTCTGTGCGGCGTCTCAATGCATGGATCGCGGGACAGAACTTCCGCTCCATGCAGGAAGTCACGGACTTTTTTAACAATAGGTACCGCGTGACCGGCCAGTTTTTCAGGGACAACCAGCTTCTGTGCCGCAGAGAATGGCAGGAGTCGGCCTCTGTGTACAGGGCCAGATGGATTGCCGCTGTGAGGGCCCAGGAGGATATTCCGGAAGAACTCAAGATCTACGACATGAATCTGGGAGATCGGATGTTCCGGGAAAACCCCGTCGGATATCTGCTGGGCATCCGGGAGGAGGAGAGACTTCATTTTATCACGCTTTTGGCAGAGACCATCTACGAGTACGAGCATGCGAAAGGCGCGCCGGTCGCAGTGCGCGCGGATAAGAGCTGCAAGGAATTTGTCAGAGACTTTGGCAACCTGATGAATATCTATGTGAAGTATCCGGAGGATCCGGAAATCCAGACGCTTACGCTGATGGTCCACATGGATATGAACAGCCAGGACTTTAAGGACGATGTGAAGCGCAGAGCCTTTTTCAACGAGTACCTGCGCACCGCTGCATATATGTGGCATACCAACCAGTGCGGCTGCCGCAAAGCCGTATCGGACAAATGGGAGGAATACGGCGCGTATTTCCGCAGCATTCCGGAAGACGGGCATGAGCCGATCGTGCCGGATCTGTATCTGGATGAGGCGGTCCTCAATATTCCGCAGTTCCAGAATGAACCGCTTCGCTTTTTAAAGGAACAGATGAACCGGGAGCAGAGCATCCACTTCCTGACCATGCTGCACGCTTCCTCCAGTTCACCCGAGAACGCGGCCCTGGCTGCCTATCTGATCATGCGCTGGCTGACGGATCCCACTGAGGAAAACGGCATAGAGATGGATTCTTTCTTCGGCTGGGAAAACGACAGCGAGGAAGACCGCATGGAGGCGATCGGACAGAGTATCTGGGATCTGGTCTCCATCTGGCGCTATAACTACAGAAAGTGCAGAAACACGGTCAAGGCGGAGTGGGAGACCTTTGAAGCGGCCTATGGACATGTGATCGCCGAGAATATCATTCCGGAGGACCTGGGTCACCTTGCCGAAATACTGGAAGATCCAAATTTCGTAGAGGATCCGATTCTGGCGCTGCAAGGGATGGAACGCGCAGAGCAGGAAAAATTCGTAGATTTTTGCTGCGCGCTCAATGGCAAGGACGAGCACGATTCTGCCGTATTTGCGGAGGCCGCGCTGACTTGGCTGGAGAACCCCTCCAATGACGGCGCACGCCAGCTGATGCACAGGATCGGAGGATGGCGGGCCGCGGGGCTGACAGGTGAGACGGCGGCGCTTCGCGATTTCTTTGAGAAGGCGGCTGTCTCCTGGAAATTCAATTACGGCGGACTTCGCAGCGAAGCGGTCTACAACCACAAGAATTATTTCCAGCGCCTCACAGAGATCCGCGGAGAGACCCGGAGCGAGGGATTTGAGCAGGAGTTTCGATCATTTGACAGGATCATGGAAGACGAGGACTTCCTCGATCATCCCTGCCGCTATCTGCGCAGGATGACGCAGTTGCAGTGCGAGCGATTTCTGCTCTATCTCGCGGCCGTATCCGGCATGGAGCCGGAGAGCGCGCTTCGCTTTGCCGTTGTCTTTAAGAATGCGATCTTCTATCCCAATGACGGCCTTCGAAAGCGGATTGACATGATCCTTGGAAGGATCAGCCACGACGACAAGCAGAGGACGGCCTACATCGAGGAGCTTCTGTCCGGCTCTGTCAGGGAGTACGGCAGAAATGAATCGGCCGTCAATACCGTCAAAGAGGGATGGGGCGCCTATGCGCGCGTGTTTGACGACTATCATCAGAAGCAGAAAAAGAATCACTGGGAGCTCAATGAGATCAACGTCAGAAAGCTGTTCCGCTGGTGCACAGCCGGCAAAGAGTCGGCAGAAGAAGCACGCCCCGGAGATCAGGGGACGGTCGTTGTGAGACTCCTTGGCGAAGAGAAACCGGTCAAAGTCAGCTTTCGGGATATTGCGCTCAGCGCCGAGCGGATCTACAGTGAACAGACGGGCGAGATCCTTCGCTTTATGCTGGGGCAGCTTGAGATGTTCCATCTGCGCGGTGACAACAGAAGTCAGAGGACCTATCCCGTGACTTATCCGGTCAACATGATCCGCATACGAAGAAACGGATATGGCGAAAAGATCCAGTGGACAGAGTCCGAGTCCATTGTATGCCAGCTTCTGTATCTGGCGGTCGGCGCGGAACTTCTGCCGCCGCTTCATCAGTCTGTCAATGACAGGACCGGCGAGGTGTCGCTGATCCTCAAATTGGATGAGGTCGGCGCGGACAAAATAGAAACGATTCTTCGTAGTATATAAGGCACTTTATTATAAAAGACTGGTCAAAGTTTGGACCGTTGCGTGCAATATTTACAAATTTTTGTTTACACTTTTTCATTACGAAAATATAATAAATAGGTGAGGGTCCCGGCAAAGGGACTGTTATGAAAAAGAGTATTGGTTTACAGGAGGAATTTGAAACATGTCTGGGAAAGATCCGGAGTTGTCCCGCCTTGGCGAGGCGCTCAGCAGTGCAAGATCTGCATATGCAGCAGCAAAGAAAAACACAGATGAGACCAAGGCGCGTTTAAATGAGACAGGGAGCAGGATTCAGACATTTAATGCGAAGATAGCGGACCTGAAAAAGGGGATTGATTCTGAATACAACGCAATGAGAAGCGAGAGAGCCGGCGGTGACCGCGACGCGGCGGATGAGCACCGTTCTCTGGCCCAGTCCATGCAGGAGACACTGACACAGATCTATGAGTCCAAGAAAGCCTGCTTTGCGGAACTCGATGAGGCACGCGCGGCCTTTAACAAGGCCCTGGATGCACAGAAAGTCTTACGAGACAAGGTGCAGGAAGCGTGGGACGGATTTAATGCAAGACTTGAGTACTTAAAGACAGAGAATGCCAAGGAACAGGCGAAGTGGAAAGAGAAACCCTGCCGGATCTGCGGCGTCCCGATCCGCTATAACGTGGAGTGGAAGCACATTCCCAATCTTTGCAAGGCATGTTTTGAAAAAGATAAAGAGAACTGGGAAGACCGCACATGCGCCAAATGCGGCAAGACGTTCCGGATCAACAAGGGTTGGGAGCATATTCCCACCATCTGCAGCGACTGCCGCAAGGTCGTAAAGGCGGAGAAGGCCGCCAGAGAAGCGGAGAAGGCTGCCAGAGTGCAGGCGGAGCAGGAAGCGGAACAGGCAAGCAGCATGCAGGCGGAGGCTGAGCGTCAGGCAGCGGCTTCGGCACTGGTTGACGTTGCGAACGAAGAGATACAGGCAGCAGAGGGTTGAGCTTCCAGGAGGCACTATACTTTGTGAAAAAGGCAGGAGAGGAATTGCGATGACGGAATGGATCCGGCATAGGGTTCCTCTTCTTTTATTAGGGGGAGACGACAATGGCTCAAGAGTTTCAGGTGAGGATCAAAAACGGGGATATCCTGAAGGGATGGCGCTGGCCGGCGGAACATGCGACCGCCAATCTGACCATTATGACAGGGATGAATGAATACGCGCTTCGCTATGACGGCGTCGCAAAGTGGTTCAATGAACATGGCGTGAACGTATGGTGCCTGGACGCCTATGGGCAGGGCAGGAACGCGGCGTCCCCGGAGCTGCAGGAGCGCTGGCCGCTCGGCGCGTACAAAAACAATGTGGAGGCGCTGCGCGTCATGGTCTTTAAGGCGGCCGCCAATGGGCTCCCCACATTTCTCATGGGACATTCCATGGGCTCGTTCATGGTCCAGTCCTTTATGGAACGGTTTCACAACTGTACCAGCGGCATCATCCTCTGTGGCTCCAACGGGGGACAGGAGGCCCTGATGAGGACCGGCTACCGGATGGCGCGCGCGCTGGTCCATGACTGGAACTGGTTTGAGACCAATGAAACGCTGCAGAATATGGGCGTGGGAGGCTTTGCAAAAGCGATCAAGGACCGTGCAACGGACTATGACTGGCTCTCTTATAACAAAGAGAATGTGCAGGCCTACATCGATGATCCCTGGTGCGGCCACGACAACACAGGCGGCTTCTGGAAGGAATTCATGGGCGGCCTTTCCAAGGTATGGAGCAGCAAGGAGCTCAAGAAGATCTCGCAGTCGGAGAAGGTCCTCATTATCGCAGGGCAGGACGACCCGGTCGGGCGCATGGGCAAGGGACCCAAGTGGCTTTGTAAGAAATACAATGCGCTGGGACTCTCCCGGGTCGATCTCAAGATCTATCCGGGCATGCGGCACGAGATCCTCAACGAGACGGACAAGGAAACGGTTTATCGCGATATCTTGACGTTCATACAAGCTTGTACTGACTAGTTTGAACAAATTCAATACGCTAAGTTTGTGCAATATAGCAAAATCCACCCACCAAAGCCTTTGGATTTAGTGTATTCCCACAGATTACAAAATGGACTGCCGGATGATAATATTAAAACAGTATGGAAAGGCACCATTGATCGTGGATACAACCATTAGAAGGAGACTGTATGGGTGGATTTTTTGGCGCAGCACTGCGTGAAGACGTCGTCTTTGATTTGTTTTATGGAACGGATTATCATTCCCACCTCGGCACAAGAAGGGCCGGTATGGCGGTGTATGATCGGGAAAAGGGATTTGACCGCGCAATTCATAATATCGAGAGTTCCAATTTCAGACCCAAGTTTGAAAAGGACCTTGTGAAGATGAAGGGAAATCTCGGCATCGGCTGTATCAGCGATTATGAACCGCAGCCGTTGATCGTCCGCTCCCATCACGGCACCTATGCGATCACAACGGTCGGAAAGATCAATAACAGCAAGGAACTGACGGACATGCTGTTCGCAGGCAACCATTCTCATTTCCTGGAGATGAGCGGCGGCGACATCAATCCCACGGAGATGGTAGCGTCCCTTATTAATCAAAAGGCCAGTATCGTCGAGGGAATCCTGTATGCGCAGGAAGTGATCAAGGGATCGATGACGATGCTGATCATGACGCCGGAAGGAATCTATGCATCCAGAGACCGGTGGGGGCGGACACCCGCTATCCTTGGCAAAAAACTGACCGGTTCCGGCTACTGCGTATGTTTTGAGAGCTTCTCCTTTTTGAACCTCGGCTACCTGTTCGAAAAGGAACTGGGTCCCGGAGAGATTGACTTCATTACGCCGGAGGGCTATGAAGTGGTCGTCCCGCCCAGAAACGATATGCGGATCTGCACTTTCCTGTGGATCTATTATGGATTCCCCGCCTCCAGCTACGAGGGCGTCAATGTGGAAGATATGCGCTACGGATGCGGCACCAAACTGGCAGAGCGCGACCTTAAGCGCGGCAATATTCACCCCGACTGCGTCGCCGGCGTCCCGGATTCGGGCGTTGCACACGCGATCGGCTACGCCAACAAATCCGGCGTGCCTTATTCCAGGCCTTTCGTCAAATATACGCCTACATGGCCCCGATCCTTTATGCCGACGCACCAGAGCCGCAGGGATCTGATCGCCAAGATGAAGCTGATCCCGATCCACGAGCTGATCGGCGGCAAGCGCCTTCTTCTGATCGACGACTCGATCGTTCGCGGCACGCAGCTGCGCGAGACGACGGAGTACTTGTACAGCTCAGGCGCCAGGGAGGTCCATATCAGACCGGCCTGCCCGCCGCTGGTTTTTGGCTGTAAGTACCTGAACTTCTCCAGATCCGACTCCGAGCAGGAGCTGATCACGAGAAGAAAGATGGAGGCCTTAGAGGGAACAAACAAGTTTTCCGACGCAATACTGGAAAAGTATACGGATCCTGATTCCGACCAGTACCACGCAATGCTCGAGGAAATCCGCAAGGAGCTCAACTTCACGTCCCTGCACTATCACCGTCTCGACGATATGATGGATGCGATCGATCTTCCTTCCTGCAATCTGTGCACCTACTGCTGGAGCGGCAAGGAGTGAGCGCCGTAAGACCTTTTACAATTTAGACTCATTCGAAACATAAAAAAGAACTGCATTCCATAACAGGAGTGCAGTTCTTTTTTATTCTCTTTTATGCTGCCGGTGATCAGCGGATCTTCATGTCTGCGTAGGGCAGATGCTCGCCGATGTACTTGGTTGCAGGACGCATGATCTTTCCGTCATACATCTTGTTCTCAATATTGTGGGCTACCCAGCCGGCGATGCGCGCGATGGCAAAGAGCGGCGTGAACAGGTCCTCCGGGATGCCGAGCATGGTGTAGGCAAATCCGGAATAGTAGTCGACGTTGGCGCAGATCGGCTTCCCCCTTCTCTCGCAGACCATTTCTTTGACAATGGACTCAAACTTTTCATAGAAGGCATAGCGCTCCAGACATCCCTGCTCCTCCGCAAGTTTCTTGCACAGGGAGCGAAGCAGTTCGCATCGGGGATCGCTCAGCGTGTAAACGGCGTGGCCAAATCCGTAGATGAGGCCGGAGTTGTCATAATAATCCTTGTCCAAAATACGGTCCACAATGGAGCGGATCAGTGTCTCATCACAGGAATACTTGGTATCCGCGATGATCTGCTGCATCATCTTGTTGACACTGATATTGGCGCCGCCGTGCTTGGGGCCCTTGAGCGATCCGATCGAACCGCAGATCGCGGAATAGAGATCGGTGCCGGTGGATCCCATGACAACGTTGGTGAAGGTAGAGTTGTTACCGCCGCCGTGCTCTGCGTGGATGAGTAAGAGCGCATCGAGTACGGAGGCCTCCTGATCTGTAAACTTGCCGTCTGTGCGGAGCATATACAGAATGTTCTCGGCAATGGAATACTCAGGTCTTGGATAGTGAATGATCAGCGACTGCCTGTAAAAGTGGTGCATCTTGGCAAAATAGGAATAGCAGCCGATCGAAGGGAACTTGGCAACCAGGTCAAGGCCCTTGAGCAGTGTCTGATAGGTATCCTGTGCGTCGGGATCGGGCGCGTAATTATACAGGGAGATCGTACAGGACTGCAGTTTGTTCATCAGATTTCTGGAGGGATTTCGCAGAATATCGTTGGTGAGGAAATCTGCCGGCAGATCATAGCGGTCGGAGAGAGATTTCCTGAAATTGGCAAATTCTGTGCGATCCGGCAGATAGCCGAACAGAAGAAGGAAGACGGTCTCTTCATAGCCGCAGTTATGCTGGCGGTTCTTTAAAAGATCCCGTATGCTGTAGCCGCGATAGATCAGATCGCCTTCGCAGGGGATGACGTTCCCCTCCTCGTCTTTGGTATATCCGATAACGTCGCAGACCTTGGTCAGTCCGACACGTACGCCTGTGCCGTCTTCGTTTCGCAGACCTTTTTTTACATTGTGCTCTTTAAAGAGCTGGTTGGGAATGTCTGTATAGTTAGAGGACCTTCCGAAAAACCGTGCGAGTATATTATCGTCGTGGGGGAAGCTTGGATTGTTATTCATTCGTACCTCCTCTTTGAATTATTGTATACAATGATGCATGTTTCTGCCTATTATAACATGTTCTCAACAAATTAAAACAGGAAATTATGCGCAATATTGAGATTTTTACCTCTGAAATGGTATCATAGTAAGAGTTTTAAGTATACAATGACTCCCTCAAAAAGGGAATAAGTGAATACACAGGAAGCAGAAACTGCCATAGAGAGGCATCAGGATATGAGAAAGAGCACAAATCCCAAGGATGAGCATACAATAGACAGGAGTGAACCCGGCAGCGCGCTGTCATCCCGGCAGAGGGTGATCCTTGACGCGCTTTTGCGGGAATATGAAGCGGCGCTGATGCTGGACCTTGCCCATGACAGCTACGAGATCTTTAAGCTTGCGGAACGCTTTGCCAGAAGCCTGTCAGGCCTTTTCAAGGACCGGTTTTCGGCAACGATGCTGGATATTGCGGATAACTGTATTTACTCATACGATTATGATCTCTTTGTCAGCGCGGTAAGCCTTGAGAGCCTGAAGAGCCGCTTTGAGACAGAAGATTTCTTCTCTTTTGTCTTTCGCTCGATCACAAGCAGAGGGCCGGAGTACTTCCGAATGCGCATGATCAAGGCCAAGGAAGGGCCCATGGCCTTTATCGGCGTCTCCTGCATCCAGGATGAAATGAGCAGGGAGCTGCAGCAGAGAAGGCTGTTCGAGGGGGCCTTAGACAGAGCGAGGAGCGCAGATTCCGCTAAGAGCACGTTTTTGACCAATATGTCCCATGACATTCGAACGCCGATGAACGCGATCATCGGGTTCACCAATATCGCCTCTGCCCATATTGAGGATCGGGAGCGGGTGGAAGATGCGCTGGAGAAGATCCGAACATCCAGCAATCACCTGCTGGGGCTTATCAACGATGTTCTGGACATGAGCCGGATCGAGAGCGGGCGCATCACGATCAATGAAAAGAAGTGCGACCTGAACGATATTGTCGATAAGATCCGCAACATGCTGCAGCCCCAGATCATTATGAAGGAGCTGACCTTTACCGTCGATACGGACAACCTGACCGTGTCGGAAGTATTCTGCGATGAGACGAGGATCACACAGATCCTGATCAATCTTCTCAGTAACGCGATCAAGTACACCAATCCGGGCGGGCAGATCTGCCTCAGCATCCGGCAAAAATCCGTAGGCGCAGGGCGCAGGTACTGCGGGTATGAATTTCGCGTGACCGATAACGGAATCGGTATTTCCAAAGAGTTTATCAACCGCGTTTTTGAACCGTTTGAACGAGAAAGCGGCCGAGGCGGCATTACTTCCAGTGGAAGCGGCCTTGGTATGTCCATTGCCAAGGGGATCGTCGACATGATGGGCGGGACGATCCGCGTGGAAAGCGAAGAGAATATCGGTACACAGTTTATCGTCGATCTTGAATTTAGGCCGGCCAGAGAAGCGGAAGTGGCGTCTATAGAGGAAGAGGAGAACAAAGGACAGGTCCTTGAACAGGACAGCGACGGCAATATGGCGATCTTTCGCGTGGAGGAATCATTCCCGGACGGCGTAAAGAGCGAGGTGGGATGGATCGAAGGGAGGAGACTTCTTCTTGTCGAAGACAATCCGCTCAATCGGGAGATCGCAGAGGAAATGCTGGTTGAGGATGGGTTCAAAGTGGAGGTCGCGGAGAACGGAAGGGCTGCTGTGCAGAAGATCATGAACGCAGATCCCGGGTACTACTCGGCGGTTCTGATGGATATCCAGATGCCTGTCATGGACGGATACGAGGCAACGGAGAGAATCCGTTCTCTGTCAGACAGAAGCAGGGCCAGGATCCCCGTCATCGCCATGACGGCCAACGCTTTTAATGAGGACCGGCGCAAAGCGGCGGAGTGCGGGATGGACGCCTATATCACAAAGCCTGTCGACGTACTGACGCTGCGCTATGTACTGCGCAGAGTCCTGCGGTAGAGGGCGATCGCGTCCAGAGGCCCAAAGCCCGGTGCGCCGATTGGCACAAGACCATACACACAGAAAAAAAGATCCTATTTGATTGTCATTCACTGTTGTCATGTATCTTAGAAGGGAGGAAACAGCATGATTCCTGCATATTCAGTAGATCCCGCAAGGCAATATCATATCCAGGTGGCGAAGGGAGAGATCGGAAGATATGTCCTTTTGCCGGGCGATCCCAAGCGCTGCGCCAGGATCGCGGCATTATTAGAAGATCCGGTATTGGTTGCTGACAGCCGTGAATTTGTTACGTATACCGGATACGCGGATGGTGTGAAAGTGAGCGTATGTTCCACCGGCATCGGCGGCCCGTCTGCGGCGATTGCGATGGAGGAACTCGTCAACTGCGGCGCTGACACCTTTATCCGGGTCGGCACATGCGGCGGCATGCAGGAGGAGGTGCTCAGCGGCGATCTGGTGATCGCAACCGGCGCAGTCCGCATGGAGGGGACCGGGCAGGAGTATGCGCCGATCGAGTATCCCGCCGTTTCTGATTATAACGTGTTAAAGGCGCTCGAAGAGGCGGCCGACGCGCTTTCTTTTAGAAAGCATATCGGCGTCGTGCACTGTAAGGATGCTTTTTACGGACAGCACAATCCGGAGCTTCTTCCGCAGAGTCAGATCCTTTTGCAAAAATGGGACGCCTATATGAAAATGGGATGTCTTGCGTCGGAAATGGAATCGGCGACCCTGTTTATCGTCAGCCAATACCGCAAAGTCCGATGCGGCACAGTCCTTCTTGTCATGGCCAATCAGACAAGGGCCAAATACGGGTATGATAATCCGGTCGTCCGCGATACGACGGGTGCCATTCGGACTGCGATCGAGGCCGTGAAGATCCTGGACAAACAGGACAGGAGGGCGCGTTAATGGAACAAAAGAGGATGGAGGCCGTACAAAGCGGCGCAGCCTTACCGCCTAAGATGATCGAGACCCTGATCACGACAGCGCTGAAAATGCGGGAAAGGGCCTACTGCCCGTACTCCGGGTATTCGGTCGGCGCGGCGCTTCTTACCAAAAGCGGAAAGATCTATGGCGGGTGCAATATTGAAAATGCGGCGTATCCGGATACGGTATGCGGCGAGCGAACCGCCATTTTTAAAGCGATCAGTGAAGGAGAGTGCGCGTTCGTCGCGATTGCCGTGGCCGGCGGCCGCAGCGAGACGCCGGAAGGATACAGCGTGCCTTGCGGCAGCTGCAGGCAGGTGATGAATGAATTCTGTGATCCTGACGATTTTACGATCGTTGTAGCCAAAAGCACAGAGGAGTACAAAGTGTTCACACTCAGGGACCTTCTTCCCGAGTCCTTTTCGCCGGCGGCACTGGTATGATAACGATTGGCGGGGCGTCCCCCGCTGCATGGAGTGACTTATGGATTGCAAAGAGTTTAGAGGGCTGATCCGGGCGTTTCTGGATGACAGCCTCGACGATTTCAGGCTGGCGGAGTTTCTGGATCACTACGACGAATGTGAGGACTGCAGGGACGAACTGCGGATTCAATATCTGATCTATGAAGGCCTGGAGAGACTGGAGTCCGGTGATACGTTTGATGTGGACAAGGACCTTGCCAAAACAATGGAACTGCAAAGAAAAAGGCTCCGGACCAGGAACGCGGTCAAGAAGACGGCCATTGCCTGGGAAATTCTGACAGTCGCCACATTTACGATCGTGATGAGCGTGATCCTGTTTTATCAGTAAAGCGTCCTGCGATCCAAGCCGGAACCTTGATAGGGAAAGGAACTGCAAACAATGATGAGAGCAGACAGAAAAAAGCTGGTGCTCGTAGACGGGCACAGTATTTTGAACCGGGCCTATTACGGCATGCCGGATCTCACAAATGCCGCCGGCGTGCACACGGGTGCCGTATACGGTTTTTTAAATATATTGTTCAAAATTCTGGACGAGGAGAAGGCGGATTACCTAACGGTGGCCTTTGACGTCCATGCGCCGACGTTCCGCCACGAGACCTACAAGGAATATAAAGGGACACGGAAACCGATGCCGGAGGAACTTCGCGAACAGGTCCCCCTGGTTAAAAAAGTCCTCAAGGCCATGGGCGTGCAGATCCGGGAGCAGGCGGGGCTGGAAGCGGACGATATTCTCGGCACACTCGCAAGAAGGGGAGAAGCCGAAGGGATGGAAGTCTCCCTTGTATCGGGCGACCGGGACCTTCTGCAGATCGCGACGGATCACATCTGTATCCGGATTCCCAAGACCAGACAGGGGCAGACGGTGATCGAAAATTACTACGCAAAGGATGTGCTCGAGACCTACAAGGTCACGCCGACCGCGTTCATTGACGTGAAGGCGCTGATGGGCGACAGCTCCGACAATGTGCCCGGCGTTCCCAAAGTAGGGGAGAAGACGGCGACGCAGCTGATCGTGGACTACGGAAGTGTCGACGGCGTCTACAGCCACCTGGAGGAGATCAAAAAGCCTGCACTCAAAAAGAATCTGTCCGAGAATGAGGACAAGGCGAGACTGAGCCTCTTTCTTGTGACCATTAAGACGGACTGCGACGTCCCCATGGAGTGGGAGGAGGCCCGCATCGGCAATCTCTACACACCGGAAGCATTTAAGCTCTACACAGAACTCGGGTTCAGAGCGCTGCTGCCCCGCTTTGACACGGAAGCCGCGGCGGACAGTCATGAGGAACTGTCTGTGCGCGTTGTGACAGACAAAGCGCAGGCGGAGGAGACGGTGACAGGCCTGATTCGCGCGGTGCAAACAGGGGAGAGACCCGGCTTTCCTGCCATCGGCGTCTATCCTGTCATGGACCCCGTGCAGTATGGCGCGGACCATCCGGTACAACTCTATGGCGCCGCGATTTGCGACGGCAAAAAGGCAGTCTTTCTGGACGCTCATGCAGACGGCAGCGCAGAGGACTTGACACAGAAGACCCTGACCGCGCTTCTTCATCAGCTGCGTCTTTCGGTCCGTGCTGCCTGTGAAGCGGCAAAAAGTGCGGAAGGCACTTTTGAAAAGTCGATGATCGCCGTATTCGGACTTAAGAACCAGTATCCGATCTGGGAGATTGACTGTGAAACAGAGTTCCGGGATGGGATCCGTCTCGATGGATTCGCAGACCTGCATCTGGCCTGCTATCTGTGCAATCCGCTGCAGAGCGATTACCAGCCGGACATGGTTGCCTCCGAGTACCTGGAGGAGTCCTTCCCCACCTGGAAGCAGGTTTTTGACAAGCATACAGTGGCAAGCGCCTACAAGGAGCAGAAGGAAGACCTGATCCGCTATGCGTGCCAGATGGCCTCCGTTCTCAGCAGGGCGGCGGAACCCGTCTTTGAAAGACTCTCCCGCGAGGGTATGATGCCCCTTTATCAAAACATTGAACGTCCGCTCAGCTATATTCTCTATGATATGGAACGGATCGGTATTCGCTTACAGCCGCAAGCGCTCACAGAGTACAGCGCCCGTCTGGGCGAACAGGCGGACGCCCTGGCAGCGGGGATCTACAAGGCCTGCGGCGAAGAGTTCAACATCGCCTCTCCCAAGCAGCTAGGCGCCATTCTCTTTGAGAAGCTGGGCATGCCCGGCGGCAAGAAGACCAAGACAGGATATTCCACAGCGGCCGGCGTTCTGGAAAAGCTGGCGCCGGACTATCCGGTCGTAAACGACATCCTGCAGTACAGGGCGGTCACCAAACTCAAGTCCACCTACGCCGATGGACTGACCGCCTTTGTCGCAGAGGATGGGAGGATCCACACCAGTTTCAACCAGACGATCACGGCGACGGGCAGGATCAGTTCGACGGATCCCAACCTCCAGAACATCCCGATGAAGACAGAGATGGGAAAGAAGATCCGCAAGGCTTTCATTCCGGCTGACGGCATGCGGTTTGCGGACGCGGACTATTCACAGATCGAGCTCCGCATCCTGGCCCACATGTCGGGAGACCGCGAGCTCATCGAGGCCTATCAGGAGAACGAGGACATTCACAGGATCACGGCCTCCAAGGTCTTCCATACGCCGCTTGAGGCGGTCACGCCCTTACAGAGGCGCAATGCGAAAGCGGTCAACTTTGGAATCGTATACGGCATCAGCTCCTTTGGACTCAGCCAGGGACTCAGCATTTCCCGCAAGGAGGCGGCCGCCTATATTGAGGCCTATTTCAAAACCTATCCCGGGATCAAGGCGTTTCTGGACAGACTGGTTGCAGAAGCCAAAGAAAACGGCTATGCCGTCACAATGTACGGCCGGCGCCGGCCGATCCCGGAACTGAAAAGCAGCAATTTCATGCAGCGCTCTTTTGGCGAGCGCGTCGCAATGAATTCCCCGATCCAGGGCACAGCGGCCGATATTATCAAGATCGCCATGATCCGCGTGTGGGAAGCGCTTCACAAAGAGGGGCTCTCTTCCCGCCTGATCCTGCAGATCCACGACGAACTCCTGATCGAGACCATCCCGGAAGAGGAAGCGCGTGTGACGCAGCTTCTGGCCAGGGAGATGGCCAACGCGGCCGCCATGGACGTTGCGCTGGAGACGGACGTACATACCGGTGACGACTGGTATATGGCCAAGTGATCGCTGCGGGCTTTGCCCTGCGCGCGGGGACGAACATGTGACGGGTCCTGTAGAAGGAGCCATTTAATGATGAGCGAAAAGGAAATAAATATGATCACGATTGGAGTGACAGGCGGCGTAGGCGCGGGCAAAAGCGAGATCCTGCGCCACCTGAAAGAACACTATAACAGCAGGATCCTGATGTCAGACAATGCGGCCAAAGACCTGGAAAGGCCGGGCGGCCCCCTGTACGAGCCCTTGGTGGCGCTCCTTGAGAGTGAAGAAGGCCGGAAGGGGATGGCAGAGCCGCTCCTTTTGCCGGACAAAGAGATCAACAAGGCGGAGATGGCCAGACGGATCTTTGCCGATGCGGCGATTCTTTCCAAAATCAATCAACTCGTGCATCCGGCGGTAAATCAGTATATACTGGATGAGATTGAGCGCGAGAGGAAAGAAGGAAAACGGGAGTTCTTTGTACTGGAATCGGCCCTCCTTCTGGAGAACGGGTACGACAAGATTCTGGACTCCATGTGGTATATCTACTGCGACGAGCGCGTGCGGGCACAGAGGCTGCAGGCGTCCAGAGGCTATTCAGAGGAAAAAATCCGCTCGATCATGAATAAACAGGTCTCCGAGGCGCAGTTTCGCGAGGTCTGCGACGTCGTGATCGACAACTCCGGAGAACTGGGCGGGCCGGACGGCGCGCTGGCACAGGTCGATGCGGCGATCGAAAGGATCCGCAGGCAGTTCTCGTGCGCGCAATAGGCCGTACGCGGCAGGCAACAAAACGAAAATGACAGGAACAGGTAACAGACAAACAAATGAGATTTGAAAGTATTGCAAGCGGAAGCAGCGGAAATTGTATCTATGTGGGATCGGACACGACCCATCTTCTGATGGACGTGGGGATCAGCAGAAAGAGAACCGTGGACGCGCTTCATGACCTCGATCTGGACCTTCGGGACATCGACGGAATCTTCATTACCCATGAACACTCCGACCACATCAGTGGTCTCCCCATGATTGCCAAAAAATCGCAGATGCCGATCTACGCGACAAGGGGAACGATCGAAGCGATCCTTAGATCGGACAAATGTAAAGAGATCGACCCGGAGCGATTCGTTGCGATCCGTCCGGATGAGAAGGTCACGGTGAAGGATATGCAGATCGACCCCATGCGGATTTCCCATGACGCGGCGGACCCGGTCGGCTACCGGATCTATTACGGAAGACAGAAAGCGTGTGTCTGCACGGACCTTGGCTGCTACACGGATTATACAGTGGAGTGCCTCAAGAATTCGGACATTCTGCTTCTTGAATCCAACCACGACGTGAATATGCTGCAGGTAGGGCGTTATCCCTATCCGCTCAAGAGAAGGATTCTGGGGGACCGGGGACACCTCTCCAATATGGCGAGCGGACAGCTCCTTTCGAGGGTCCTCAACGACCACATGAAGGGAATCTATCTGGGGCACCTCAGTCATGAGAACAACCTGCCGGAACTCGCGTTTGAAACCGTACGGGTGGAGATCCTGAGCTCGGAAGCGGACTACAGGCCCGAGGATCTGCCGATCCTTGTTGCGGACAGAAAGAAGCCGTCGGCACTTCTGGAGATCTGACGCCGCGCGGCGCAGCCCGGTGCGAAGGCGGATGAAGAGGCAGCAGCCGCTGCCGCAATATATGACATTGACAACTGGCAAATGGAGGACACTATGCAGAGAGCGATCATAACAGTAGTAGGAAAGGATACGATCGGCATCATTGCGGGCGTATGCACATATCTGGCGGAAAATCACATCAACATTCTGGATATTTCCCAGACGATCGTCCAGGGATATTTCAATATGATGATGATCGTGGATGTGACGACCCTGGAGAAACCGTTCGGCCAGGTAGCCGACGAGCTTGCGACGCTGGGACAGGAGAAGATCGGCGTACAGATCAAGTGCCAGAAGGAAGAAATCTTTAACCTGATGCACAGAATCTGATGCAAAATATAGAATGCGCAGGATCTGATTTACACACGGAAAGGCATACAAGCATATGATCAATATCTCAGAGGTCCGCGAGACCAACAAAATGATAGAGAGGGAGAATCTGGATGTTCGGACGATCACCATGGGCATCAGTCTTTTGGACTGCATTGACGCAGATCTTCAGGTCCTCAAACAAAAGATCTACGACAAGATCTATCAAAGCGCGTACAACCTGGTGAAAGTCGGCGAGGAGATCTCCACGGATTACGGGATTCCGATCGTCAATAAGAGAATCTCTGTCACACCGATCGCACTGGTGGGCGGCAGCGCCTGCAAAAGTCCGGAGGATTTTGCCCAGATTGCCGGAATCCTCGACAAGGCGGCCCACGACGTAGGCGTCAACTTCCTTGGCGGCTACAGCGCGCTCGTCTCCAAAGGCATGACAGAGGCGGACAAGCTTCTCATCGAATCGATCCCGCAGGCGCTTTCGGAGACGGAACTGGTCTGTTCTTCCATCAATGTGGGATCCACCAAGACCGGCATCGATATGGACGCTGTAAGACTCATGGGCACCATCATCAAACAGACGGCGGAGCGCACTGCGGACAGGGGCTCCATCGGCTGCGCCAAGCTCGTGGTGTTCTGCAACGCGCCGGATGACAATCCCTTTATGGCGGGCGCGTTCCACGGCGTCACCGAAGCGGACAGAATTCTCAATATCGGCGTCAGCGGCCCCGGCGTTGTAAAAAAAGCCCTGGAATCCGTGCACGGCGCAGACTTCGAGACGCTTTGCGAGACGGTGAAAAAGACGGCCTTCAAAGTGACCCGCGTCGGACAGCTCGTCGCGAAGGAGGCCTCCGCAAGGCTCGGCGTACCGTTCGGGATCATCGACTTATCCCTTGCGCCTACGCCTGCGATCGGCGACAGCGTAGCCGATATCCTTTGCGAGATGGGACTTGAATATGCGGGCGCGCCGGGAACAACAGCGGCTCTTGCGCTCTTAAACGACCAGGTCAAAAAGGGCGGCGTCATGGCGTCCTCTTATGTGGGCGGCCTCAGCGGCGCGTTTATTCCTGTGAGCGAGGACCAGGGGATGATCAACGCGGTCAACGCCGGCTGCCTGACCCTGGAAAAGCTGGAGGCCATGACCTGCGTCTGCTCGGTGGGACTGGACATGATCGCAATTCCCGGCGATACCAAAGACACAACCATTGCCGGGATCATTGCGGACGAGATGGCAATTGGCATGATCAACCAAAAGACCACCGCGGTGCGCCTGATCCCTGTGATCGGGAAAGGCGTGGGAGAGCAGGTGGAATTCGGCGGTCTCCTCGGATATGCGCCGATCATGCCGGTCAATCCTTACGGCTGCGACGAGTTTGTCAATCGCCACGGGCGAATTCCGGCGCCTGTTCACAGCTTCAAGAACTAAACGAAATGCCGTGCCATGACAATCGCGATTGCATATAAAATTAAGCGAGTTTCGATTGCCCGCATTTTATAGACGGATTTGTTCAGTTAAGGTACAATAGAGAGAACAAAAGGCCCTGTCTGAAGACGGGCAGAGCAAGGAACAGTTCCTGACAGGCAGGAAGAAAGGGTGAAAAAATATGAGCTGTGAAAAGAAAATTGATGTTACGGCATTGGGAGAACTTCTCATTGATTTTACACAGAATGGCGTAAGCGAGCAGGGCAATAACCTGTTTGAGGCAAATCCCGGCGGCGCGCCCTGCAATGTGCTGGCTATGCTCAACAAGGCCGGCAAGAAGACCGCGTTTATCGGCAAGGTCGGCAACGATATGTTCGGCAAGCTCTTAAAGGCCAAGACCCAGGAGCAGGGCATTGATATGACAGGCCTTGAGATGGATGAAGAAGTGCACACAACGCTGGCATTCGTTGAGAAGCTCCCCAACGGCGACAGAGATTTCTCCTTCTACAGAAATCCCGGCGCAGACATCATGCTTACCGAAGAGGAAGTGGAAGCGCACCGTGATCTGATCGAGAACGCGAAGATCTTCCACCTGGGCACACTTTCCATGACCCATGACACAGTGGAGAAAGCCACGATCAAGGCCCTCGAGATTGCAAAGGCAGCAGGCTGCCTCATTTCCTTCGATCCCAACCTTCGCCCTCCGCTTTGGAGCAGCGAAGAGAAGGCCAAGGAGAAGATCCGCTATGGTCTCTCCAAGTGCGATATCCTCAAGATCTCTGACAATGAGATCACTTTCATGACCGGTGAGGAGGATCTTGACAAGGGTATTCACATGATCATCGATGAGTATCACATTCCGCTCGTATTCGCGACCTTCGGTCCTGACGGCTCCAAGGCATACTGCGGCGGCACGGAAGTCTATGTGGAGGGATTCCTCAATCCCAACACCATTGAGACGACCGGTGCAGGCGATACCTTCTGCGCAAGCGCTCTGCTGCATGTGCTCAAATATGGCATCGACGGCCTGAAGGATGCAGACAAGCAGAAAGAACTGCTTACATTTGCAAATGCGGCAGCTTCTCTTGTCACAACCAAGAAGGGCGCTCTTTGCGTGATGCCCACCGTCGATCAGGTAGAAGCATATATCAAAGAGAGCGGCAGATAATCCGCTGTCTGCATGACAACAAACGGGCTTTGCAAATATACTTGCAAAGCCCGTTCTTTTTGATATAATGGATTCGTTAAATAAGCAGGTATAGTACATCGGTAGTATGCCAGCTTCCCAAGCTGGAGAGACGGGTTCGATTCCCGCTACCTGCTTTTTCTATGAGGAAACTGCGGATTCACTGAATCCGCAGTTTTTTTATGAAGAGATTGCGGTTTTGTCACGGTCTGGCTATAATTGTTTGATATGGCTAATAATAGTCGATCCGGAGTATATATGAAAAGAGTGATACGAAATAGAACGCAACAAAATACAGGTGCGCTGCTCGCGACAGGCGCCCTGGTCCTTATGGGATGGATCCTGGTCTTTCTTGCCTGTTGGGTCTTTACGACATGGCCGGGACTTCGCATGGATGAACTGATCTTTCAGCTGAAGGCGCCGCTGGAGGGAACCGGTGACGGTCTCATTATGAAGGGCGTACTCAGAAGCGTAGTCCCCGCACTGCTCATGAGTGCGGTCTGCCTGATTCTCTATTTGGTGGGAAAGCGCAGGGAAAGCCCTGCGAAGATCCTCTTTTGGGAAAGGATCCTTGGCCTTGTTATGATCCTGGGCACACTGTGTTTTGCCTGGCATAAACTGCAGCTGGGGAGCTATCTGAAGAACCAAATGGAAGATTCTCCATTCATAGAGGAAAACTATGTGGATCCGGCGGACGTCGCTATTCGTTTCCCGCAAAAGAAAAGAAATCTCATCTATATCTATATGGAATCGATGGAGATGACGTATACGGACGCGGCGAGCGGCGGCGCTTTTCCCTCCAACATCATTCCGGAGCTCACACAGCTTTCTATGGAAGGGGAGAACTTCTCCGGCGATACGGGACTTCTCAACGGAGGAAAGGTCATGCCCGGCACGACCTTTACGATGGGCGGGATCTTTGCCCAGTCTGCGGGGCTGCCTCTTAAGATCGACCTGGGAGAAGATTTTAAGGACCAGAGAGGATCTTTTAACAAGATGAACACCCAGGACGCTTTCTTTGAGAAAGTGACCAACATCGGAGATATTCTGAAGGAAGAGGGATATCACAACGTCTTTATGCTGGGCTCCAACGCGACGTTCGGCGGCAGAAGACTGTATTTTACCCAGCATGGCGATTATGAGATCAACGACTATAACTGGGCGATCGAACAGGGTCTGATCCCGCAGGACTATTATGTGTTCTGGGGCATGGAAGATGCGAAACTGTTTGCAGCGGCAAGGGACAGGCTGACAGAGCTTTCACAGAGCGACGAGCCCTTTAACTTTACGATGCTGACCGTCGATACGCATTTTGAAGACGGCTATTTGTGCGCGCTTTGTGACCCGGAGCAGTATCCGGGCAATAACTATGCGAACGTCATGGCCTGCTCGAGCAGGCAGACAGCCGCGTTCATCGAGTGGATCAAACAGCAGGATTTCTATGAGAATACGACAATCGTACTGTGCGGTGATCACACGACCATGGACAGTGATTTCTGTAACAACGTGCCGGCCACCTATGACCGCAGAGTGTACACAGCGTTTCTCAATGCGGATGCAGAACCGGCGGACCCGGACAGATGCAGAGAATATTCCACCTTGGACCAGTTCCCGACCACGCTTGCAGCGCTTGGCTGCACGATCGAAGGCGACCGCCTGGGACTTGGCACGAATCTCTTCTCCGATGAGGACACCTTACTGGAGAAGTACGGAGCTGACACGGTCGCCGTGGAGATGGACAAAAAGTCCAATTTCCTGATCGATCTTGCTGATATCGATGTCTACAGCGAGGACCTTCTTGCGGCGCAGGGAAAGATGCCGGCGGGCAAGATCAGGATCGAAGCGTTTGATCAGACGGCCGGCGCGATGACTGTCAGCGTGTCGGAGATTGAGAATATTTTTGAAAAGATCAAGCGGGTAGAGCTTGTGACCGACGACGGAACGAATACGATCACGACGGCTATGCAGAGGGAGAACGAGGGCGTATACAGAGTCAGCCTGGATCCGCTTACGTTCAACTACAAGAATGTCTCCATGAAAGCGATAGTCACAGGTAAGTCGGGACGCCAGTATACAATCGCGACGCTGACCGGCGACCTGTCATTAAAAAAAGAAGAGATCTGCGCCTATTTGGATGAACTGGCGAAGAATCCCCAGTATACGATCTTCGTCGCAGTCCGGGATGACGCCTCGCACTCACTCAATGAGGAGATCTGCACACGACTTGCGGCACTGGGCCTCAAAGAGGACTTGCGCGGGCATTATAGGTGGAGCTATTATGCGGTAGTCAGTCCAGACGAGATCGTGGAGGAGCTTTCCGAAGAAGAACTGAGCCGGACAGGCACGCTCCGTGACGGCGCACCCTATTCCGTCATCAGCCAGGGCGGCCTGAGCGGCGCCGGCGGCGGCGCGGGCAGATACCTGACATGCTCGGTTAAGATTGGCGGTGTGGAATATGCGGTGCAGAGGATCGGACTGAATTTTGTTGTCTATGACACAGAAAACAGCTGCGTTGTGGACAGCTGTGAATTCAATACCTATATTGGACTGGATCCCAAGAGGATCGATGTGGCCGAGCTGATCAAGACGGCGGAGACGGCCGAGGAACAGATGAATATTGGCGAAACCAATTAAATGAATGAAAGAAAGGACGGGCGAACGCCCGTCCCTTTTGTATTACGCTTCTTTTCGAAAAACAATTCCGGTATCACTCATCTCATCCACAACAGCAAGACTCAAGAGGTCATAGCCGCGCTCGCGCAGGTCGTCGCCGCCCCGCTGGAATCCCTTCTCAATCGCGATGCCGATGCCAACCACTTCAGCGCCTGCCTGTCTGCAGATATCCAGAAGTCCGTTGACCGCCTTTCCATTCGCCAGAAAATCGTCGACGATGAGGACTTTATCATCCGCCCCCAGAAACTTTTTGGAAAGCGTGACCGTATTGTCGATTCCGTATGTAAAAGAGTGCACGACAGAGGTATAGAGATCGCCGTCCAGATTGCGGCTCTTGGATTTCTTGGCAAAGACCACGGGGGTGCCAAAATAGTTGGCGGTCATGCAGGCGATCGCGATGCCGGATGCTTCTACGGTAAGAATCTTGGTGACGCCTTTGTCCTTAAATCTCTCATAAAAGGCCTTGCCGACTTCGTTCAGAAGCGTGATGTCGAGCTGGTGATTTAAGAAGCTGTCGACTTTTAGAATGTTGCCCGGGCGGACCTGACCGTCCTTTAGAATCCTGTCTTCCATGAATTTCATAAGAAATACCTCTTTGTGTTCTGCTGTATGGAGTTGGGTTGTGTCTTTCTTCATTATAGTAAATGGGATTCTTTTTGCAATTCTAAATCACAATAGAAACCCTAAAATGTATAAATAAGCCAGAAAGTATGATGATATTTACCAAAAACTGTGGAAATCATAATTGACAAAATATTCTCTGTGCATTATTTTCAATTTGTTCAATCTATTTTCACCAAGGAGGACAATATGAAAAAGAAATTGATCGGACTTGTTTTGTCTCTGACAATGGTCGGCGGCCTTCTGGCAGGATGCGGAAGCTCTGCATCTTCCTCTGCACCCGCTGAGGAAGCAGCAGTTGAGGCGGAAACTGAGGCAGAGGCTGAGGCAGAGGCTGAGACCGAAGCAGAAGCTCCTGCGGCAGAAGCAGTAGACGCTTCCCAGATCAAAGTCGGCGTCATCTATGTCGGCGATGAGAACGAAGGCTACACAGAGTCCCACATGAAGGGCATCCAGGAGATGAAGACAGCGCTCGGTCTTACAGACGAGCAGATCATCGAGAAGACCAACATCCCTGAGGATGAGTCCTGTTTTGACGCGGCTGCAGACCTTGCCGAGCAGGGATGCCAGATCGTATTCGCAAACAGCTTTGGTCACGAGGATTACATGATCCGCGCGGCAGAAGAGTATCCGGACGTACAGTTCTGCCATGCGACCGGCTATCAGGCTGCGACAACCGGCCTTGCGAACATGCACAACTATTTCACTGCGATCTATGAAGCTCGTTATGTCTCCGGTGTTGTTGCCGGTCTCAAGCTCAACGAGATGATCGAAGCCGGACAGATCACAGCCGAGCAGGCGAAGATCGGTTATGTCGGCGCTTATCCTTACGCAGAGGTTATTTCCGGATTCACATCCTTCTTCCTCGGCGCAAGAAGCGTCTGCCCTTCCGCTACCATGGAAGTACAGTACACCAACAGCTGGTTTGATATCGCAAAGGAAGGCGAGACAGCGAAGAAGCTGATCGCTGACAACTGTGTTCTGATCTCCCAGCACGCTGATTCCACAGGCGCGCCCGCTGCATGTGAAGAAGAAGGCGTTCCCTGCGTAGGTTACAACATCGACATGATCCCCACAGCGCCCAACACGGCTCTGACTTCCCCCACCAACAACTGGGGCCCTTACTACACATATGCTGTACAGAGCGTCATCGACGGCACACCCATCGATACAGACTGGAGCCAGGGTCTTGCGGACGGTTCCTGCCTGATCACAGCACTGAACGAGGCAACCATCGCAGAAGGTACTGCAGAGAAGGTCGCTGAGGTTGAGGAAGCGATCAAGAGCGGTTCCCTCCATGTATTTGACACCTCTACATTCACAGTAGGCGGTTCCTCTCTTGAGGACTACATTGCTGCCCATGCAGATGAGTTCGCGGAAGGCGGCGCATATCAGTTCATGGATACACACGTAGCAGACGGCTACTTCCATGAGTCTGAACCCACCTCTGCTCCTGCATTCGCAATGATCATCGACGGAATCACTTCTGTCACACAGGAGAACTGATCGGAAACTGATTATCGGTATCATATTTGTACGCAACCGGACAAGCCGTCCGGTTGCGTACTTTTCGTGAATAACAGCGAATTGACGACAACAACTAAGCGCAGCGAAGAAAAGGGGAATTTCGTGTCTGAGACGAATGTAATCGAACTGAAAAATGTAACAAAGCGATTCGGTGACGTCGTTGCAAACGACAATGTCAATCTCACGCTCAGAAAAGGAGAAATCCTTTCCATTCTCGGTGAGAACGGAAGCGGCAAGACAACACTGATGAACATGCTCTCCGGAATCTATTTTCCGGATGAAGGAACAATCAAGGTCAATGGGAAGGAAGTTTTGATCCAGTCGCCCAAAGATGCGTTTGATCTGGGAATCGGTATGATCCACCAGCATTTCAAACTGATCAATATTTTGACAGCAGCGGAAAACATTATTCTGGGACTTCACGGATCCGCAAGGCTGAACATGAAGGAGGTCGAAAAGAAGATCAATGAACTGACGTCCAGATACGGATTTGATCTCAATCCCTCCCAGAAGATCTACAGCATGTCGGTATCCCAGAAACAGACTGTTGAAATCGTAAAGGTCCTGTATAGAGGCGCGGAAATTCTGATCCTCGACGAGCCCACAGCGGTTCTGACGCCGCAGGAGACTGACAAACTGTTCGATGTGCTTCGCAGCATGCGTGATAACGGAAAGTCCATTATCATCATCACCCACAAGCTGAACGAAGTACTGGAAATCTCAGACAGAGTGAGCGTTCTTAGAAAGGGAAAATATATCGGCACAGTGAATACTTGCGACGCGACGCAGGAATCCCTGACAGAGATGATGGTCGGCGAGAAAGTATCGCTCGATATCGACCGTTCCAAACCTGAGAACGTGGAGAGACGCATTGAAGTGCGCGGCCTCAATGTCCGCAACAACGAGGGATACCATGTCCTGAAGGATATCTCCTTTACGGCCAACGCCGGCGAGATCCTCGGCATCGCGGGTATCTCCGGAAATGGACAGAAGGAGCTGCTCGAAGCGATCGGCGGCCTGCAGCACATTGAGAGCGGCGAGATCTTATATTATACCAAGCACGACGGAAACGTCATCGAGAAGCTCCATAAGATGGAGGCCGGCGATATCTTTGATCTGGGCATCCGCCTTTCCTTCGTGCCCGAGGACCGTCTCGGCATGGGCCTTGTCGGCTCTATGGATATCACAGATAACATGATGATCCGCAGCTACAAGAAGAGCAGCGGTATTTTCACCGACAGAAAAGCGCCGCATCAGCTGGCAAGCGACGTGGTCGATAAGCTGGAAGTCGTGACGCCCAGTCTTGAGACCCCTGTCAGACGCCTTTCGGGCGGCAATGTGCAGAAAGTCCTTGTCGGCCGTGAGATTGCCAGCGCGCCGCGCGTCCTGATGGTGGCCTACCCGGTCAGAGGTCTTGATATCAATTCCTCCTACGCCATCTACAACCTGCTCAATGAGCAGAAGAGAGCCGGCGCGTGCGTCATGTGCGTCGGTGAGGACCTCGACGTCCTCTTAAGCCTGTGCGACAGGATCCTTGTCCTTGCAGGTGGCAGGGTCAGCGGAATCGTCAACGCCAGAGAATCTACCAAAGAAGAGCTCGGTCTTCTGATGACCGGAGGAAAGGAGAACGCCTGATGAGCAAACAGAATAAAACCTCCGGACGCACAGTCATCCATATGGAAAAGAGGAACTCGATCTCCAGGAGCAAAGCCTGGGCGATCCGCCTGACGGCCGTTCTTCTCTCCCTCATCGTATGCGCGATCGTCATTGTGGCGATCACCAAACAGAATCCCCTGCAGGTGTACGCAGGCATCATCCAGGGCGCTGTCGGTTCCAAGAGAAGAATCTGGGTCACGGTCAGAGAGACCGTTGTCCTTCTCGTCATTGCGGTCGGCCTGGTTCCCGCCTTCCGGATGCGCTTCTGGAATATCGGCGCGGAGGGACAGATCCTGATGGGCGGCGCGGCGAGCGCAGCGCTCATGATCTACCTTGGCAATACGCTTCCCCTGCCGGTCGCACTGCTTCTCATCATCGTGGTGAGCGCAATTGCCGGTATGCTGTGGGGCATCATTCCGGCCTTCTTCAAGGCGTATTTCAATACGAATGAGACCCTATTTACCCTGATGATGAACTACGTCGCGACGCAGATCATCAACTTCCTGATCTGTATCTGGGAAAATCCCAAGGGTTCCAATACCGTCGGCGTCATCAACTCCAAGACCAAGGGCGGCTGGTTCCCCAGGGTTTTCGGTTCGGAATACGGCCTTTCCGTCCTGATCGTGCTTGTCGTGACCATCCTGATCACCCTCTACATGAATTATTCCAAGCACGGCTACGAGCTCGCCGTCGTCGGTGAGAGTACGGATACAGCCAGATACGCGGGCATCAATGTCAAAAACGTCATCATCCGCACCATGTGCCTCTCCGGCGCGGTCTGCGGCCTGGCCGGCGCCCTGATCGTATCGGGCGCGAGCCATACGATCTCGACCAGTACAGCGGGCGGACGCGGATTCACCGCGATCATCGTCGCGTGGATGTCCAAGTTCAATCCCGCGGCCATGTTGATCGTATCGCTGTTCCTTGTATTCATGCAGCAGGGATCGATCCAGATCGCCACCCAGTTTGGCCTCAACGAGAACGCATCGGATATTATCACAGGTATCCTTTTGTTCTTCTTAATCGGCTGTGAGTTCTTCGTCAACTATAAACTGAGTGTCTACAGAGAAAAGGAGGCGTAAAAATGGCTGTACTCATTACTTTTATACAGAGATCGATCGGCCAGGGCATCGCCATTCTTTTCGGCGCGACCGGCGAGATCATGACAGAAAAATCCGGTAACCTCAATCTCGGTATTCCCGGCATTATGTACATGGGAGGCGTCGCGGGCCTTCTGGGCGCGTTCTTTTACGAGAACGGAAACGAAAGTCCCTCTCCCCTTGTCGGTATGCTGATCTCGATCATCTGCTGCCTTCTGTGTTCCCTGCTGGGCGGATTGATCTACACATTCCTCACCGTTACATTGAGGGCCAACCAGAACGTTGTCGGTCTGGCGCTGACAACCTTCGGCACAGGATTCGGCAACTTCTTTGGCGGCTCCATTTCCAAGATGGCAGGCGGCGTCGGCCAGATCAGCGTCAAGACAACCGCATCTGCTTTCAGGGCCAAAATACCGGGTCTTTTCGGCCTTCCTGTAATCGGTCAGCTTCTGTTTAGCTACGGATTTCTGACCTACCTCGCGATCATCCTGGCGATCGTCTGCACGTATTTCCTCAAGAGAACACGGGCGGGTCTTCACCTGATCGCGGTCGGAGAGAGCCCTGCGACAGCGGACAGCGCCGGCATCAATGTGCCCAAATACAAATACACCGCGACACTCGTCGGCTCGATGATCGCAGGTCTTGGCGGACTGTATTTTGTCATGGAATACCTCGCCGGCACCTGGTCCAACAACGGGTTCGGCGACAGAGGATGGCTGGCTGTTGCGCTTGTAATTCTGGCGCTCTGGAATCCGTCCAATGCAATCTGGGGCTCTTTGGTATTTGGCGCGCTGTACATCATTTATATTTACATTCCCGGTCTGTCCAGAGCGCAGCAGGAGCTGTGCAAGATGCTGCCGTATCTGGTGACGCTGATCGTGCTCGTGATCACCAGCCGCAGAAACAAACCGGAGAATCAGCCGCCGGCTTCTCTTGGCTTGTCCTACTTCCGCGAGGAGCGATAAGATTTTTACAAAAATTATTAAATATTTCTAAAGTATTAGGAAAAATTCTAGAAAGATTGCAAATGAGTAACATCTTGATTGCAAGTTCGATAACAAAACTTTATAATTAAAATCGGTCTTTAATCACTGCGTGAAGGGATGCGCAGTGAAGTGCGATGGCGGGTAAAGGAGTAGTTATGGGTAACAGGGCTGTGGTCAGGATGAAGAAATTTGTAGTGGCTTGGATCGTGATGATCGCTGTAACATGTACGTCAATTGTGCCGGCGCTTCCGGCAAGGGCGCAGAGCAATGAAGAGGCGACGTTCTTCTATTTGACGGACACACTGGGCTACAGTGTAGCGGCGGCATGTGGGATCATGGCCAACATCCGGCACGAGTCCAATTTCCATCCCGGCTCCGTGGGCGGCGGTGGCAGCTATGGCATCTGCCAGTGGCTGGGCGGCCGCAGAAGCGCGATGGAGTATTACTGCTGGGATCACGGCTTTTCCGATGACTCCCTTTACGGGCAGCTCTCCTTTCTGACGCATGAGCTGAGCACCAGGTATCCCTCCACATACAATTATCTGATGAATGTGGAGAATTCCAGTGACGGCGCCTACAACGCCGCTTATGAGTTCTGCTACAGCTACGAGAAACCGGGCGACCGCAGAGGACAGTCCAATAGCAGAGGACGTCTTGCAGCCGGCACGTATTGGAACAAGTATCAGATCTATGCGTACGACATGTGGCTGGATACCGATAAGGGCCGTGTCTACCATTACACGGACGGGACGCTCCATTACGGATGGCTGGATCTGGACGGAGACAGGTATTACCTGGATCAGGATGGCATTCTCAAGTACGGTTTGTTCTCCGCAGATGGCAATACCTATTTTGCCGACGAGGAGGGCGTCCTGCAGTATGGATGGCAGGAGATCGCCGGGAACACCTATTACTTCGACGAAGAGACCGGTGCGATGCATATAGGCTGGACAGAGGTAGACGGCAGAATGGTCTTCCTTGACAGCAACGGAAAGCTTACAAGCGTCAACTCCCTCAATGGAAAGAACGAGATTAACGAAGTGGACATCCAGGACGCGATCTCCGAGAAAGAGGCGGAAGCGGAGAAGACCGTCAACGCGCCTTCCGCAGATCCTATGCCTCTTCCGGATAACATCTCGGATGTTGTGCAGAATATTCAGGAGGCCGGTTCCGGATCCCAGAGCGGTGCGGCCGCAGTCGCAACACCCGGCCAGGGAACGGAGATCAATGCGGATGACTATAAATCCAGTGATGCCGTACAGGGCAACACCATTGATACGACGAAACTTGAAGTCGGCAGCGGAGACAGCGGCGTCTCCCTGGATCAATCCGTAACACCCGATGGCGGCAACAGTGCTGTCACATTTGAGGGCGGCAAATGATGCGGGCACGCTGCATAGAACCGAATAAGAAGATGAAATGAACATAACGCTGTTATGAACGAAAGCGCCGATCGCGCCGGTTCATAGCAGCGTTTTCGTTTCTATGATACAATAGGGATATCATAGAGCAAAAGAAACGCCGGCGAGCCGGAATGGAGAGAAACATGAGCACATTAGAAATATACGGAACACTGGGGCCGTCCTGCGCGGATCCCGCCATTCTCAGACAGATGTTTGAAACAGGCGTAACAGGAATGAGACTGAATCTGTCCCATGGAACGCTGGCGCACAGTGCCGGTATGATCGAGGCGTTTCACAAGGCGGCCGACGAGGCCGGCGTTCACCCATCCCTTTTGATCGATATGCAGGGCCCCGAATTGCGGATCGGCACGATCGAGAAATCCCGCATATTGATGGACGGTGAGACGGTTATACTGGCCAGGCGAAGTGCGGCGCTAAGCCCCGCAGGTGCGATTCCTGTGCCGGGCGAGATCTTCGAGCATTACGAGGATGGGATGACGCTTCTCATTGATGACGGAAAACGCAAACTGAAAACGACGCGCATGCGCCGTCTTGACGAGGGCGATTTGATCGAGGCGCGTGTGATCACAGGCGGCGCGCTCCTAAGCCGCAAGAGCATTGCGGTGGAGGGACGGGCAATCACCGGAAACACACTGACAGAGCAGGACATTCTGAATCTTCAGAATGCGGAAGCGTATGGCGTCACCGACGTCATGCAGCCCTTTGTGCGCGGCGCGGCAGATCTGCGGGAAGTCAGAAAGGCCATGCAGGAGAGCGGCGCCGGCCGATGCCGTCTCTTTGCCAAAATAGAGAACACCGAAGGGCTTTCAGCAGTAGAGGAGATCATACCGCTCACAGACATGGTCGTCATCGCAAGGGGCGATCTTGGAAATGCGGTGCCCCTCTGGCATCTCCCCTATGTGCAGAAGGAAATCTCCCATAAATGCCGCAAGGCAGGCATTCCCTTTATGGTCGTGACCCAGATGCTGGCCAGCATGGAGAAAGCGCCTGTTCCCACGAGGGCGGAGGTCTCTGATATCTTCAACGCGGTCGTGGACGGCGCATCCTCGGTCATGGTCACAGGAGAGACTGCTTCCGGCAGCTATCCCTTACAGGTGGCAGAATATCTCGTGCGGACCGCGCGCGAGGGACTTCGCTACAGGGAAACCTTATAAGGACACCGATCGAGAAGCCGAGCGAGAAACCAATCAAGAAGCCAATCGAGAAGGCCGTCCTTGAAGGTTTGCGTGATTTAAGCTATTATGTTTAACGTAAAAGGTCCGTAGATCATGCGCAGGCAGCGAGACGATTGCGAGTGTCCGTTTTACAAGAAACCGGTAATCCGTCGTTTAGAAAGAGGTAAAGACATGAGGTGTCCTTATTGCGGCAAGGATGATACAAGGGTCATCGACTCAAGACCAGTGGAGGATAACAACTCCATTCGCAGGAGAAGGATCTGTGATTCCTGCAGCAGACGATTTACGACCTATGAGAAGATTGAGACCATTCCCATGATGGTCACGAAAAAGGACAATAACCGTGAGGCCTATGACCGCTCCAAGATCGAGGGCGGAATCCTCAGGGCCTGCCACAAGCGCCCTGTCAGCGCAGCGCAGATCAAGAAGATCGTGGATGAGATCGAGGCGGAGATTTTTGAACGGGATGACAAGGAGATTTCCAGCAAGCAGATCGGCGAGCTCGTCATGTCCCGGATCAACAAACTCGATCCGGTCGCGTATGTCAGGTTTGCGTCTGTGTACAGGGAATTCAAGGACGTGGAGACCTTTATGGAGGAGCTGCGCAAAGTGTTAAATGCAGACGATTGATCATTTGCATTTGCGGCGATATGGAATTGTTTATTGAAAAATAGAGCGCTGTAGTATAGAATAGACTAGTATTAGACGCGAGTACATCAGGAGGTATCTATATGATTTCTGCAAGTGATTTCAGAAACGGCATTACGATTGAAAAGGACGGAAGCGTACTGGAAATTATCGAGTTCCAGCATGTTAAACCCGGAAAGGGCGCTGCATTTGTCAGAACCAAGTTAAAAGATGTGATCAACGGCGGTGTCACAGAGACAACGTTCCGCCCCACTGAGAAATTCCCTCAGGCGAGAATCGACCGCAAAGAGTATCAGTATCTGTACGCAGATGGTGATCTGTGCACATTCATGGATACAGAGACCTATGATCAGGTTACTCTTGGCAGAGATGTGATCGGCGACAAGATGACATTCGTCAAAGAGAACGATATGGTTAAGCTTGTTTCCTACAACGGAAACATCTTCTCTATAGAGCCTCCGATGTTTGTTGAGCTTGAGATCACAGAAACAGAGCCCGGCTTCAAGGGCAACACCGCAACCGGCGCTACCAAGCCCGCTACAGTTGAGACTGGCGCTACTGTCAATGTACCTCTGTTTTGCAATATCGGTGATGTGATCAAGATCGACACAAGATCCGGAGAGTATCTGTCCAGAGCATAAGCGAATAGCTTTATGGCAGCCATGGGCTGCAGGCGTACTCACTTTTCAAATCATAAGAAATGCTGAAGAGACAATGGGAGATTCGTTTCCCATTGTCTTTTTTTCTTTCAGGAATGTGCCGATGGCGGCACAGTCTTCCTGCAGCGAATCCATATTTGAAAAGGAGAGAACACATGAAAACAACAAGAAAAGACAGAGAAGGCTTCTACAAAGAAATGCAGAAGTGTCTCATGGAAAAGAAACCGGATGAAATGGTGATCACGTTCAGGGAGATTACCAAGCAAAACCGGGTTGGCCTGCATAGCTGTTCGATGCAGATGCCGAACGCCGTTGCGGTGCCGACCTTCTATCTGGAGGATCTGTATCCCTCTTATGAGAACGGAACGGCGCCGGAGGACATCGCGGAGAGCATGATCAACTACGCCAAAGAGAACAATCTGCCCTGTCTCCCGGGCAATATCGATATCGAAAGCTATAAGGGGGCCAAAAAGAGCCTGGGACTGACGATCCTGGGGATAGAAAGAAACAAGGAGTATCTGGCGGATATGGTCTATGAGCAGATTGAAGATCTGGCGCTGATCCCCATCCTGTTTTCCAACGATGTGTATGGACCCGGCTGTATTAAGATCCGCAAATGTATGGTGGAAGATTGGGGCGTGAGCGAAGAAGAAGTAATGCGTGAAGCGAAGGAAAACGCGCCCCGCCTTCTTCCCCTGGTCTTCAAACAGCTCAATGAGGCCCTCCATGAGGAGGAAAAGAGCGAGGACGCGGAGCTTTTTGTCATTAGTAACCGGTATTTTGCCGGCGGCGCCGCCGTGGCCTTTTATCCCCATGTGCTGGAAGGGATTGCCAAGGCACTGGGATGTAACCTGTATATCCTGCCAAGTTCCGTCAATGAAATGATCCTTATGACAGACAGGGGACAGGACCCGGCGTTCCTTTTTGAGATCGTCAGGGAGGTCAACCGGACGGAAGTGCCGCCGACGGAGGTCTTGTCAGATTCTATATACTATTATTCCGTCTGCGAGGACCGCTTCTCCCGGCTCCTTCCGACGTCCTTTTAAACGGTGAAACTTTAAACGCCGTGCAGCGAAATATTGTGGGCGGCACGGGCGGATCCGGGCGGCGCATTCTCGCCATGCCCGGCTTTCCAAGCATTCTGCTGGACAATTGTGAAACTGTGTGATATAGTGAGTAGGCTGAACAGGCTTTTGGCCGGCTCAGCCTATATGCACTCGTAGTCTAACGGATAGAACGAAGGCCTCCGACGCCTTTAATGCAGGTTCGATTCCTGTCGGGTGCATTTTTTATGTCTAACAATATACAATATATACAGGGAAAAGGTCGGCGCGGGCAGAGGATTCTGCCGCACAGGGCCTTTTTGTTGTATAATAAAAAATAATCATGCGCATGCAGATATTGTCCCTGTATGGAGCATGGATGGAAGAAGGAAACGGGAAAGAGAGGATCAGGATGTTCGGAATAGGGAAACTCAATGCGGCCGTGGTAGGAACCGGATTTATGGCTGCGAGAATGTCTGCCGTATTAAATGCGTCCGGAACGGCGCGGCCCTATGCGGTCGTCTCCAGAGATCTGGACAGGGCGCTTCAGTTTGGCAGAGAGAACAATTTCAAAAAAGCATATGATTCCGTGGAGAAGATGCTGGAAGACAAGAAAGTGGACATTGTCTATATTGCAACGCCTGCGTCCGAACACGCCGAACAGGTGCGCCTGTGTGTTGAAAGAGGAAAACCGGTGCTCTGTGAGACGCCGATCGCGCTGACTGCAGCCGAGGCGGAGAGCCTGTTCGCCCTGTCGGAGGCGCTGGACGTGCTGGTTGTAGAGGCCGTTCACACCAGATTCCTTCCATTCTTTAAACAGATCGTCAGCGTGATCGCCAGCGGAGCGATCGGTACGCCGGTTATGCTTAACGCCAGTATTGCGGCCGATATGGAAAATCTCCCCCGGCTGCAGAGACCGTCCCTGGGCGGCGGCGCGCTGGGTGATCTCGGCTATTTCCTGCTGCATTTTGCCTCCATGATGCTGGGAGACCAGGTGAAACGGATCCAGTCCAGCTGCGTATTTACGCCGGCCCGCGTGGACAGACAGCTCAGCACGGTCCTGCAGTACAAAGATGACCGCATGGCGGTTTTATCCTGTACGACCAGCGGAAACGGAGAGAGCAGAGCGGTTTTACAGGGCACGAAGGGGTACATGGTCATCGAAGATCTACTGAATTTTGCCTCCGTTTCGGTCTATGACAGCAGAAAGAACAAGACGGCTTCTTATAAAAGAAGCCGGCAAAAGAGCGAATTTGAGTTTGAACTCGCCGCGTTTATCGCGGCCAGGAAATCGGGCTGGAAAGAATGCCCGGAGATTCCGCATGCGCAGACCATCTCCATCATGCATATGATGGACTTCATACGAAGGCAGCTGGGCATTTCCTATGAGGATATTCAGACGTCGCCACTGCCGGATCTGCTCACTGGAACGACCGGCGCGGCCGGCACAAATCATGCCGCCGTTTCGATGGCCGCGCAGAAGGAAGGGCCGGAGCCTTCCACGATCGCTGAGAGTATGCAGGCTACGACGCCGCATGCAGAAGATGCTGCGGCGCCGGAAATGGAATCGGACATCGTGGTCGATGCGGAAGAGATCATAGAGGAAGCGGCAGAGACAGACAAAGGAGAGGAAACAGCACAGTAAAACAAACTGGTTTGCGGACCGCAGGTGTTCTCAAAGAGGGAGCATCTGCGGTTTTCTGTTCGTGTATACGGCGTAGTATCGAAAGCCGAGCGCCGTTAAGAGGTCCGCAGTCTCTGTAAAGCAGCCGGCAATCTTTTCCGGTACGTGGGCATCCGACCCGATTGTGATCAGCTCGCCGCCCATTTCTCTGTACCGGGTCAGGACATCCGGCAGCGGATTGCAATACCGAAACCCCTTCACAAGCGGAGACGTGTTGACTTCCAGCGCAATCCCTTTCCTGATCAGCATTGTCAAAATAGGATCGATCCTGTCGGCAAAAGCCTTGTAGGTATAGACCTGGTCCCTGTGAGGAAGATAGCGGGCGATATAATCGAGGTGACCACACGAGTCAATATCATCAAAACAGGTGATGTTTGTAAGAGTCTCTTCCAGATATAAGGAAAGCGCCTCCTCTTCGGTCCGGCCGACCAGAAAATCCGGGTAGTAGGGATCGAAGCCGTCGCACAGGTGGTTGGAGCCGATGATAAAGTCCAGATCCGTGTGCGAAGCCGTATATTCTCTGAGAAAAGGGGCCAGGTGCGGCTGCAGCCCCAGTTCAATGCCAAAGCGCAGTTCGATGACGCATTTGTATTTTTCCTTCATTTTGAGAAATTCCGCCCGGTAGGAAGCGTAGTCCAGTTCAAATGTGCCGGGCGCAACATCCGGATTCTTTTCATAGGGGAAAGCAGGATCATAGTGGTCCGTAAAGCACATGTGCGTAAGCCCGCGCTGCAGTCCGGATTGAATCTGCGTCTCCATGGAAGCCGTACTGTCCCCGGAAAAACTTGTGTGTAGATGGCAATCAGCGAATATTCTCATGGAACCTCCCAATTATCTGCTTTTTGTGAATTTTAACAGTATTTTTGTGAAGTATCAATCAATTGTTACGAAAAGAAGGCGCATTTTTGGGCATCTCTTGTATAAAATTCCGCCAGATACTTGAAAATTATATACTGCATGCTGTAAAATGAGTTAGCTGACAAAGTATGACGATCACATGCGCGATGCAGCGGGAAATGACGTGCGCAGGCGGAAAGTTTTCTCAAATGACAAGTTTGTGTTGATCGTCAGCATTGTTACATAATCATTTCTAAATGTTTTTAGGAGGAAAGAAACATGGCAGTAAAAGTAGCAATTAATGGTTTCGGACGTATTGGTCGTTTGGCATTCCGTCAGATGTTCGGCGCAGAAGGATTTGAGATCGTAGCAATCAACGATCTGACATCCCCCGCTATGCTTGCACATCTTCTGAAGTATGACAGCACACAGGGCAGATATGAGAAGGCTGACACTGTTGCAGCTGGCGAAGACTTCATCACTGTTGATGGCAAGGATATCAAGATCTATGCTAAGGCTAACGCAGCTGAGCTTCCTTGGGGCGAGATCGGCGTTGACGTAGTTCTGGAGTGCACAGGCTTCTATACCTCCAAGGCTAAGGCACAGGCTCATATCGATGCAGGCGCTAAGCACGTTATCATCTCCGCTCCTGCAGGAAATGACCTTCCTACAATCGTTTACAACGTAAACCACCAGAGCCTTACAAGCGAAGATAAGATCATCTCCGCTGCATCCTGCACAACCAACTGCCTGGCTCCTATGGCTAAGGCTCTCAATGATCTGGCTCCCATCAAGGCTGGTATCATGTGCAC
>ONNQ01000015.1 GCA_900319245.1 uncultured Lachnospiraceae bacterium | reverse complement strand
TGCGGCCGCTGCCAAGAAGCGACTCCATGGTCTGCTGCTTGTAATCAGAGAGTCCCAGCAGGCGCCTGCAAGGCAGGATCACCTTGTACAGATCCAGCGACTCCATTTCATCCATGGAATTGGGGAGCGCATGGGCCTCCATCCTCTTTTTGAGGAAAGGAAGATCGAAGCGGTCGCCGTTATAGTGGACCAGGACCGGATAGCGGGATGCGAAGAGCCAGAAAGAAGAGAGCACTTCCTTTTCCTCGTTGCCGGTGGTGTCCATCCACTGGATCAGATTCCACCCGTCGGGCTCGCGATAGACGCATCCGACCAGATAGACGGCGTTGTGCTCGGCGCTCAGCCCGGTCGTCTCGATGTCGAGAAAGAGAAAATCGGACAGAGGCCGCATATTTGTAAGGAGATCCTCCGGGACGGGAAGATCAATGGGTTTACTGATGATACGCATGAAGGACCTCTTGTCAAAACATAGACGTAAGGAAAGCAGTTCCAAATACATCTCTATACTATCATTTCGGATTCCATTTTGCTATTACCAAACGTTTGTGATACACTAACACCCGTAGATTATTAATGAAAGGAAGCAATCTGATGGATATCATGTACAGAAGCACCCGTTCAGACAGTACGCCCATTACGGCCTCCCAGGCGATCCTGCGTGGATTCCCTGAAGACGGTGGTCTCTATGTCCCCACAGCCATCCCTGCCCTGGATACGGGACTGGAGAAACTTGCGGCCATGGATTACAAGGGCGTCGCGTACGCAGTCATGCGCCTTCTTCTTACGGATTATACGGAGGAGGAGCTCAAGGCTTGTATCGACAGCGCCTATGACAGCAAGTTTGATACAAGTGAGATCGTACCGCTTAAGAAATCCGGAGACGCCTGGTACCTGGAGCTGTTCCACGGACCCACGATCGCGTTTAAGGATATGGCGCTCTCTATTTTGCCCTATCTGATGACGACGGCGGCAGCCAAGAACGGATCCGGCAAGGAGATTGTGATCCTGACGGCGACAAGCGGCGACACCGGCAAGGCGGCGCTGGCTGGCTTTGCGGGCGTTAAGGGCACCAAGATCATGGTCTTTTATCCCAAGCACGGCGTATCCTCCATCCAGGAGAGACAGATGGTGACGACGGTCGGGGCCAACACAAGAGTCATCGGTATCAACGGAAACTTCGACGACGCGCAGACAAGCGTCAAGAACCTGTTCACCGATCAGGCGCTTGTCGAGGAAATGGCGGCGCACGGCATGCAGTTCTCCTCTGCCAACTCGATCAATATCGGGCGCCTGACACCGCAGATTGTTTACTATGTATTTGCCTATACAAGACTCATGGCAGACGGCACGATTGGAGCCGGCGATCCGGTCAACTTCGTGGTGCCCACCGGCAACTTTGGCAACATTCTGGCTGCCTATTACGCAAAGAGGATGGGCCTTCCGATCGGCAAACTGATCTGTGCGTCCAACTCCAACAAGGTTCTCTTTGATTTCTTTGAGACCGGCGAGTACGACAGAAACCGCGAGTTTATGCTGACCAGCTCCCCTTCTATGGACATTCTGATCTCCAGTAACCTCGAGAGACTGATCTACCATATCAGCGGGGACAGCGCGGAGCGCTGCGCGGCGTTTATGAAGGCGCTCAAGGAGACCGGCAAGTACACGATTACGGAAGAGATGAGAGCACAGCTGGGCGATTTCGTCAGCGGCTATGCCGATGAAGCGCAGACGGCGGCAGAGATCCGTGCCGTGTTCGAGAACGACGGCTATGTGATCGATCCGCACACGGCGGTAGCCAGCAGCGTATACAGAAGATATCGCAAGGAGACCGGCGATCTGACGCCTTCGGTCATCGATTCCACGGCAAGTCCCTTTAAGTTCGAGGGATCTGTCATGAAGGCGCTCGGCAAGGATACGTCCCTGCCGGATCTCGAACTTGCGGACAAGCTGAGCGAGACAGCCGGCGTTCCGGTGCCCAAGGCGGTGAGCGACCTTAGAGACGCGCCTGTCCTGCACGATATTGTATGCGACAGAGAAGATATGAGGCAGGAAGTGCGCCGTTTCCTCGGCCTTTGAAGGATGGTGAAAAGAATGAGTGAGATCCATAAAGACAGAATTACAGAACTTCGCAAAGTGATGGCGAAGGCAGGCATCAGTGCGTATTTGATCCCCACGGCAGACTTCCACAATTCCGAATATGCGGCGGAATATTTCCACGCGAGGGAGTATTTCAGTGGCTTTACGGGATCTGCAGGAACGTTGATCGTCACAGCTGACGAGGCGTGCCTGTGGACAGACGGACGGTACTTTATCCAGGCGGCCGGCGAGCTGACAGGCTCTGGCGTACAGCTGATGAAGATGCAGGAACCCGGCGTACCTTCGATCCAGGAATACCTGCGCGGCAAACTCACGGAGGGAGACGTCCTTGGCTTTGATGGCAGATGCGTACCCTTTAAAGAGGGCAAGGCCTTTGAAAAGCTGGTCAAGGGAGTGAAGGCAGGCCTTGCGATCGACAAGGACCTCGCAGAGGAAATCTGGACCGACAGACCCGCGCTTCCCTGCCATCCGGTCATGATCCTGGAGGACGACTACAGCGGAGAGGATATGGATTCCAAACTCGGCCGCCTCAGAGACGTCATGCATGAAAACGGCGCGTCCGTGTACATTGACAGTAAACTGGACAGCATTATGTGGCTTCTCAACATCCGCGGCGCGGATGTGACCTGCAACCCTGTTGCGCTCTGCCACATTCTGGTCGATGACAGGAACGTCTATCTGTTCATCCAGGAGGGCGAAGTGACCGGCGAACTGCGTGCCTATGCGGCGCTTCACAGGATCTCGATCCTTCCCTATGACGACTTTGAGGACTTCCTCGGCATTTACGACTACAAATCGGACGTACTGTGCGATCCCGACAGCATCAGCTACAGGGTCTACAAGGCAGCGGAGCAGGGAACGGCGAAAAGCGGCGCCGGCGCAGAACTGGTGGAAGCAGAGAGCCCTCTGCAGGCCTTCAAATGCGTCAAGAACGCTGTGGAGATGGCCAATATCCGCGGCTGCTATAAAAGAGACAGCGTCCAGCTCTGCCGTTTCATCAAGTGGGTAACGGAAGAGATGAAGAAGCCCGAAGCGGAGAGAGAGGCACTGACCGAATCGAGCGCTGCCGCTTATCTGGACAACCTGCGCGCACAGCTCGACGATTACATGGATCTCTCCTTCGAGACCATCTCCGCGTACGGCCCTAATGCAGCGATGATGCATTACAGCGCAGTGCCCGGCGTCTCTGATGCCAAGCTGCAGCCGGAGGGAATGCTGCTTGTCGATTCCGGCGGCCAGTATCTGTCCGGCACGACTGACGTGACGAGAACGATCGCGCTCGGCCCGGTGACAGAGGAGATGAAAAAGCACTATACTTTGACGGCAGTATCCAACCTGCAGCTGATGGGTGCCGTATTCCTCGACGGCTGTACCGGCGTCAACCTGGATATCCTGACCAGAGAGCCCATGTGGCGGGAAGGTCTTGACTATAAGTGCGGTACGGGCCATGGAATCGGCTACTATCTGGGTGTCCACGAGTCTCCGCCGTCCATTCGCTGGAAGGTGTTCCCCGGAAGACAGGATACGCCTTTCAAGCCCGGCATGATCGTATCGGACGAACCCGGCGTATATCTGGAAGGCAAGTACGGAATTCGCATTGAGACCATTTTGGAAGTGGTAGAGCACGAAGAGAATGAGTGGGGACGCTTCTTTGCATTTGAACCGCTCACGCTGGTGCCCTTGGACAGAAGTCTTATTGACGTCAAGTTTTTGACACCGTATACGAGACAGCTTCTCAACGACTATCACATGAGAGTGCGTTCGGAGCTGATGCCGCTTATGAACGCGGAAGAACAGATGTGGCTGATCGAGCAGACAGAGCCTGTCTGATGCGGATTGTATGCAGGGACATAGTGTGATATAATGAATGTGCCTGAAAGGTCATTATTTCCGTTATTTTGAACCTACAATTACTTTAAACGGGAATCTTACATTGCTTATGTGGCTGCCACGCCTCCGGCGCAATCGCGCTGCCAGTGGAAGGCAAATATATAAGCTGCGGACACCCACCTGGCATGCGTGCTAGGAGTCAAAATACGGAGCCGACGTTTCAGGCTTTGTTGCGCTTTACAATCAATAGGGCTTTCAAGTGCATCCTTGTACAATTGTATGAAGATGCACATTTTTATGAGAAAGATGCAGAGAAGATCGAAATGCGGCCCGGACAGCCGATTTCAAATACAAATACGATACAGGAAAGGACAATAAGGAGCAGAGAATGATAAGAGTAAATGCATGGAATACATACGATGAAGGACAGCAGAAGTCATGTATGGATCTCGCAGAAGATTATAAGGAATTTCTGAGCAGCTGTAAGACAGAACGTGAGTGTGTGGACCGCTTTGTCAATGAGGCGGAGGCCAACGGTTACAGGGAACTTAATGAGGTACGTAGAGAAGGCGGCAAACTGAAGGCCGGTGACAGAGTATACAGCGTATGGATGAACAAATCCATGGTTTTGTTTGAAATCGGCAAGGCGCCCTTCGAAGACGGCATCAACATTGTCGGTGCGCACATTGACTCCCCCAGACTCGATGTCAAGCAGAATCCTCTCTATGAGGACAGCGATATCGCATATCTGGACACCCACTATTACGGAGGCATCAAGAAATACCAGTATGTGACGATCCCTCTTGCGATTCACGGCGTCATTGTGAAGAAAAACGGCGAGACAGTGATCCTGCGCGTGGGCGAAGATGAGGATGATCCGGTATTCTTCATTTCGGATCTTCTGATCCATCTCTCTCAGGAGCAGATGAAGAAACCTGCGGCTTCCGTCATTGAAGGCGAGGCACTGGATCTGATCGTGGGAAGCAAACCCATCCGCCTCGAGGAGAATGACAAAGATCAAAAAGAAGAAAACGGCGGCAAAGAGGCGGTGAAAAAGGCGCTTCTCGGAATCCTGAAGGAGTATTACGGAATTGACGAGGAGGACTTTGTATCCGCGGAACTCGAAGTTGTGCCGGCAGGCAAAGCCAGAGACGCCGGATTTGACAGAAGTATGATCCTTGGCTATGGACATGACGACCGCTCCTGCGCGTACCCTTCTTTCCGCGCGCAGATGGAAGCGCATGATCTTGACAGAACAAGCTGCACACTCCTTGTAGACAAGGAGGAGATCGGAAGCGTCGGCGCAACCGGTATGCAGTCCCGCTTTTTTGAAAACGCGCTGGCAGAAGTGATGGAACTCTGCGGCCAGTACAGCGAGCTGTCTCTTCGAAGAACACTCGCCAACAGCTGTATGCTCTCTTCGGACGTGAGCGCGGCCTTTGATCCTTCCTATGCAGCTGCTTTTGAGAAAAAGAATGCGGCCTTTATGGGAATGGGACTTGCCTTTAATAAGTTTACCGGCGCCCGCGGAAAATCCGGGTCCAACGACGCGAACGCGGAGTATATCGCGCATTTAAGACAGATCTTTGAAGAAGAGAAGATCTGCACGCAGACAGCGGAGCTTGGCAAGGTCGATGTCGGCGGCGGCGGAACCATCGCCTATATTTTGGCCCTGTACGGCATGAACGTCATTGACTGCGGCGTACCGGTACTGAGCATGCATTCCCCCTGGGAGGCAATCAGCAAGGCGGATCTCTATGCGGCCTTCTGCGGCTATAAGGCGTTCTTTCAGAAGGCTTCGTTTAAAAATATGTAATGGAAGAGTGATATATGGAACAGGTAACAGGACGTAAGACATCGGATTATTATTTTGACCTGCCGCAGGAGCTGATCGCGCAGGATCCACTGGAGGACAGGGCGGCATCCCGGCTTCTTGTGATGAACAGGCAGACGGGAGAGATCGAACACAGAGTTTTCAGGGATATCAAAGAGTATCTGCGGCCCGGCGATACGCTGGTCCTCAATGATACCAAGGTCATTCCGGCAAGGCTCCTTGGCACCAAGGAGGAGACCGGTGCAAACGTGGAGATCCTTCTTCTGAAGCGCCTTAGCGCCGACAGATGGGAGACGCTGGTGCGCCCGGGCAAAAAACTGCGTCCCGGTGCCCGCGTATCGTTTGGCGGCGGACTCCTCAAGGCGACGATCCTGGATATTCTCGAAGGGGGAAACCGGCTGGTAGAATTTGAATATGAAGGGATCTTTGAAGAGGTCCTGGACCAGCTGGGAGAAATGCCGCTTCCGCCATATATCACGCACAAGCTTAAGGACAAGAATATGTACCAGACCGTGTATGCCAAGTACGAGGGGAGCGCCGCCGCGCCTACGGCAGGCCTTCACTTTACGGACGAACTGCTGGAGGAACTGCGGCAGATGGGCGTCAACATGGCGTTTGTAACGCTCCATGTGGGTCTTGGCACATTCCGGCCGGTGAAAGTCGATGACGTGACCAATCACCATATGCATACGGAGTGGTACAATGTCCCCGAGGAAGCGGCGGCGCTGATCAACCGCACGCACCGGGAGGGGCACAGGGTGATCTGTGTCGGCACGACCGCCTGCAGGACGGTGGAGAGCGCAGCCGATGAGAACAGCATTGTGCATGCCGGCTGCGATGATACTTCGATCTTCATCTATCCCGGGTACAAGTTCAAGGTGATGGACGGTCTGATCACCAACTTCCATCTGCCTGAATCGACGCTCGTGATGCTGGTTTCCGCATTCGCGGGAAGAGAGAAAGTACTGGGCGCCTATGAGGAGGCAATCCGGGAGAGATACCGGTTTTTCTCTTTTGGAGATGCTTGCTTCTTTTATTGAGTCTTGTTATTGAAAAAGAGCACTGCGATATGATAGTATTGAACTGGTAAACTATAAATCGCTTTGGAGTCAGAAATGTCAGAGAAACCTTTCACCGCTACTATTGTGGTAGCGACACATAAAAAGTACAGAATGCCCAAGGATCCGCTGTATTTGCCGCTGCATGTCGGTGCGGAGGGAAAGCGGGACGCGAAAGGAAATCCGCTTGATTTCGGATATCAGAAGGATAATGAGGGAGATAATATTTCCATTAAGAATCCTCGCTATTGCGAACTCACGGGGATTTACTGGGCTTGGAAGAATTTAGACAGCGACTACCTTGGACTTGTTCACTATAGAAGATATTTTGGCGGAAGGAACAGGGGCAAAGAACTATTTGATTCCATCCTCACAAGTGAAGAACTCGAACCGATGCTCGGCAAGTACGAAGTGTTTGTACCCCGGGAGAGACGTTATATGATCGAGACTCTGTATTCGCACTATGCGCATACGCATTATGCGGAGCACCTTGATACGACCAGAACTGTTTTGTCCGAGAAGTACCCTGAGTATCTCAGCTCTTATGATAAGGTTGTCAATCAGACCCATGGTTATATGTTTAATATGATGATCATGGATAAGGCGCATTTTAATGTTTACTGCACATGGCTGTTTGATATTTTGGAAGAGCTTGAGAACAGGATTGACGACAGTCTGCTGGATGCGTTTGAAGGACGCCTGTACGGAAGAATCAGTGAGATCATCTTTAACGTATGGCTCGACAGACAGATCGCGACCGGTGCGATCAGCACGTCTTCGATCAAGGTCCTTCCTCTTGTTTATATTGAAAAAGTGAATTGGGTCAAGAAAGGAATGTCGTTCCTCAAAGCGAAGTTCTTCCATACAAAGTACAACGAGAGCTTCTGACTTTTGACCAATTCAATAAGGACGGATATACATGGTATTAAATGAGTATCGCCTTTCGAAGATCAAGCTCGATATAAGAGGGATCAGAATCAGCGCTGAGGAAATCCTTTTTTATACCGGGCTTATACTTTGGACTGCGCAGGTCTATATAGGTAAGACCATATATGCTGACTTTTATAGCGGAAAGCTTCTCACAGCCGTACGCTATTTTTGCATGCTTATTTTTCTGTGCAAGATCGTTATTTCCGAGAAAAACGTCCTGCAGAGAGCGGCGACCGTGTTCCTTGTGTGCGGGGCGGTGTTTGTGGTCGTGCAAAGGCACATCAATACAGGCATGCCCCTGATCCAGATCCTGTTAATGGTGTACGCGGCCAGATCCATCCCGTTTAAGAGGATCTGCAAGGTACTTCTGTGGGCCTGCATCGTCTGCTGGACGATCCCGGTCCTCGTGGACAAGTTGGGAATCTTCAGCCTGGATCGAGAGATCTATAAGGAGAGAGTGCGGGAGTTTTTGAACTTCAACTACGTCTCGTTTGCCTCGATCTACTTTAACAACATTCTTTTCTGCACACTTTATGTGTACTCGGACAATGATCTTCCGGGGCCCGGCGGTCATTACGGAAGGCGCAGGGAAGTGCCGTGGATCATCCTGCTTCTGTTTGCGGGAATGGTCTTTTGGATCTATGAGGTGACAGATACATCGCTTCCCTTCCTGATTGCCGCACTCTATCTGTTTTTGTATATCATGGTCTTCAAGTTCCGTGTCCGGTGGTTCCGCAATACGGCCCCCAACAGGGTACTGGCAGTCTCGCTGTTTCCGGCCCTGGCGCTGTTGAATTACATCGTAGCGAAGAACTATAACAAAAGAGTGGCGATCATGAAGCAGATTGATGAAATGATCCACTTCCGTCTGAGCCTGCCCAATCAGGCCCTCAAGAAGTACGGCGTGCATCTTCTGGGCACGCAGATCGCGGAGAATACAGATACGACCCAGGGCGACTACTTCTATGTGGACAGCGGGTTCATGAAGAACCTTATTAATTACGGTCTGATCGTATTTATCCTGATCCTGCTCCTGTACAGCGTGATGCTGTACGCGGCGATTCTTGAACATGACAAGCTGCTGACGATATGGCTGATCTGTGTCGCTGTGTATTCAGTATTTAACAACATGCTGCTTTCTCCCATGGAGAACGGCAGTCTGTTCGCAATCTGGTACGCGATCGATCTGATCAAATGGCATAAGGAAAAGACGGCGCGGAGCCGGACGGATAAGAGGAGACAGATTGAGTACGGAGCCTAGTTTAAAGAAAAATATAGCGATCAGCACGATCTATCAGGTCCTGTTGATCATTCTGCCGATCATTACCGCGCCCTATGTGGCGAGAGTTCTGGGACCTGAACAGAGCGGTATCTATGATTATACCAATTCGATCCAGACCTATTTTGCCATGTTTGCGGCGCTGGGAACTGCATCCTACGGGGCCCGCGAGATCGCGAGGGTGCGCAATGACGTCCGGCAAAGGAGTATCCTTTTTTGGGAAATTGAGCTGATGACAGTTATGACATCAGCGGCGTGTATTGTGGTGTGGTTTATTTTCATTGCCCTCACAAGCAGGTACAAAGTGATCTATCTGGTCCTCACAATGGGACTGTTCTCCACTATGTTTGATATTTCCTGGTTTTTTGCCGGGATGGAGCAGTTTAAATATACGGTTACCAAGAACGCGGCCTGCAAGCTGATCGGCGTAGCCCTCATGTTTCTGTTTGTCAAAAAACAGGAGGACCTGCTCTTATACATCATCATCATCACAGCGTCTACGATGCTCGGCAATCTTTCCATGTGGCTCTATGTGCCGCAGTTTACCACGAAGGTGGATTTTAAGGCGCTGCGCTTTAAGAAGCACTTTCATGAGACGCTGATCTATTTTGTGCCGTCCATCGCGACAAGCGTCTACACGGTGCTGGACCGTACCCTGATCGGTCTGATCACCAAGGACAAAGCAGAGAACGGCTGCTATCACTACACGATGCAGATCATCAATATGATGAAAGCCCTGACATTCTCCTCCCTGAATATGGTTCTGGGATCCAGGATCGCGTATCTGTTTGCAGAGGAGAAATATGACGAGATCAAGGCAAGGATCAGGGATTCTATCAACTATATTCTGTTCATGGGCATTGGCATCTGCTTTGGCCTTATCGGCGTGGCGGGCCGATTTGTTCCGATCTTTCTGGGCGCCGGCTATGACAGAGTCATCACGATGCTGCAGTTGATGAGCCCGATTGTCGTCGTGATCGGCGTGAGCAACTGTCTCGGATCCCAGTATTTTACGCCTTCAGGAAACCGGAAACTGAGCGCCAGGTTCATTATAATCGGCGCAATTGTCAATTTTACGCTGAATCTGATCCTGATTCCCAGATTCTGGGGATATGGCGCGATCGTCGCCTCGCTGATCGCAGAGACGGTCATCACCGTTCTCTATTTCAGATACTGTAACGGATATCTGACACTCGACACCATGGTCAGGGAAGGCTGGAAGAAACTGGTCGCCGGAATTGTCATGCTGGCGGTGATTCGACTGATCGACGGACGCATCACTTCCAATGCCGCAGCACTGGTCGTGGAAGTCGCGGCAGGATTTACTGTCTATTGTGTTCTGATCCTGGTCCTGCGCGATACGTTTATTTCGGAGATTGTGCTGGGGAAGATCCTGAAGAGAGGAAAGAGCGCCTGATGAAATCTGACAGAGGCGCCACCTTTGCCTTTATGAAGCGCTTTCAGATGATGCGCCCGCTTCTTGTATTGGCATGCATCGGATGGCTTTTATGTGTCGGATGCGGAATGGCTCCGGGGAAAGCAGAGAGCGCGAGCCATGAAACGGTGAAGGATGGTGAGTGGTTCTATCATGCGTTTGACGATACGCAGAAAAAAGTGTACGACGCGTTTCGGGCGTCTTCGGAGGACCCCTTCGGGCAGGCGCTGATCCCCCTTGCAATAGGCAAGGGAGAAGACGGCGGAGAATCCGGTATTCCGATTGCAGAGATTGACACGGTATACCAGGGATTTCTGTATGATCATCCGGAGCTATTCTGGCTGGCGACGACATACAGCTACCAATCGGCCGGACTGGATGCAGATGGCGGCGAAATGGCCGATGCAGTTGCGGTGATACCGATTTCGGAAACACCGGAGGCGCTGGCGGCGCACAAAGAGGCGTTTGAGGCGGCGGCGAAGGAATTCCTGACCGGAATAGGCGATCCGGACAGCGACAGAGAATACGCCAAAGCCGTCTACGAGCGCATGGCCGGGACAATCGAATACACCGGGGAGGCCATGTATGACGACGCGATGCAGATGCAGCATACAGCCTATGGCGCGCTCGTCGAGCAGAAAGCGGTGTGCGACGGATTTGCGCTCGCGTACCGGTATCTTCTTTCGCAGCGGGGCATTCCCTGCCTGGTTGTTCCGGGGGAGAGCGAGGGCAATCCCCACACCTGGAATATCGCAAAGTGGGATGGCGCGTGGCATGAAATGGATCTGACCTTTGACGCGTCACTAAGAGATGCAGGCGGCAGTCAGTATTTTGACCTGACGACAGAAGAGATGCAGGCGGACCACCAAAGAGAAACAAACGGGATCGCTGTGCTGATCCCGATCACAGATGATTGATAGAAGATGTAAATAGTTTATCGCACTTCGCTATGCGGGAAAGGAATGTATTGTGACGAAGAAAGAGTTTTATGATTTCAGGGAAGAGGAGAACACCAGACAGGTAAATCTGTTTTTGCTGGTACAGAGCGCGCTCAAGAGCTGGAAACTGATCCTGCTCGCAGGCGTCATCCTCGGCTGTCTGTTTGGCGGCTACAAGATCCTTTCCATCCATTCTAAGAAAGATGCGATGATCGAGGAGTATGATACCTATGCAGCCAAGAGGGATGCGTACAAGAAATCGATCCAGGAGTACAAGCAGACTGTCGCGGATCTGCAGAGCAGGATCGACAGAAGAATCGAGTATGTGCAGAATTCTCCCAGGATGCAGCTGAATGCGACCAACGCCCCTACGGCAATCTGTGAGATCAAGATCTCCAATGTCGAGAAAGGGACGCTGAAAGCGGAAGATTTCACAATGATCAAGACAGCGATCTACAATGAAATTCTGTTTGGAGACAGTCTGAGCCCGCTTGCGGAGCAATACGGCCTATCGATTGTCGATCTCAGGGAAATGATTGGCGCCAAGATTCCCTCTGTCGGCTCCGCCATCAGGATCATTGTGCATAATGATACGCTGGAGAGCGCCGAAGCGCTCAGAGAGGATCTTCTCAAGGTCATCGACAGCAAGCACAAGGATTTTGCAAAAGCGTTTGGCGATTACAAATTTGAAGTATTCAACCGATCGACCGGGTATGCGATCGACTCTGATGTCGTGAGCTATCAGGACAAGCAGAACGAAGCGCTCTCTAAGCTCCAGACACAGGCGTATACGGCACAGAACCAGAGCACACAGCTGGTGAAGCCCACGGCCGTGCAGCAGTATTCCAAGAAGTATATGCTAAAGAGCGGAATCAAGATGGGCGTGATCGGCCTCATCGGTGGATGCGTGTTGGCACTGGCAGCCGTCATGTTCCTGATGATCCAGAAGGGCGTGATCTTCCACGCAGAAGAGATCGATGGAGAATATGGCCTTCGAAAACTCGCCGATTTCTCTGCCGGCAGCAAAGATAACAAAAATACGATCGACTATATCATTGCGAGACTGGAAAATTATGTGGGAGACAGAAGAGATCTGAAGATCGGCGTCACAGGACTTGCCGGAGAAGCGCGTCTTCAGTCGCTGGCCGCGGATCTTGGCAAAGCAGCCGGTGCTTTCGGAAATTCCCTTCGCTTTGTCTGTCTCCCGGATCTGATGACCAATGCGGCGTCTCTGCGCAGCCTTCGGGATGTGGACGGCGTGATCCTTGCCGAGGAGATTGGTAAATCGGAGTATATGAAAATCCGCCAGGAAATCGCACTCATCGCGGACAGTGAGAGAGAGATCCTTGGAACCGTCTATTATTAAGTGATGAAAAGAAATGCGCTGCTATTTGGAATCATCATATTGATCACGGCAGCGGGCGCTGCCGTAACAAACGCCTTAACGGCTCCTTCCATAGCGAAGGAGTCGATTAAGGCGTATTTTGTGAGCCCGGATTCCTATCAAGAGGCGATCGGCGTCTGTACACAGGTGGATTTTGACACGGATGCACTCCGCTTTGAGGGAGAACGCGTGCCGTATGACGCGGCGACGAATACAGTGTATATTCCGCAGTCTCTAAAGAACGATGCGTGGGAGGGCAGCCTGACGGCGGGTCCTGCGGGCACCGATATATATATAACGTGTGACAAAGAGCAGGGCACCTCTATGGGACAGGATACGGACCCGGGCAAAAAAAAGAGTATTGCGAACAACCGGACGTTCCACCTTGCGCTTGTCAATGGAGAAACCTACATGGAGAGCAGGCTCCTCTTCACCGGCCTTCCGGCGGTCATGATCAGTCATGACGACGGAGCAATCACGGGAAAGGAGATCCATAGCGGCAAGATCACGGTGATCGATCCGGATCGAAGAGAATACATTGAATCGGCCTGCCAATTTCATGTGCGGGGCAACACATCGGTTCTGTTTGATAAAAAGAGTTATCGGATCGCGCTGCACGACAGCGTTGGCAGTAAGAACAAAGTAAGCTTTCTGGGCATGCGAAGTGACGACGACTGGATCCTCAATTCGCTCAGTACAGATGTGACGCTGTCGCGGGAAAAGGTCTGTTACGACTTGTGGAAGCACCTCAATACCATGGAAGAGCAGCCGGTGGCGTCCGCTTCTATGGAATTTGCGGAACTATTCATGGACAATACATATCAAGGGGTTTACGGTCTCATGACGCCGGTTGATGGCAAGCTGATGGGCATGGTGCAGGGAGACCTGCTATACAAGGTCAAAACATGGCATGAGGAGATGACTGCTCCCGGAAAGCTTACGGATTACAACGGTGAGAGGCAAGTCCTCAATGAAAATGGCTTTGCATATGCGGAGATTGAATACCCGGGAAGTCTGGGCGGTCTATACATATGGGATCCCATGGAGGCCTATCAGGAATTTGTCTTTGAGACGGGGGACCTCTCGAGGATGAAAGAGCGGGGCGTGGTGCTGGATAAAGAAAACTTTATCCTGCATGCGCTGTTCTGCGAGATGACCCGCGCGGCGGATAACACCTGGAAGAATCTGTTTCTGGTGGCTCGAAGAGGACAGGATGGCGTGTATACGCTCAGCGAGACGATCTGGGACCTGAATTATACGTTTGGAGATCAATTTGTATGGGATCCGGAAAACGGAAATACGGTATTTAATAAGAAGAGCAGCAACGGGTATCAGATCCGATATGACAGAGATTATGGATCGGCTGTGATCGAGATGGTCGATCCCGACTATGTCTCCCGCAAAGAGGAGAAATGGAATGCGTGGAGAGAACAGGGAATCGGACCGGATCTGATCATAAATATGTTTGAAAAAGAGAGAACGCTGCTCGCCGAAAGCGGGGCGGCGCTTCGAAACGAAGAGAGGTGGCCCGGGAGCACAGACGCGGACTTTGCTAAGATCGACACCTGGATTGGCGAGCGGTTCCGTTTTCTCGATGAAATGTATAATGACGCTGGGAACAACTGACGGAATCGTATTGAAATGTGGGATGAATTGTTCATAAAATGGAACAATTTGTTGCCGTTAATTTTCTAACAATTCTTCAGTTTGATTCTTCATCGCATTATAATAGCTCTATGTGAGTGTACTTAAAATAACCAGAAAAGGGGGAGCAGTAAATGTTTGGTGCTAAGCATTTGAACAGCATTCATGCCGGCCATTACAAAAATACGGCCGGATGTGCGACAGAGGTTATGCCCGTCCCGAATGTGGTAAAGATCTCGATGTCGCAGAACATCGGCGCACCGTGCAAGCCTCTGGTCAAGAAAGGAGATTCTGTTCTTGTCGGACAGAAGATCGGTGATACAGACGCTTTTCTTCACGTGCCGGTGCATTCCAGCGTATCGGGTGTCGTTACAGGCATTGAGACGCAGAGAAATGCAATGGGCGGGTATGACACGCTCGTCGTGATCGAGTCTGACGGTAAGCAGGAAATTGATCCTTCCATCAAGCCGCCGGTGATCACAGACCAGCCCAGTTTCATCAACGCGGTCAAGGAGAGCGGACTTGTAGGCCTTGGCGGCGCAAGTTTTCCGACATGGCTCAAGTTCAATCCCAAGAACCTCGGCGAGCCTATGACCCTGATCATCAACGGCGCGGAATGTGAGCCCTTCATCACGTCGGACCACAGAACCATGCTCGAGGATGCGCAGAACATCATCGACGGCGCGCAGACGATCATGAAGTATATCCAGGCGCCTGAATGTTACATCGGAATCGAGGACAACAAGCAGGATGCGATCGACCTGTTCAACAAGATGTTTAAAGAGCAGGGCATCACGAATATCAAGACATTCCCGCTGCAGGCCAGCTATCCCAAGGGAGCTGAGCGTGTCCTGATCTATGAAGTGACAGGAAAGACCTGCAACGCAGGCGTTCTTCCGGCAGACCTTGGATGTATCGTATCCAATATCACGTCTGTCGCGTTCCTTGGACAGTATCTCAAGGACGGAATGCCTCTCGTTAAGAAGAGAGTGACCATTGACGGCGACGCAGTCGCAAAGCCCGGCAACGTCCTTCTTCCCATCGGAACCACGATCCACGATGCGATCGAATTCTGCGGCGGTTACAAGGAAGAGCCCAGAAAGATCCTGATGGGCGGACCTATGATGGGCCGCGCAGTGTTCTCTGACAGAATGCCGATCGTCAAGAACAACAACGCGATCCTTGCTTTCACGAAAGAGCAGTCTCTGATCCCTGAAGAGACCGCGTGCATCAGCTGCGGCAGATGCCACAACGCATGTCCTTTCAACCTGCTGCCTACCGGCTTTGCAGATGCGTATGAAGCAAGAGATGTCAAGCGCCTCAATGACCTGAAGATCATGCAGTGCATGGAATGCGGAAGCTGTTCCTATGTATGCCCTGCCCGCCGGCCGCTCGCTTTCATCAATAAGCTCGGCAAAGGATTAGTAAGGGAGGCAAGCCAGAAATGACGAATGAGAAGAATGTAAAATATTATGACAATCTCGCCGTTGCGTCGTCTCCCCACCTGGTGACGGCCCTCGACACACAGAAGACGATGATGTGGGTGCTGATCGCCCTGATCCCGTCTTTCATCGCCAGCGTTTTCTATTTTGGCATCGGCGCGGTGATCCTCACAGTCGTATGTGCTGTTTGCTGCATGTTCTTTGAGTGGGGATACGAGAGACTCCTCGGCAAGAAAGTGACCGTGAGAGATCTCAGTGCATGCGTGACCGGCGTGATCCTTGCGATGAACCTTCCCGCCAACCTTCCTGTATGGATGGCAGTGATCGGCTGCTTCGTAGCGATCGTGATCGTCAAGCAGCTCTACGGCGGACTCGGCCGCAATTTCGCGAATCCCGCGATCGTCGGCAGAATTGTGCTGCTTTTGTCCTTCACGTCTTACATGACCACATGGCCTGTGACAAGACTGAACCAGACAGCAGACGCGCTTACCGGCGCTACGCCGCTCGGCCTTCTGGCTGACGGTGCGCTTGCGGAAGCACCTTCCTTAATGGATATGTTCCTCGGCAATATCGGCGGCGCGATGGGCGAGACCTGCACGATCGCAGTTCTGATCGGACTTGTGATCCTGATCGCCAAGAAGATCATTTCCCCGATCATTCCCTGCTGCTATATCGGAACTGTTTTTGTTTTCTCACTGATCTACTATGCAGTGGCCGGTGGTGATTACAGTGCTCTTCACATGGCTCTGTTCCACACCCTTGCAGGCGGCGTTGTCTTTGGCGCGACATTCTGCGCTACCGACTATGTGACCAGCCCGATCATGAAGTACGCCAAGATCGTATACGGCATTGGCTGCGGTCTTGTGACCATGATCATTCGTCTCTTCTGTGCATATCCCGAAGGCGCTTCGTTCGCGATCCTGTTCATGAACGTGATGACGCCTCTTCTTGATATGGTCGCACAGAACTATTTCTACGGCATCGGTGCCGCAGAGAAGGCTGCCAAGAAAGCTGCCAAGGAAGCAGGAAAGGAGGCTGCCAAATAATGACTAAGAATGAGAATTTTAAGGAGTATGGCATGCCCGTTGTCGTTCTCGTGGCGATCTGCTTCGTGACAACGCTTCTTCTGGCATTGACCAATTCAGTTTCGGATCCCATCATCATCCGCAACCAGGCCATCACCGCAACCGAGAACAGAAAAGAACTGCTTCCCGAGGCGGATGATTTTACCCAGCTTGAGCTGGACAACTATGCGGCTTCTACTGACGGCAAAGCTTCTGTCACAGAAGTTTACAAGGCAAACAACGATGCCGGTTATGTCATGACATGCACGACCAAGTCCTTCGGCGGCGACCTCACCATGATGGTCGGCCTCGATGCGACAGGCGCAGTCACCGGCGTCAAGGTTACGGATCACGCGGATACGCCCGGCGTAGGTACCAAGGATCAGGATCCTGAGTACCTTGCCCAGTACATCACCAAGACAGCGCTCACCGCTGAAGATGTCAAAAAAGAGGCGGATTTCAGCTTTATCACCGGCGCTTCTGTTTCCGGTACCGCAATCCATAAGGGCGTCTATGCTGCACTTGCACAGTATGCTGCGATAGGAGGTGCGAACTAATGGGAGAGAAGAAAAGAATTGACGTTCTTTTGAACGGTCTGATCAAAGAAAACCCCGTACTGGTGCTTGTCATCGGTACCTGCCCCACACTGGCGACTTCTACGTCCGTAGAGACCGGCTTTGGTATGGGACTTGCCGCTACGGCTGTTCTGGTGTGCTCCAATATCGTTATTTCAGCGCTCCACAATATTATCCCGGATAAGGTCAGAATTCCCTGCTTTATCACGGTCATCGCAGGTTTCGTTACGATCGTGCAGATGCTTCTGCAGGCGTTCGTACCGTCTCTGTATTCCGCACTGGGACTTTACCTGCCTCTGATCGTTGTTAACTGCATCATCCTGGGCCGTGCAGAAATGTTCGCTTCCAAGAATGGCGTCCTTGATTCCGCACTCGATGGAATCGGCATGGGCCTTGGCTTTACACTGACTCTGGTCATCATGGGCACGATCCGTGAGGTACTGGGAAGCGGCACATGGCTTGCCGGCGACTGGTTCGGTCTTGCAAAGGGATTCAAGGGAATTCCGCTGCTGTCCAACTTCATCCCCGGCATGAGCATCATGACCATGGTACCCGGCGGCTTCTTCGTCTATGCGATCGTCATGGCGGCGGTTCATTATTTCACCAAGGATAAGAGCAAGATCCGCAATGAGTTCGGCTGCGACGGCTGCGCGAACCAGGGCAATTGTGCTGACGGCGAATGCGCCGCGCAGAAATAAGAGAGAGAGGAGGAGTAATTCATGAAACTGATCATCATCATTATCAGCATGGTGCTGGTGAATAACTATCCTCTGGCTCAGTTCCTGGGGATCTGCCCCTTCCTCGGAGTTTCCAAAGATCTGGACAGCTCCACAGGTATGGGTATCGCTGTTACATTCGTTATGGTTCTGGCAACGGCTGTTACATGGCCGATCCAGCAGCTCCTTAACAAATTCGGAATCGGATATCTGCAGACGGTCGTCTTCATCCTGGTTATTGCAGCGCTGGTTCAGCTGGTTGAAATGTTCATGAAGAAGAGCATGCCCGCACTTTACAAGTCGCTCGGTATCTTCCTTCCCCTGATCACAACCAACTGCGCAGTGCTTGGTGTCTGCATCACCAACATCGATTCCAACTACAACTATATCGAGTCTCTGGTCAACGCATTTGGTGCCGGTATTGGCTTCCTGTTCGCTATGATCATCATGGCAGGCGTGCGTACCAAGCTGGTCGATCAGAGCCGCATTCCGGAGTCCTTCAGAGGCGTGCCGATCATCCTGATCACAGCAGCGATTCTTTCTCTGAGCTTCATGGGCTTCAACGGAATGTTCTCATAAGGAAAGGAGGAAGAGGATGAATATTGTTATACCTGTAGCACTCGTTGTCATCGTCGGTCTTCTTGCTTCCGTTATGCTCAGCTACGCATCCAAGGTGTTCGCAGTCCAGGAGGATCAGCTGTTCCTCGACCTGCGCGCAGAGCTCCCCGGAGCGAACTGCGGCGGCTGCGGATTTGCCGGATGTGACGACTATGCGCACGCTATGGCAGAGGGTGGAGATACGCCCTGCACGAAGTGTTCTGTAGGCGGTCCCGCCGTTGCTAAGAAGCTGGCTACCCTGCTCGGACAGGATGCCGGAGACATGGAAAAGAAGGTTGCGTTCGTAATGTGCAACGGCACAACCGACAACGCAGCCAAGCTCTATGAGTACGAAGATATCAGCTCCTGTAAAGCAGCGAAGCAGCTGTTTGGCGGAAGCAAGCAGTGTCCTTACGGATGTATCGGACTTGGCGACTGCGTAGCAGCGTGCGAGTTTGACGCGATCCGCATCATCGACGGCGTAGCGGTCGTTGGACGTGATTACTGCACAAGCTGCGGCGCATGCGCGAAGGCTTGCCCGCAGAAGCTGATCAAGATCATCCCTGAGTCTGCCAAGGTACAGGTTCGCTGTCACAACGAGCAGAAGGGCGCAGACGCCAGAAAGGCATGTAACGTGGCATGTATCGGCTGCGGACAGTGCGCAAGAGTCTGCCCTAAGGGTGCGATCACGATCGAGAACAATCTCAGCAGCATTGATCCTTCCAAGTGCATCAAGTGCGGTCTTTGCGCAGCAAAGTGCCCGACCGGTGCAATTCAGGATGTCATGCATACTGCAGAGCAGAAAGAGAAGATCAAGAAGGGCCTGCAGGCCAAGGAAGCCAAAGAAGCAGCGGCTAGAAAAGAAGCTGCTCTGAAGGCTAAGGCTGCCAAGGAAGCGGCTGCGAAGGCGGCGGCAGAAGCCAAGGCAGAGGAAGCGCCCAAGGCGTAAACCGGGCTGGATCTAATCTGACGTAAAATGGTATTAAAAAAGCTGCATCAGACTTTGTGCTGATGCAGCTTTTTGGTGCGATTGTCTTATTGTTGAGGCGCTTCGGCTTACAGAAACAGCTTCGCCGGCAAATGGGTGAGAAGGATGTGTCCCAGCCAGCCGATGAGAATGCCGCTGATCGTCCCTGATACAATGAGGACGGGCGTATAGTAGAAGATCTCCAGTCCGGATACCAGAAATGCGGCGATGCAGAGCTGGCCGAGATTGTGGGCCACGCCGCCGCCCATGCTGACGCCGATCACGGAAAAGAGTCCGGTCTTTTTCAGAATGCACATCACGGCAAAGCTGACAAGGCAGCCGCACAGCGAATAGATGGCGCCATAGAGTCCGGAGAACATGAATCCGGCCAGTGCAATGCGGACCAGATTGATGGTGAGGGCATAGCGCAGATCCAGCCGGTGCATGGCAATGATCACGACCAGATTGGCGATGCCGAGTTTAATGCCGGGTATAGCCGTTGCGGCCGGCACGATCGCTTCTATGTAGGAAAAGATCAGGGCCAGCGAAGCGAACAGGGCGCTGATGGCGACACGCTTGGCACGGCTGCGCGGTGCGCTTTGCACGGAACTTCTGGGATCGCCTGGCGCGTGGCTGCGCGGGTGCTCTGTGGAATCATTGTACGATTGCATCGACTTCCGCCTCCTTTCCGCCCTTGATCGTGACGACCAGCTTGTGGGGGAGGCATATGATGCTTTCCCCGGAGTGGGATATGGGCGCGTGCTCGACGCAGACCTGGTTGTGGCAGTCAGAGGACGCCATGGTGACAACAGCGCCTTCAATTCGAACCAGGTTATAGAAATCATCTCCGCGGATCTCCACCTCCCGGTCGCTGTCAAGATCATAGGTGCCGTAAGGCTGTCCGTCGAGGGTGATCACAACCTGTCCCGGCGGATCGGACAGACGGACTGCGAAAAAGGCGGCAGATCCGGCGGCGGTAAGGAGCAGAACACAAAGGAGAATGATGTCTGCTTTTCGGATTACTTTGAACATGGTACAATCTCCTTGCAGAACGCTGTGCGGCCTGCAAATCAACAGATGGGAGTCTGTCTTTATGAAAAGAATACAGAGGGCGGTTTTGCTAACGCTAACCGCACTATTCATTATAACACAGGCGGGATGCGCGCGTAAAACACAGGAGCCGGTTGTCAGGCAAAGTTTCTATTTTGACACCGTCTGTTCCATCGCTGTGTACGACATGGCAGAGATGGACGAAGAGAAGGCAAACGCGGCGATTGACGAGGCTTTCCAGCTTTGCAGCCACTATGAGTCGCTTCTTTCAAGGACCAAAGAGGGGACGGATATCTACAGGATCAACCAAGCGCAAGGCGCGCCGGTCGAGTGCGACCCGGAGACGATCAGGGTGATCGAAAAGGGCCTCTATTACAGCGAGCTGTCCGGCGGCGTATTTGATATTACCATCGGCAAGGTGTCGGATCTGTGGGATTTCCACGCGGAGGAGCCCGAGGTCCCGTCGGAAGAAGCACTGCAGGAAGCCTGCGCCACAGTGGGGTGGGAGAAGGTGCAGATCGAGGGCAATACGGTGACCCTGACAGATCCTCACACCCATCTGGATCTGGGCGGCATTGCCAAGGGCTATATTGCGGACCGCGTCGGTGAGAACCTTATGGAAAACGGCGTGACGTCGGCGATCATCAGTCTTGGCGGAAACGTCTCCTGCATTGGCGACAAGCATGAAGACGGGCAGGAGACGCCCTTTAAGATCGGCGTTGAGAAGCCCTATTCGCAGGAGTCAGAGATTGTGGGGATCGTGGAAGCCAGTGATGAGACAGTAGTGACGTCCGGCGTATACCAGCGCTATTTTGAAGAAGACGGGGTGCAATATCATCATATTCTGAACGCTGAGACGGGCTATCCCGCGCAGACGGATATTGTTGGCGTGACGCTGAAAGCGCCCAAGGGAGAGTCAGCGGATTGCGACGCGCTCGCCACAATCTATCTGATCCTGGGGAGTGAGAAGGCCATGGCGCTTGCGAAGGAGAACGACGAGGCAATCTTCCTGATTCTGTCGGACGGAAGCTTTATGAGCACAGAAGCAATGGGATTTGAGGCAAAATAATGAGAGAAGGCACGGCTTTATGAAAAGAATCTTGACAATCCAGGACATCACCTGTTTTGGCAAATGCTCTGTCACGATCGCGCTTCCGGTCATCTCGGCCATCGGCGTGGAGACGGCCGTATTGCCCACAGCCCTATTGTCCACACACACCCTGTTTCCGGACAATACCAAGCTGGACCTGGGAGAGGAGATGCCGCGTATTGTTCAGCACTGGAAGAACAGCGGTATTACGTTCGATGCGATCTACATAGGATATCTGGGCACAGCCCGCGACATCGACACGGCGCTTTCTGTGATCGACATGTTCGCGGATGATAACACGCTTGTTTTCACGGATCCTGTGATGGGGGATCACGGCAGGCTTTACCGCGGATTTGACACGGGCTACGCGGAACGATGTGCCGCACTTTGCAAAAGGTCTGATATGATTCTTCCCAATATCACAGAGGCCTGTCTAATGACTGGCACAGAGTACAGGGAGGCGTGCGAAGAGACCTATCTCAGAGGTCTATGCGAGCGGCTTTGTAAGATCTGTAAAGGAACGGTTGTGATCACAGGCGCGGCCCTTTCGCCGGGTATGACCGGCTTTTATGCCATGCATTCCGGGACGGGTGAAATCTTTCAGTATCAGACGGAGCGCCTTGCCGCATCCTATCACGGGACCGGCGATCTGTTTGCGAGTACGGCAGCAGGCGCTATAGTGCGGGGCGTCAGCATGCAGCGGTCGCTGGAGATCGCGGCGGATTACACAGCGCTGTCTATTCGCGAGACCATGAACGACGGAGAGAATCCATGGTATGGCGTGCACTTCGAGTCCTGTATTCCTGCGCTCATCCATATGGTGGAAGAGGCGCTGCATTGAGACTCACGGGAAGATCGTCTTCATCCATGGAAGAACAAATGATTTAAAAAAAGCGATTGACAATCCTGAACCAATGTAATAATATACTAAGGTACTCTGAAGGCGAGGTCAGAGAAGAAATCGTTCAGGGTTAAGGAACCGTAGCTCAGCTGGGATGAGCGTTCGCCTCACACGCGAGAGGTCACGGGTTCGAGCCCCGTCGGTTCCATCTTCTGCCCAAGGTGCAGAGTAACTTCATACGGAACCGTAGCTCAGCTGGGATGAGCGTCCGCTTGACGTGCGGGAGGTCATGGGTTCGAGCCCCGTCGGTTCCACGACAGAATACCGATCAAGTGATCGGTATTCTTTTTTATACAAAAAAATACACAAAAAATCGGAAACATTTCTGTTTCCGATTGATCTGCGGAAGATGGGACTTGAACCCACACGGTGTATCCACCACAAGATCCTTAGTCTTGCTCGTCTGCCAGTTCCGACACTTCCGCGCACTCCCTATTAAATTGGGAATGCAGGAGATGGGACTTGAACCCACACTATGTTGCCATAACAGGCACCTGAAGCCTGCGCGTCTGCCATTCCGCCACTCCTGCGAACAAATGTAATTCTATCGGTATTATCTTCAAATGTCAACATGTATTTAAAATTATTTGCATTTAAAAAAAGGAATGAAGAGATTGTTGCAGAATAATTAAGTTAGGCGTTCTTTTTTATGAAGGAGCGTCCTGATCACATGTATTCTGTTTTCATTTCGAAATTCACAGGTTTTTGAAAGAGGCCTTCCATTGACGATCAGAGAAGAACTGGAACTGAGAGAAAAAGAGATCCTTGCCCCGTGGGCTTGTTTTTCTGTCGATTCAAAGGGCAGAAATGAGCAGGAGGAGCAGTGTGACATCCGCCCTGTGTTTCAGCGAGACAGGGACAGGATCCTGCACAGCAAGTCATTTCGCAGGTTAAAGGACAAGACGCAGGTCTTTTTGTCTCCCGACGGAGACCATTACAGGACGCGCATGACGCATACGCTGGAAGTGTCGCAGAATGCGCGCACGATTGCCAAGGCACTTCGGCTGAACGAAGATCTGGTCGAGGCGATCGCGCTGGGCCACGATCTGGGACATACGCCCTTTGGCCACGCCGGGGAGAGAGCGCTCAACCGGATCTCTCCGGACGGATTCAGGCACCACGAGCAGAGCCTTCGTATGGTGGATGTGCTGGAGAAGAACGGCGCCGGACTCAATCTCACGTGGGAAGTGCGGGACGGCATTGTGAAGCACCAGATGAATACAATTCCCGCGACCCTGGAGGGGCAGATCGTGCGGCTCTCCGATAAGATCGCCTATATCCACCACGATATGGACGATGCAATTCGCGGCGGGATCCTGACGGACGACGACGTGCCCGAGGAAATCGCCAGGGTGGTAGGCAGAACGCTGGGACAGCGACTGGACCGTTTTATCCATGATATCATTACGAGCAGTCAGGGGAAGGCGCAGATCCGTATGTCCGACGAAGTGGAGCAGGCGTTCCACAAGATGCGCGCCTTTATGTTTGAAAACGTATATACAAATCCCAAGGCCAAGGCCGAGGAATCCAGAGCAGAGAACATGGTGGAGGTTCTCTACGCGTATTACTGCAGGCACAGCGAGGAACTGCCGGAACTGCAGAAGAGAATGATCGAGGCGGGAACGCCGGTCCATACTGCGGTGTGCGACTATATCTCGTCCATGACGGACCGATATGCGATCAAGACATTTGAATCACTCTATATCCCGCGCACGTGGGATGTTATGTAACGCAAGGTAGTATTGAATATGTATTATCCGGATGACAAGGTGGAGGAGGTCCTGCGCGCGAACAACATCGTGGATGTCGTAGGATCCTACGTCCATTTACAAAAGAAAGGCGCCAACTATTTTGGCTTGTGTCCTTTCCATAATGAGAAATCGCCCTCCTTTTCTGTCTCGGAGCCCAAGCAGATGTTCTATTGTTTTGGATGCGGCGCCGGCGGAAACGCCGCGACCTTCCTGATGAAATATGAGAACTACAGTTTCCAGGAGGCCCTGCAGACATTGGCGGACCGGGCCGGCATCAAGCTCCCGGAGGTCAACTACAGCGAGGAAGCCAAACGCAAGGAAGAAAAGCGGCAGATCCTGCGGGCGATCAACAAGGAAGCGGCGATTTATTATTACAAGCTGCTGCGATCCCCGAAGGGGAGAAAAGGGCTGCAGTATCTGGCCGACAGAAAGCTGGATCCCGCGACAATGCGGGATTTTGGCCTTGGCTTTGCGGACGGCGCCGGGAACGATCTGGTGGCGCATTTAAAACATTGCGGCTATGCCGACGACATGATCCTGGAAGCGGGCGTCGCGGCCTATGACGAAAAGAGAGGGATGCACGACAAATTCTGGAACCGCGTGATCTTTCCGATCATGGATGTGCGGGGCCAGGTCATCGGGTTTGGCGGAAGAGTCATGGGAGACGCCAAGCCAAAATATCTCAATTCTCCCGAGACAGAGATTTTTGACAAGAGCAGAAATCTGTACGGCCTTCATATTGCGAAGCGGTCCAAGGCGCCTTATAAGATCCTCTGCGAGGGCTATATGGATGTGATCGCCATGCATCAGGCCGGTTTTCATGAAGCCGTGGCATCGTTGGGGACTTCTTTCACAGAGGGACAGGCCGCCCTCTTAAAGCGCTACAGCAAGCAGGTGCTGCTCGCCTATGACAATGACGGCGCCGGCGTGCGCGCGGCGCTTCGCAATATCGGTATTTTGAAAAAAGCAGGGATCGAAGGAAAAGTGATCGATCTCTCCCCCTGTAAGGATCCGGATGAGTTCATCAAGGCCAATGGCAAAGAGGCCTTTTTGCAGCGGATCACAAACGCGGAAAACAGCTTCTTTTATGAGCTTCGCATGATGGGCCGAGAGTACGCCATGAGCGACCCCGCCCAGAGGACGCAGTTTCATCACGCGATCGCGGCCAAACTCTGTGAGATCGAGGATGAGATCGAGCGGGAAAACTATCTGGCGGAAGCGGCGCGGCGCTACTATGTCGATGAAGGGAGTCTGCGGCGTCTTGTGGCCTCCTACAACCGGAGCGGCGCGGCGCAGACGGTCTGGAACAACGGCGCAGCCCCGGCGGGCGCGCGAAGAACAGAGCAGCAGCCGGCTGCGCCCGGCAGGCCCGCGCAGCCAAAGGCACAATCCGCGAAGGAAGAGCGGGAGAGCCGGAACGAGCAGCTGCTTCTGACATGGCTTGCCGATGAGCCGGAGATTTTTGACCAGGTCGCACAATATGTAAGACCCGCGCACTTCACTGAAGGCGTGCACCGAAACGCGGCGGAAGGGTACTGGGCGATCCTGGGAAAGAGGGACGGCGGCAATCCGGCTTCTGTGATCGGCATGTTTGAAACCGAGGAGGAGCAGGAGAAAGCGGCGGCGCTTTTCCAGACGCGGATCCGGGGGATCAAGGACGCGCGGGAGCGGGAAAAGGCGCTGCGGGATATCGTGATCGCCATTCGCAAAGCGGCGGCGGACAGAGACCGGAGGCGGATGGAAGAGACTATGCAGGAGCCAACCGCGGAGGAGCTAAGCGACATGATCCGCACCAGAAAGGAACTGCAGGCCCTGCAGAAGGTACGCTTCAACCTTACGGACGCGCCGTCCGGCGAATGAAGCGCAGATTATATGCCATATGGGATCAATGAGATCGAACGATCTATTTGATAGATAAAAGAACGGAGGAACATACAATGAGCAGCAAAGCGGATAACAAGAATCATGAAACCATGAGTCAGGAAGAGTTCATGAAGAAGATCGGGGATCTGATTGCGGCAGGCAAACAGAGAAAAGGAGTTCTGGAAGAATCAGAGATCCGCGCTGAGTTTAAGAGCCTGAAGCTGACAGACGATCAGTACGAACTTATTGTCCGTGTTTTGGAAAAGAATGATATAGATGTTCTGCAGGTCGTGGAGGACGATGACAACGACGTGCCGGAAGACGAGCTGGATATGATTGAGGAGTCCGGCGAAGACGAGCCGGAGCTGCTGGATCTGAGCGTACCGGACAGCATCAATATTGAAGATCCTGTCCGCATGTACCTCAAGGAGATCGGCAAAGTGCCGCTTCTTACAGCCGAGGAAGAGATCGAACTGGCCAAAAGAATGGAAGCGGGCGACGAGGACGCCAAGAAGAGACTGGCGGAGGCCAACCTTCGACTTGTCGTCAGTATCGCGAAGCGCTATGTGGGACGCGGCATGCTCTTCCTGGACCTGATCCAGGAAGGGAATCTGGGCCTCATCAAGGCCGTTGAGAAATTCGATTACAACAAGGGATTTAAGTTCTCCACCTATGCAACCTGGTGGATCCGCCAGGCGATCACAAGAGCGATCGCGGACCAGGCCAGAACCATTCGTATCCCGGTCCACATGGTGGAGACGATCAATAAACTTGTCAGAGTGAGCAGACAGCTCCTGCAGGAGCTGGGGAGAGAACCTACTCCCGAAGAGATCGCGGAGAGAATGGAGATCCCTGTTGAGCGCGTGCGCGAGATCCTCAAGATCTCCCAGGAGCCCGTTTCCCTCGAGACGCCCATCGGCGAGGAGGAGGACAGCCATCTCGGCGACTTTATCCAGGACGACAACGTACCGGTTCCTGCCGACGCGGCGGCGTTTACGCTTCTTAAAGAGCAGCTGGTGGAAGTGCTCGGCACGCTGACAGAGAGAGAGCAGAAGGTGCTCCGCCTGCGCTTTGGCCTTGATGACGGAAGAGCCAGAACTCTCGAGGAAGTCGGCAAAGAATTCAACGTCACGAGAGAGCGTATCAGACAGATCGAGGCCAAGGCGCTTCGAAAGCTCCGCCACCCCTCAAGAAGCCGCAAACTGAAGGATTATCTGGATTGAGGGATCTATGGCAGAAGTGAAATTGTCCGCAAGGCTCACCGCAATCGCCAATATGGTCAATGCGGACGGCCTTTCGGAACATGACAAAGAACAATACTGTCTCTGCGACGTCGGCACAGACCACGCGCATATCCCGATCCGTCTCCTCATGGACGGGCGGATTGACCGGTCCATAGCCATGGATGTGATTGAGGGGCCTCTTCTAAAGGCACGCGGCAATCTGGAGCTCTATCAGATGACGGACCGGGTAGAGCTGCGGCTGTCCGACGGCCTCGACGCTTATCGGGAAGGGGAAGCGCAGGGACTTGTGATCGCCGGAATGGGCGGCCGGATCATGAGCCGGATCCTTCTGCGGGAGCCGGCCAAAACACTTAGCTTTAAGGAACTGATCTTGCAGCCCCAGGCGGACCCCGACTGTGTGCGGCGCGCGCTTAGAGAGCTGGGACTCTATATTGACCGGGAGCAGGTGGTCCTCGAGGACAACAAATACTATCCGGTCATGCACGTGGGGCATACGTACGTAGAAGGACCGGACTGGCATAGGGTCAGAGAAAGCAGAGAAGACGTGAGAGACGATCTGCTGCAGGATGCAGAGGACCTGTTCGGCCCTGTCCTTCTAAGAGAGCGGGACGACATGTTAAAGAGCTATCTCCTGTGGCAGAAGGGGGTCAACGACCGGATCCTGCACTCTCTTGGCAAGGCCAGGGACGACGGCAATGAGGCGCTCATCGAAAAGAAAAGGCAGGTCACCAGAAAAGACGAACTGATCAAAGCGGCACTCTCTGTTTTTTGACAGTGCCGGCGTTAAAGGAGCCGATATGAGACTGAAAGAGATCATACAGATGCTGGAGGAGCTGTGTCCCTCGAGTTTCGCAATGTCCTGGGACAATGTGGGGCTGTTAGTGGGGCGCACCGATCAGGAGGTGCATACGATCGCGCTGGCGCTTGACGCGACGAGCGAAGTCATTGAGGACGCCATTACACAGAAGGCGGACCTCATTGTGACCCATCATCCCCTTCTCTTTAGCGGGATCAAGAAAGTCAACGATTCCGATTACGTCGGAAAGAGAATTCTTTCCCTGATTCGCCACGACATCAGCTGTTACGCCATGCACACCAATTTCGACGTGCTGGGAATGGCGGATGCGGCTGCCGATCTGCTGCGGCTGACGGAGCGCGAAGTCCTGGAAGTGACCTATGAAGACGAGATTTCCGTGGAGGGCATCGGAAGGGTCGGCGTACTGCAGGAGCCCATGAAGCTTTCTGAGCTGGCCGCCAAAGTCGCCGAGGTATTTGGGATCGAACACGTTCGCTATTACGGAGATTCGGATCAGATGCTGGTGACCTGCGCAATCCTTCCCGGCTCCGGCAAGGGCGAAGTGGACCTCGCTGTGAAATCGGGTGCAGACGTCTATATCACCGGCGACATCAACCATCACGACGGAATTGACGCGGTGGAAAAGGGAATTGCCGTGATCGACGCGGGACATTACGGCGTCGAGAAGATCTTTATTCCTTATATGAAGGAGTATCTGGAGAGAGAGGTACCTTCGATCAGGATCGTATCCTGCGATCAGGGAATGCCATATAACGAGACATAAACGGACCTTTGCGCATTAACAACATGTAACGAACGATCATCTGTACATCTTCATCAACAAGAAGGGAGATCCATATGCCTACCGTAATGATTAAAGGAGCGATCCACCAGTATGACAAGGGAACTACTTTTGAGAGCATCGTCAGGGAGTATCAGGAGCAGTATCACAACTCGATCGCACTGATCTACTTCAATGGCAAAATGAGAGAACTGAATAAGAGGCTTGAGAGGGACGGCGTGATCTCTTTCATTACGACCGGGGACAACGCCGGCCATAATTCCTATGTCAGGACGGCGCAGATGATGCTGGTCAAGGCGGTCCGCGATATCATGAAGGATCAGGGCAACAGCGTCCATGTCAAAATAGAGTTTGCCCTCGGCAATGCTGTCTATTGTTCTGTGCGCGGCGGAATCCGCGTGACAGACGAATTCGCGCGCCACGTAGAGATGGAAATGAAAAAGCTCAGAGACAGAAACGCGCCGATCACCAAAAAGACATATCCGATCGACGACGCTATTGAGCTCTTCAAGAGGCAGGGCATGCACGACAAGGAGAGATTGTTCCACTATCGTCGCGGCTCCACGATCAACGTCTACAACATGGAAGGCTACTATGATTATTTCTATGGATACATGCTGCCTTCCGCAGGCTATGTAAATCTCTTCGAGATCAAGGCCTATGGTGGAGGCCTTCTGATGGTTCTCCCCAGACAGGAGAATCCCCTTGAACTCGAGCCCTTCGTCGAAGAAAAGAGTCTGTTCGAGCAGCTTCTTCTCTCCACGAAGTGGGGCGATCTGGTCAATATCAGCACCGTGGGCGATCTCAACGACGCGATCTGCGGCGGCAGTATCAGCGATATGATCCTTGTCCAGGAGGCCCTGCAGGAGCGCAGGATCGGGGAGATTGCAGCCCAGATCTTTGAGAGAAAAGAGACGAAATTCGTCCTTGTGGCAGGTCCCAGTTCTTCAGGCAAAACAACCTTTGCCCACAGGCTCGCCGTACAGCTGCGGTCCTTTGGCCTGAAGCCGCATATCATCAGTATGGACGACTATTTTGTCAACCGCGAGCAGACGCCGATCGACATTGACGGCAACTATAATTACGAAGTGCTCGAAGCCGTGGATATCGATCTCTTTAATGATGACATGCTCGATCTGCTCGATGGTGAGACGATTGAAATGCCGCAGTTTGACTTTAAGGCCGGAAAGCGTGTCTACAAGGGTCGTTATCTAAAGCTCAACGCCGATGACATACTGATCATCGAGGGAATCCACGGACTCAATCCCAAGGCGACGGAAGAGCTTCCCGACAAGAACAAGTTCAAGATCTATATCAGCTGCATGACGAGCCTGAACATTGATGAGCACAACCGGATTCCTTCCACAGACGCGCGGCTCCTTCGCCGCATGGTTAGAGACGCAAGAACAAGAGGGAATTCTGCGCAGCATACGTTTGAGTTATGGCCCAAGGTCAGAGCTGGCGAAGATATGAACATCTTCCCTTTCCAGGATGATGCAGACGCGGTCTTCAATTCCGTGCTGATCTATGAGCTCGCCGTCATTAAGCAGTTCGCGGAACCGCTTCTGTTTAACGTCGGCCAGAATGAACCGGAGTACTATGAGGCGAAACGCCTTCTCAAGTTCCTTGAATATTTTGTCGGCGTCGATACGGCTTCCGTGCCCAACAATTCCCTGCTCAGAGAGTTTGTGGGCGGCAGCTGCTTCTCTGTATGAACATAAAAGAGGCCTGTCGGCTGACAGACAACGTTGACAACTGTCAAAGGCGCGAGTAAAATGCTTAAGGAAAATAAGCAGGGCGGGCGGTCGCGGCTGCAAGTCCCGAAAGGGCGCAGACGAGGAAAGTCCGGGCTTCACAGGGCAGGATGCCGGATAACGTCCGGTGGAGGTGACTCCCAGGCCAGTGCAACAGAGATATACCGCGAAGCAGTGGACTTTACGTCCGCTGCCGCAAGGGTGGAAAGGCAGTGTAAGAGACTACCGTCTTCGTGGTAACACGGAGAGCCATGTAAACCCCATCCGAAGCAAGACCGAATAGAGAGCTATGAGCTTGCCCGGCTCGCTCTCAGGTGGGTCGCTTGAGGCCGTCGGCGACGGCGGTCCTAGATAGATGACCGTTCAAGACATAACCCGGCTTACAGCTCTGCTTATTTCTTTGTAAGATACGATCCGGCTGATCGGATCATCGATGTATAGAAATCGTTTTTGTTATGGAAAGGAAGCGATAGAATGACGAAAATTGATATTGTTTCCGGTTTTCTTGGAGCCGGAAAGACAACCCTGATCAAAAAACTGCTTAAGGATGCACTCGCGGGCACCCGTGTCGTCCTGATCGAGAATGAATTCGGCGAGATCGGCATTGACGGCGGATTCCTCAAAGAATCCGGCATTGAAATCCGTGAAATGAATTCCGGCTGCATCTGCTGCTCTCTGGTGGGAGATTTTGGTACATCTCTGCGTGAAGTGATGAGCACCTATGCGCCTGAGAGAATTCTCATCGAGCCCTCCGGCGTCGGCAAGCTCTCTGACGTCATGAAGGCCATCCAGGATGCGGCAGAAGGCTCCGAGATGGAACTGAACAGTGCAGTCGCAGTTGTAGATGCTTCCAAGTGCAAGATCTATATCAAGAACTTCGGCGAGTTCTTTGTCAACCAGATTGAGTACGCAGGAACGATCATTCTGACCAGAACCGACAAGGTCAGCGACGCCAAGGTCGCGGAGTGCGTGGAGCTCCTTCGCCAGCACAACGATAAGGCGACCATCATCACAACACCCATTGCAGAGCTGGACGGCAAGCAGATCCTCACCACCATCGAAGGAAAGTCAGATCTGCAGGCGCAGATTCTCGCGGAAGTCATGGCAGACCACGACGACGATGAGGACGAGCACGAGCACCACCACCACCATCACGATCATGACGACGAGGATGAGCACGAGCACCATCATCACCACCATCACGACGATGACGAGGATGAGCACGAGCACCATCACCACCATCACGACGATGATGACGAGGATGAGCACGAGCACCATCATCATCACCATCACGACGATGATGACGAGGATGAGCACGAGCACCATCATCACCACCATCATGATCACGATCATGAGCATGCGGAAGTCATTGTCGACGAGCAGGGCAACAGGATCTACAAGTCTCACGACCACCATCACCATCACCACCACCACGGCGGACATGATGCCGATGAGATCTTCGTCAGCTGGGGCATGGAGACGCCTGCCAAATATTCACAGGAAGAGATCAAAGAGATCCTGGCGCAGCTTGACGACGAAGAGAAATACGGTATCGTTCTTCGTTCCAAGGGCATGGTTCCGGATGCGGAAGGCCGCTGGGTACACTTTGACTATGTGCCCGAGGAGACCGAGGTCCGCTTCGGCGCGGCAGATGTCACAGGCAAGATCTGCGTGATCGGTGCGCAGCTTAAGGAAGACGCACTGGCAGATCTGTTCCGCAAATAAAGGTTCGCTATGGGTTTTTTCAGCAGAAGAAAAGAGAAAAAAATGGTACAAAGACCGGTTTATGTAATCAATGGATTTCTGGACAGCGGAAAATCCTCCTTCTTCTCCTATACAATCGCGCAGCCCTATTTTCAGACGTCCGGCACAACACTGCTGATCGTCTGTGAAGAAGGTGAAGTCGAGTACGGCGAGCGTCTGCTCAGACAGACCAATACCGTGCTGGAAGTATTTGAAAATGAAGAAGATCTGACGCCTTCCGCCATGATGGCGCTGGAGACCAAATACAGACCCGAGAGAGTCCTGATCGAATACAACGGCATGTGGAATTACAAGAATTTCCGTCTCCCCAAGGCGTGGAGACTGGAGCAGCAGATCACGGTGATCGATGCGTCCACATTCTCTGTATACTTCACAAATATGAGATCGCTTCTCGCGGAGCAGCTTCGTAACTCTGAACTGATCATGTTCAACCGCTGCGATGGTATTGACGAGAAGACGCTGATCAGCTACAAGAGAAACGTCAAGGCGATCAACCAGCAGGCTGATCTGATCTTTGAAGACTCGAACGGCGAGATTGATATGACGACCGAAGAAGATCTTCCCTACGACGTCCACAAGGAGCCAATCGTTTTGGAGGATCTCAACTACGGCATTTGGTATCTGGATGCGATGGAGCACCCGGATCGCTACGACGGCAAGGAGATCGAGTACACAGGTATGGTCATGATGCCCGACAAGTTCCCCAAGGGATATTTTGTCCCCGGCCGCATGGCGATGACCTGCTGCGCCAACGATATGTCCTTCCTCGGCTACGCCTGTAAGAGCGTGCAGGGAAAGAGCTTCCCGGAGCGCACCTGGGTGAGAGTCCGGGCGAGAGTCTCCTACGAAAACTTCTCTGAATACGAGGGAGAGGGCATCGTACTCTATGCGGAGAGCGTAGAGGAGACCAAACAGCCCAAGGAGCCCGTCATCAACTTCGCAGGTTGATGGAATCCTTACATGCAAGACGTTAAGCAACAAAAAAAGGGCGTGCAGAAACCGCTTAGGCTGTTCCTGACGCCGGATATACAGATCCATTTCATATTAGGACAACACAAAAACCGGACTTCCAAAGGTGGACTGCTTCCCGTCAAGAGGACAGTGAAAAATTATAAGATCAATGCGACCAGCAGCAAGTTAGTTGCTGGTCCTTTTTTATGTTACCTTTTAAAGTCTATTGCTTCTCGTCGCGTTTCGCTCTGCGTCTGTCAAGCGGCTTATTCGCAGCATAAATCCTCGTACCCCTTATGGGTACTGCGGTTTATTCCACGGTCCACTTGATAGGCGCCGCCTTGTATATAGTCTGATATATCGCCCCAAAAATTTGATTCTGTTTATGCTGCAAGAAAATATGACTGGTGCTTTTCCATCGGAGTCAGGACTCCGAGACGCCTCTGATACCGTTTATAGTTGTAGTAACGGATATATTCTTCGATCATTTTGACCAATTCTTCACGGCTCCTAAAGCGTTTCCCGTAGTATCTCTCACGCTTGAGAATTCCCCAGAATCCTTCCATGGGACCGTTATCGATGCACTTGGCTACACGTGACATGCTCTGGGTAATGGAGACTGCTTCAAGCTTCTGATGGAATATCCTGTTAGTATACTGGAAACCTCTATCAGAATGGCACAGAGGAGATGCTCCCGGATTGGCAGCGATTGCCTGATCAAAGGTATCGAAGACCAGAGGATTGTCGTTGCGGTCACTGATCACATGTGTGACGATCCGCCTGTCATAGAGATCGAGGATCGCACTCAGATACACTTTATGCTTGTCATTGTTTTCATCATACCATCTGAATTCAGTGACATCTGTCAGCCATTTTTCGTTTGGTTTATCAGCTGTGAATTTCCGGTCCAGTATGTTCTCAGCAATAAACTGCGGATTATCTGCCCGGCGTGTGCACCCGTGATTCGAGTACTTAATTGTAGATTTTATGTTCCTGGACCGGCAGATTCTCAGCACACGCTTGTCATTGACCTTGATGTTGTACCCGCGGTACAGGTCGTCATTAATTCGCCTGTATCCTTTGGATGGATCGTCCCTGTGTATTTCCTCTATCTTTTCGGCTATGATTCTGTTGTGTCGGACCCTTTCTCCGACATCGCCGCGCAGCCACTTGTAATACGCTGCTCTTGAAACATGTAGTATCCGGCAGCATGGTTCTACCGGATAACCGTAAGTCTCAGTGCAGTACTGGATAGAACTGTAGAGGTGTGACTGCCTTACTTGCGATAGAGATCTTTCCTCTCCAGTTCCCTGACTTTTTTTAGCAGGTCCCGCTCCATTTCGGTCATATACAGCTTGTGTTTCAACTGCTCCAGCTCTATCTGTAGCCTCTCCATTTCGCTGCGCGGCTCCTGGGCTGCCTTGCGTTTGCCACGGCGGTCATCGAGGCCTTCCTCACCGAGTTCCCTGAAACGCTTTACCCATGTATATACTTGCTGGTAACTGACGTTATACTTGACAGCGGTCTCGCCGTAGTTGCATTTGTTTGCCAGACAGTCTTTAACGATCCGGATACGTTCCTCTTTGGTGGTTTTCCTTGATGTAGTCATACGGCTCCCTCCTGACATCTTATGTGAGAAGTCTTTGCCGTTATTATACATCTTAACCCATACTTTCAGTTGACGATCTGAGCGTAAGCCGTACTTTGCCGCTATGGTTTCATAAGATCCTTCACCACGAAGATAAGACTGTACTGCTTCATCTTTTAGGCTTTTCTGATATACTTTGTTCTTACCTGTATTCTCGAATGCCGATTCCCCTTGGGCCCTATATAGGGCAGCCCAATACCGTACTGTTTGCTCGCTAAGGCCTAGTTGTTTTGCTGAAGCAGATGCTCCTGCAGTCCCGTTAACTATTGCCTTGGCAGTCGCAAGCTTAATCTTTGAAGCAACCTTTATGCCTTTTTTTCTCATAAGAAAGCTCCCTCCATGATCAACAGTGTGTTTATTCACTGTCTCTCATAGAGGGAGCATATCAAGGAGTCCGGTTTTTTGCTGTATAATGCAAGGCATACGACTATATGACCCTGTCCATATCTTATGCAAGGGTACCCAAAAATCCGGCGGCACCCTCTTACGTACAATTGTATGAGTTCTGACAGGAACTCTCGAACGCTCAGAGCACGATCAGACGATCCAGAAGTTTCATGGCAACACTTTCCTTGCTCATGATCTCCAGCTGCTCTGTTGTGTCTTGTGTGATAAAGGTGACTACATTTGTATCGGTACCAAAACCGGCCCCCGCAACTTTCACATTGTTGGCGACGATCATGTCCAGATTTTTCTTTTTGAGCTTAATCCGGGCCCGGTTTTCCATGTCTGAGGTTTCCATCGCGAAGCCGCACAGGATCTGGCCCTCAGGCTTATGACTGCCCAGATACTGCAATGTATCTTCGGTGCGTGCAAGTAAGATCGAAAGGTCGTTGTCGGCTTTTTTGATCTTTTCATCGCTGACGGCAGCCGGACGGTAGTCCGCGACGGCGGCGGCCTTGATGATGATATCCTGACTCTCGGAAACCGCAGTCACAGCAGCGAAGAGGTCACGGGCGGAGGTAATCTTCACCAGCCTGACGCCTAATGGCGGAGCAAGGGAGACGGGCCCCGAAACGAGCGTGACATCCGCGCCTCGAAGGGCGGCAGCCTGTGCGATTGCGTAGCCCATCTTGCCGCTGGAATGATTCGTGATGAAGCGGACGGGATCGATGGCCTCGCATGTAGGTCCTGCGGTTACCAGGATTTTTTTACCAGCCAGATCCTTGGGGCAGGCAATCTTTGCCAAAATACAGTCGACTAAAAAGGCGGGATCGGGCAGCTTTCCTTTGCCCTCGTCTCCGCAGGCGAGGTGCCCGCTGGCGGGCTCGATGATCTTCACACCGCGTGCCCGTAAGATATCCAGATTCGCCTGGGTGGCCGGATGCTCGTACATATGTGTGTTCATGGCAGGAGAGACGAGAACAGGGCAGGTGCAGGCCAGGAGTGTGGTCGAGAGCATGTCATCTGCGATGCCGCAGGCCATTTTGGCAATGATATTGGCGGTTGCGGGCGCAACAATGACGAGATCCGCTTTTTTGGCAAGTGATATGTGTTCCACTTCAATGGGATGATCGGAGGGGTAATTCCGGTCAAACGTATCAGTGATGCATTTGCGTCCCGTGAGCGTCTCGAATGTGATCGGAGAGACGAATTTGGCGCCGTTCTCCGTCATGATCACATGGACCTGCGCGTGCTGCTTCATAAGGCGGCTGGCAAGGTCGGCGGCCTTATAGGCTGCGATGCTGCCCGTAACGCCGATCAGAATCGTTTTACCTTTGAGCATGGCTGTTTTCCTTTCGAAGTATATTGCAAGGGATATTGCAGGGTATTATCTGATTTGTGCAGTCAGCAGTTTCTCTCGTAAATATAGCGAAGCCCGCGCAAAAGAAGCAGATCGTCGAGGATGATCTCGTGCCTGCAGAGGGGAACGATGGTTTCTGCCAGTCCGCCGGTGGCGATCACGGTTGTCTTTGTTCCAATCTCTTCTTCAATGCGGTCGATCATACCGTCGAGCATGGATGCACTCCCGTACAGAATACCGCTCTTCATACAGTCACTGGTGTTGGTGCCAATCAGACGTTTGGGCGGATCAAGGCTGATCCTGGGAAGCTGTGAGGTTCTGGAAGTGAGAGAATCCAGCGAAACCCGAAGACCCGGAAGGATCATACCGCCGCGGTAGTTTTTGTTTTTGTCGACAACCGTGATAGTCGTCGCGGTTCCCATATCGATCAGGATCAGGGGGCAGGTGTAATCGCGCACGCCGGCGACTGCGGCGACGATCAGGTCGGCGCCGACCTGGGCAGGGTTGTCCATGCAGATATTGAGACCGGTCTTGAGCCCCGGGCCCACGATTTTGACATTGCAGGACATGATCTTGTTCAGGGCCTCGGTCATAATAGCCGTGATCGGCGGGACAACGGAGGCTATGATCGCTCCGGTGATCCTGCTGCGGTCTATTTCGTGAAGATCCAGGACGTTCTTGAAGGCAAGGGCGTATTCCAACGCGGTCTTACTGGGGTCGGTGGAAAGACGCTCGGAGAAGCAGATTTTTTCCCCGTCAATGCAGCCGATCACCATATTGGTATTTCCGATGTCAATAGCGAAAAGCATGCGATACCTCCGTTCATTACTGTTTGAGCATTGAAATTGATAGTCACAAAAAGTGGGAACAAAAAACCGGCGGCAGATCCCATGCGGGGCCTGCCGTCAGTAAAAAAACAAGGTTAATGGGAACCGGCAAGGGCGATATTTTGACGGAGCACGCCGGATTTCAAGAGGCCGCCGGTAATAGCCGTGACAAGGATTGCAGCTGCGATCGCTTCAGGAACGCCGGAAGTGGCGACCGTTCCCATGACAAGACCGAAGACGGCCTCCATGCCAACGTTCTTTACCTCGGCGTACTGCTGCGCAAAGAGAAGATAGATGCTGCCCATGACAAAGACTGTGTTGGTCATGGAACCGATAAAACCGGTGACCGCAAGGCGCACGGCAGTCGGAACCTTTATCTTTTTAAGGGCGATTGAAACCCATCCGGAGACGACGCCGATCATGATGCGGCAGCCTATGCTGACCCAGAGGGACTTGATGACGCCGATGAGGCCGGTCGTGCTCAGGAAAGGGGAAAATGCAAAAGAAAGAAGAGTGGGGGCCTGCGTATTGCTGATCATAGAGCAGACTCCGAACACCGCGCCCAGAAAAGCGCCTGCTACGGGACCCAGGACAATGGATCCGATGATGACAGGAATATGGACGGTGGTTGCCTTGATGATCGGAAGCTGGATCATACCCAGGGGGGTATTGGCCAGCAGGATGACGATTGCGGCCATCAGGGCAAGGGTTACCATGTAGCGTGTGTCTTTTGTTTTGTTCATGTGTGATCTCCTTTGTTATTATTCCGCCTTAGCGCGGATACAATACAGTGAGTGGAACATCGTTGTTCCATGTGCCATGTGGAGTATATCATCTATGAGGCGGCCGATGCAAATGAAAACACAAAAAAGACAAAGCTTAGCGGGAAAAAGGATCTGCCGGAAAACGGCTGCCGCACTCGCGCATGCTCCGTTTTGCGTATGGGCATAAAAAAATCGGCTGCCGGGTCAGGTGCAGCCGATTTACTATATCTTTTGGATTTCGATCAGATCTTGTTGATCGTGTTTGCAAGACGAGCAACCTTGCGGGAAGCGTTATTCTTGTGGAAAACGCCCTTGCTTGCAGCCTTGTCGATCGTAGCTTCTGCAGCGATGAATGCAGCTGCAGCTGCCTCTTTGTCACCAGCCTCAACAGCCTTGTGAACTTTCTTGATCGCAGTCTTGACAGAAGACTTAACAGCCTTGTTGGCAGCAGCTCTCTTAGCGCTTGTCAGAATTCTCTTCTTGGCAGATTTAATGTTTGCCATTCCTTATTACCTCCATGTAATGTACATAATGTTTATGAATAAGTGGCGAGCTCTGTGCAGCCGCTTGCAAACAGGGCCCCTTAATTATTCCCTCACGTGCAAAAGGAGAAGACACGAGAACTCTTTCTGCACATACTCTATTATCTTAGTAGAAGGAAAAATGAATGTCAAGCACGAAATCAGGAAAAAGTGGACCAATATTTGATGTGTGGACATCCATTTTGATATGGATTATACTCTTTTTTATAGGAATTACTATTGGAGAGACATACAATGATGGAAACAAATACAATGAAAAAGCTGGATCGCTCTGAGATTCAGCAGAGGGAACTCAGCCTCTTTAAGGTCTTTGTCGATATTTGTGACAAATATGGGATCCGCTATTACCTTGCGGGCGGCACGCTTCTTGGCGCCGTGCGCCACAAGGGCTTTATTCCCTGGGACGACGACATCGACGTCAATATGCCCCGCACCGATTATGATCGTCTGCTGGAGCATGCCGACGAGATCAATGCGTCCGGCGATTACAAGCTGGTGTCCTGTGAGATGGGAAATCTCAACTATCCCTTTGCCAAAATATACGACCTCCATACAAGCATCAACAAGCTCTATGACGAGGATGAGACAGAGAAGAATCTCTGGATCGATATCTTCCCCATGGACGGACTTCCGGATGACATGGAGGAGGTCAATCGGATTTTCAAGAAGACGCTGCTTGCCAGAAAGATCCTGCGCGTGAAGTCGGCCAGATCCGGCGAGGGCAAGACAGCATTTAAGCGGACCTTCAAGCCATTGGTCAAGGCCTTGCTAAAGCCCGTCGACAGTAAGAAGCTCCTGGACTATATCAATCAGACCTGCCGCACGTACAAGATCGACGATTGCAGCTATATGGGCGGAATCGCAAACGGGTACGGTCCCCAGGAGAGGGTCCCCAAGAAGCCCTATCTGGTTTCTGTTCCAATGCAGTTTGAGGATATGACCGTCTCGGCACCGGGCTGCTGGGAGTATTACCTGAAGAACCTTTACGGTGATTTTATGCAGCTTCCCCCCAAGGAGAAACGCGTCACACACGATATGGACGTCTGGGCTGAAGTGCCCGGGGCGCAGGAATAATAGTGTAAATGGTGACTACGATGAAATATTTTACCAAAGAGATCTGGAACGAAGAAGGGTATCAGCGCACAGCAGGGATCAAGGCCAGAGATGACGTCGATTCGATCCTGCTTGCGAACGGCTATGAAGGAATTGAAATCTGTATGCCCGCTGCTGACAGAGAGGGACAGAATCTTTTGCAGAAAGCCGGCTATCACTTTCAGCTGAGCAAGGTGTGGGATGAATGCTTGCCTGTTGTCGGCGCCGGCGACGAACTGGTGATCCAGTTCCCAATCGTGAACCACTCCGTCCTCCTTGCCGGCTGCGTCAGGAAGGCGAGAAAGAGAGGCGCGAAGATCATCCTTCTGATCCACGATCTGGAGATCCTTCGTGCGGCGATCCGTGGGACGACGTCCCGCAAGGAGAAGATCCGCTTACGGCTCGAGGAGGAGACCCTTTTAAAGAACTGCGACGGCATCATCGTCCACAATATAAGCATGAAGCGGAAGCTCGCATCCATGGGCATTCCCGCCTCCAGGATGACCGTCCTTGGCATCTTTGACTATCTGATCCCGGAAGCCGGCTATGCCAAAACAGCGATCGATCTTCCGATCGTGATCGCCGGCGCGTTAAGGCCTCACAAGGCCGGATACGCCTATCACCTGCCGGAGGGGATCCGCTTTAATCTCTACGGCGTTGGATATGAGGCGGAGCCGCAGGACAACGTCAAGTATTGGGGCTCCTTTGAACCCGACAGACTTCCGGAAGTGATGGAGGGAAGCTTTGGACTTGTCTGGGACGGCGAGACCACGCAGACCTGCAGCGGCACATACGGCGAATACCTCAGGATTAATGATCCCCATAAAGCGTCTTTGTACCTTGCGTCCGGTATGCCTGTGATCATCTGGAAAGAGGCGGCGCTTGCCGACTATATTTTGAAAAACGGCTGCGGAATCGCGGTGGACTCCATCGAGGAGATCCCCGCGAAAGTAAAAGCGCTGACGCCCGATGCGTATGAGGCAATCCGCACCAATACCATGAAGATCGCGAAGAGGCTCAGAGGCGGCAAATATACGGAACGGGCACTTGGAAAGGTGCTTTCCAGAGAGGAGTAAACTCCTATGTATTTTTACAAAGATCTCTATGTGGGGCCTTCCATCCGGGATCCGGAGTCCGTCAAGAACAATCTGCGGATCGGCAAGGGGCAGTTTACGATCTATGTGATCGCGCTCAGCCCTTCCAAGCGGGAGATCGGAGCCAACCAGCTGGAGATCCTGCACTGCGTCAATCTTCAGCAGCCCTACTATAAGGAATACCCGCCATATATAATCGGTATTGCATCCGGAAGGATAGAAGCGATCGAACTTGTAAGGAGTATGGTGCAGGAGGCGTACGACCATACGGGAAGCGGGGATGTCAGAGCCTATCTGTTCCCGCACGGAATTCGCACCGTAGGCGTCCAAAGATTGACGGAATCCGCGCCTTTGGAATGAGGGGGATACTATGGGGGTTATTCTTACTATATTAAAATGGATTGGAATCATACTCCTGATCCTGCTGGCACTGATCCTATGTATCATCCTGCTGGTCCTTCTCGTGCCTTTTCGCTATAAAGCGGCCGCACAGGTGGATGACCCGGAGAGCCATAGCGAGCTGGAACTGAAACTGTTCAAGGAACGATCGCGCGCCTCCGCGGAGGTCTCCTGGCTATTGGGCATCGTCAAGGTTTTGGCCGATTATCCGTCGAAGGATCTTGTGACGGTAAAGCTCTTTGGAAAAGATATCGGCCTTATGGAGAAGCTCCGAAAACCCAAGGAAGCGGAGCCGGAGGAGGAGAAGGAAGAGGAGCCGGAAAAAGAAGAGGAGGCCCTGTCTTATGAACAGCGGATCGAAAAGCTGCTTGGCAAGGTGGAAGGCGTCCTCAACATGGTCGATTATGTGTACAGGGTGCTGACCGGAAGCTGCGGTAGAAGGGCGTGGAGGAAGGTTGAGAAGAGGATTCTTGCTATTTTGGCCCATGTGCAGCCGACTGAATGGGCGCTGGACGGAACGATCGGCTTATCGGATCCCTGCCTGAACGGAAGGCTCGCAGGGTGCATGTCGATCCTCATGACATTTCTGGACGAACACCTTGCGATGCATACGGAATGGGAGCAGTACCAATGCAACGTACGAGCACAGCTCAGCGGAAGGCTGCAGCTGGGCGTACCGGTCGTACAGGCGGTTCCTCTGATTCTGGACAAGGACTGCCGGAAAGTGCTCAAAAAGCTCAAGAAGGCCAAATCCAAGCTTCGCGTCAACACTTCTGCGGCGCAGCCGCCGGCGGAAGTACCGGCACAGAGCCGGGCATAGAACGGCAGCAATGCGAGCAGAGATCATAGATACAAAGAATTGATATATGCAGTTGCATCATAATAGTTGAATAGAAACAGTTGAAACAGGCCAATCCGGGTACGGAGGAAAGAGGAACGTAAAATGGCTGAAGAAAAGAACAATATTGCAACAGTAGTGAAATCTCTGATGGATGGAGCGGAAGGCGTTCTCACATCCAAGACTGTAGTAGGCGCGCCTGTGAGGATCGGCGAGCAGGTCATCATCCCGCTTTCTGACGTCTCGATCGGATGCGGCGCCGGATCCAACGGAACCGACCACAAGGACAAGGGCGCCGGCGGCTTTTCTGCCAAAATGACGCCTACAGCAATATTGATCATCAAGGGCGGGCAGACCAAGGTCGTCAATATCAAGGATCAGACGGCGGTCACGAAGCTTGTCGATATGCTTCCTGACGTGATCGATAAGGTCAGGGGCAAAAAGAGCAGCATGATCTCCGATGAAGAAGCTGTCAAGGCGGCTTTCCCGGAACCCGAGATCAAGGATGTACCTGTAGTAGAAAAGGAAGCAGCCAATGAGTAATGTCGCAGTGATATTTGCCGGCGGAACCGGTCAGAGAATGAACACCCGGACAAGGCCCAAACAGTTTCTGGAACTGCACGGCAAACCGATCATTGTCTACACGCTGGAAGTTTTTGACCAACATAAGGAAATAGATGGAATTGTGCTGGTCATGCTGGACAGCTGGATCGAATACACCTGGGAGCTCGTTCGCAAATACGGCCTCCGAAAGGTGAAAAAGATCGTGCCGGGAGGCGCGTCCGGACAGGAATCGATCTACAATGGCCTCAAATGCGCTGCAGAGTTTTACGGGGATGAGGATATTGTCCTGATCCACGATGGCGTTCGTCCTCTTATTGACGAAGAGACGATCACGAAGAATATCAGCAGCGTGAAGGAGCGGGGAACCGCGATCACAGTGACGGCGGCCATCGAAACGATCACGATGAAGGATGAGACGGGCGCGGTGGGGACGATCATCGACCGCTCGCAGTGTCAGCTGGCCAGGGCGCCGCAGAGTTTTCGCCTGGGGCATATACTGGGCGTGCACGACAGGGCAAGACAGGAGGAAGGCGGCGCAGACCGCTTTATCGACTCGGCCAGTATGATGAAGTACTACGGCTACAAGCTCTACACAGTGGAAGGAAAGCCGGAGAACATCAAGATCACGACGCCGAGTGATTACTATATCTTCCGCGCGATGGTCGACGCCAGAGAGAGCTCGCAGATATTTGGAATATGAGACACGGATGAACGGGGTCAGACCGCATAGGGGTCTGACCCCGCATTTAAACGCAACGCATTTGGGCAAGGTGGTAAAATGATGACTGATTCTGCAATACTGAAAGATGATCTGCAATGGATTTCCGCCGCGGACCTGCCCTGGGACAAACTCCGCGGCAGCACAGTGCTTGTGACAGGTGCGACGGGACTGATCGGGATGACGACAGTGCATGCACTGATCGCAGCTGACAAAGAGCATGACCTTGGGCTTCATGTCCTTGCGCTTGTGCGAAGCCGTGAAAAGGCGGAGAGAGTTCTGGGAAATGAGAAAGAAAATCCGGCTCTTTCGTTCATAGAGGGAACCATGGAGGCGCTTCCGGCACTGCCTGACAAGATCGATTACTGGATCCACACAGCATGTCCGACGGCGAGCGCCTTTATGACGGCGCATCCGGTCGAAGTGATCCGGACGTCTGTTGAGGGAACCTGCGGACTTCTCGAGGAGGCGCGCAAGCGCAGCACCAGCGGCTTTGTCTTTCTCTCCAGCATGGAGGCCTTCGGGGAAGTGAACACGGAGGATCTTCTCGATGAAAAGACGCTTGGAAACGTCGATCTCTCCAACGTAAGAAGCTGTTATCCCGAGAGCAAGAGGATGTGCGAGATGCTGTGCACCAGCTACGCGCGCGAGTACGGGGTACCGGCCATGAATATCCGCCTCGCGCAGACATTCGGGCCGGGCGTCGCCTACAGCGACCGGCGCGTGTTTGCCATGATGACAAGAAACGCCATGAACGGCGAAGACATCGTGCTTGCGACCAAGGGAACGAGCCGCCATCCCTACCTATATACGGCCCAGGCGGTCACTGCGATCCTGACGGTCCTTCTGCGCGGCGTGCCGGGAGAGACCTACAATGCGGCCAATCCGGACACCTATTGCTCGATTTTTGAAATGGGCGAGATGGTGGCGGAGCAGCTCGCCGGCGGCAGGATCAAGGTCCGCGTCGATGAGAATGGCGATGCGTCCCGCTATCCCGCGCCGAGCTTTCTCAATATGGACATTGCCAAAATACAGAAGCTGGGATGGGCCCCTGCCGGAGATCTCGTGTGGATGTACAAGAGGCTGGAGGCGTATTTGAAAGAAGAGATGGGGAAGTGAATGAAAGGGATACCGTCCACGCATGGGGGGCAATGACCCATGCCGACAGTTTCGCGTCCTTCGGACGCTCACTGTCGCGGCATTCGCCGTATGTGTCCGGCTCAAAATCCAAACGCCCGTGTGCAAGCACCCGGCGTATGTTTTTTCGCCGTCCACGCATGGCTCATTGCTTCGCGCAAAAAAAGATCACCGACGGAAATTCCATCGGTGATCTATTTCATTTGGATCATAAAGTTCTGATCGTAAGAATGGATACGGCTCTTGCGGCTCATCAGATAGCGCGCTCGACTTTGCCGGATCTAAGGCAGCTGGTGCAGACATGCATTCTCTTCTTCGCGCCATTGACGTTCACAGCAACCTTCTGGACGTTGGAATTCCAGATTCTGTTAGATCTTCTATGAGAATGGCTGACGTTATTTCCAAAATGAGCGCCTTTGCCGCAGATATCACATTTTGCCATCTTAAACACCTCCTAACGTACATATTCGGGTCTACAACATTTGTATAGTATCAAAAATGATTCACGAATGCAAGCAAAAAAATACAGGAAATCACGAGTTTTAACAAGGTCCATGCGTCAATACATCCTTTTCTTTTCGGAAGTTTAAGGGTATAATCTATATTGATTTATAGCGACCACTAGACGGTTAGAAGTCAAAACAGTGCTGTGGCCGCAACAGATCATGAATACGCCGCCAGTTCGGCTTGAAAGGAGAATAGCCTTTGAAGACATTTTTGTTGAATACACATATGGGTACTATCAGTGTCGATCCCGAAGTGATCGCGCAGTATGCCGGCAACGTGGCCAATGAGTGCTTTGGCATCGTCGGTATGGCAGCTATGAACAGCAAGGAAGGCTTTGTCAATCTTCTCAAGAGAGAGAGCATGACGAAGGGAATCAATGTCGCATTAACCAGCAGGGACAAATTGGTCATCGATTTCCATGTGATCGTTTCGTACGGCGTGAATATTATGGCCGTGGCTGATAATCTGGTGTCTTCTGTCAAGTACCGGGTAGAGGATTTTACCGGACTTGAGGTTGAGAAGATCAACGTCTTTGTAGAGGGCGTCAGGGTCATTGATTGAGCGTATAATGCGTATCGATGGTAATAGATAATGAATTTAATGCAGGAGGATGATGCGGTGACGACCAGCGCAATCGATGCTAGGCTGCTGTCCGGTATGTTTATTGCCGGCGCTGCCAATTTGGAAGCAAATAAAGAGTGGATCAATGAACTGAACGTATTCCCGGTGCCGGATGGCGATACCGGTACGAATATGACCCTGACGATCAAGTCAGCTGTGAAGGAAGTATCGGCTTTGGGCGATACAGACAGCATGAAGGACATTTGTAAGGCGATGTCTTCAGGGTCTTTGCGCGGAGCGAGAGGAAATTCGGGTGTTATTCTTTCTCAGCTTATTCGCGGCTTTGGTAAAGTGGCCAAGTCCGAGACGGCGCTCACGGTGCCGGTCCTTGCGGACGCCTTTGACAGAGCGGTGGAGACTGCCTATAAGGCTGTTATGAAGCCCAAGGAGGGCACGATTTTGACCGTGGCCAAGGGCGCAGCCGTAAAGTCCAGAGAACTTGCGGACGCAGGGGAAGAGAATCTGGAAGTCTTCCTTGGCGCCGTTCTTGAAGAAGCGGAGAAGGTACTTGCCAGCACGCCGGAACTTCTGCCTGTACTCAAGCAGGCCGGCGTTGTGGATTCCGGCGGACAGGGCCTTGTACAGGTCATGAAAGGTGCCTATGACCGTTTTCTTGGCAAGGAAATCGATTACAGTGCTCTTATGGAGAAAGAAGAAGAGGCCGGTGAGGCAGAGCCTGAGAAGGAAGTCGAAAAGGAACAGGAATACCTTCGCTTCATCTACAAGATGAGAATGACCGTTCTGATGAGCAAAAAGCCTTCCTCCAGAGACCAGAAGGAATATATCGAGTTCCTGAAGTCTCTCGGCGACCGCGTGAAATGCGCGGCAGAGGGCGATATTCTGCACGTCAGGATCCAGACCAACGATCCCGGACTGATCATCCAGAGAAGCCAGAAGTTTGGTGAACTGGGCGAAGTGAGACTGATCAACCTCAAAGAGGCAGAGTCTGGAAGAAGTGCGGTGAGCGAGAAGGAAGAGAGTAAGGCAGAGCCTGCTTCCGCACCTGTCAAGAAGGAAGAGCCCGTGGAGACACCGCCGCAGCCCAGAAAGGAAGTCGGCTTTATCACGGTATCTGTCGGCGAGGGAATCGAGGAGATCTTCAAGGGTCTTGGCGTTGACTATGTGATCAGCGGCGGACAGACCATGAATCCCAGCACAGACGACGTTCTCAAGGCAGTGGAGAAGGTCAATGCCGATACGATTTTTGTCCTTCCCAACAACAAGAACATCATCATGGCAGCCAATCAGGCCGCTTCCCTGACAGAAGACAAGAAAGTGGTCGTTGTACCGACAACGACAGTGCCGCAGGGAATCACCGCTGTGATCAATTACATGCCCGATCTGGATGCGGAGGCCAACAAGGCCAACATGACGGAGGAAATTGGCGCCGTACACAGTGCGGAAGTTACCTATGCGGTCAGAGATACCGAGATTGACGGCATCAAGATCCATGAAGGCGACATCATGGCGATCGGCGATCAGGGCATTCTGACCACCGGTAAGGGAATTGAGGATATCACATTTGAATCTCTTACAAAAATCGTGGAAGACGATACAGAGATCATCAGCATCTATTACGGCAAGGATGTGAGTGAAGAGGATGCGGAAAAGCTCAGAGAAAGAGCGGCGGAAGCGTTCAGCTCCTGTGATGTGGAGCTTCAGTATGGCGGACAGCCGATCTACTATTACATTCTCTCTGCCGAATAAGTGAATCCGGACGGAATAGACGGTGGACGCATAGTTGTTATATTACAGGAACAAATGACCGGATGCCTGTCAGGCATCCGGTTCTTTTTAAGAAGAACGGGTCTACGATGAATCTGCAGACAGAAGTTGGAAAACTAAATAGAGTGGGGCCCAAGACCGTTGAACTTCTTACGAGCCATGGAATCTATACGGTATCGGACCTTGTCAACCATTATCCCATGCGCTATGAGCAGTACACGCCGCTTTGCGCGGTCTCGCAGGCACAGGAAGGAAAAAACTGCGCGGTCCTGTTGACGGTAATCGGAAGAGGATCAAACGTCCGGGCCGGAAAGCGGGCGATCACGCACTTTAAGGCGGGAGACGCGACCGGCGATTGCAGGATCACCTTCTACAACATGCCCTATATGACCCGGAATCTAACGCCGGGCAGTCAGCGCGTCTTCATGGGCGTCATGAAAAAGAGCCCCAGGGGCCTCTATTACATGGAGCAGCCAAGAGTGTATTCGCTGGACGACTATCATGATCTCGAGGGAACGCTGCAGCCGGTTTATCCGCTCTTTCAGGGAATGAAGAACAAGCAGATGACTTCGCTGATCGGGCAGGCGCTGGACGGGCTCCCCGCGTTTGAGGATTATCTAAGTGACGCGGAAAGGGCCAAACTGCAGCTCTGCACGAGGAACGAAGCGCTGCGCGGCATTCACCATCCCGAGAGCATGGAAAGGCTGGCGCAGGCCAGAAACCGGCTGATCTTTGACGAATTCTTTGAATTCATCCTGGGAATCAGAAAGCGCAAGAGGGAAAATGATCTTCTCGTCAACGAGCGCCCCATGAAAAACCTGCCGCTTCCCGACGAGCTGTTATCCAAACTTCCCTACAGCCTGACCGGCGCGCAGAAGAGGGCCTGGGAGGAAATCCGAAGAGACCTCACGGGAAACTACGTGATGAGCAGACTCCTGCAGGGAGACGTCGGATCGGGCAAAACGATCCTCTCTTTTCTGGCGCTTCTACTATGCAGTGCCAACAGTATGCAGGGCGCGCTGATGGCGCCGACAGAAGTGCTGGCAAGGCAGCATATGGAAAACCTTGTGAAGATGAAAGAGGAGTACGATCTTCCGATCCATCCGGTCCTCCTCACCGGCGCGGTCAAGGGCAAAGCGAGAAAAGCCGCGTACGAACAGATTGCGTCGGGAGAAGCCGATATCATTATCGGAACGCACGCACTGATCCAGGACGCGGTGGAATACAAAGATCTGGGACTTGTCATCACGGATGAGCAGCACCGGTTCGGCGTGCGGCAAAGAGAGAGCCTGGCCGGCAAGGGCAAAGCAGTGCCCGTCCTCGTCATGAGCGCGACGCCGATTCCCAGGACGCTCGCGATCATCCTGTACGGCGATCTGCAGATCTCGGTGCTGGATGAGATGCCGGCCGGAAGACTCCCCATCAAGAATCTGGCGATCAGCAGCCAGGAGAGACAGCGCATCTACCGCTTTATGTACGGACAATTAAAACAGGGCAGACAAGCCTATGTGATCTGTCCGGAAGTCGAAGAAGGCGAGATGAGCGAGCTGGAAAATGTGCAGGATTACACGCAGAAGCTCCGCAAGATCTTTCCGCCTCAGATCCGCATCGACTCGCTCAACGGCCGCATGAAGCCTGCGGAGAAGACAGCGGTGATGGAGCGCTTTGGCGCTGCACAGACGGATATTCTGGTGTCCACTACGGTCATCGAAGTCGGGATCGACGTGCCAAACGCCTCTGTCATTGTCATTGAGAACGCGGAGCGGTTTGGTATGTCGCAGCTGCACCAGCTGCGGGGAAGAGTGGGAAGAGGAAAGTGGCAGTCCTACTGCATTTTCCTGTTCACGCCGGGCGCCGAAGGAGATGACAATCCGGGTCAAAAGCCCAAACGACTCGCGATTCTCGAAAAGACCAACGACGGCTTTAAGATCGCAGAAGAAGACTTGAAATTAAGAGGACCCGGTGATCTGTTTGGGGAGCGGCAGAGCGGTGCGCTGGGCTTCATCCTTGCCGATATCTACGAGGATTCCTCGATCATGAAGAAGGCGGCGGACTATGTCGACGTGGTCCTGGCGGCAGATCCGCAGTTCGAGACGCCCCATATGCGCCAGCTGGACTTGCGGAGCATTTGACGAAACGCGCGGTTCGCCTCTGCAGGCGGCCGGTATGAAAACCCTTGAGACCGGAAGTGACGTCATGTGAGGTTGACTTTCGACGCACATATTATTATGATGTTTTCTGACTGTAGTTTTTTGGTTGAACCACGGTTTTAAGAAATGGAGAATGAAATGTCGAAGATTGCGGTAATTACGGACAGCAACGCGCACGTTACGCCTCAGGAAGCGCAGGCCCTTGGAATCGGCGTTGTGCCGATGCCTTTTATGATCGGCGAAGAGACCTATTACGAGGGAATCACGCTCACCAGAGAAGCGTTTTATGAAAAGATGGCCGGCGGTGCCAATATCGTGACCAGCCAGCCCTCCCCTTCCGACGTCATGAAGATGTGGGACGATGCGCTGAAAACCCACGATGAGGTGGTCTATATCCCTATGAGCAGCGGTCTGTCCGGCTCCTGTCAGAGCGCCAGAATGCTGGCGGATGATTACGACGGAAAGGTACAGGTCGTCAACAATCAGAGAATATCGGTTACGCAGAAGCGCTCCGTGCTGGATGCGATCGAGATGGCGAAGAGGGGAATGAACGCGCGGGAGATCCGCGAGGAACTGGAACATGTTCGCTATGAATCCAGCATCTATATCATGCTCGATACGCTGTACTACCTCAAAAAGGGCGGCCGGATCACGCCGGCAGCCGCGGCAGTCGGCTCTCTGTTAAGGATCAAGCCGGTGCTTCAGATCAAGGGAGAGCGTCTCGACGCTTTCTCCAAGGCGCGCACCATCAATCAGGGCAAGAACATTATGATCAACGCCATGAAGCATGATATCGATACGCTCTATGGCGGTACGGACAGGGAAAACGTGTGGCTGTATGCCGTTCATGGCAATGTGCCCGAGGCGTTTGCGGAGTTTTCCCAGGAAGTGAAAGCGGCGTTTCCGGCCTTTCATGTTGAGGAAGACGTCCTGTCCCTTAGTATTGCGTGCCATATCGGCCCCGGTGCGCTCGCGATCGCCTGCTCCAAGAAGATTCCCTTTGATAAGGAGCAGTGAACAAAGGCGGCGGTCCCTCAGGGCGAAGCCGCAATGGCTTTCTTTTCGTCTGTATAATAACGAACTTGAACGAACCTGAACGAACTTAAATAGGAAACTGCATGGCAAATACAAATATCGATACCAATCAATATGACGCGAATAGCATCAAGGTACTGGAAGGCCTGGAAGCGGTTCGCACAAGACCCGGCATGTATATCGGCAGTGTGTCCACCAGAGGTCTCAATCATCTGATCTATGAGATCGTGGACAACTCGGTGGATGAGCATCTGGCTGGCTATTGTTCTACGGTCAAGGTCACGCTGGAGGCAGATGGCTCCTGCACAGTGGAGGACAACGGCAGAGGCATCCCGATCGGCATGCATGAAAAGGGTGTGAGCGCCGAGCGTGTCGTCTTCACAACGCTTCACGCCGGCGGCAAATTTGATAATAATGCATATAAGACCAGCGGAGGACTGCACGGCGTCGGTTCTTCCGTGGTCAATGCGCTCTCTGAAAGAATGACCGTCAGCGTTGGCAGCGGCGGTTTTCTTTATGAGGACAAATATGAGCGGGGCAATCCGGTCGTCGAACTGGTGGACGGGCTTTTGCCTGTCGTCGGCAAGACCAAGTGGACCGGTACGCGGATCAATTTCCTGCCTGATCCCGAGATCTTCGAGAAAACCCGGTTCAGAGAGGAAGACATCAAGAGCCGCATGCACGAGACGGCCTACCTCAATCCGGAGCTCACCATTGAGTACAGCGACCTTCGAAAGTCGCCCGCGGAACAGATCGTCTTTCATGAGCCTGACGGAATCGTCGGGTTTATTCGCGCGCTCAATAAATCCAAGGAGGCGGTGACGGACATCGTCTATTACAAAGGCGTGAGCGACCAGATCACAGTGGAAGCTGCTTTCCAGTTCGTCAACGAATTCCATGAAAACGTCCTTGGATTTTGTAATAACATCTACAACGCGGAAGGCGGTACCCATCTGACCGGCTTTAAGACCGTCTTTACCCAGGTTATCAATACCTACGCCAGGCAGATCGGCGTCCTCAAGGAGAAGGACACCAACTTTACCGGCGCGGATATCCGAAACGGCATGACGGCGGTCATTTCGATCAAACACCCTGATCCCCGTTTTGAGGGACAGACCAAGACCAAGCTCGACAACCAGGACGCGGCCAAGGCTGTGGCGCAGGTCACGGGCGAAGAGATCGTACACTATTTTGACAGGAATCTCGAGACCCTCAAGAATGTCATCGGCTGCGCGGAGAAAGCGGCCAAAATACGAAAGACAGAGGAGAAGACGAAGACCAATATGCTGACCAAGCAGAAGTTTTCCTTCGACTCCAACGGAAAGCTTGCCAACTGCACCAGCAGAGACGCATCCAAGTGCGAGATCTTCATCGTTGAGGGAGATTCGGCCGGCGGCAGCGCCAAGATGGCCAGAGACCGCATGTACCAGGCCATTCTTCCTATCCGTGGCAAAATTCTGAACGTGGAGAAGGCGAGTATCGACAAGATCCTTGCAAACGCAGAAATCAAGACCATGATCAACGCGTTCGGCTGTGGTTTCTCCGAAGGGTACGGCAACGATTTTGACATCACCAAGCTTCGCTATGACAAGATCATCGTCATGGCCGATGCCGACGTAGACGGCGCCCATATTTCCACCCTTCTGCTCACGCTCTTTTACAGATTTATGCCGGAGTTGATCTACGAGGGACACGTCTATGTGGCGATGCCGCCGCTCTACAAGGTGGTCCCCAAGCGGGGCGGAGAGGGTGAATACCTGTACGACGACTACGCGCTGGCCAAATACAGAAAGACCCACAAGAACGACTTTACACTGCAAAGATATAAGGGACTTGGCGAGATGGACCCCGAACAGCTCTGGGAGACGACGCTGGATCCCGCAAGGCGCTATATGAAGCAGGTGCAGATCGAGGACGCGATCCACGCTTCCGAGATCACAGAGCTTCTCATGGGCAGCGAAGTGCCGCCCCGCAAGAGCTTCATCCACGACCACGCGTCGGATGCGGCGCTGGACATCTGATCCCGCACAATGCTGGGATCAGAACCGGGATCGGGACCGATAGGCGCCTTCATTAGAAAAGTATTACGAAAAAGCGAGAATATACATGGCTAAAGACGACCAGAACAAAAACATGAGGAGAGGAAAGAGGGCTGCGGAGGATACCTTTACCGAGACCCCGCAGGACCAGATCCTCAAGACAGAGTATTCCGAACTGATGCAGAAATCGTACATTGACTACGCGATGAGCGTCATTGTCGCGAGAGCGTTGCCGGATGTCCGAGACGGACTGAAGCCTGTGCAGCGAAGAACGCTGTACGATATGCACGAGCTGGGAATACGATCCGACAAGCCTTTTAGAAAGAGCGCCCGTATCGTCGGCGATACGATGGGTAAATATCACCCCCACGGCGACAGCTCGATCTATGAGTCGCTGGTCGTCATGGCGCAGGATTTCAAGAAGGGACTGCCCCTTATTAACGGGCACGGAAACTTCGGCAACATCGAGGGAGACGGCGCCGCGGCGATGCGATATACGGAGGCCCGGCTCCAGGAGGTGACGGAAGAGGCTTTTCTGGCTGATCTCGACAAGGACGTCGTCGATTTTGTCCCCAACTTCGATGAAAATGAGAAGGAGCCGGCAGTCCTGCCTGTCAAAATACCCAACTTCCTCATCAACGGGTCCGAGGGTATTGCGGTCGGTATGGCCACCAACACGCCGCCTCACAACCTGGCGGAAGTCATCGACGCGCAGATCGCGCTGATGGAAGATCCCGCGCTCACCAATAAGGACCTCATGCGCTATGTGAAGGGCCCCGATTTTCCGACGGGCGGCATTGTGGTCAATAAAAACGACCTGCCGGAGATCTACGAGACCGGCGTCGGCAAGGTGCGCTTAAGAGGCAGAACGGAGATTGAAAAGGGCCGTGCGGGCCACGTCAATCTTGTAATCACGGAAATTCCCTATACCATGGTCGGTGCGGGCATCGGAAAGTTCCTGTCTGACGTAGCTGCCCTCGCTGAAAAGAAGGTGACAAACGATATTATCGATATCACGAACCAGTCCGACAAAGAGGGAATCCGCATTGTCATCGAGCTGCGCAAGGATACGGACGTCGAGAATTTCAAGAATCTCCTCTATAAGAAGACGCGCCTCGAAGATACCTTCGGCGTCAATATGCTGGCGATCCGGGACGGAAGACCGGAGACGCTGAGCCTGAGAGAGATCTTAAAGGCCAATACGGACTTCCTTTACGAGACGACCACCCGCAAGTATGAAAACCTTCTCGAGAAGGAGCGCAAGAAACGGGAGATCCAGGAAGGTCTCATCAAGGCGGTCAACGTCATCGACCTCATCATTGAGATCCTCCGCGGCGCCAGGGACAGAAAAACGGTCAAGAACTGCCTTGTCAACGGCGAGACCGGCGGCATCAAGTTCCGCAGTGAAGAGTCGGAGATCATGGCGACGCAGCTTGCGTTTACAGAAGCGCAGGCGGACGCAATCCTGGACATGCGCCTGTACAAATTGATCGGTCTGGAACTGGAGGCCCTGATCAAGGAGCACGATGAGACGGTGGCCAATATCTACCGTTATGAAGATATTTTGGAAGAGCATGATTCCATGACCCGCGTGCTGCGCGGCGAGCTGACGCAGATCAGAGATAAATACGCGAGAGACCGCCGAACGGAGATCATCCAGGCGGAAGCGGCCGTCTACACAGTCAAGGAAGACGAGGAAGACAGGGATCTTCTCTTTGTTATGGACCGCTTTGGCTATGCCAAGACAATGGATCCTTCTCTTTATGAGAAGAACAAAGAGGCGGTCGAGAGCGGCTACAAGTATTACTTTATCTGCCGCAGTGCGGGACGTATCTGCCTGTTCACAAATACAGGCGTTCTTCACACGGTGAAGGTGTCCGATCTGCCCATGGGCAAACTCAGGGATAAGGGCGTGCCGATCGACAACGTCGGAAATTATGACTCCACCAAGGAGGAGATCGTTATGGCCTGCAGCCAGTCCGATCTCAACCTGTACAGGCTCTTATTTGTCACAGCGAACGGCTATGTCAAAATCGTCAGCGGCGGCGAGTTCGAGACGCGCATGAAGACCATGAACGCGACCAAGCTGGCAGACGGCGACAGCCTGGTCTATGCAGGCGTGATCACCGATGAGAAATACGCGGTCCTGATCAGCCGGAACGGATATCTCTTAAAGTTCCCGCTGGAGCAGATCTCTGAAATGAAGAAGACGGCAGCGGGCATGCAGGGAATGAAGCTCGGCAAGGAGGATCTGGTCGAAAAGGCGATCATGATCCATGACAAGGAAGCGGAGCCTTTGGTCTACAAGGAGACAGAGGTCGACTTAAACCGCGTCCGCACGTCGGTGCGAAACGGAAAAGGCACGAAGAGATTTTGACGATCCGCCGCAAATAATGATCGGATGAAAGACTGGATGAAAGATTGGATTAAAAGTCTGATACAGATTCGATCAAGATTGGCAATAGACAAAAAAGATAAGATTTAATAAACTCTAGTTATATCAAACTATAAAGGAAACAATTATGAGAGTAATAGCTGGAAGCGCAAGAAGGCTGAAGCTTGTCGCGCCTTACGGCCTTGATACAAGGCCCACGCAGGATATCATCAAAGAGACCCTCTTTAATATTATACAGGCGGAAGTGCCGGGTGCGGTATTCCTTGACCTGTGCGCGGGAAGCGGCGCGATCGGCATCGAGGCGCTGAGCCGCGGCGCGAAAAAGGCGTATTTTGTGGAGAACGGAAGAGAGGCGTGCGCGTGCATTCAGAAGAATCTGCATACGACACACTTTGAAGAGGAAGCGATCCTGCTTAAGCAGGACGTCCTCAGCGCACTCCGCCATATCCATGAAAAAGAAGCCGATATCATTTACGTGGATCCGCCTTACGAGGCGCAGACAGTGCATGACATTCTTCATGCGCTGGCGGAGGAGAAATATGTGACGGAGAACACACTGATCATCGTTGAATCCTCTCTTGATACAGACTTTTCTTACCTGCCGCAGATCGGACTGCAGCTGGTCAGGGAGAAAGACTATAAAGCCAACAGACATTTGTTTATCCGAAAAGTTCAGAAACCCTGAGGAAAGGAATCAAGATGAAGCATGCAATTTATCCAGGCAGTTTCGACCCGGTCACATACGGACACATCGATATTATCAAGCGCGCGGCGAAAATGTTTGACGATCTGACAGTCTGTGTTTTGGACAATAAAGCGAAAACTCCATTGTTTTCTGTAGATGAACGTGTTAAAATGTTACGCAAAGTGTCAGAAAATATTCCGAATGTACACGTCGATTCCTATTACGGATTATTGATGGATTACGCACGTAAGATCGACTGCCACATTGCTGTCCGCGGCCTGCGGGCGGTGACGGACTTTGAGTATGAACTGCAGATCGCGCATGCGAACCGCACGATTTCAGGCGGCTGGCTGGATACCATCTTTATCACGAGCAGCATGGAATACGCGTATCTGAGTTCTTCTGTCGTCAAGGAGATTGCCTCTTTTGGCGGCGATATCACGCTTTGCGTTCCGCCTGTCATCGAGGAAGAAGTGATCGCGAAGATGAGAGTGCTTCATCCGGAATTCTATAGTAATAAATAAGGAGGCTTGGATATAATGAGCAGCAAAATCGAGCAGCAGATCGATCAGATTGAAGATTTTATTGATTCCTGCAGATATCAGACTTTTTCCAAAACAAATATTATTGTCGATAAGGACGAGCTCGACGCCCTCTTAGAAGAGCTGCGCGCGAGAACCCCTGAGGAGATCAAGCACTATCAGCGCATCATCAATAACAAGGAGGCCATCCTCGAGGATGCCAGACGCAAAGCGGAAGAGATGATCAACGAGGCGACTGTGCACACGAATGAGCTTGTCAATGAGCATGAGATCATGCAGCAGGCGTATGCACAGGCCAATGAGATCGTCCGCCTGGCAACCCAGCAGGGACAGGACATCCTGGACAAGGCCATCAGTGAGGCGAATGCATACAGGAGCTCCGCAACCCAGTATATGGACGATATGCTGGCACAGATCGAGCAGAGCACAGTGAGCGCCCGCAATAACCTGACCGGCATTTTCTCCAACTTCCATTCGGAGATGTCGGATTACATCGACACAGTTCGCCAGAACCGTCAGGAACTGCTCCCGCAGGATGATTCGTCCGACCTGATGCAGGATATGGACGAGAATCCGGAGGAAAATGGAGCCGTGGAAGATGACTCTGATTTTGTGAACACGGATATGGTTCAGGAATAATACTGGAAATCAGATCAGCAGGACATCTTTTCGTACAACGAAAGAGATGTCCTGTTTACGTATATGGAGCTTCTATGATCGGCAAAAAAGGAACATACGGATATATTAAGAGGGGACGCAAGATCCTCGGCGCACTGACATTTGTCCTGCTCGCCGCCGTGCTTGCTTTATATTTTGGCGCGCAGTGGTATTTTAAGACCAATAAGAACATCTTTACAATCATCGCGGCGCTTTCCTGCATTGGCGTTGGAAAATGCGCGGTGGATTTTATCATGTTCATGCGTGCGGGCTATTGCTCGAAGAGCGCGGAAGAGAGCATCGCGCTGCATATCGGCCGCCTCAAGGGCGCCTACGATTTGTACATGACAAGCTTAAACAAGAATTTCGCGATCAGTCACGCCGTGTGCGCGTCCAGAACAGTGTGCGCACTGACAGAGGACAGTGAGTGCGACGTCAAGGCCGGAGAGATGCATATCCGGACCATGCTCGAAAATGACGGCTACAAGGGATATACCGTCAAGATCTTCCGAAATCTTGACAAGTACACAGAGCGCCTTGACGAATTGAACCGAACCATTGACGGCAAGGAGAACAAGACGATACAGGACGTCATGAATCTTCTTAAGTCCATATCCCTTTGAGGAAAGTCGCAATGAAAGAGTGGAGAGTGGGCAAAGGAGAAAAGGACCAGCGCTTTAATAAGTATCTGCAGCGAAAGCTCCCTGACGCGCCGTCCTCTTTTCTCTACAAAATGCTCAGGAAAAAGAATATAACGCTCAATGGCAAAAAAGCGTCCGGCAGTGAGCTTCTTCTCGAAGGAGATCTGGTGACGTTTTTTTTGTCTGATGAGACGATCGCTAAGTTTGGGGGCGTCCCGGCAGCGGCTGACAATGCGGCTTCGTTACAGGAAACCAATGAAGCGCTCGAAGAATACGGCCGCGCCTACAGGCAGATCCAGGGGCGGATCGGGGAGGGCGGAATCCTCTATGAAGACGCGCACATCCTGGCTGTCCGAAAGCCGGTCGGCGTGCTGGCGCAGAAGTCGGTGGACACGGACCGGTCCATGAACGAGTGGTTCGTCGGCTATTTGCTATCAAAAGGAGAAGTAAGCGCGTCCTCACTCAGGCAGTTCAGGCCTTCGATCTGCAATCGCCTGGACAGGAACACAGGCGGAATCCTCCTCTGTGCCAAATCGCTGCAAGGCGCAAGGACCATGGGCCGTCTTTTAAAAGACAGAAGCCTTCACAAGTATTATCAGGCGGTTGTCGCCGGAAAGGTCGCGCAGAGCGGTCAGATCGAAGGATATTTGACCAAAGATGCGGTGACCAACACAGTCAATTTTAAGAAAGGCGTTGGGGCGGACCGCCAAGATGCCGCCGGATCTGGGAAAAGCGCCTCTTCGGGGAGGAGCCCGGAAGCATCAGAACATGGAAAGGGCTGGACCCGCACAACCTATAAGCCGCTCATCACCGGCGCACGCTATTCTCTTCTGGAAATGGAACTGATCACGGGGAAAACCCACCAGATCCGAAGCCACCTGGCCTCCATCGGGCATCCGATCCTGGGCGATCCCAAGTATGGGAACGTGAGGATCAATGAGACGGTCCGCAGTCAATACGGCGTCAGGGGACAGATGCTGTGGTGCGAAAGAGTGGAATTTCCGCAGATTGAGGGAGACCTGGCCGCGCTTTCCGGGCGGGTCATCGTATGCGAGCCGCCGGCCCTGTACAGGGAAATCGCAAGTCACAGCAAATAGGATCGGACATACTGGGGACGGACTATGCCAACATGGAAATCAAGGGGCCTTAGAGGCTCGGTCTTTGAGGATGAGATCAACAGGACCAATGAAAAATACAAGGAGCAGAAGCTTGCGCTCATGCAGAAGGTCCCGACGCCGATCACGCCCATGAAGATCGACAGCGAGAACCGGCATATCACGCTGGCCTACTTTGAACAGAAGAGTACGGTCGACTATATCGGCGTGATCCAGGGGATTCCGGTGTGTTTTGACGCCAAGGAGTGCCAGAAGACGACCTTTGCCCTGCAGAATATACACCCCCATCAGGTGGAATTTATGAGGGCCTTCGAGGAACAGGACGGCATCGCCTTCTTTCTGATCAGCTTCACGCAGGAAGGCATCTATTACTACCTTCCCTTCCGCCATTTTCTGCCATTCTGGGAGCGCGCGCAGGCCGGGGGACGCAAGAGTTTTCGCATGGATGAGCTGGATATGAACTGGGTGCTGCCGCACAAGGCGGGCGTGCTGGTTCCCTATCTGGAGATGATCAACCGGGATCTGAGCGAGCGGGACGGGGAAGAAGAGGAATGAGATTTGACAGGGCGGCCTGTTTCCTGTATACTTCCTATGGTTTCATGTGCTAACATATTAGCACTGTAATATAATAAAGCGAGGATAAACGATGAGCGACGCGTCAAAGAAAGCGCTGGATCTACTGCATACGCCGGAAGGCGTCAGAGATTGCTACGGAAAAGAGAATACGATCAAGCGAAATACAATAGAGAAGATTGCCGAGACGATCCATCTGTACGGCTATCGGGACTTGCAGACGCCTTCTTTTGAATATTTTGACGTCTTCTCCAACGAGATCGGGACCACTTCCTCCAGAGAACTCTATAAGTTCTTTGACAAAGAGGGGGATACGCTGGTCCTGCGGCCGGACTTCACGCCTTCTGTCGCGAGGTGCGCGGCCAAGTATTTCATGGATGAGAAGGAGCCGCTGCGCTTCTGCTATGAGGGCAGCGCCTTCAGCAACACGTCCAACCTGCAGGGCAAACTCAAAGAGACCACGCAGATGGGCGCCGAGCTGATGAACGACGGCAGCGCGCAGGCGGACGGTGAAATGATCGCCATGCTGATCGAGTGTCTGCAGGCAGCGGGCCTTTCGGAGTTCCAGATCAGCATCGGAAACGTGGAATACTTTAAGGGGATCTGCGAGTACCTGCAAATGGAAAGTGAACTGGAGATGACGCTGCGCGATGCGATCTCGTCCAAGAACTATTTCGCAGCCGAGGACCTATTAAAGAGCGAGGGCTTCAGCAGAGCGGACAGAGATCTGATCCTCCGGATCCGGGACTTCATGGAGACTGCGGAGGACCTTGAAAAAGCGGCGCAGAGCGCACCCAATGAACGAACCGTCAGCGCGATCCGCAGGCTGATCGACGTCTACGGCGTCGTGGAGGCGTACGGACTCGAGCGCTATCTGAGCTTTGACCTGTCTCTGTTAAGCAAATACCATTACTACACAGGGATCATTTTTAAGGGATACACATACGGAACCGGCGAGCCCATCGCATCGGGCGGCCGCTACGACCAGCTCCTTGGCTATTTTGGCAAAAACGCGCCGGCCATCGGCTGTATGATCTCCATCGATCCGCTCCTCGAAGCCATGCGAAGACAGGGTATTCAGGAGGCGGAGGAGCCCCCTGTTCAGAAGATTTATTACGATGAAGACAATTACCGTGACGCCCTCAAAACGGCCCGTATGAGCCGTATGGCGGGTTTTAGAACGGTTCTGCTGCCCGCAAAGAAGGAGCAGTGACAGTAAACGGAGGATGGCGTGAACGACTATATTACAATCGCCTTGACCAAAGGACGCCTGGCTGACAAGACAATGCAGCTTCTTGAGAAGGCGGGATATACATGCGAGGAACTCAAGGAGAAGGGCTCCCGCAAACTGATCTTCACCAATGAGGAACAAAAGCTCCGCTTCTTTCTCGCGAAGGGACCGGACGTTCCGACCTATGTGGAGTACGGCGCGGCGGATATCGGCGTCGTGGGCTCCGACATCATTTTGGAGGAGAACCGCAGAGTCTACGAGGTCCTGGACCTTGGATTTGGCAAATGCAGAATGTGCGTCTGCGGCCCCGAGGAGGCAAGAGAGCTTTTAAAGCACCACGAGATGATCCGCGTGACCTCCAAGTATCCCAATATCGCAAGGGAATATTTCTATAATAGAAAGCATCAGACGGTGGATATCATCAAACTGAACGGCTCTGTGGAGCTGGGGCCCATCGTCTCCCTCGGCGACGTGATCGTGGATATCGTGGAGACCGGCTCCACGCTCAAGGAGAATGGGCTGGCAGTGCTTGAAGAAGTCTGCCCCGTCTCCTGCAGAATGATCGTCAATCAGGTCTCCATGCAGATGAAGACCAGAAGGATTCGGGAGATCATCGGCAACGTCAGAGACTGCCTGGAATGACGGCGCACACGAAAAGGATGAAAAAGGATTAGAGAGGATTTGCGACAGTATGAGAATAGTAAAGCTTGATGAGAATACAAAAGCGCAGGCCCTTGAGAAGCTGATCGGCCGCGGCGCCACCAATTACGGCGATTATGAGAAGACCGTCCAGGAGATCATTGACAACGTCCGTCAAAACGGCGACGACGCCCTGCTCGAATACAGCGAGAAGTTCGACAAATGCCATCTCACGGCCGATGCGCTGCGCGTAACGAGAGAAGAGATCGAGGAGGCGTATGCGGCGCTGGATCCCGAACTGATCGAAGTCATGAAGAAGGCGGCGGAGAACATCCGCAGCTATCACGAAAAGCAGAAGAGAAACAGCTGGATCACAACCAGAGAGGACGGCGTGATCCTGGGGCAGAAGATCACACCGATCGCGGTTTCGGGCTGCTATGTGCCCGGCGGCCGCGCTGTGTATCCCTCCAGCGTTCTGATGAATATTGTCCCTGCCAAGGTGGCAGGCGTTGAGAAGATCGTCATGTGCACGCCCCCCGGTGCAAACGGCAAGGCAGCGGCCGGCACGATTGCAGCTGCGGACATTGCGGGCGCGACAGAGATCTACAAGGTCGGCGGCGCGCAGGCGATCGCAGCTATGGCCTATGGCACGCAGACCATTCCCAAGGTGGACAAGATCACGGGACCCGGCAACATTTTCGTAGCCCTTGCCAAAAAAGCGTGTTTTGGCGTGACCGGCATCGACTCGGTCGCAGGCCCCAGCGAGATCCTTGTGATCGCGGACGAGACGGCCAACCCCCGGTTCGTCGCGGCGGACCTTCTCTCGCAGGCAGAGCACGATCCCATGGCAAGCGCGATCCTTCTTACGACGGATGAGGCGCTCGCACAGGCGGTTTCCGACGAGATCGACGGATTTCTGAAGGTGCTCTCCAGAAAAGAGATCATTGAGAAATCCCTTACAGATTACGGCTATATCTTCATCGGCGACAGCATGGATGACCTTGTAGAAGCGGCCAACACGATCGCGTCCGAGCACCTTGAGATCATCACCAGAGATCCCTTTGCGGTCATGACCAAGATCCGCAACGCCGGGGCAATCTTCCTCGGCAGCTATTCCTCCGAGCCTCTCGGCGACTATTTTGCAGGGCCCAACCACATTCTGCCTACCAATGGCACGGCCAGATTTTTCTCGCCTCTTAGCGTTGACGACTTTGTCAAAAAGAGCAGCATCATCTCGTATTCGAAAGAGGCGCTGGAAGCTGTTCACAAGGACATCGAGCTGTTCGCGATGAGCGAGGGGCTCACGGCGCATGCCAATTCGATCGCAGTCCGGTTCGAAAATCAAGAATAACGCTCCCGCGTGATTCTTGATGCAAGGATCGCGGCGCTGCCGCAATCCTAGCGGGTTATCGAATTTAGAGCGCAGAATTCACGATTGCAAGGTTTGCTGCATAAAGCAGCAAACCTAGCGGGTTAATATAAAGGGGGATATTATGGAAAAGAGAGTGGCACAGGTACACAGAAAGACAGGGGAGACCGATATCTCCATGGAGCTGAACCTGGACGGCAGCGGCAAGGCGGAGCTGTCTACCGGGATTGGATTTTTTGACCATATGATGGACGCCTTCACAAGGCACGGTTTGTTCGACATGACGCTGAAAGCGGAAGGAGACCTGCATGTCGACGGACACCACACGGTGGAGGACACGGGCATTGTGCTCGGCCAGGCGATCCGGGAAACGGTCGGCGACAAAAAGGGCATCAAGCGATATGGCTTCTTCGTCCTTCCCATGGACGAGGCGCTGATCTTGTGCGCGGTGGATCTGTGCGGACGCCCCTATTTCGTGATGGAAGGAGCGCCCATCCAGGCGCCTATGGTCGGCGACTTCGACACAGAGCTTGTGAGAGAGTTCTTTTATTCCGTCTCCTACAGCGCTGCCATGAATCTGCATTTTCGGATTCTCTCGGGAACAAATGCGCACCATATCATCGAGGGCATGTTCAAATGCTTCTCCAAGGCACTGGATATGGCGACTCAGAAAGAGGAGCGGATTACGGACGTACTGAGCACCAAGGGCAGCCTTTGATCGGCAGCGCCTTTGAATGCAGGCCGCAATGCGGCAGACGCCATTTGCATCATCATTTTTATCATCATCATTAGAATTATCATGAAGGATAGAAACATATAATGGACACCAAATACAAGAAACTGATACCTGCTATCTATCTGTCTGATTCTGCAGCGGTCGCCAGCCTTCGGGACGCGGCGGTGGTGAGTCAGGACCCCGTAGCGCTCGCCGCGGAGTATGACAACGGCTTTACCGACGCGCTCATGCTTTTCGACCTGTCGGACTCGGACAAGGAGCAGGAAGCGCACAACGATCTCATCCGTGAAATCTGCGCCAGAGTCCGCATACCGGTCTATGCTGCCGGCCGCATCAGACGGATGGAGGATGTCAAAAAATTCCTCTACGCTGGATGCGCCATGGCCTTTTTGAACCTCCGTAAACAAGAAAACGCAGAACTGGCGGCGGAAGTCGCGGACAAGTTTGGCGCCGACAAAATCGGTGGCTGCTTCGCGACGCCGGAGCAGGTCAAAGAGAACGAAGCCCTTCTGAGCGGCCATATTTCCTGCCTTCTCTATGTGGGAGAGGGCCCGCTGGACCAGATCTCGCTTGTCACTATGCCTGTCCCTGTGCTTGCGCAGATCAGCGGCGATATGTGTGTACGCCAGTCCCTGACGCCTTCCTATGTGCACGGCGTAACGGGCTATGGCGTCAATAAGCGGATCGGGAAGCTGCAGTTTGTCCGTGGGAAGCTGAACGCGAGCGGCATTCCGGTCAAGATCCGGCAGGCGGCGCACGCGTGGAACGAATTTAAACTGAGCCCCGACGGACTTCTCCCTGTTGTCGTACAGGAGGCGTCGACCGACCAGGTCCTGATGGTCGCCTACATGAACGAAGAGGCCTATAACAGAACCGTTTCCACCGGCCGCATGACCTACTGGTCCAGGAGCCGGCAGGAGATCTGGGTCAAGGGACTTACGAGCGGTCATTTCCAGTACGTCCACTCGCTCACTGCAGACTGCGACATGGACACGCTTCTTGCCAAAGTAGAGCAGATCGGCGCGGCCTGCCATACGGGAAGCCACTCCTGCTTCTTCAACGAGGTGCTCACGGAAGAGGGGAAAGAGGCGTTTAACCCCCAGAAGGTTCTCCTTTCTGATTATCAGACCATCGTGGACCGCCGCGACCACCCCAAAAAGGGATCTTATACCAATTACCTGTTCGACAAGGGAATCGATAAGATGCTCAAGAAATTGGGAGAAGAGGCGACGGAGATCGTGATCGCCGCCAAGAACCCCAATCCCAATGAGATCGTATACGAGATCTCGGATTATCTCTATCACCTGATGGTGGTCATGGCAGAAAAAGGGATCACTTGGGAGGACGTCGCGGAGGAACTTGCGCGGCGCCAGAAAAAAGAAGACTAAAAGTGTCAACAAAAGATGGAAAAGTCCTGACAAAATCCTTGACAGGGCTTTTTTCTTCTGCTACTTTAATTGAGTATGCCGCATGATGAGGCTCTTTATGTGCTGCGCTGTATGGTACTGCAGGAACAGCAGCACGGAAAGCGCCCTGCAAGGACAGGGACGCCGTAATCAGCGAGTTTTTATAAGAAGGAGGTACCAAGAATGTACGCAATTATCGCAACAGGTGGCAAGCAGTACAAAGTTTCCGAGGGAGATATCATCGATATCGAGAAGATCGAGGGCGAGAGCGGTGCAGCCGTTACTTTCGACAAGGTTATCTGCATCGGCGGCGAGACAATGAAGGTTGGCGCAGACGTCGCTTCCGCAACTGTCACAGGCACTGTTATGGATCAGGGCAAGGGCAAGAAGGTTGTCGTTTACCACTACAAGAGAAAGACCGGCTATCACAAGAAGAACGGTCACAGACAGCTCTTCACACGCGTTAAGATCGACAAGATCAACGGCTGATCAGATCTTTCGCTATGGTCCAGGTTATAATCACAAGGCAGGAGGGAGTATATAAATCCTTCATCTGCAGCGGACATGCGGGGTATGCTTCTAACAAGGGGATCCGAGGAATCCTGAGGCCCCAGGGAGATGTGGTGTGCGCAGGCGTATCGGCCATCGTCATCAACACCGTCAATTGTCTGATCGATCTTCTTCATGAGGACGTCGGGTGTGATTATGACGAACAGGAGGGCGGTCTTTTGACCTGTGTCTTCCGCAGTGTTCCTACCAAAGAGGCATCACTTCTCATCGATTCTATGATCCACGGGCTTACCTGGATCCGCAAGGAGTACGGTGAGAAATACTTGAAATTCGAAATCGAGGAGGTATAGTCATGTTAAATTTGAACCTTCAGTTCTTTGCCCATAAAAAGGGAATGGGATCCACCAAGAACGGTCGTGATTCCAATGCCAAGAGACTTGGCGCTAAAAAAGCTGACGGCCAGTTCGTTAAGGCCGGCAACATCCTTTACAGACAGCGCGGCACCAGCATTCACCCCGGCCTGAACGTAGGCATCGGCGGCGATGACACTCTGTATGCGCTGACAGACGGCATCCTTCGCTTTGAGCGCGTAGGTAAGGACAAGAAGAGAGCTTCTGTTCACCCCGTCGAGGCTCAGCAGTAATTACTGCAGGGAATACCGAGGAATGTAAGGACTTCAGGCAGGCGTCAAGGCACTGTCTGAAGTCTTTTGCGCTACAAAATACGAATGCGAACGCATGAGGAGTAACGAATACATGTTTATAGATAAAGCGAAGATCATCGTGAGCAGCGGAAAAGGCGGCGACGGACACGTATCGTTTCGCAGAGAAAAATATGTCCCTGCGGGCGGTCCTGACGGCGGCGACGGCGGCGACGGCGGAAGCGTCATTTTCAAAGTGGACGAGGGTCTCAACACCCTGGCGGATTTCCGCCACATCCGCAAATACCAGGCTGAGCACGGTGAACCCGGCAAGAAGCGCAGATGCACCGGCAAAAAGGGCCAGGACATGATCATCAAGGTGCCCCAGGGGACCATCATCCGGGAAGCCGCAAGCGGCAAAGTGATCGCGGATATGTCCGGCGACCGCAGGGAATATCTGATCCTGAAAGGCGGCAGAGGCGGAAACGGCAATATGCATTACGCGACGTCGACAATGCAGGCGCCCAAATATGCCCAGCCCGGACAGCCCTCGAGAACGCTGGAACTTTTCCTGGAGCTGAAAGTGATCGCGGACGTCGGCCTTGTCGGATTCCCCAACGTCGGCAAATCGACGCTTCTGTCCATGTCCAGTAACGCCAAGCCCAGGATCGCCAATTATCATTTCACAACGCTGAACCCTATTCTCGGCGTCGTGGACCTCGACGATGCGAGAGGCTTTGTGATGGCGGATATCCCGGGGCTTATTGAAGGCGCGGCAGACGGCGCCGGCCTTGGACACGAGTTTTTGGCCCACATTGAGAGGACCAAGCTCCTGATCCATGTCGTTGATGCGGCCGGGTCAGAGGGAAGAGACCCTGTCGAGGACATCAAGGCGATCAACAAAGAGCTTTCCGCCTATGAGTCGGAGATCGGCAATAAAAAGCAGGTTCTCGCGGCCAACAAGTGTGATCTGATCCCGGAGGACTCGGACGCGTTAGACCGCATCCGGGACTACTGCGCGGAACTCGGCATCGAAGTATTTCCGATCAGCGCCGCAACCGGAGAGGGCGTCAAGGCGCTTTTGTATCATGTCAGCAGTCTTTTGGCAGAGCTTCCTTCCGAGACGACTGTATTCGAACAGGAATATGATCCGGAAGAGATGCTGCAGATGGACGACTCCGAGCCTTTCACCGTCACCTATGACAGCAAGGCGGGCGAGTACGTCATCGAGGGACCGAGGATCGAGAGAATGCTGGGATATACCAATCTGGAGACTGAAAAAGGATTTATTTTCTTCCAGAAATTCCTTGCGGACAACAAGATCATCGATCGCCTGAAGGACCTCGGCTGCAAAGAAGGCGATACAGTCAGACTCTATGGACACCGATTCGATTATTATGACTGATCGATGTCCTGCTATTTGCATATAAAGGAGAAATTATGTTAACCAGTAAGCAGAGATCGTATCTGATCGGGCTTTCCAACCAGCTTGATCCTGTGATCCAGATCGGCAAGAACGGCGTAAGCCCCGAAGCGGTCGTTTCCGCGGAAGAGGCATTCAACACGAGAGAACTCGTGAAAGGCGCTGTGATGAAGATGGCGCCTGAGACCCCCAGAGAGGCGGCGGAGACGCTCGCCGGCAGAACCCGCTCGCAGGTAGTGATGGTGATTGGAAGAAAGTTCGTGCTCTATAAGCCTTTCAAGGAAAACCCCAAGATCGTTCTTCCATAAAGCATAAAAAGGTATATACAAATGAAAGAAACCGCGAGCGTTAAGAAAATCGGCATTCTGGGAGGCACATTCGACCCAATCCATATGGGCCATCTGATCATTGCGGAACAGGCGCGGGACCAGTATGGTCTTGACAAAGTACTGCTAATTCCGTCGGGCCATTCCTACTTCAAGGATAACCGCAAGCAGAAGGTGCTTCCGCCGCAGACAAGGCTTCATATGACACGTGTGGCAGCGGAAGGATATGCGCCGTTTGAGGTCTCTGACATCGAGGTGAACCGGCCGGGAAATTCCTACAGCTACGAGACGCTGGAGGAGATCGCGGCGCAGTATCAAGACGCCGAGCTCTTCTTTATTGTGGGAGCGGATACGGTCTGTTCTATGCGCACGTGGAGAGAACCGGGGCGGATTTTCGTCGCATGCACGGTACTGGCGGCCATGCGGGAGGACCAGGTCGATCCGGAATCGCTGCGGCGCGAGAGCGAAGCGCTGGAGAGAGAGTTTGGCGCCCGGATCCTGCCGGTTTCCATTCCCAATATTGGGATTTCCTCCACCGACATCCGGGAACGCGTCGGCAGAGGAAATTCTATCCATTATCTGGTGCCGGATTCGCTGGAACGTTATATAATAGAAACTGGGATCTACCAAAAATGATCGTACCCGGATGCACCAACATTAAAGGAGCGGATACTTGAACAAGAAGGAGCGAATTGCGCTAATTAAAGAACTTGAATCGGAGCTCGCCTACGGGCGCTTTATTCATACGCTGGATGTTGCCGCAACGGCTGCAAACCTTGCAATGTGCTATGGTGCGGATCTTGATAAGGCTGAAGTGGCAGGACTGCTGCACGACTGTGCGAAGTGTATGAGCCTTGGCAAAATGCTCAAGGTCTGTGATAAAGCAGGTACGGACCTCTCAGAGTTTGAGAAAAACAGCGTGTCCCTGCTGCACTCGAAGGCAGGCGCTGTGCTGGCGGAAAGCAGATATGGCGTGCGTGACGAGGATACGCTCAATGCGATCCGATTTCATACGACGGGAAGACCGGGTATGAGCCTTCTTGAGAAGATCGTTTTTGTGGCAGACTATATTGAACCCGGAAGAGATTCAGCACCGAATCTGCCCCAGGTAAGAAAGCTTGCTTATGAAAGCATTGATGACTGCGTCCTGCAGATCCTCAAGGATACGCTGCGCTACCTGGCAACGACGGGTTCCGCTGTCGATCCCATGACACAGAAAACCTATGAGTATTACAGAAGATGTGATGAAGAGAGGAAATTCTATGAGTGAAATGGCTAGCACCAAAGAGAGATCCGGAGAATTCGCCCGTATAGCGATCGCGGCACTGGAAGAGAAGAAAGCGTCAGAGATCCGCGTGATCGATATCAGTGAAGTATCTGTTCTCGCTGATTACTTTATCATCGCAAACGGATCCAACCGCCCCCAGATGCAGGCAATGTCCGATGAAGTGAGTGAAAAGATGGAAAAGGCAGGCGCCGTCCTCAAACAGGTGGAGGGATATGACAATGCAAGCTGGATCCTCCTTGACTTTGGCGATGTGATCGTCCATATTTTTGGCGAGCAGGACCGCCTTCTCTATGATCTGGAGAGAATCTGGAGAGATGGCAAGCAGGTTGATCCAGGCCAGCTGTAATCCGTAGGCTGTAAAGAGCAGCCGTGATAAATGAATAGTGGCAAAATATGCATTCAATAAGCACAGCCGGTTCCTTTTGCAGGGACCGGCTGTGTTAGTTTACGGTTAGTTTGCTGTCTGTTTGTTTACGGCTGTTACATTGTGCGGAATACACCGAATACCTTGCCCAGGATCACACAGTGGTCGACGATAATGGGATCCATTGTATCGTTCTCGGGCTGCAGGCGGATGTGCCCATCCTCCTTGTAGAAGGTCTTGACGGTCGCTTCATCCTCTACCAGTGCCACGACAATCTCGCCGTTTCTGGCTGTATTGCAGGCGTTGACAAAGAGCAGATCGCCGTTAAATATGCCGACATTGATCATGGAGTCGCCCCGCACGCGCAGCGCGAAGCTGTCTCCTGCCGGAACGATCTCCGCGGGAATCGGGAAATAGTTCTCGATATTCTCCTGCGCCAGGATCGGCTGTCCGGCGGCTACGTTTCCGACGATTGGAAGAGAGGTCATCTCGGTGCGCACCATCTGAAAACTGTCGTCACAGATCTCGATCGCACGGGGCTTGGTGGGATCTCTTCGGATAAATCCGTTTCTCTCTAATGTGTTCAGATGAGAATGTACGGAAGAAGTGGATCGAAGATTGACTTTCTCGCAGATCTCGCGAACAGTGGGCGGATATCCCTTGGATAGGATCTCCTCCTTGAGATAGTCGAGTATTTCCTGCTGCTTCTTGGATATCTTAGCGGGCATATATAAAACCTCCTGTCCATAGACATGTATTTGTTTTCTCTTTCTATTATAAGGGCATGTTCTTTAAAAAGCAAACATATATTCAGAATAGATGTTCGAATTTTCTTGACACGCGAATAAATGTTCGATACAATAAGAACATGCAAACGTTCGTTCGCGGTAACATTGGACGGAAAGGGGAATACAATGAATAGAGTATATGATCGAGTGGAATATAATAGAGCAGTGAATGGAAGTGCGGTGAATGGAAGAATTGTGAGTGGAAGATCTGGGAATAGAAGAGCGGCACAGAGAAGGAAGGCAGCAAGGGCGAGAGCAAGGAAAGTGCAGACCATTCGTCTGGCCCTGTTCGGGCTGCTTCTGGCGGCTATGTTCAGCATCGGCGGAATCGCCTCCAAGGCCAAGAGCAAGGATATTCCCAATGCATATAAGTATTATGACACGATTACGGTTGCCTATCAGGAGAATCTGTTGGACATCGTGCAGCGCTATGACGACAGAGCCTATTACGAGACACAGAAAGATTATGTGGAAGAACTTTGCAGAATCAATAATATAGCGTATGATGGAACCGAGTATCCCGATGTTACCCCCGGTACGCATTTGGTAGTTCCCTATTACGATACAGTTCTCAAGTGATCGGGGGAGGAACTGTATTCTCATGAGGCATGTATGAAGATTGATCTGATTACAGGATTTCTCGGCGCCGGCAAGACGACATGGATCCGGCGCTATGCAGAATATCTGATCGGCAAGGGCGAGAAGATCTGTATTCTTGAAAACGATTATGGCGCTGTCAACGTAGATATGATGTTTTTGCAGGACCTTTTGGGTGACAACTGTGAGCTGGAGATGGTCATTGGAGGAGATGGTTATGAGGCGCACAGACGCCGTTTTAAGACCAAGCTGATCTCCATGGCCATGACTGGCTATGACCGTGTTCTGGTGGAGCCTTCCGGCATATTTGACGTGGATGAGTTTTTTGACGTACTGCGGGAGGAACCGCTGGACCGCTGGTATGAACCGGGCAATGTGATCGCGGTTGTCGATGCACATAGTCCGGATTCTATGTCGGAGGAGTCCCGCTATCTTCTGGTCTCCCAGATTGCCAATGCAGGCTGTGTAGTCCTGAGCAAGGTACAGCTTGCAGGCCGGGATGAGGCACAGCGAACAATCGCGCTCATGAACGAGTGCATGGAGAAGTTCCACTGCAGCAGAAGGTTTGGAAAAGAGGTTCTGGCAGTCGACTGGGGGCAGCTGACAGAACAGGACTTCGATGAAATCACAAGATGCGGCTATCGTCTGGAAGACCATATCAAATACCAGGTGGAACAGGAAAACGCGTATAAGTCCCTGTTCTACTTTTATCTGCATATGGATGAGCAGGAGATCAGAAGCGCCGTCAAGGCTCTGTTCGCAGATCCGAACTGCGGCAACATCCACAGGATCAAGGGATTTGTTCGAATGGGCGACGGAGCATGGTTTCAAATCAACGCCGTCCGGGACAAGATCGAATTTTCAAGGAGCACAAGCGGCCAGGAAGCGGTCATTGTGATCGGAGAGGACCTTCACAAAGAGGCAGTTGATCGGTATTTGGTTGCGCATGCCGTCTATCACGGCGAATTATAAAGCGGCGGCTTTTTTAGAAAGAGCCATACAGTAAATATTCACAAAGAGAAGAGGAATCTGTACAGCAGCGCTGGGCTGCTGTACAGATTCCTCTTTCTTCATCTCAATATCGGCATATTCAATTTTCATGCGGGCAGAACGGATTCTGTCCATCATTTCTTCACATCTAAGTGTGAGATACGCATCCTGATCGAGACGCCCTCTTATTTCTATATCAATAATACGAGTGAACTCGGTCAGTCCAAGCTTTCGATCCCGCAAAAAGATCTCCCATGCTGTACGCCCGTCGTGACCTTTGCGGATTGAAACTTCAACATCGTTTCTGTCTGCATAGTTCATTACATCAAACATTAAATATTATATCCTCATACTTTCTTGTATTACGGCCTTGATTGTCCGGCCGTTTCTTTGTTGTTACAAGCGGGATTCTAACCGAAGTGTTTTCAAATGAATACGTAACTTTTTGACTTGGATTGGGGCAAAATCGCATAAAATTTTTGGAATAATTGGAATATGAACGAGATAATAACAATTACAACGTAAAAGTTAACTAAATAGAAATAAATATTACAAATATATTAAAAATTACTTGCATTTCATTAAACAGTGTTGTAACATAAGACTTGCCAAACAACTTTGTGATGATATTTGCGAGTGCAAATGAATGCTTACTCCTTATATTGTCGCGCGTAACCGTAAATGCAGTAGTACTTTATAAGGAGAATAACGATGAAAAAGGTACGTTTATGTGCATTGTTACTCGCAGCAACACTCAGTGTCACTTCTATGCCCGCAGTGGGCGCAAGCGCAGCCCAGGTGGATGCGTCTAAAAGCTATGCAGTCAGCCAGGAACAGGTTCATACGGCAGCGCCTGTCAAGGAGGCCAAGAGCACCAAGAAGGCTGCGACAACGAAGAACCCGGTCAAGCTGGGTTGGCTGAAGAAGAATAATAAGTGGTATTATGTGACCCAGAAGGGAAATAAGACCGGATGGGCCAAGATCGACGGAAACAAGTACTATTTTGACAAGAAGGGCGTCATGCAGACCGGCCTTGTTAAGATTGGAAAGACGAAGTATTTCTTCGCAAAATCCGGCGAGATGAAAACCGGTTGGAGAAAGGTCAACAAAAAGTGGTACTTCTTTAATAAGAAGACCGGTGCTATGAAGACCGGTTGGATCCAGCTTGGCAGCAGATGGTATTACCTCAACAAGAGTACCGGCATTATGGAGACTGGCTGGACCAAGATTGACGGAAAGACCTTTTACTTTGCAGCCGACGGCGCAATGTACGACGGCGGGTATGCCTACAAGATTGGCAAGAAGTACTATTTCTTTGAAAAAAACGGCAATCTGGCAACCAAGCAGGGCTGGAAGGTATCCAACACGGGCGCTCGTTACTATGCCTATAAGGACGGCACAGTAGCAGTGAACAAGAAGATCGATGGCAAGATGGTCAATGCGGAAGGTGTCCGTACGATCAAGACCAACAATGAAATGGACAAACGTGCACAGGGCTACACCAGTAAGACGGATTACATGGTCGTTGCTAACCTGAGCACACACAAACTCGTTATTTACAAAGGCCATCAGGGAGAATGGAAGAGATTTAAGGGCGAATGGGATCTGACGTGCGGTGCGCCTTCCTCCAGAACTCCTTGTGGACAGTTCACACTTTGCTATAAACAGCCTACGAACTATGGATGGAAGGATTTTAAGCTTTCCAGAGCTGCGTATGTCTTCTGGACAACAGCCGGATTCATGATCCACACCATTTTGTACAGCAAATGGGGCGGACAGGATCCTGAGTACGTAGACATTGTTGATGACAGACTCGGTATGAATCTTTCTCTGAGCTGCATCCGCCTTTCCCTCGAAAACGCACGCTTTATTTACAATAACATTCCGACCGGTACACGGTTGGTTGTTTATGAGTGAGAAATCACAAAGTTGAAAAGGCAGAAAAAGACTCCGGCGACGGCCGGAGTCTTTTTCATGTTTCTAAAATGAATAATTCATCCGTTTTATTAATTTAAAGTATTGAATCGAAATGGTATACTGATTTGAGTACGGTATTATCAGGCTTATAAGAAAGAAGGGAATAATCAATGCGATTTGTAATTCAATGTGTGGACCATGCGGAAGTTGAGACGGAGCGGGGCGTAATCGGAAAGATCGGCAAAGGATTCCTTGTCCTTGCCGGCATCTGTGAATCAGATACCCGCGCGACAGCGGACCGTATGGTAGAAAAGATGCTCAAGCTTCGCATTTTCGAGGACGAGAATGGAAAGACAAATCTGAATCTTGCCGCTGTCGGCGGAGAGATCCTTCTTGTCTCGCAGTTTACGCTGTATGCAGACTGCCGCAAAGGAAATCGCCCATCCTTTGTCAAAGCCGGTTCTCCACAGCATGCGGAGGAATTATATGAGTATTTGATTGAAAAATGTGAGTCGCTCACACACAAAAGACCCCAGACTGGTGAGTTCGGAGCGCTGATGAAAGTGCATCTGACCAACAACGGACCTTTTACCATGCTGATGGATTCGGAGGAACTGGGGTATTGAGCACTCTGTAGCAAGCAGAATTTTGCGGGCGAGGGAGGTCTTGGACATGAAAAAGAAGAATTACCGTTATTTGTGTATGGCAGCCGTCGTGATTCTGATCCTTTTATTGGTCAGAACAATGAATACACCCGGGACTGTGCCTGAAGACTATATTGCGCCTGTATACGCAAGCGCGTGGTCTTTGCTGCCGCCGGTCATCGCAATCGTACTGGCGCTGATTACCAAGGAAGTATATAGTTCACTCTTTATTGGCGTCCTTGTAGGCGCGCTATTATACGCAAATGGTAATTTGGAACTTGCGCTCAACACGCTGATGTACCACCCGGATGGCGGCTTTGTCGTGAACCTCACAGACCTGTCACATGCCAGTATACTCGTCTTTGTCACGATCCTGGGCGGGCTTGTCGTGTTGATGAACAAATCCGGCGGCGCACAGGCTTTTGGCAATTGGGCGTCGAAGAGAATTAAAAGCAGAGTGGGCGCGCAGCTGGCCACAATCCTGATGGGTGTGATGATCTTTGTGGACGACGGCTTTAACTGCATGACGGTAGGCTCGGTTATGCGGCCGATCACCGACAGACATAATGTGTCGAGAGCGAAGCTTGCCTATATACTGGATTCCACAGCGGCGCCTGTCTGTATTATCGCGCCGATTTCCTGCTGGGCGGCGGCGGTCAGCTATGCGGTACCGGAATCTATGAATATCAACGGATTCAACATGTTTATCCGCACGATTCCCTACAATATGTATGCGCTGACGACACTTCTCATGATGATTCTTTTGGCTGTCTTTGAACTGGATTACGGTCCGATGAAACTGCATGAGTATAACGCGGTGAAGAAGGGAGATCTGTTCACGACCGGCGATCGCCCTTACAGTGAATCCCAATACGAAGTGAATGTTGCTATATCCAATGTGTCCAACCTTGTCATCCCTGTAGCTATGCTGATCGTGACGAGTGTCGTCGGTATGATCTATACGGGCGGCTTTTTCCAGGGCGCGTCTCTGATCGAGGCTTTTTCGAATGCGGATTCAGCAAGAGCGCTCGTACTAGGAAGCTTGATCACGCTGATCGTGACATTCTTCTTATATACCTGGAGAGGCATTGTGGATCTGAATGGATTTATGGGATGCCTTCCGGCGGGATTCCGCTCTATGTGTGCACCCATGATCATCCTGATCCTGTCCTGGAATCTTTCGGGCATGACTGGCCTCCTCGGCGCAGGTGAGTATGTGCGCAATATGATCAACGCATCGGCGGCTTCCTTCCAGATGTTCCTACCCGTGATCGTTTTCATTGTATCGGTCTTTCTGGCGTTTTCAACAGGCACAAGCTGGGGCACTTTCTCTATTCTAATCCCGATCGTCTGCACGGTGTTTCCGCAGGCGGAGACCGGTGAAATGCTGGTCATCAGCATTTCGGCCTGCCTTGCAGGTGCTGTATGCGGAGATCATTGCTCGCCGATTTCGGATACAACGATCATGTCCTCGGCTGGCGCGGCGTGCAACCATATCAACCACGTCAATACACAGCTGCCGTATGCGATTACTTCTGCGGCTGTCTCAGCAGTCGGATTTCTCATCGCCGGTATTATGGGATACGTTACAGAGGGGCCGGCTGCAATGATCGCGACGCCTGTCACGCTGATCCTGATGGCGATTGTGATTTTCGTAGTCAGAAAGAGCGGCGCAGCGGATATCAGCAGAGTGAAGGAGTGATAATAATGCTCGCACAACGAGGCGCGCATTTTTGAAGCCGGGCAAAGCGCTTCGACATGGAGAAAAGCATGATTGCCTTTTTGTAAATGTAGCATTACCATAGACTAATCATGATCACAGAAAGGATACGTGAATGCACATGAAATATGATTTTGAATCGATTATGAACAGAAGCGGACGGGATGCGATCGCAGTGGATTCTCTTGGAAAAGGCGATCCCTCCTTCACGCCCCGTGCACCCAGGGAAGGCTTTGACGCGATTCCCATGTGGGTGGCGGATATGAATTTCCCGACCTGCCCGACCATTCCGGAGGCAATCATCGAGAGAACGAAACATCCGGCCTATGGATATTTTGAACTGCGGGAAGAATATTATAGAGAGATCATTGACTGGCAGTTCCGGCGCAATGGGGTGGAGAACCTGAAAACGGAACATATAGGCTATGAAAACGGCGTCCTCGGCGGCGTCCTCTCGGCACTCGGCGTCTTTTGCTCCAAGGGAGACAATGTCCTTGTCCATTCGCCTACCTATATTGGGTTTACAGGCAGCCTGACCAATGCCGGCTACCATATCGTTCACTCGCCGCTCCGTCAGGATGAAGCAGGAATATGGCGGATGGATTATGACCACATGGAAAAGACCATCCGCGAAAAGAGGATTCATGCGGCGATTTTCTGCTCCCCTCATAATCCGACCGGACGAGTCTGGACGAAGGAAGAGATTCTTCGGTTTATGGAGCTGTGCAAGAAATACGACGTCTATGTGATCTCTGATGAGATCTGGTCGGACCTTATTCTGGACGGGAACCACCATGTGCCCACGCAGAGCGTCTCTTTGGATGCGGCGGAGAGGACCGTCGCACTCTATGCGCCGTCCAAGACCTTTAATCTGGCCGGCCTGATCGGCTCCTACCACATTATCTACAATTCGTGGATCCGCGAGAGAGTGCGCAAAGAGAGCTCGCTTTCTCACTACAACAACGCAAACGTCCTGTCCATGTATGCGCTGATCGGCGCCTACAAGCCGGAGGGGTACGAGTGGGCCGACGAGCTGCGCGCAGTCCTGAGCCAAAACATTGACTTTGCCTGCAACTATATAAGGACCAACTTCCCCTCGGTCAAAGTCAGCAAGCCAGAGGGCACCTATATGCTCTTTGTTGATTGTACAGAGTACTGCCGCAAATCCGGCAAAACACTGGATGACGTTCTTGCCGCTGCCTGGGACGTCGGCGTCGCGGTGCAGGACGGCCGCCCCTTCCATGGCCCTTGCCACATTCGCATGAATCTGGCCCTTCCTTTATCAAGAGTCAGGGAAGCATTTGACAGACTCAGACAGTATGTATTTGTGTGAGGAAAGTACGGCGATTGTTATTGCGATCGTATGAAAGACGCAGGCAGTCCATGCTTGTGAAATGAGAACTCGATAAAAAAGGTTTCCGGAGCTGCCGCGTTAAGAACAGATTCTTGATGCGGCAGCTTTTTAGAAAAAGAAGCGAATAACATGGAATAATCTGTTAAGACACGTAAATCCATACATATAGTAACTAATAAACATTTCTTTAAAAAAGTGCTTGCAAAGCATTATGAGTAGTGTTAGTATAGCATTTGCCGCTGAACGAGAGGCCACTTGATGAGATACACCGAGTTGAAAACTTTGAAGAAATCTTAAAAAGTGCTTGACATTTACGGCTGACTGATATACAATATCAGAGTTGCTTCTGAGAAACACTGATCGGAAGCGCGACGGATCGCCTGCCAGGCAGGCATCCGAAATCCCATAACAATCGAATATATGACAACTTAACAGAAATGCAACCCTGAATATATTCCTAAAAAGATCAGGACGAATCGTTTAAGAATGATCTTTGAATATTTTCAGAACGAACCAAACCAAGCAAATTACGGAAGCAGAGAAACGTTAACGTTTATCTGTCAGTATTAAACTTGAATCCAAGTTTCCTGTGTAACAGGG
>ONNQ01000011.1 GCA_900319245.1 uncultured Lachnospiraceae bacterium | reverse complement strand
ATGTTCTGCAAGTGCGATCAGCTGACCGGACTTGATCTTTCGGGCTTTGATACATCGAAAGTGACGGACATGAGTTCTATGTTCACATGGTGCAATAATCTGACAGAACTTGATGTTTCGGGTTTTGATACATCGAAAGTAACAGATATGGAAAGCATGTTTATGAGCTGCAGTAAACTGGCAGAACTCAACGTCAGTAATTTTAATACAGAAAATGTAACAAATATGAACAGCATGTTTAGCGGCTGCGATATTATGACAGAACTTGACCTTTCAAACTTTGACACATCGAACGTAACGAATATGAATTCCATGTTCAGTGTCTGCACGGAATTGAAAAAGCTGAATGTAAGCAGTTTTAACACAGAAAATGTAGTCAGTATGAAAAGCATATTCAGCCGGGTCAATAAGCTTGATACCCTTGCACTGGGCGAAAAGTCGATCTTCACCCAGAACCCGCCTAACGGAAACTGGACGAGGTATTCAACGCTGGATGGAGCGTCTGCGAATGCACCGACTTATGCAAACCTTTCCGACTACGACGGCAGCGCCCCCGGCTGGTATAGCGCAGCGGTAGTTCATGAGATTATACCGACCATTATTTTCTCCCAGTCCACTTTCACCTACTCCGGCAAAACACAGATGCCTGTTGTAACTGTGAAAGACGGCGAGACGACGCTTACGGAAGGTAAAGATTATACCGTGACATGGCCGGAAACCAGCATCAATGCCGGCATGTATAGAGTGACTGTAGATCTGAAGGGCAGCTACAGCGGAATGGCGTCCAAAAAATACAAGATTGCTCCTAAGACGATCACGCCGGCAGTCACGCTGTCTCCGACCGCATTTGTCTATAATGGTAAAGTCAGAAAACCTGCCGTCACGGTGAAGAATGGAAGTACGAAACTGGCTGCGTCCAACTACACGGTAACGTATTCAAGCGGACGAAAGAATCCGGGCGCATACAAGATCACTGTCACAATGAAGGGGAACTACTCCGGCACCAAGACGGTTTCCTTCAAGATCAACCCCAAGGGAACAGCGCTGGTTTCGCTGACACCGGCTTCCAAAAAGATGACAGTCAAGTGGAAGAAGCAGGCGACGCAGACGACAGGATACCAGATCCAGTATGCGACAGACAGCAAGTTCACCAAGAACAAAAAGACCGTAACCGTGAAAGGAGCATCCGCAACCTCCAAGACGATCACAAAGCTCACCGGCGGAAAGAAATATTACGTACGAATCCGTACATATAAGACTGTGAGCAAGGTAAATTACTATTCTTCATGGAGCGCTGCGAAGGCGACGACAGTAAAGAGATAAACGGGTATTAAAACAGCCGCACTAAGAATTTCTCCTTAGTGCGGCTGTTGCTATTTACATAATACAAGTTCTGTAAGTTATACAAGTCCCGTTGCTTCGTCGATGCCGAGCATGATATTCATGTTCTGGACAGCTGCGCCGGAAGCTCCTTTGCCGAGGTTGTCGAAAAGAGCAGTGACGCTGGTCTGCTCCTCGTGGCCGCAGACAACGATCCGCAGCTGGTTAGTGCCGGCCAGTTCGTTGGCGTAAATTGTCGGGCCGTTTGAGCCAAAAGGCATGACGGAAACGAAATGAGCGTTTCTGTAGTATTCCTGCAGCTTCTCGCAGATATCCTGCGCGGAAGGCGCGCCGGGAAGCAGGCGGTTGTGCAGCATGATCGTTGTTGCCATTCCCTTGTAATAGTCATCCACAACAGGGAGGAAAACAGGGGAGGATTTCAGGCCGCACACCTTGACCATCTCGGGAATGTGCTTGTGCTGCAGCGTCAGACCGTAAATGCCAGGCGCAAAGAGGGCCTGGGCCTTGTCCTCAGCTTCGTAGTTGGCGATCATTTTTTTGCCGCCGCCGGAGTAGCCGGTCAGAGAGAAGCAGGTGAGCGGGTAGTCAGCGGGAACGATGCCCATGCGGATCAGGGGTGCCGCGCAGGAGATAAAGCCGGTCGCGTGGCAGCCCGGGTTGGCAACTCTGTGACTTGACGCGATCGCCGCGCGCTGCTCAGCACTGAGCTCCGGGAAACCGTAGGTCCAGCCGTCGGCAGTGCGGTGCGCCGTGGAGGCGTCGATGACGCGCACATTCGGATTGTCAATCAGAGAGACGGCCTCGCGCGCGCCTGCGTCGGGAAGGCACAGGAACACAATATCCGCGGCGTTCAGGAACTTGCGGCGCTCCTCGTTGTCGTGCCGCTTGTCCTCGTCGATCCGCATCAGCTCCAGATCATCTCTGGCCCCAATCCTGTCAAAAATCTGCAGTCCGGTCGTTCCACTCTGCCCGTCGATGTATACTTTTGTCTTGCTCATAGTATTCCTCATTTCTTGTGAAAGGTAGTTCCGTCATTCGTTTGCTGATGCATATCATAACACAATTTACAAATCTGCGAAAAAAAACGAAAAAAATGCGATCACTCCGGCGCTCACTGGTCGGCGGCCTGGCGGCGTCTGCGGCGCACGCGGTTGATGTGGCGCTCGAAGTCGCCGCTCCGAATGACCTCCGCGAGCAGGTGCTGCGTGAAAACGGGGACCGTGCAGGAATAAAAGGAGATGGTATCCTGCATTGCGGCGCTGAGCTGCGCGGGCAGAACCATGTAGCCCACGCGGACGGCGGGCGAGATCGTGCGCGTGAAGGTGTTCATGTAGATGACGCTCCGCTGCGGCTCCAGGGAGAAGAGCGTGTCTTCGGCTTTGGTCGACATGGAAAACTCGGAGTCAAAATCATCTTCAATAATAAACCGATTCTCCTTGGACGCCCATCGGATGTACCCCGCGCGGCGGGAGGCCGAAGCCGTGATCCCGCTGGGATAACTGTTGAAGGGCGTGACGTGAAGGACCGATGCGGAAGTCTTGTGCAGCGCACTGAGCTTGACGCCCTCCCGGTCCATGGGCAGCATCTCGCACTGCACGCCGCTCGCCTCGTAGACAAGCCGGATCTTCTCATAGGACGGATCCTCCAGCGCGAAAGTCCGCTCCCTCCCCAGCATCTGTACGATCAGATTGTAGAGATACTCGGAACCGGAACCGATGACGATCTGCTCGGGCGAAACAATGATCCGGCGGCTTCTTGCCAGATACTGGGCGATAGCCTCGCGCAGAAACATTGTGCCGCTGTTAGGCGATCGCTGCAGAAGCTTTTCTCCATGCTCTGTCAAAACCCTGCGCGCTGTTTTGGCAAGCACCGAGAATGGAAACTGCTCCTGTTCCGGCGTCAGAATGGGACCGCGGATCGGGATGTCGGAGAGCTCGTGGAGGTCGGAACTACCATGGAGGCTGGAATTACCGTGGAGGTCGGAAATACCGTGGAGGCTGGAACTGCCATGGAGGCTGGATGAGTCGTGGTGTGCGGAGATTTCATGGATATTGGAGCTATGATCAGGCGCATTAGGGGTGGCGCCGGGAATATGGGCTGCACTTGGGGATGCGGAAAAGGCGGGCGCCACCGGAAACAACTCATTTTCTCTGTAGCTGACATAATAGCCGCTGCGCTCGCGGGACCTAATATACCCCTCATCGGCCAGAAGATCATATGCATGCTGGACCGTGATCACGCTGGTGCCGGTTTCTGCGGCCAGAAATCGTTTGGAAGGAAGCTTCATGTCGTAGGGGCAGACACCGCTCGTGATATCGTCACGGATTTGGTGATAAAGCTGCAGGTAGGCGGGCTGCTTCAGCCCGGGATCTATGTTGTATTGGGGCATGGGGACCTCCTTGTGAGTTAGTGAGGGGTTCTGGTTATATGGTATCACAATATTGTGAGAAAATCGATATGATCAAACGCGCTATTCGCATGGCTAGTGAAAAAGCGTTTTGAGAGATTGGGCACAGGTGGGGAATTTCTCGGTATTGTTCTCCATGGATGTTTGGTGCATCTGTGCTGATTGGGCACAGAGAAGGATTTTTCAGAATTGTTCCCCATGGATATTTGGTGCATCTGTGTAGATTGGGCACAGGGACTTCTTTTTTGAATTGAGACTCCTTCATCTTCAGCTCTCAAGGAGAACAAATCAAACAAAACCATCTCGTGTGCCCAAACGCCTTAAACTGAGCGAAAATTCGTTGGGAACAAATTAAGAGAAAGCTGGTCGTGTGCCCAAACGCTTCAAATTGAGTGAAAACCTAAGGGGAACAAATCAAGCGAAAAGCTCACGTGTGCCCAATCGCCCTAGTATGAAAGTACCAAATCAATACAATGCGCCAACTTCACAAGAAAAGAATTCCCTGATTTTGTCCCGCGCAATCGTTATATCAAAAGGATGGCCTTCACTTTCAAACGTCATAATTAAGTTGTAATCAGGAATAATCCCGTTATTGATGTAAACGCGCAACTTCTGGAGAAAATCAGAACGATATTCCTGCATATGAAGTCCTCCAACGTGTTCCCAATAATAGATTTGCCCAGTTATAGGATGGCGGATTGTAAAGTCAGGATAATAGACATGGCCTCCAATTTCTAGCTTGCATTCATAGCGATAGGGGATATTCATCGTAGAGAGAAGCATCACGATGAGAGCTTCAGATTTTGAGCGCACCTTGATATTATCGACAGTCTGAACATTTCTACCTTCTGGGAAGGCAGGATTGGTTTCGTATTCTTCCTGGGCCCATTTTTTCAATTCTTCCGATAATTCTGCAGAAGGATTGGGTTCATCTTCTTCTAGAAGATTAACTAGCAGAGGCGTATTGAGAAGATCATTGAGAGCAGAATTCTGCTTGTTTTTGGCCAAAAAAGCATCCATTGCTTTCAACTGACAGATGATATCCTGGTGACGTTTGGTGCGTAGTCTTTTTCGAGCAAGCTCTTTTGCAAGATTTCTGTTCTTGCGGGAAATGTAGATCTTTTTCCTTCTGCCTTCTTGATCAGTCACGGAAACATACCATTTGTAGTAGGTTTTTCCATTGGCCGTGTTTTTGCTGTAGATGAGTTTGCCGATCGGCGCTTCTCGAAGAAGAGTTTCCAGTTTGCGCTTTTCCTGAATCAAAGATTCTCTCATGTCTTCAATTATGCTTTGTAATGTCATAGGACTCCTTTCCTCCGAGTGGAGATAGAAATGAAATTAGAATCTAGTAGCAGTCCGTTCCGAATGGTGCCGGTTGAATGCGGCGAGAGCCATTGGTTGAATGGACTGTTCAAAAATAATATAGCGATATGGAGAATGCGGCAAGACGAACGGACTTGTTATTTTCTTGTTTGATGCGGTATTGGGCACAGGATGAGGTTTTGCTTGATTTGTACCCCACGGGCTTTCGCGCGTTTTCTGGTCTTTGGGCACAGGGAAGGATTTCTCAGAATTGTTCTCCCTGGATATTTGGTGCATCTGTGATGATTGGGTACAGGGATTGTTTTTTAGAATTGAGACTCCTTCATCTTCAGATTTCAAGGAGAACAAATCAAACAAACCATCTCGTGTGCCCAAAAGCCTCCAACCGAGCGAAAAGCCGTGGGGAACAAATTAAGAGAAAGCAGGTCGTGTGCCCAGACACTTCAAATCGAGCGAAAGTCTAAGGGGAACAAATCAAGCGAAAAGCTCACGTGTGCCCAATCGCAGCACGGAAGAAGGAGCAAGTTCCTACAGAAGTAGTAATCATAAAGAAGAATCAAAGACATACAGAGGTAATAGATCAAAAATGGGCTACAAGCAACCCTCGCCTTGCATTTTTATAGTATACTTAAGTATTATGGTGGCGATTCAAACAATTCTTAAAAGAAATCGGAGCTACATTTGAACGAAAAGGGTACATTAAAGAAAGAACAGAATACTTTGCAGAACGAACAAGATACATTACAAAACAAGATATTTGATGGCGAGCAGGCGCGCGTGCTGAATAGCGAGCAAGCGCATCTGACCATGACGCATGGCAAGCTGTGCGCGATGGAGGCTGCGCTGGAAGAGAAGATCGAAGCGATCAATGAGAAAGCGGCCAAGGAGAAGCAGGATATCCGCAGCAATCTGTCGCTGAATTTTGACAGCGATACGGATTCGATGGAGACGTACATCGAGTTCGAGGCCATGAGCCACTCGATCGATCAGTACAATATCGAGCAGGACGCGGCGCAGGAGAAGCTGGGCAGGGTCAAAAGACTGCGCAAGGCGCCGTATTTTGCCAGGGTGAAGCTGCAGTTTGACCCGGAGGAGGCGCCCGAGGACTACTACATCGGCAGCGCCGGCATCGCGGAGAACGCCTATGAGCATCTGGTGATCGACTGGAGGTCGCCCATCGCGGAAACGTATTACAATCAGCAGAACGGCAAGACATTCTACATGGTGAACGGGAACCGCGTCGACGTGGATCTGCAGCTGCGCAGGCAGTACAATTTGGAGGAGGACAGGTTGTTCTCTTTCTTTGACACGCAGGTGGCGATCGAGGATCCGATGCTTCTGCAGTCGCTGGCCAGCCGCCGGACGGACAAGATGAAGGCGATCACGGCGACCATCCAGAAGGAGCAGAATGCGGTCATCCGGAGCGAGGATGTGCCGGTTCTTCTGGTCAACGGAATCGCGGGCAGCGGCAAGACGTCGGTGCTCCTGCAGAGGATTGCGTACCTGTTCTACCGGCAGAGGGAGAATCTGCGGCCGGAGCAGGTTTACCTGCTCACCATCAACCCGGTGTTCCGCCAGTACATCGATCAGGTGCTGCCGGACCTGGGCGAGGAGAATCCCCGGACGATCACGTGGCGGGACTTCCTGCACATTGCGAACGCGCCGGACAAGGGCCCGGGCGAATCTGCCAAAGAAGCGGACCTCCGCAAGATGGAGCGCGCGCTGAAGACGCTTCGCCTACAGGAGGACGAAATCTGCCCCGTCATGCAGAAGGGGCGGTGTGTTCTCAGCCGCAGAGAAATTCTGAATGCGGCGGCGGAACTGAGCGGCATCGAGGCAGGCCCGCGCCTCCTCAATATCCTCTCCGACAAGCTCTCTGAAATTGCCAAAATCAAGATCCGCCGCATGGAGCGCGACGACCGCGACCGCGCAGATGGCAATGATGCATGGGGCGGAAGTGAAGACGGCGCAGGCGGCAATCAAGGCGCCGCCTCCTTCAACAGCATGGACCCCTACGGAAATCAGGGGGCGAACAAAGGCGGAAGCTGGGGAGAGAGCGAGAGAGAGACGGACCGGAAAGAGCAGAACCGGATCACGAATCAGTACGGCGGCGCGTTCAGCACAATCCATCGCTTCGGCTTTATTGACGTTGAGAAGATCGGATGCAGGATTCTGCACAAGAAGAGACTGACGTCGGCGGAGTGGATCTGGCTCAAGATGCTGCTCACGGGCATGGGCGACAAAAATGTGCGCTATGTCATGATCGACGAGGTGCAGGACTATACGGCGGCGCAGCTGATGGTGCTGAGGCGGTATTTTGGCAGGGCGAAGTTCATGATGCTGGGCGATGAGTTCCAGGCGATCCGGCCGGGGACCGTGTCTTTTGCCAAAATCCATGAACTGTTCGGCGAGGACGGACGGCAGACCAAAGAACTGCCGCTGCTCACAAGCTACCGGTCGTCGCCCGAGATCACGGAGATCTTCACGGGGCTCTTGCCGCGCGAGAAGCGGATCGTCACATCGTCCGTGCAGAGGCCGGGCACCGCGCCGGTGGTCATGGCGTGCGAATCCGGCGAGGACTACGCGAGACGGCTGCGGCTGTTGGTGCATGCGGCGAGCGCAAATGCGGAGGACGAACAAGGCCTGACCGCCGTGATCTGCGCGAACCGGGCGAGTCTGGAAAAGGTCAGGCAGATCCTCGGCGACGAGGCGCCGGAGGTCATTCACCGAAATCAGGCGCTTCCGCACAGCGGCGTGTTCCTGATCACGCTGGATCTGGTCAAAGGACTGGAGTTTGACGGCGTGATCCTGCCGGATGCGGACCAGGCGACCTATCCGGACAATCTTATGGCAAGACACCGGCTTTACACAGCCGTTTCGAGAGCAACCAGGAGACTGAGTATCCTGGCGGACGGAGAACTGACAAGTTTATTGAAATGATTATAGATACCCGTGCCTTCCGCGCAAAGCGAAGGCGGCAGGGCGTTCACGTAAACAAGGAGGATAAAAAGAGCATGGCCACCATTAACAAGATCACACAGAAGACGGAAAACCGGTTTGTCAATCTCTATGACCTCGACGTGACCCATAAGAGCGGGCGCGCGTCCCATTATTATGTCGCGTCCAGGGCGCGCACCGAGGCGGAGCTCAAGATCCGCACCGGCGAAAATCACCCCGACGGCGTCATCATCTACAGCATTTATGGCCCCAAGAAGGACAAAGTCGTCCTGATCCGCCAGTACCGCTATCCCATCGGCGGATTTGTGTACGAATTCCCGGCCGGTCTTGTCGAGAGAGGCGAGAACTACCGCGAGGCGGCGATCCGTGAGATGCACGAGGAGACGGGCCTTACTTTCAAGCCGATCGAAGTCGACAACATGTTCGAGGAGCCCCGCTTTACGACCGTCGGCATGACCGACGAGTCCTGCGCCACCGTTTACGGTTACAGCGAGGGCCAGATCAGCGACCGCTTCCTGGAGGACAGCGAGGAGCTGGAAATCGTCCTGGCAGACCGCGACGAAGTCAGACGCATCCTCAAGGAGGAGCGGGTTGCGATCATGTGTGCATACCAGCTCATGCACTTCCTTGTGGACGAGGATCCCTTCCATTTTCTTGAGAAGTAACTTGATGTGCAAAGGAGCAGGAAATGGCACAGTCAAAATGGTATCAACTGGATAATGCGGCCAAAATAGTCCCGTCCACGGCAGGCGGCGCCGATACCCGCGTGTTCCGGATCACTTGTGAACTGAAGGAAGATGTGGACCCCGACACGCTGCAGAGTGCGGTGTCGGTCGCGGCCAGGGACTTTCCCCATTTTGGAAGCATCTTGAAAAAGGGCCTTTTCTGGTACTATCTGGACCAGAGCAACCTCGATGCAGAAGTGACCCCGGACAACAAGCCGGCGCTGGATACGATCTACCGCGAGGGCAGGCGCGATCTTCTCTACAGGGTCAGCTATTACCGCAACAGGATCAACCTGGAGATGTTCCATGTTTTGACAGATGGGACCGGGGCCTTTGAGTTTCTGAAGGCCATTCTGACCGAGTATCTGGGCGTCAAATACCAGATCGAGGAGCTCGCGACCGAGACCAGCCGGGCGTCCGGCGGGGACCGGCAGGGCGACGCGTTCGGCAAGTATTACCAGAAGGCTAAGGAAAAGCCCGAGGAGGCCAAGGTCGCGCCCAAGAGGGCCTACCATCTGCGCGGCGAAAAGGACGAGAACCTGCAGAATCACCTTCTGGAGGGCACTGTTTCTGTGCCAAAATTCCTCAAGGCGGCCAGGGAGCGCGGCTGCACGGTGGCGGAGCTGAGCACGGCGCTTTTCATCAAAGCGATCCTGGAGGAGATGTCCGTCAGGGACCGGAGGCTGCCGATTGTGCTGAGCGTTCCCGTCAACCTGCGCAATTACTTCCCGTCGGATACGGCGCGCAACTTTTTTGGCGTCATCAACGTGGCGTATGATCCGGCGAATTACGACGGGACAGTGGAGAGCATCATCGGCGTGGTCAAGGAATCCTTCGTCCGCCAACTGCGCCAGGACCAGGTGGAGCTGACCATGAATTCCTACGCGGCGCTCGAGCACAACATCGCTGTCAAAGTAGTGCCCCTTACGATCAAGAATCTCGTCATCTCCGCAATCAACGCGCATATGCAGAAGGGGATCACGGGCACAATTTCCAATGTCGGCAAGATCAGCGTGCCGGCGGAAATGGAGCCGCACATCCACAAATTCAGCTGCTTTATGGCGGCGCCGGAAGTGCAGGTGTGTCTGTGTTCCTACAAGGACTTGCTGGTTTTTGGCGTGGCGTCCGCTTTCGTGGAGCATCCGGTCATGCGTAATTTCTTCCGCGATATGGTCGATATGGGCATCGATGTGGAACTGGAGAGCAATGATTTTGACAACGAACCCGCAAAGAAGGAGGAAGCCTAATGCAGTATTGTCCCAAATGCAGAATCAGTATCAAGGGCGATAAATCAGGCTGCCCCCTGTGCGGTGGAAGGCTCACAGGCGAGCCGGAGCCGGGCGGATTCCCCGTCCTTGAGAAGCGCCGGGTGTCCCACATGTCGATCGTCAAAGCAGCGACCTTCTGCGCCCTGTCTTCCTTTATCATCATGCTGGCGCTGGAGATTCTGTATGGCTTTACGCTGGCCTGGGTGCCGTTCGCGGTCCTGGGCGTCCTGATCGCCTGGGGCGATCTGATGGTCGGCGTCTACTATCGCAACAACCTAATCAAAACATTCACCATCGAGACCTACCTTGTCATGGCGGGCTGTCTTCTCATCGATTCGCTCACCGGCTGGCGCGGGTGGTCGGTCGCCTTTGTGCTTCCAATCGGCTTTGTTTTTCTGGTGCTCATGACGATCAGCATCGGCAAAGGCGCGAGCCTGCGGCTCGAGGAGTACGTCATTTACTTATTTGTGACGTCAGTACTTTCGCTGCTGCAGATCATCCCGGTGCTGACGGGGGCTAATCCCGTGATCCTGCCGGCCGTCCTCTCCATGACGATCCTTCTGATCATGGTCTGTGCGGGCGTGATCTTCCGCTTCCGGGACCTTGTGAGTGCGGCGGAGAAACTGTTTAATTTGTAAATTGTTGGGCCGGGCGGCTTGGAGCGGCCGCTCTGGCGGACATGAAGTTGGGCGGGGGCCTTGAAACAGCCGCCGGAACATACGAACGTAAGGAGCGACATGGCATCTGTCAAGGATAGAATTGATACGAAAAACTGGATGGTCCGCATCGGAAACCTGGTGGAGGAGTCGATTGCGAAGGGGATCTACGCACTCGAGCAGGAGGCGCCGGTCCTCAATGGTGCGCCCGAGGAAAAAGTGTGGTACCAGGTGCCGGTCCCCGAGGGACGATGCGGAGACGGCTCCGAGTATCATATTTACGTGCGCAAAGGGACCTGCCAGAAGCTGTGCGTGTTCTTCTCCGGCGGCGGAATCGCGATCAACGAATACATGGCGGCGAGACCGGTCAACGGCGGCAGCGTCGCGGCGTGGCTTCCCAACTACTATTGGAACAACCTGCGCCTATTCACGCAGGTCATGAATATCAATGTGGGCATCACCAAAAACGGCGCGGACAACCCCTTCGACGACTGGAATTTCCTGATCATCACATACGCGACGGGCGATATGCACGTCGGCGACTGCCGCTTTCCCTATCACGTGGTCGAGGGAAACGCGGCGGACGGCCAGAAGACCGGGGAAGAAGCCATTCTTCATTTCCACGGCTACAAGAACTTCATGGCAGCCATGCGCATTGGCAAAACACTGTTCCCCACAGCTGACAAGCTCCTGATCGCAGGAGAGAGCGCAGGCGCGTTCGCCGTGCCGGCGCTCGCAGAGCAAGTTGTGGGCGAGTTTTATCCGGCTTGCCAGGATGTGACACTGTTCTCGGACAGCGCGCAGCTTCTTTATAGAGGCTGGAAGCGTACACTGCGGGACGTCTGGAAGGCAAGACGGGAGCTGTGGATGGGCGTCTCCGGCAGAAATGTAACGGTAGATTGGTACAGAGGCGTCGTGGTGCGCAAAGGAAGCCGTTTCAAATACCTCTATGCCGGATCCATCCGAGACTACCTGCTCAGCGCCTTCTACAACGACGTGACCAACAAAATCTACGGGACAGATTCCCAGATGCAGGAGGAATACTACCGGCAGATGAAGAAAATGATCGCCGATCTGCAGAACCTGACGCCGGACTTCCACTTCTTCCTCTATGACTGGCACAGGCCGCTCTCCATGTACAAGGGCGGCACAATCCACACCGCTGTGCGGCAGCCGGAATTCACCCTGCGGACGCAGGATGACGTGACCATGGCCTACTGGCTCTACGAGTGCGTGGAGGGAAGGCCGTTTGACGTGGGGATGCAGTTGTTGAAGGGGTGAGCATTCCCACGCCCTAACTACGGTGTAATATCCACCTTGACTGTGCAGACACACATGTCTGATAATAAGCATATCTGATCGGCAGTTTTCTCTTTGCCGATGAATCTTAATGAATTATTCCAGCTTTCGATCAACCGCAGTTCGCGGGAAGTTTTCAAGGAGATGATCACAATTGAATGAGAACGTGAAAATCTGCACGGTCAAGCCGGCACGGCTTGTGCTGTTGCATGAGATTGGACGTGGTGGAAGCAGTATCGTGTACCTGGTGCAGGACCGAGTGTCCGGCGAGCGATACGCGATGAAGGTGTTAAAACAAAATATGTGTGAGGAAGTCGCCATTACCGAAATGGATATCCGCAAAGAGGCGGCCATCCTCGAAACCCTTGGTAAGGAACAAACAGGGATTCCGGCTTTTTACGGGATGCTTGGGGAAACTGCGCTATCAGGCTTCCTCAAGGAAGTCAGTGGAGGAGAAGCTGCGTCTACAGGCTTCCTCATGGAATACATCGAGGGCGAGTCGCTGCAGAAGATACTGGAGGATGGAAAAGTTTTCACGGTCCGCGAGGCAGCGGAGGCGGGGCTTTCTTTTTGTGCAATTCTTAAAAAGCTTCATGAAATGAATCCGCCGCTGATTTATAGGGACTTTAAGCCGGCCAATGTTTTGAAGAGGATGGATGGCAGCTATGTGCTGATTGATTACGGGGCCTGCCGCACTTTTAAGGAGGATGCCGCGCGGGACACGAAGATGCTGGGCACGGAGGGCTACGCGGCGCCTGAGCAGTACGGGGGATGGGAGCAGTCCGACGTGAGGACGGACATCTATGGGATCGGTGCGGTTTTGCACCATATGCTGACGGGCAGGCATCCCCTGGAGACCGGTCTTGGGCTGGTGGCGGCGCAGATGCCGGATGAGTTGGCCCGCGATTCCGAACCTGGCTTCATGGCAAGGCACATGAATCGGCAGGCCAATCCGCAGGACCTGGGGCTCTACCGGGAGATGGACAAGGTCCTGCGCCGCTGCTGCAGTGTGGCACCCGATTTGCGTTTCTCCTCCTGCGCGGAACTGGAGAGAGCCCTCCGCAAAGTATTGGACGCATGCAACAGGGCGGAACGCGCGGCGCAGCCGGACAGCACCAAGCCGGAAGCCCTCAGCGAGCGGATGTGGCACAAGTTTTTGGTCCTCACGGCGTCCGCGGTGCTCTTTTTGTGCTGTTCGGGCATGTTCAGCGTCTCGGCGGCCGGCGCAGGGATGGCCCGCTATCACATGTTCATTCGGGAAGGAGCGGCGGCGCAAGAGCGCGATGTCAAAACAGAGAACTACCGGCAAGCAATTCGGATGCGACCGGAGGATGCGGAAGGGTATATCGCTTTTTTGACCGATGTGTCGGCGGATGGGGTCATTACGCAGGCAGAGAGGGAGCAGTTTGAGGATCTGCTCTTCGAGGAGGACTTTCTGGCACAGATGCGGGAGAACGCGCCGGCGCAGTATGCCCGGTTGGAGCTGGCAATCGGAAAGAGGTACTGGGCCTTTTATGACGGCGGGACGGAGGCGGCAAGGCAGGCCGTCGACAACGCCGTGGCGGCCGGCGTTCCGCTTGGAGAGAGGAACATGGCGAAGGCGCTGCAAGAGATGCTCAGCGGAACACCCGGCGAGGAGCGGATTTCTGCGTGGTACGGGATGCAGGTGCTCGCGCGGAAAGAAGCGGCGCGGACGGACGAATGGGACTTTGCCCTGGCGGTGAGCCGGATGGCGCTTAGTGAACTTGCGCTGCGCGAAGTGCCGGCGACGGTGGAAGAGAATGGCTGGCAAAGCCGCGCGGTGAATGAACGCAATGCGGGTCAAAACACAGCGACCCAGCAGGAGACAGACATGGCGCGCAAAGTGCTCGCGGAAGCCCGGACGCTGTGCGAACCATTCGAAGAAGGACGCCTGCATGCGCAGGAAGAACTCGTAAAAGGACTGCGGGAGGCGATCGATATGACTGCCGTGTGCAGAAAATGATAGAATCCGCGCGGCGGATGGAATGCGAGCAGGGGATTATGGAATAGGGTCAAAACAGGAACGCACCGGAGAGGCGGAACTGGAGTATGCATGGAGTTTTGGGTTATATGGGGAGAGATTAGTAAGGTTATGGCAGCGCTGTGTCTGGTCACGGCGCTGGCGGCAGCGGTGTCCGCTGCGATTCTTTTGCTTAGGGAGAAACTAATTACACGGCTGTCCGGCGAGTGGGCAAAGGAAAGCGGGCGAAGGACCATCATTCTCACAGCGGTGGCGGCGCTGATCTGGCTTCTCGTGATCGGGCAGAGCGCACACGCGGCGGAAATCCCTATGGGAGCCGGATTAGTTGCAAGAATGGCGCGAAAAGAAACGAAGGAGGAAACGGCATCGGAAGGCGCCACTGCACCGATTCGTATGGAGGGAGAGCCTTCCGCGGACACTGAACATGCCGCTCCTGTAGAACCGGAAAGCAGTGGAGAACCCGCAGGACAGGGGCAAACAACAGGCGGCGAAGAACCCGAAAACCTGGACCTTCGGGCGCCTGTTATCTCAATAGAAATGGATGCGTCGGCCGGCAGGGACAGCGAAGGCATGGTCTACTGCCGGGGTGACAATGCGGGGATTCGGATCAAGATGGCGGAAGGCCGGGAGAACGATGCCGGCATTTCTTCGTATGCGGTGGTCGTGACGGACTCGCAAGGCAATACACTGCGGAGAGAAGGAACGGATGCAGAAGGGAATGCGCCACATAGCGAAGGAACGGATCGGGAGAACGAGGTAGTTTTGTCCATCGACACGCAGGAGGTCGCGGCGCTTTCGGACGGGGATATTCTTGTCGTGGCAGAAGCCACCGATAAAGCGGGAAACAAGGAAACGGTGGAATATCGGTTTGTGTTGGACCAGACGCCGCCGGTGGGGGAGATTCGAATTCGGAGCAAGGCGCAAGGGTATCTCTATGAGGAGGAGCGGCCGGAGGGGTATTTTGGCAAGGATGTGTCGGCGGCGCTCTATGTGAAGGACTTTTGCGGGAATCAGGAAATACCGATGGACGCGGACGCGTCCACGCTTTGCATGCAGTTTACGAAGGAGGGAGAAGAGGAGGCGACGACCGTGCACGCGCTGCCGGGGCAGGCTGTCCACGTGCGCGAGGACGGAACGGCGGAGTGGGCCGCCTGTGGCAAAGACCGGGCCGGCAATCCGATGACCGTAAGGGTTGTGTTCGAAACCGGGATCCATGTATCGGAAGGCGGAGCAGCAGATCGCGCGGCGTGGGCATTGAAGCCGACCTATACCCTGACGGCCCCTGCCACCGGGCAGGCAGATGCGTCTGCCAGTACGCCCGTTGTCAAAACAGTGCGAGACACCGTGGGCCCTCTTCTCACAGCATCGCTGAGCCGCCCGACCGGGCATCCTGCCGGTGAGGACGAAGATAATCAGATTCTGTATTATGGGAATCATGCGGTCTATTATCCGGACGGAAAACCATCCATTCATATAGAATACACCGTTGAAGATCTGCATCTGGATGAAGGTGGAATTACCTTTTATAAAGCGTTTGAACCGGTGCCGGAGAATACGTGCTGCGAGGAGGTTTGGCCCGAGTGGAAGAAGGAGCGCGGACTGCACGTAAAGCAGCTGCATCCAACAGATAACAAACAGGCGCAAACGCTCCTCGCTTCATGCACACTGCTTCTGGGCGACCCAAACGCGCCAGGCGATGCAAGCAAGCCGGACGTATTCGAGATACCCGACGGCGTGTATCGATTCGGCATCGAGGGCCGGGACAAGGCCGGGAATCCGCTGATCATGCAGGATGAGAAGGAGCAGGACGCACTGTATGGGTTTGTCTGCGCGGATCAGAAGAAGGGGCGCTATGAGACCGGCCGCAAAGTGGTCGACACGGAGGCGCCGTCGGGCAGGATCATGATTGCCGATGGAAACGGAACCACGTACTGCCGCCTCACGCAGCACGGCGTAAAGTGGGTGACAGAGCGGGAAGGCTTCATGCCCTACAGAAGAGAGACGGAGGCCTATATCACGTTTGGGGCAGAAGATCCGTCCCCCGTCAGTGCGGCGTGCCGGATTCTGAGCACGGCAGGAAGAAGGAACGGCGCAGCGCCGGATGGGTCAAAATACCGCTTCCAGTGCGGCGAACGTGTGCCAATCCGTGGAGAGCAGATCTTTCGGATCGAGCAGGCCGTGTTCGAGGACCGGGCGGGCAATGTATCATCGGCCCTGCAGAGAACGGTGAATTTCTATTTGGACACCCACTTGCCCCGGGTGGACCTCGACGCGCCGTCTTGTTCGGTGCGGGCGACTTCGGAAGTGACCATGCGGACCCCGGACGGGCGACCGCTTTATCAGCATGGCGTGAAGCTGGAAGTGGAGGCAGAGGATCCGGAAGCGGACAGGAGCGGGTCTGGACTCAATGAGGTTTCCTATACGATTCAAGTGGCAGGAGAAACCGTACAGGAGTATGTTGCGTTGTACCGCGCGGATGACCCCACGGCAGATGCATCGATGGAACAGGTGCCCAAATATCACTATGAAGGGATCATCACGATTCCGGCAGGTGGCCAGTGGGAGAGCAATGACATTCGAGTGACTGTCACAGCGGTGGACAATGCGGGAAACCGGTCGGATCCCGCAAGCGGCGGGGTATGCCGATTGGGAATTGACTCGACAAGGCCGCGCGTGACGGTGTGCTATACAAACAATGACGTGCGGAATGGGCGGTATTTTGACACAGGGCGGAAAGCCATGATCCAGGTGTACGAGCGGAATTTTAGTCCGGATCTTCTGAAGATCAAGGCTCCGTCAGCGCAAGTCGGTACTTGGAGCCATAAAAAGGGAAAGGCGGCGTCCGGAGACGAGGACGTCTGGAGTACGACGGTCATTTTTGCAAAGGACGGAGCCTACACACTGGACGTCGAGGGGAGCGATGCACTGGGGAACGCTGCTGTTGTCACGTATGAGGGCAAAGCACCGCGCGCGTTTACAGTGGATCGAACGCCGCCCCGCATCGAGGTAATCTGGGACAACACGGATGTGCGAAACGGCAAGTATTATAACCGCGCAAGGAACGCGACGGTTCGCATTACGGACCTCTCCTTTGACGCGCGGTGGGCCCGCATTTTGCCCTTTTCGAGAGACTTTCACCGGATTGGCAGCGAAGGCAGCGCGGACAGGGAGAGAGGGGATACCTATGAAATGACAGTGCCTTTTGACGAGGACGGTATGTGGCAGCTTCGCTGCATGTGTACGGACCTTGCGGGCAATGCGGCTGCGCCTGTGACGGAGCCTGGATTTGTCATTGATACACAGGCGCCGCGGCTCTACTGGGATCGTGCCAGGGTCAAGGAGATGGGCGCCTACAGGGATAGCATCGCGCCGGTCCTGCGCTTTGAAGACGAAAACCCCTCGTATCAGGGAAGCATGGCGCAGTGGTATAACCTGACAGCGGGCGGAAGAGCCGTGCGCATGCGCAGCGCCGGTGACAATCCGGTGGGTCTCGATTGCAAAATCTCCCTGCCGGATCTGCCGCGGACGGAGGAGATGGACGGGATCTGCGTGCTGGTGGGGACAGTTTGCGATCTGGCCGGAAACCGCAGCTATGCCCGCAGAAATCTCTGCGTGAATCGATTCGGATCCGTGTACGACGTCACAGAGGACGCAGGCACTTTGGCAATTCTCAGAGACTACTATACCGATGCAAGTGCGCCTTTGATCGTCACAGAGTACAACGTGTCGCCGCTCACCTCCTGGCAGGTCACACTGTATAGGAACGGAATTGCAAGGACGCTTGTGGACGGACAGGACTATACGGTGTCGGCGCGTCAAAATACAGAAGGCATGAAATATACGTACCGCATCGATCCATCTGCCTTCAGGGAAGAAGGAATCTATAAGCTTCTGCTGCAGTCCCAGGACGCCTCGGAGGGGACCAACCGGAGCCCCGGACGATTTCGGTTCGGGGGACCGGGTGCCGGAAACGATCAAGGGAGCCTCGCGGAGGCGGGCTACTCGCCCGCATGGGCCGTTGACAGGACGCCGCCCACGGTTCGGATCACAGGCGTAGACCTCACGAAGCATCGATTTATTGCGGATGAGATCCGGATCGGCCTTCTTCCAACCGACAACATAGAGGTCAAGCGCCTTACTGTGCGGAGCGTGGACGACCGGGGAAATCTGATTTTTGAACAGCACTATGAGAAAGAAGAACTGCAGGCAATCCTGATGCACAATCACACCGAAGTCCCCATTACGGTGGAGGCCAATCCCAAATGGCAGACAATACAGGTGGAAGCGGAAGACGGCGCAGGGAACCGCAGTGAAGCGATCCAAGGAATGGAGGGGACGGTACGGATCCTTGTCAGCACCAACCTGCTTGTGCACCTGTATCGGAGCGGAATTCTGCAGGCGGTCGCTTTTTTGGCCCTGATTGCGATAATTCGGGTGGGATACGGTGTTTACAAACGCACTTTAGCATGATAATATACTACAGTGTGCGGCGCTTTAGTTCGCTATCTCGCTGATTCGTTCAAGTGCGAGACGGAACGCCGCCTGCTATCATTGAAAACCCGGAGAAACCGCGCCTGCGGATTTCTTCTTACGGGGCACAGCGCAGTGCGCTTCAATAAGGAGGATCGTAACATGATGAAAAAGTTAGCAGCAATGCTTCTCACAGGCGTGATGGCCGTTTCACTCGCAGCCTGCGGCGGATCCACAGCGGCATCCACAAGCAGCAATGACAGCGCAGCGGAAGAGGAAGTACAGGAAGAGCCCGCAGAGGAAGCGGACGCAGCAGAGGCGGAAGCGGATGCAGCCACGGCAGAAGCCAACGACGATACCACATTTGTAGTCGGTTTTGACGCCGAGTACCCGCCTTACGGCTACCTCGATGAGGCAACCGGCGACTACACCGGATTTGATCTGGAGCTGGCACAGGAGCTTTGCAACCGCCGCGGCTGGACACTCGTTAAGCAGCCCATCAACTGGGACAACAAGGACGCGGAGATCGACAGCGGAACCATCGACTGCATCTGGAACGGCATGACTTACACAGGCCGTGAAGCGGATTACACATGGTCCGATCCCTATGTCAACAACTCTATCGTGATGGCTGTTCTTGCGGATTCCGACATCCAGACACTGGCAGATCTTGCCGGCAAGGTCGTCATTACACAGACCGAGTCCTCCGCACAGACTGCGCTGGAGAGCGAAGAGCTCGCAGACCTCACGGCCACCTTCGCAGATCTGCAGAAGAACCCCAGCTACAACACCTGCTTCACAGATATGCAGGCAGGCGCTGTGGACGCGATCGCAGTTGATATCGGCGTTGCCCAGTATCAGATGAGAAACAACCCCGACAAGTTCCGCATCCTTGAGGAGCCCATCGCAGCAGAGCAGTATGCGATCGCTTTCAAGCTCGGCAACGAAACTCTCAGAGACCAGGTGCAGGAGACCTATGACGAGATGCTGGCAGACGGCACAGTCATGAAGATCGCTGAGAACTATGCTGACGACAACCTGCCCGATATGCTGATCACCGAGAAGTAATCCGGCTGTACACGCAGGATCCCGAGGCAAGACGCACGAAGAAGCGTCTCGTGCACGATGTGTAAGGGGTCATACAAAGGTACGTTTGATCGCCTGCGCTCCACAAAGGGGCACAGGCGGTCTTTCTTATCCGATTTACAGTTGGTCCCGGCCAATTGCGCAGCCTATTGTTAGCCAAAACATGCCCCGTCCGCTATGAAAAGTGAAGACGGCGGGCCGCATACCACAAACGAAAGGGAAACCATGAGCCTTATCAGTGTCATTCAGCAAATTGCTTCCGGATTTGGGGCCACGCTGCTCATTTTCTTCTGCACACTTCTTTTTTCCATGCCGCTCGGCGTACTTGTGGCGCTTGGAAGAATGAGTAAATTCAAACCGCTTTCACTGCTGATCCAGGGAATCATCTCCGTCCTTCGAGGAACCCCGCTGATGCTGCAGCTGATCGTGGTATTCTACGGACCCTATTACGCGTTCGGCATCAAGCTCTCCACCAACTGGAGACTGTATGCGACACTGATCGGATTCTCCATCAACTACGCGGCCTACTTCGCGGAGATTTTCCGCGCGGGTATCCAGAGCATCCCGGTGGGGCAGACAGAGGCAGCCACGGTTCTTGGCTATACCAAAGTACAGACCTTCCTCAAGATCATCTTCCCGCAGATGATCAAGCGCACGATCCCGCCGGTCACCAACGAAGTGATCACGCTGGTCAAGGATACCTCCCTTTCATTTGTACTTGCGTATCAGGAAATGTTCACGTATGCTAAACAGGTGTCTGCTGCGATGTCCAGCCTGATGCCGCTCTTTGTGGCGGGTGTATTCTATTACATCTTCAATCTGGTCGTCACGATTGTAATGGACCGCATTGAGAAGGCCCTGAGCTACTACAATTGACGGAGGCAGCGGATATGAGTTTATTTGAGATCAAAAATGTAAGTAAATCTTTTGGCGATCTGAAGGTCCTCAACGATATCACGGTCTCTGTGGACAAGGGCGAAGTCGTGGCCATCATCGGCCCTTCCGGCAGCGGCAAGTCGACGCTGCTTCGCTGTGCGACCATGCTCGAGACAATGGACAGCGGCGAGTTGACTTACCACGGAGAGAAAGCGGCTTCGAACGACGCGGACGGCAAGTCTGTCTATGCGCCGGCGTCTGCGCTGCGCAAGATCAAGAGCTATTACGGCCTTGTGTTCCAGCAGTTCAACCTGTTCCCGCACTATGATGTGCTCAAGAACCTCTGTGACGCGCCGATCCATGTGCAAAAGAGAAACAAGACGGAAGTTACCAAGGAAGCCATGTCGCTCATCAAGAAGATGGGCCTCGAGGGCAAGGAGCACTATTACCCCCAGCAGCTTTCCGGCGGTCAGCAGCAGCGAGTCGCGATCGCGAGAGCGCTGTGCATGAATCCGGACATTCTCTTTTTTGACGAGCCGACGTCGGCTCTTGATCCTGAGCTGACGGGAGAGATCCTGAAGGTCATCCGCCAGCTGGCCCAGGAGCACATGACCATGGTCATCGTCACGCATGAGATGGCGTTTGCGAGAGACGTGGCGGACAGGGTCATCTTCATGGACGGCGGCTATATTGTGGAAGAGGGGCGTCCCGAGGACGTGATCTCGAATCCGACCGAGGAGAGAACGAAGAGATTTCTTGCAAGATTTGCCGAAAATGGCTGATGGAGGAGGCAAAACAGCAATGAAGTGGACAGTAGTGATGGCCGATCCGGCAGGAAACAGGACGGCAATTGTGCGATATGGCGTTCCCAAGGCGGAGCGGGCCAGAGTGGCAGCGGCGATCATGGCCGACCCGGCCCTGAAGGCCGAGCAGGTGGGGTTCGAGACAAGGCCCCGCTACGGCGACTCTGCCGGAAGACTGGAGATGGCCGGCGGTGAATTCTGCGGCAATGCAGCCAGATCCTTTGGATATCTTCTGTGCAAGGAAAAAGGAGTCGACCACTGTAAGATTGAGATGTCCGGCACAAGGGACAAGCTGGAAGTGATCTGTGATCTCGACAGGGAGACCAGCGCGGCGCAGATGCCGATGCCGGAGAAACTGGAGATGGCGGGAGAGGACGCTGAGAACCTCTATCCCATGGTGGTTTCCAGAGGAATCACCCACATGATCTGCAAGGAAAAGGAATTCGACGAGGCGTTCGCACGCCGCATGATCGAAAAGTTCGGCGGAAACTACAGCGCTTTCGGCGTGCAGTTTGTCAATGACGACAGCTTGACGCCGGTCGTTTACGTCGCCGGTACCGACACCGTCTGCTGCGAGTCCTCCTGCGGAAGCGGCTCACTGGCGGCAGCCTGGTTCATGACAAGAGACAAGGAAGACGGCTTCCACAGCTATAGCTTTGACGAGCCCGGCGGAACGATCATCGTCAACATTGCCAAGCGGCAGGGACGGTTTGCCGGCACCGTGGGCGGTAAGCTGACGCTGGAAGCACCGGTGGAGATGGAGCTGGAAGACTGAGAGCGCATCGGTGCATCTACGATTCGCCTCGTGTGCCGCAGCGCAAAGCGCTTCGGCGCGAAGAAAAATATAGACAACGCAAAAGCCCTTCGCTACGCGAAGGGCTTTTTTGAAAGGGGGAAATGTAAATCTTGTTAAACATTGAGAGTTATTAAAGAGGGGGAAATGTTTCTCTCTGTTTACAAGTAATACTATACACGATAGTTGTTATAAAACTATTTAGAAAGAATGAAAAACTTATAAAGTTTTCGAAAAAAAAGAAGAAATAACGGTTTGAATATTTTGGCTGAAAATTGGATGGATTTTGCGCAAATTTTGTGCAAAAGATGCAAAAACATAGTATAATATGCGTATGAAACGCAAGAATTGTCAATGCGGAGACGCTTTTACAGGCGTAGCTGCAGATCGGAGGTGCATATGCAGACTTACACAAAGATGAGGTCGAGAAAGTTCCCGGATGTCATCATGAAGGTCATCCCCGGACATTTTGTAACACCGAACTCTCACATCAACTACTACATTGACATGACAACAATGCGGACCAGACAGAGCGAGGCTAAGGCGGCGGCGCGTGCCATGGCAAGTACCTATGCGGCGACAACGATTGTCGATACGATCGTCTGCATGGATGGAATGGAAGTCATCGGCGCATATCTTGCAGATGAGCTGACCCAGGCGGGCGTCATGTCCATGAACGCGCACAAGACGATTTACGTCTATTCCCCCGAATTTGATAATCGCGGCCAGATGATCTTCCGCGAGAACTCAGAGATGATGATCAAGGGCAAGCATGTCCTGCTGCTGCTCGCTTCCGCGACAACCGGCCAGACGATCCTCCGCGCAGGTGAGAGTATTGATTATTATGGTGGAACTGTTGTAGGCATTACGGCAATCTTCGCAGTGCCGCAGAAGATCTTCGGACAGCAGATTCACTCTCTGTATAAGATCGCTGATCTGCCTGATTATCGTTCCTACCCGGCATCCGAGTGCAAGCTCTGCAAGAACCACGTACCGATTGACGCAATCTGCAACAGCTTCGGCTATTCCAAGCTGCATTAGGCGCCAGGCCTCATGCGGCCAACTTCATACATATAGAATTACTGCAAGGCTGTCATCTTCATGGGGGATCGACAGCCTTTTCTTTCCTTGTTTTGCTTTGCAATTTTTGTGAAACAGAGTATACTGAAAATGTAACAGTTTCTTAAAATTAGAGAAATTATACGTAAAACACGGTTAACACACTCTGCAAAGGACGCGTTGATGGCAGACAGGGACAAAGACTTGAAAAAGGACGGCGATGGCTATAAAAACGAGCGCCGCACATATAGAGGAGAAATTCTGGCAGCACTGCTCATCATCGTGCTCGTGATCGGGGTTGCGTTCCGCGTCAACCAGATTTTCTACGGGTTTGACCTGCCGCAGATCACGCTTTCGGGTACAGCGAACGCCGGCATGGATGAAGACACGGCCAGTGGGAAACATGCGGTGGGCTTCAAGCAGTCGTCGGATTGGAAATTGGTACTGGTCAATCATGACCATCCCATTGAGAAGACGTTCGACGGAGAACTGACAGAACTTCGATACGGGCAGAGCGTGGACAGTCGGATCTACCAGGATCTGCAGGACATGTTCGATGATATGCGGGCAAACGGGCTGTCACCCCGCGTTGTGCAGGGCTACCGGACCAGCAGCGAGCAGGAAAGCCGCCTCAAGAATAAGATCAGCGAATACATGGGATACGGAAAGAGCAAGGAGGAAGCGGAAAAGCTTGCGCTGCAGTGGGAAGCCGCCCCTGGTACAAGCGAGCATGAGCTCGGCATCTGTGTGGACATCTCCAGCGAAGAGGGCGACAATGCGTCGGCCAATGAAGTCTGGTCCTGGCTGGATGAGAACTGCTGGAAATACGGCTTCATCAAGCGCTATCCCAACAGCAAGTCGCAGATCACCGGCGTCAAAGGAGAACCCTGGCACTACCGCTATGTCGGCGCGGAAGCCGCCGAGGAGATCATGAAAAAGGGCGTGACGCTGGAGGAATACCTCGGTGCGGTGCCGGCAAAATGATGTTTTGGCACAGTGGAACACATAGCAGACTTTACAGGAACAGATCATTTTAGAATCGTTTTAGGAATTCTTAAGAAAGCTGTCACAAGGAAAACACGAAATAGAATAGAATAATAAACTATAAGAGAAACAACAACAGCGCAGTGCTGCAAGGAACTCGAGCATAATGGGACAGCTCTGAACAAATCATTAGGGGAAAGTTCCATAAAAATAAGGAGGATGAAATGGCAGATTTTAAGTTTGGTGATGGAATCAAGACAATCATTCTGGCAGGCGTAGGCGCAGTTGCATATTCTGCAGAAAAGGGCCAGGAGATCATTGGCGAGCTCGTCAAGAAGGGCGAGATCACAGTGGAGCAGGGCAAAGACCTGAGCAGTGATCTGCAGCGCAGCTTCAAGGAGAGCATGGGCAAGAGAGGCATCGACATTGACGAGATCAGCGAGAGGGTTTCCAAGATGTCTTCCGAGGAACTTGCGAAGATCAAAGAGCAGCTCGCAAACGCAGAGAAGCTGGTTTCTGAGAGACTTAAAAAGGTCGAAGAGGAGGCTGGCGAGGAAGCAGCTGAGGCGCCCGCAGAGGAAGCGCCGGCTGAGGAGCCTGCCGAAGAGGCAGCTGAGGCACCTGCCGAGGAAGAGAAAGAAGAGGCTGCTGAATAAGCGGTGAAGAAGGTATTCTGAACGAACATATTGGTGAAGCCCGGGGTCCCGGGCTTCATTTTTTTATTTGGTTCTGAGCGGAGCCTAAAGAAAGCTCTGACTGCATCTACTCCCGCAGCGCCTCATAACGAAACTCAGTTCCCTCCGCAACCGGCGCCAGCGGCGTCATGTAGTCGCCGGTCTCCTCCGAGTCCGCATCGGTGTGGCGGATGTGGACGGAGTCGCCCAGGAAGGTTACCCATCCCCGGTCGTTGGTGTAGCGATAGTACTGGTCCGGTTCAAAATCAGAAATCTGCTCGGTCGTCACATTGAATAGATAGTGTGTGAGCCGGTCGGTGTACCACTTGTTGCGCATGGCTTCCTCGGCGATGGCGCTATATTCCTGCGTAGAGTCCAGCGCCTCCTCGGCGGAGATGTCATTCCAAGTGGGATCCACTTCGTACCACGCGCCGGACAATTCCACCAGATTCCAGGAATGGCTGCCGGCGGTCTCTTCGGTTTCTCCGGCTATGCCTGCGATCACGGTACTGCGGATGCCGGCCTTCTGCAGCAGATATTCGTAGGCGAAGGAATAGCCGTCGCACACGGCGGTGTTGGCCTCGCCGCTGCTATTGGCGACGAGTGCGCCGTAGGCAGTGTGCGCAAGATCCTTTTCCATGGTGGAAGCGGTTTCCTTGTCATAGGTGACCAGTGCGATGAGCGCGTCGTGGATGGCAAGCGATTTTTGGGCCGGAGACAGGTCCGGGTCGATGCCGGCGAGCAGCTCGTCTGCGGCGCTGTCCAGTTCTTTCATTTGCTTGTCCTTGTCCGGAAAGGCCTCTGCGAGCTGGAAGGTGACCTGGAAGATCTCATGATCAAAGAGCTTTCTGCGGTACATGTATTGGAACGCGCTGTCGCCCACGCTTAACCAGAAGAGTTCAGGGTGGTCAAAAACCAGCGCGTTATAGCATCGTCTGAAAGAGGCTCTGAATTCGTCGCTGGCAGGGTCCATGGAAATGCGAATTTCATCGCCCGCTTGCGTCGGATCCTCTGAAAGCGTGCATGCAAGCAGCGCATCATAAATCAGCTGCTCCTCCTCCGCAAGATGCGTCCTGCAGTAGTGTATGCCGTCATCTTCCTGCGGCACTGACTGCGCTGCGGGTTCGGCATAGGCAAACAGGACAGATGCCGTACACATAGCAACCAGCATGGCGGCCGCAATGGGTGTTTTGTTCATAGATTGTCCTCTCAAGATTGTTGGGTAGGCCGGCCAACTGTATGCCAGTCATGATGTATGCAAAGTATAGCATGGTAAAGCGATAAAAATGTTATGGAAATATGAAAATTATCGGAAATATAGACAAAATTTCTTTACGTTATATTTACAAAATGGCAATTCGTTTTTGACCTGGTTTTGCCTTTTATGATAAAATAGATATATAAAAAGTGATGGAAGTAAGCGTATCTGCGCGCCTTGGGCCGGTAGGTCAGCTATACGAAGAAAGGTGGTAGTGAATGGCGCAAAGAGTAACGGGCATCAATGTAAGGCGTAGAAGAGCAACGACAAAGCAGCAGAGGGAAGAACAAAAGAAGATCCAGATTAAAAAGCTGACATTCCAAATTGACGAGCTGCGCGGGAAACTTACAGAAGTCACAGAAGCAAGAGATGCGATGGTCCTTCCGAATCTGGAGGGAAGAACGGTTGAGCACTCGCAATACGGACAGGGCAAGGTCAATGGCCAGCAGGACGCAGTTCTCACCATAGAATATGCGCGGGGAATCCGCAAACAGAAGCTTCCTTTTGTCATCGCCAGCGGCTGTGTGACCGTGGATGACATAGAGGCAACAGAGAGCTGCCGGAAGATGCTGGATCTGGACAATCAACAGGCCAGGCTCAGGAAGGAAATTCAGTATTGCGAGAGCTGGATTTCGGATCTGCAGAAAGAGAGCTGAATGCTCACGAAGACGAAAAGCGAACAGTAACAAACAGCAACTGGACTGCAGGTGATCCGTTTTACCTGCAGTCTTTTCTTCATTCCGGAAGCATATATACGAGTCAAAAAAGAGATGAAAGAGGGCGTCATGAAACTCTATGACCGCATGAAGAAAGCATACAGACAAAGAGAGCTCCGGCGACTCCTCGACCAGGAACCGCTGTCATTAACGAACGTGCGCAAAGCAGCAGCACTTGTGATTGAGAGAGCGCGCAAGGATGAGGCGGCGGGTATCCGCAAGGACCGCTGGCTCTTTGAATTCGAGAGCTCGATCGAAGAAGTCATGGACAGAATACAGAAATTGGAGCAGGCCCCGTCTGACGTGACGCCGATCTACAAGGACCTATACGACTTCGCGGTTTATGCCATGGAAGATACGTATATGCCCCTGTATCTCTATATTTTGTACCGGTATGCCAATTCGATGCTGAGGGCAGGAGAAGCGGCGAAGGCGCTGCCGCTTTTTGAAAAGCTGGTGGAGCGGACAGATCGGCTGATCGGAATTCATAACCCGTATGGGATTCACTGTTTTGAACGGGTTGCGACAGCGGCGGCACAGGCGGGAGACGTGGTGCGGGCCCGGAAAGCGGTCGCGCAGATGCACGCCATCGCAATCGAGGAGTACGGTATTGGCGGCGCGATGACGATGGCCGTCCGCAAGTATGCGGCCAGAACGGGGATTATGCGCTAAAACAAAGGGTTTTCAGACTAAATGGGTCTGTAAAGGAATTGTATTCAGAATACATTTGGGATACAATAGTGTGGATTGTAAACAGGTACTTCACTTACTGAGGGAGTGTTTCATGCAATATACTGAGGAAGAAATCCGGGACATTATCCGTGAAAACCAAATATTGAAGCAGCGCTTTACGGAAGCGAGTGAGGAACTGCAGGCGACAGCCAGACTGTACGACACAATGGTGTATGGCACCAAAAACCTGCTGCTTCTTTCGGACGGCGGAAGCCGCAGCGCGGTGTATGTCTCCCCGAACGTGGAAGAGGTGTTGGGACTGCCCAGAGAGCTGGTCATGAGCGATATGCGTGAGCTGGGACCGGCGTCCGGAGAGATTCCCAGCAGCGAGATGTTTGCGGCGCAGGAAGACGCTATCAAAAAGAGCGGCGCGGAAGATCCTGAGAATCAGTGGATGATCATCCGCTCGGAAGTGGAGTGCATCGACCGCAGGACAGGAAGAGCCAGAGCGTATCAGAGAAGCGTCGCGCGCATCGAAGGAATCCACGGGACGGATCGGTTTCTTACGGTATATCTGGACTCCGAAGATGGGACCGCGGATAACAGCCGCCTGCATGAGATCCTGTACTCCGGGATCGTCGCTGTCCACAATCGAATGCTCAAGGGAATGAGCCACGATCTGCGGACGCCGCTGAATTCCATTGCCGGCTTTGTCATGCTTCTTATGAAGAATGCGGACAATTCGGCCAAGGTCATGGAATACGCGCACCGGATCGGCATGTCCTGCCAGGACCTGCTGGTCGTGATCAACCAGATCATTGATGTGAGCGGCACAGAGAGCGGCAGTGTGGAGGCGGATCACCGCGAGTTTGCGCTGGGCCAGACAATCGAAGAGATCGCCGATGTCATTCGCAGCAAAGCACAGCTCAAACACCAGCGCTTTGAAGTCACAACGCACGGTATCGAACATGATATTTTCCTGGGCGACAGAGTCCGTATCACGGAATCCCTCATGAATCTGCTCGACAATGCGATTCAGTATACGCCGGAAGGCGGGGAGATTTCCCTCTCTGTCTATGGCAGAGACGATGAGCCCGGTTACAGAGATATTTCATTTGAGGTTCGCGATAACGGCATCGGTATGAGCAGCGAGCTGCAGAAAAGGCTGTTTGAGAACGTCGGACGGTTTGACAAAATACCCGGCATGCACGGTTCCGGAATCGGCATTGCCATGACAAGAAAATTCGTCGCCCAGATGGGCGGCACGATCTCCGTACAGAGCGCGCCGGATCAGGGATCGACCTTCTTCATCGGTCTGCGACTGCAGACGGTGGGTGGCGCGGAGGATCATTTCTGGAGCGATCGCGGCATCGACCGGGTGTTGGTTGTCGGAGAGAATATGAATGAGGCCGCAAGAATTTGCGAACTGCTTCGCAACACCGGCCTTGACGCGGAATATACAGCTAGTGCGTATGGCGCGCTTCAGCTGGTCGAGCAGTCCATTGTGGAGGAGCACACATTCAATCTCCTTCTCTTTGACCGCGATATACAGGACAAGGGTTATTGGGAACTCGCAGATGAGATTCTCGCCATGCCCTGGAGTAAGGCGCCGTCGATCATCCTGATGTCGGACAAGGCGGAGCACTTCACACAGAACGTGCACAAGGCCGGCATTGCGGCCATTATGCCCAAGCCCTTCTTCTTCTCCACTTTCCGCAGCATTGTGGAAGAGATGAGCATCACGAAGGACAGAATGGATGCAGGCGTGGAGGAAGTTGCGACCAATCCGCTCGGCGGACTGCGCTTCCTTGTCGCGGAGGACAACAAGATCAATGCGGACGTCCTCAAGGAGCTTCTGGAAGTGGAAGGCGCGCGGTGCGAGATCGCCGGCAACGGCAAGGCGGCTGTCGCCATGTTCAGAAACTCCAGACCCGGCTACTACGATATGATCCTGATGGATATTCGCATGCCGCTGATGGATGGCTATGCGGCAACGGCGGAGATCCGCGGACTGGAGAGAGAGGACGCCGCAGGCATCCCGATTCTCGCCATGACGGCGGATACCATGGAGGAGGACGTCGAGCGCTCCTTCGCCTGCGGTATGAACGCCCACATTCCCAAGCCTCTCAACATCAAGGAACTCAATCGGGAGATCTACAGACTGCGCAGCGGTCGTTGATCAGAACGAAGGCCAACGTGCCAAAATACGAAATCACCCCGTCCGGAAGCACACAAGCGGCTTCCGGGCGGATTTTTTGTTTCGTCGGAAATTAATCTGTTGTACAATAAAATCGTGCCAAAAATGAGGGATTGTTGCATGTTTTGACAGGGAGGTCAGAATGGAACTGGAACGTATTGCGTCGAATCTCTACCGGGCATTTCCGCGAAACGCAGAGAAGCTCTCCCGGGAGTTGGAGCGCCTGACCGGCCTTCTCGAGGAGACCGGGGCGGCCGTCATGATGGAGATCGAGAAGGAAAAGTACCGCAAGGACAAGGATCCGGAGCAGCTCAAGGAATACCGCAGGATCTATCGGGGCATCCGCCGGGAGCTGGAGAGCGTGCAGGCCTGCCGGGAGCAGTTCAGCCAGGAGCAGGATCTTCTGCGGGCGCAGAGAGAGCGGAATGCGCAGGAGCGCATTGATTATGACGCCTATCGCGTGGATGAGACGATTCCCTACAGCCTGGGGACGGTGCTCACCAACAAGAAGCCGTCTGCCTTTTCCCTGTACGATCAGAAATTCGAGGTGGACAGCTGGAAGCAGATGCTTTTGCAGACCTGTGCGCTGCTCAACCGCATGAATCCGATGCTGTTCGCGAGCCTGGAATCCGACCCGGACCTGCAGGGCAGAAAAAGGCCCTACTTTTCCAGAGACGGCGTCGGGCTGGACACCCCTGCCAAAATACCGGATGCGGATCTCTACGTCGAGACCCACGTCAGCGCGCGCTATTTAAAGAAAATGATCGCCAATCTTCTGGGCAAATACGACATCCCGGAAGACGCGTATCTGATTTATTTAAAGAAAGACTTTACGCCGCTTCACGAGGAGAACTTCCGGATCCGGAGAGCGCTGCCCGTGCCGGAGGAACCGCAGTCGGAGCCGCAGGAGCAGCAGCTCAGCTTTAGTTTTGACAGTGAAGGAAACTGGAACGGATAAGGCGGGAATAGCAGACTGGATTATCGAAAAGGCGCGTAAAACCCCGGCCGACGAAGTCGCCCGCGGGTAGAATATCAGAAAGGAAACGCTTCTATGAACTTATTATTGCTGCAAGGATGGGTCGAGCCCATCGACGCATCCTCCATCGACACGTCGGCTATCAATCCGAGCGCATTGGAAAAGCTGATTGAGAACGCGGCGCCGTCCGTGCAGAAGCTGGTCTTTAATATTATCGTGTCGATCATCATCTTTTTGGTGGGGCGCAAGCTGATCAGCCTTCTTCTCAAGATCCTGAACAAATTCCTGTCCCATGTGGAGATGGATATCGGCGTCAACAAGTTCCTGCAGGCGGCGGCCCGCATGCTGCTCTACACGCTTTTGGTCTTCATGATCGTGGGGCAGCTCGGCGTCAATACGGCGTCGATCGTCACCATTCTCGGCGCCGGAGGTTTAGCAATCAGTATGTCCCTGCAGGGGAGCTTGTCCAACGTGGCCGGCGGTATTTTGATCCTGCTCATGAAACCCTTCAAGGTGGGCGACTTTGTGAGTACGCCTTATGGCGATGGAACGGTCCAGGCCATCGGGCTGGTCTACACGACGCTGACGACGATCGACAACCGCAAGCTGACCATCCCCAACGGCGAGCTCTCCAATGCAGCTGTGTTCGACGCATCCGCCATGGCCGAGAGAAGACTGGACACGGTGGTGGGCATCAGCTATGACTCGGACATCCGCAGGGCCAAGGAGATCATGGAAGGGGTCTACAAGAGCAGTCCGGGCTTCCTTCCGGAGAAGGGCGTCAATGTCCATGTGAGCAGCCTCGGAGACAGTTCGGTCGGCATTGAAGGCTTCGGATGGGTCAAGGGATCGGAGTTCCTCGCGGCCAAGTGGTACGTCCTGGAAAACGTCAAACTGGCGTATGACGCAAACGGTATTACAATCCCGTTCCCGCAGGTGGACGTCCATTTAGACACCGCAAAGGGCGCGGAAAGCGGCCAAAACAGGGCCCAATTCTAAAGTTTTTATTAAAAAGTATAAAGAAAATCATTAATCCTACATTTTTTTTATCTGCATGATAAAATAGCACTGTTTTTACGAAAGAACGTGAAGAGTCTAGACAATTGGAGGATTTATGAGAAAACAGATACTTTCCGTCTGTCTGTCCCTGGCAATTCTGGCAGCATCCGGCGCAACGTTCGGTATGCAGGCCAGCGCGACCGAGACAGCCGCGGAGGGCGCAAGTGTGATAGAAGCAGTCCCTGCCGAGACCGAGTTCGCGGCTCCGCAGGAGGAAGAAGAGAGTGTACCGACGGACGCCGCCGGAAATGTGATCGCACCGGAAGTCGCGCAGGCCATTGACAGCGCGGACGTAGGCGTGACAGATCTTGAGAAGATCACAGACGCGGAGCAGGCAGCGGACGACGTCGCCGGCGTTGCGGAAGAAGCGATCCAGGCGCCTGCGAATCCAGGCGATGCGGATATGAATAAGAGCACGATCAATGCGGCGTTTGACAGCACGTATGCATTCACCAAGGAAGACGCGGTCGTGTATGTGTCGCAGGCGGTCGCCGTCAAGGCGGAGCCCGCAGACGAAGCCGAGGACATCGCATCGATCGACAAGTACGCAACGGTCCATCTGACCGGCAGCAACGATCTCAAGTACTGGGAAGTGACCGTAGGCGGTGAGATTGGATACATCGACAGCGCAGTGATCGTCAGAGAGCGCGCGGAGATCGAGGCCCTGAAGGCGGATGATATCCGCAAGGAAGAGACGGAAGCGCAGAGCAGACAGGAGCAGGAAGAGGCGATCGTCGAGAAGACGACCGAAGCCGGCGAAGAGTGGGCCCAGGCCCTCAAGGACAGCCGCAGAGAGGAACTGGCCCAGCAGACCAGGAGCCTGAACTGGAACGGCCCTGTCCTCAGCCGCAGCAAAGGATCCGTGTACGGCCCTTCCGGCAAGGAGACCTACTACAACCTCAATATGAGCGGCTGTGTGAGAAACATGAACCGCAGAGGATATTACTACGATGTGTGGGTACGAAATGACGGCTGCAAGATGTTCGGCGACTATATCATGTGCGCCGCCAATCTGGGCGTCCATCCTTTCGGCTCCCTCGTGGAGTGCAGCTTGGGCACCTGCATTGTTGTCGACACGGGCGGATTTGCATCAGGCAATCCCCACCAGCTTGACATTGCAGTGACCTGGTAAATCAAATACGTATGCATAGGCCGTGCCAGCTTTGGGACGGCCTGTCGTTTCTATAAATATGATGAATGTAGATGAGTCAAAACATCGTGGAGCCGACACGTGGCGCCAGGAAGCTTACAGCTTCACCACAGGACAGTTCGCGAAACTGGATCGCAGCTATCGACGTCACTGCGGGCCGACGGCGATTACCAGCCTTCTCTATACTTTGGCACAGAGAGAGGGGAGACCGATCCAGGAAAAGCCGGAAGCCGTCTTTACGAAGATCGCGCGGATGGGCGGAAAGCGCTTGATGTATCTGAACGCCGACCTCTTCAAGCGGTTTGGGGGCACGTCGGATCTGCTGGCGCCGTTTCTGATCACCGCCTGTTTGCGGGCATATGGCCTTCGTGGCTACAAGGTGCGGGGCCCCTTTCTGGCGACTGGCAAGCGCATTTGCAGGGAACTGGACCGCGGCGCGATCCTGTATATGGAGATGCACGGACATCCGGTGTACGGGAGCCATCACCTGCTCTGTTATGGGTATCGCTTCAAGGACGGAAAGCTGATGCTGCGGACGGCGGACGGTTGGATCAGCCACATTCATGAGCTGCCGGCCGGGCAGGAACTGTTTTCGTTCTGCACCGTAATTACGCAAAAATAAATTATTTAAAAATATTTACAAATTGTTACAAAAATGTTATGATAATACACAGCTAAAAGGTAACTGCTAACCGGAGGAAATGTAACATGATGTATACAGAACTCTATAGCTTCGAGGGGACTGCGGCAACGGATGCCGGAAAAACAGCCAGCACCTTGGAGAAAGCCGGTCACGATTCCCGAAAGCTGTTCAAGAAACATATCAGTGTTACTGCAATCGTGGGGAGCATTCGTCAGAGTCTGCGTCCCAGAACATCAGAAGACGGGAAATAGTGGACGGAATTGCCTGAAAAAGAGCGTATTACGCTCTTTTTTTATAGGGGGATCGGAAATATGGAAATGAGATATTGTATGCACTGCGGCCACAAACTGGACGAGAAATATTTGATGGGGGAGGGAATGGTCCCGTATTGTCCTAGCTGCGCGGAGTTCCGCTTTCCCGTTTACAACACAGCGGTCAGCATGATCGTCATGAACAAGGAACTCGACAAGGTCCTTCTGATCAAGCAGTATGGCAGGGACTCCTACATCCTCGTCGCCGGCTATGTCAATAAGGGAGAGGACGCGGAGGACGCCGTCCGCCGGGAAATCAAAGAGGAGATTGACCTGAAGGTTTTGGAGTGCCATTTCAACAGAAGTCACTATTTTGCCCCCTCCAACACGCTGATGCTGAATTTCACGGCGATCGTGGAGGAGCAGGAGGCCCACCCCAACACGGAGGTTGACGCCTACAAGTGGTTCAGCATCGAAGAGGCGCGCGCCAACATCCGGGACAAGTCGCTGGCGCAGGCCTTCCTGAACGGATTCTTTGATGGGGAGTATCATTTTTAACGAGACATAATAAGGGCTGCCGCATTTCGCAAAGGAGTTCATCCTTGGCGGGTGCGGCAGCCTTTTGTTGCTGCTTGGTTTCTCGTGGCGGTTGGGCAACCAAACAGGCCTCCCTGTGTCCGACCGCTCGGACTACGCCATCTGCTCGAGCCTTGCGCGGCGCCGGATCTCGCGGGGCGTGTCGCCATACATTTCCTTGAACATGCGGCTGAACAGCTTGTAATTGGTGAAGCCGTGCTTGTCCAGGATCTCCAGGACGGGCTCGTCCGTCGTGCAGATGTCGTGGTAGATGTGCGTGAGGCGCACGTGGTTGACATGCTGCGTGAAGGGGATGCCAATGTTTTGACGGAACATGCGGCTGAAGTAGTCGCTGTTGAGGCCAAAAACGTCCGCGATCTGCTCAAGAGACAAGGACTCCATGTAGTGCTTGTCGATGTAGGAGACGATCTCCTTGATGCGGAGCTGGTTGCGGCTGGGCTCCGGCAGATCCTCCTTGTAGAGCGGGATCGAGAAATCCTTGATCAGCCGGTAGAGGATGTCCAGCGCGATCGACTGCTCGGCAATCAGATAGCCCTTGGGCTGCTTGACGTGCAGCGGCGCCAGCTTCTTGAGGCACTCGCAGATCTCCAGGTAGGCGGGGACCAGTTCGTCGGTCAGCTCCGCACGGCTGCAGATGATCTGGAAATTGCGCTTGTTGCCCATGAGCCGCTGGATCAGGTCGTCGTCGTAGCGAAGGACGATCATCATGTAGGTGTGGGCGCAGCGTGCCTCGTGGATCTGGTTAGCGTCGGTCACAATGAACTCGCCGGGCACCAGCTTGTGCTCGGTTCCCTCCAGGAAGAAGTCCGCGTTCCCGTTCAAAATATAGACGAGCTCCAGGGAATCGTGCCAATGGGCGGAGAGATAGTCTCCGGTTGTCTTGTATTCGATCAGGATTCCCTGCTCGTGAATGTCATAATTCTGCTTATAATGATTATCCGGCATATGTATTCCTTTCGTTATTTGTCGCATTTTACCATCTTGCAGCGGGGAGCGCAAGAACAAAAAAATTGCTATAAAAATAACAAAAAGTCAAAAAAGACCGAAACTTTGTCAAAAAATTATCTATTGCACAAAGATGGCGGATGGTATATTCATCATGTAAGCAATACAAAGCTTCATTCATAAATTACCCCCCTAAATATTAAACATCCCCTATGAAGAAAACCGACTGCTCCCTACAGTCGGTTTTTTTCGTTGTTGTGTGTTGTTGGAATCGCGCAGCCGGATCAAGCGTTCAGAATCTTGATCTGGCAGGAGCGCATGGTCTCCAGCGCCGCTTCGTGCTTGGCGGGCGTGACGCCGGCGCAGCAGGACGCATCGCAGGAAATCGGCGTCTCCGGCATGGAGGCCTTGAGCAGGAGCGCGTTGGAAACGACGCAGATATCGGTGCAGAGACCGACCAGCTCGATCTCGATTCCATCCTCCTCGCGGCGCTCCAGAATCTCCATCAGCTTGGCCAGCTGGGTGCTGCCAAAGGTAGGTTTGTCAACGACGTGATCGGGGAAAATGAGCGCGGCGATCTCGGGGCGAATCTCCCAGCCGTCTGTCCCGCGGATGCAGTGGGGCACCGGCAGGTTGCGGCCTTCCTGCGTATCCATATAATACTTGTGGTGCGTATCGCGCGTCGCGAACACGTTCTCCTTGGGATAGCTGCGGATCTTGGCCTTCACATTTTCCACGATGGCAACCGCCTCGGGCGTGCCCAGCGCGCCGTCAATAAAATCATTCTGCATATCGATGACAACCAGAATCTTTTTCATTTTTTCTCCTCTCATTTCGGAGCGAACGACCTGCTTTCGTTCCTCCAACGACTGTCCTCTATGTCAAAATACTCCAAATGGTCGAACTGTCATACGGCCTTTGATGCGGGGCCCCTTCGATGTTGGCACTATCATACCACAGGTTAGCCGCCGTTGAAAATTGCGAAGTCACGGAGCGAGGCGGAAGGTCTCGTCGACGAGAGGTTCGGCGATGTTTTGATCCGAAAAGACACAAAGCGGGAAGGTGATTTCCCGGACCTCTGTGATCGCATTCTCTGCGAGCAGGCCCTTGTCCCACAGGACGGCGGAATAGGCGGCGTTGCCGGCCGTGACGATCTCCGCCCAGTAGGCGTCGCACGCCGTATCGTTCAGCGACATGTTCTGCGCACTGAAAACCAGATCCTGGTCGGTCTTGTTGACGATGTAGAGATGCATGACATAGCCCCAGCTGTTGCCAGGGTCAAAACTCGTCACGGTGACCGTGCAATCGTCGTTGTCGACAAGGACGTGGTCCGACGCAGCGGGGGTGCGCCTGTCGGGCGTGAAAGAGGAGGTGTCATGCCCAGTCGGGTAGACCGTAAATGGGTCGTGCATGAGCGGCGCTTCGGTATAATCGTCGTCGTTATAGATGTTCAGCGTGAATTCGACCTTGCGAATGTCCGCAATCTGCCGCTGCGTGAGAGAATCCTGGAGCCAGATGATCTCGCAGTTGCCTTTCTTGCCGGCCGCGATGACTTCAGCCCAATAGGGGTCGCACATGACGCCGTTGACGGCCACCTTCTCAAAAGAAAACATCAGATTTTTGGCCGTGCGATTCTCCACATAGACCTGCCAGCTGTAGCCGAGAACGCTGTCCTCCTTCACATCCCGGATGGCAAAATACAGATCCTCCCGGTCGACCAGAACCTGGCTGAAGGTGGAGGCGGCGGAGGCATTGGACGTGGTGGAGGCGTCATAATTGCCGGCCGTGCCCCAATCGCTCACAGCGGATTCGTTGGATACTTCGCCGGACGGCGCTCCGGATGACGGGGTGGTTGATGCACCGTTCGATTCGCCTGACGCCTCCTCGGAAGAGGGTTCGCCCTGTGAAGACGGCGTGTGGGAAGAATCGCCGCGGCCAGCGCACCCTGCGAGCAGGCACGCAGCGATGAGAGACATTATAAGCATAAAAATAACAGCATGTTTTCGCATGTTCAGTAAAACCTCCTAAGGTGTTCGTAATGCAATGTGGTCTGGTTTTACGTCAATTCAAAACTGCTGTTTGTCGCCCGCAGCACGCATCATAGCTGTGCGATGCCGGTATTTGCTGCAACCAGTATACCACATGGTTGTGCATCCGTGCGCGAAAACATGCTACAATGGCGGAGAACGATATGCAAACAAATGTAATTTTGATGAATCAATTACGTTTCATTCTATGAGTGCACAGCGGCCAGGAGGATTGTACAGTGGAGAATCAGTTTACACGGACGGAGCTGCTGCTCGGCGCGGATGCGATGGAGAAGCTGTGGGGCAGCAGGGTGGTGATTTTTGGCGTCGGCGGGGTCGGCGGCTATGTGGCGGAGGCGCTCGCGCGGAGCGGCGTCGGGGCGTTCGAGCTCGTGGACCGGGACGTGGTCAGCGTCACGAACCTGAACCGGCAGATCATCGCGACCTGGAAGACCATCGGCCGGGACAAGACCGAGGCGATGGCGGAGCGGATCGCGGACATCAATCCGGAGGCGCAGGTGACGCTGCGCAAGTGCTTTTTCCTGCCCGAGACGGCGGACCAGTTCGATTTTAGCCGGTACGATTACGTCGTGGACGCGGTGGACACGGTCACGGCCAAAATCGAGATCATCCTGCGCGCGCAGCAGGCGGGCGTCCCCGTGATCAGCAGCATGGGCGCGGGCAACAAGCTCGACCCGTCCAAATTCGAGGTGGCGGACATCTACAAGACGTCGGTGGACCCGCTTGCGAGAGTCATGCGGCGGGAGCTCAAAAAGCGCGGCGTGCGAAAACTCAAAGTGGTCTATTCCAAAGAAGAGCCCATGAAGCCGCTCGGCCGGATCGAGGCCGACCCGGAGGCCGGCCGCAAGGACGTGCCGGGCAGTTCGGCGTTCACGCCGTCGGCCGCAGGCCTTCTGATCGCGTCGGAGGTGGTGAAGGACCTGATCGGTTTTGGAAGGCAGTGAACGCACAGGGTGAACTCACAGAGCGACCCTGTGATCGAAGCGGGAGACAGAGATGGGAAATGGCACTAAAAATGAAGACTCGTTGATTATTGTGAGAGGTGCGGGCGATCTGGCGACCGGCGTGATCTACGCCCTGTGGATGGCGGGCTATCCGGTGATTGCGCTGGAGGTCGCGCAGCCGACGGCAATTCGCCACGCAGTTGCGATCAGCGAAGCCGTATATGATGGAAGCGCTGTGGTTGAAGGCATGGAAGGAATCCTGGCGAACAGTACGGAAGAGGCTCTGCAGATCATCAGTTCCGGCAAAGTGGCTGTTATGGTCGACCCCGATGGATCATTTATTCGGACTTTGCAGCCGACGGTCGTCGTGGACGCGATCCTTGCCAAAAGAAATCTTGGTACGCACCATGATATGGCACCGCTTACGATTGCGCTGGGACCGGGATTTGTTGCGGGAAGCGCGGAAGCAGACAGCGCGGAGCCAGGGAGTTCGGAGCTGGGAAGCGCCGAGCCGGAAAACGCGGAGGCGGCAGCAGAAAGCATGTCAGCGAGAAGCATCGCAGACGTGGACGTGGTCATTGAGACCATGCGCGGCCACAACCTGGGCCGGCTGATTCTCTCGGGAAGCGCACTTCCCAATACTGGTGTGCCGGGATCCATTGCCGGCCATGCGGCGGACCGGGTTATGCATACGACAACGGCCGGCGTTTTCAGATGTGTTCGCGCAATTGGCGACAGCGTGAACAAAGGCGATGTGATCGCGTTCGTAGAGACAGAAAAAGGAGAGCGTGTGCCGGTAGAGGCGACGCTGACCGGCATCCTTCGGGGCATTCTTCGAGACGGGACGATCGTTCCTGTGCACATGAAGGCGGCGGATATTGATCCCAGGCCGGATCAGCGGCAGAACTGCTTTACAATTTCGGATAAGTCGAGAAGTATAGGGAACAGTGTTTTGATGGCGATTGAGGCGTGGAGAAGCGGAAGGCTTCGCAGGTGATGAAGATGAGCGAGAAGAACCCTCAAATTGCATGCGTCGTCATGGCTTCGGGCGAGGGAAAGCGATTCGGCCCGCAGAGGGGCGGCAAGCTTCTTGCACCGCTCGGTGGGATGGCTGTATTGGCGCGGGTTTTGCAGGTCCTCCCCGCAGAAGAATTCTGTGAGATGGTGGTCGTGACCCGCTGGCCGGCGGTGGAAGCCTTGTGCAGGAACTTGCAGATTCCCTGCGTGCGGCACGACGGCGCGCTGCGCAGCGATACAATTCGCGCAGGGCTGTGTGCGGTGACAGCTGGAAGCAGGGGCGCTTCGAATGGCCTGATTGGCCGTGATGTGCAGAGCAATCTGGACAAATCGGGCAATTTGAATGAGACGGACAATCAGCACAATCCGGATGCCTGCCTGTTCGTGGCGGGCGATCAGCCGCTTCTGACAGAGGAGTCTGTAAGAAAGATGCTGCAAGTTTGGGAAAAAGCTTGGAAGCAGGCCCAAGGAAGTGCTAAAGAGCAGTGTTTTGGCAATGAGAACGCTGGAAAATGCGTAGTCTGCAGGTTGGGATGGAAGCAGGAGGGCGGAAATCCGATCTTGTTCCCGGCAGCGATGTTCGACGCACTTTGCGCGCTAGAAGGAAACCGGGGCGGTGCGAGTTTGCTGCGAGACGAAGCCGCGCGAGGCGCGGGAATGCAAGTGCTGGTTGTGGAAGCCGGCAGCCCGTACGAGCTGATGGACGTGGACACGCCAGAGGCACTGGCAGAATTGGAGGCAGTGTGCGAGGGAGCGATCATAGGGCGACCCTGTGATCGCAGAAGAATTTGACAAAAGTCTATGAATAGATAGTCAAGGAGGACTCAATAATGATGGAAATTATGATTCTTGTTTTAATGATGTTTGTGCTTTTTAAAGTGACCGGATTCCTGTTCAAAATAGTGGGCAAGATGCTCGGCATCGTGTTTGGAATCATCGGTTATGTGCTGCTCGGCGTCCTTTCAGTTGCAGCATTCGGCATGGCACTTGCCTTCCTGCCGCTGATTGTGATCATCGGCATCGCAGGAATTGCTGCCCTGGCAGGCAGAGTCGTGTGAATCTATAAACGGCCATTATTGCTTGATATATCGACAAGGAATGGAGGCCATGCAGCAGGAGGCAGAAGGAGAAGAGAGTGTGTCCGCAGGTACGTATACAACACAGGAAATTGAGGATTCAGAAAGCGAGGAGGAAAAGGCAATGCTGCAGATCACGATCGAGATGAAATGACCTTGTAGGAGAATGGGTCACGCCAGCGGGAGCGCCGCCAGGACGACGGGCCCGCTGAATTGGCCTGCCATTTTTTCTGTAAATTCTGCGGCAAATTCTGCCGCGCAATCACGTCTTTGCTCGCAACTGACCCCATTCATGAGGATACAGTCGAAAGCGAGTCCACCTTCCACTTCCCGTCGCAGGAACTCTGCATAGAGGGCCGGCGTCACGATGTCGCCTGGCTGCGTTCCGGTCAACCGGCAGAAAAGCTCCGGCCGGTGCACCGCCTCCGCCACTTTCATCCCGAATCCCTGCGCCCCTATGACCAGAATCGTCCGCCCGCACCGATCCGGAATCACCGGCTCGTAGTGCGCGTGCGCCTTCATATAGTGATGCCGGGCCCCATCCGCCTCTGTCAAAATATAGTCCGCCGCAGGCAGCAGCTCATACAGGGGAAATCCCGGCGCGGAGAGTTTGGGGTTGAAAGATAAACGGGAGTCACTATTCTCTGGTAAAAGCCCACTTCCAAAACAGACTTCCTTCACAGATACATCAAATTCGGCAAGCTGCTCCCGCACCCAGGAAGAAGTCTCTTCCGATGAGACCCGCAGACACGGCAGATCCTGAAATGGCAGGATGTGTGTGGTGGTTGTCAGAAGAATGCGGCTGCCGCGGCCCGATCGGCTGTGGGAGGATCCGTGAGAGAGTTGCCGGGCCTGTTCGCAGGGCATCTCGCAGGGCATCTCGCGAGACACCTCGCTGGGCAGTTCGTGAGACATCTCGCGGGACACCTCGCTGGGCAGTTCGTGAGACAGGTCGCGGGAAAGTGAGCGGAGGAGCGATGTTTTGCCGCCGCTGCCGATGATGGCCGTGATGCCGGGGCGCACGCCGAGTGCGTCCGCCAAGGAGGCGGGCTGCAAAGAGGACTGCGCCGCATGCGCAAGTTCATAATAGAAAGGTTGGCCGCCCTGTGCGGTCAATGTTCGTTTATCGTCGTTTGTCATGGGAGCACCTCACAGGCAATTTCACAGGCCAGGGAACGGGATTGGTACAAATGTTGTGGTGGGAGTATTTTGACCAATCGTATAGAGGTAATGTGAGACAAGCTTGTCAAAAAATTGCTATGCACGATGTATCGTACATGAATATAATAACTCTGTAGAGTCATTGTAACACGAATGTGGCGAGTGGACACCGTAAGCACGTGCAAGACGCACGTCCCAAGGTGCGCACGGCTTGGCCATACAATATAGTTGACAGCAGAGGAGCAAGCATTATGTTTATAGACGCGAAGGGAAAACCCTGTCCGCAGCCTGTGATTCTGGCCATTCGCGCGCTGGATGCGCTGCAGGCCGGCGAGACGCTGCAGGTGCAGGTGGACAACGAGGCGGCAGTTGAGAACCTTAAGAGAATGGCGCAGAAAAAGGGCGCGGCAGCGGATGTGAAGGCGGACGGCAGCTGCTGGATCGTGGAGATCGTGCCGGCAGGGGCGCCGGCGGCACAGAGCGGCGCGGGGCTTTCTGGCGCAGTTGCTACAGGCGGAGCGCAGAGTGGCGCGGGGCTTTCTGGCGCAGTTGCTACAGGCGGAGCGCAGAGTGGCGCGGCTCTTTCTGGTGCAGTTGCTACAGGCGGAGCGCAGAGTGGCGCGGCTCTTTCTGGCGCAGTTGCTACAGGCGGAGCGCAGAGTGGTGCGGCTCTTTCGGGCGGAGCGCAGAGTGGCGCGGCTCTTTCTGGCGGCGCACAGAGTAGCCTGTCTGCTGAAGAGCAGGCTCAGCAGATTTGCGCAGCGCCCGCCCGCGGCCCGGTGATCGTTGCGATTGGTTCCGCCGAGATGGGGAACGGCGATCCCAAACTGGGCAAAATTTTGATGAAGAGCTTCCTCTATTCCCTCACCCAGCTGGACGCGCTGCCGCAGACCGTGCTTTTCTTCAACGGCGGCGTGCGCATGACGACCGAGGGCAGCGAGTCCATCGAGGACCTCAAGGCGCTGGAAGCGCAGGGCGTGGAGATCCTCAGCTGCGGCACATGTCTGGATTTCTATGGCCTCAAGGACAAGCTGCGCGTGGGCGGCATCACAAACATGTACGTGATCGCGCAGACCATGGCCGAGGCCGGCAACGTGGTCAAAATATGACCCACCAACCCATTTATCTCAATACGGCGGCGACTTTCGCTAAGAAGTCTGTACATCCCAATACAGTGGCGACTTCCGCTAAGAAGTCTGTACATCCCAATACAGTGGCGACTTCCGCTAAGAAGTCTATCTACCTCAATACGGCGGCGACTTCTCTGCAGAAGCCGCCCTGCGTCGCGCAGGCGGTGGTGGAGGCCCTGGGGTCTCTTGGCAATGCGTCGCGCGGCAACGCGGAGCGCGACCTGGGAGCGGACCGGACAATCATGGAGGCGCGAAGGAGACTGGCTTCTCTGTTTGGATTTTCCCATCCGGAGAGGGTGGTCTTTGCGTCGGGTGCAACGCAGGCGCTGAATATGGCGATTTATGGCGTGGCTGCAGAGATCATGGAGAGAAAGCCGGCGGGTGCGGGCCGGTTGGCAGCTGGGGAACATTGCGACGGATGTCGGGTGCTCACTGTTTTGACAACGGAGATGGAGCATAATAGTGTGCTGCGGCCGCTTTATAGATTGCGGGACGAGTGTGGCGCGGAGCTGCGGTTTGCGGGGGTGGACCGGACTGGGCGGCTTCGGTATGAGGAGTTGGAGGCGCTCTGCACGCCGGAGGTGGATCTGGTCGTGTGCACACACGCCTCCAACTTGACCGGGGCGCTGGTGGACATCCGCAGAGTGGCACAGGCGGCGCATCGGAGCGGTGCGGTGCTGATCGTGGACGCGGCGCAGACTGCGGGCGCGTATCCGATTGACATGGAGGCAATGGGAATCGACGTGCTCTGCTTCACCGGGCACAAAAGCTTGCTCGGGCCGCAGGGAACCGGCGGCTTGTGTGTGTCGCCAGGAATCGATGTAGTGCCGCTCGTGACGGGCGGGACCGGTGTTTCTTCCTATGAAGAGAGGCAGCCGGAGGCTTATCCGGCTCATCTGGAAGCAGGGACGCTGAATGGGCACGGGATTGCGGGACTTTCCGCAGCGGTGGAGTTCATTCAGGAGTGGAAGGATGGAGATGCTTTGCAAGGACCGGGAGCTATTCATGGTATGGAGCTTGTATCGCAGGGACCGGGAGCTATTCATGGTATGAAGCTTGATTTGCAAGGACCAGTTGCTATTCATGCTAAGGAACTTGCTTTGCGAGATCGGTTCATCGAGGCGGTGTCGGACATTCCGGGAATTGAGATATACGGACCAGGAATCGGAAGTGAGAGCATGCCGATTGTGGCTTTGAATCTTGCGGGGCTGGAGTCCTGGGAGTTGGCCGATCTTTTGGCACAAGAGTATGGAATTGCGGTGCGGGCTGGCGCACACTGTGCGCCGCGGATGCACAGGGCGCTTGGCACAGAGAAGAGTGGCGCGGTGCGATTCTCCTTTGGGCTGTTCAACACCCCGGAGGAAGTGGAGACTGCCGCGCGGGCGCTGCGGGAGATTGCGGAATCGATTTGAAGCGGGCGAACGCAGGTCGACCTGTGGGCTTAACTGGGAAAAGCAGAGGTTTGGTTATTGAGGGTAGCTGCATTGGTGATTTGTTAGGTACAGAAGCTCTTTTTTCTAAAAATGGAGCCATAGAGATGGACTGGGTACAGAAGCTATTTTTTTAAAAAAAGTTCCAATGGATTTTGGACATTTTGGGCACAGAAGATGTATTTTGACAAGATGGTCTCCATAATTCTGGAGGCCTACTGGCCGTTTTGGGTACACACAAGGATTTTCGAGAAATAGTCTCCAAAGCAAGCTAAGCTTTTTGGAACTTTTTTCTGAGAAAGAGTTTCTGTGCCCAAACGTCACGAAAGAGAAGCAGGCATTGGGAGCTGAATGAAGAAAAATCTCAGCCTGTACCTAAAAGTAGCAAAAGAGCAAGAAATCAATTGGAACTAAATCTGAAAAGTTCTCGTCTGTGCCCAAACAAGGCGGGTAGTTAAGACAAACCAAGACAAACCAAGGCAAAAACAAAGCATAACCACCACAAAAATGAAGGAATACAACTAGTTTAGAAAAAATAACAAGCAGGTAACAAAATAAAAATGAGCAAAGAGCAACAGCAATACAGAAAACTAGTCATGACGCCCGTGGAGAAGCTGATCCCACGGCTGGCCGTGCCAACGATCTTCAGCATGATGATCACAATGATTTACAACCTGGTGGACGCCTATTTTGTGGGCAAGCTGGGGACCAGCGCCAGCGCCGCGATTGGCGTTGTGCTGGGCGTGCAGTCAATTTTTCAGGCTTTTGGCTTTATGATGGGACACGGCGCAGGAAGCCAGATCAGCATACGGCTGGGAGAGGGCGACCGGGACACAGCGGATCGGCTGTTTTCGACAGCTTTCTTTCATGCAATGGTCATCAGCGTGGTTGTCAGCGCGGTGTGTCTGGTTGGGCTGGAGCCCCTAATGCGGCTCATGGGAAGCACGGATACGATTTTGCCGTTTTCCAAGAACTACGGCTTCTATATCCTGATCTCAGGGCCGGCGCTGGTGGGAAGTTGCGTGCTCAATAACGTGATGCGCTATGAGGGGCGTGCTGTTTTGGCCATGTTTGGACTGGTGACGGGCGGCGTCCTCAATATGATTGGGGATCCCATTCTGATGTTCGGCCTGGGGCTGGGCATCGACGGTGCGGGGCTGTCGACTGCGATTTCGCAGTATATCAGCTTTGGCATTTTGTTGTACATGGTGTTTAGCAAGCGGACCATCAGCCGCCTGTCGCTGCGCTGCCGCTCCAATGATCCGGAAGTCACGCTGTCCATTATGCGCGTGGGTTTCCCGAGCCTGATCCGGCAGATGCTCAACAGCATTTCGACCATTACTCTCAACCACTGCGCAATGCCTTACGGCGACGCGGCCATTGCGGCCATGGCGATCGTCGGGCGAATTGTCATGTTCATCGGATCGGCCATGATCGGCCTCGGGCAGGGCTTTCAGCCGGTTTCCGCTTATAACTATGGCGCGCGCAAGTTCAAAAGACTGCGCGACAGTTTCTTCTTCACGGTCAAAATAGGAACCGCCGTCCTAGGCATTCTCGCCATCGCCGGCTTCCTGTTTCCCGCACCAATAGTACAAATATTCCGCGACGATCCGCAGGTTGTGGAGATTGGCAGCCGTGCGCTGCGCTTTCAATGTATCGCGGTTGTGATGCAGCCGTTCAGTGTATCGTCCAACATGATGTTCCAAAGCATCGGCCGCAGTAAAGAAGCTTCGTTTATGGCTATGCTGCGCAGCGGACTCTATTACATTCCGGCGCTCATTGTTTTGCCCCTGTTTCTGGGATTGACCGGTATCGAGTGTGCGCAGATGGTTGCGGACATGCTCACGACGCTGACTTGCATCCCGTTTGTGGCGCAATTTATGAAGGAGACGCCCGACGAGGACCAGGTGTCGGAGATCGACCGGCTGTATGGAGGCGCCCAATGAGCGGACAGCCAGAGAATACGACAGCCAGGAACAGTTCAGAAGCGGCCTCTGCAGATGTCACCGCAGGTAGTCGGCGACCCCGCCGCCGCAAAACCCTCCACCAAGTTGCCTCCTTCCCGACCACAGCGGATGCGATGGTGGCAGAATCTGTCTGCCGGGCGCGCGGAATCGCAGGCAGGATCATTCCCCTTCCAGGAACGATCCGGGCGGACTGCGGCCTTGCGTGGATCATTGCGCCGGGGACACTGCAGGCTTTCACAGCGGCTTCCGAAGGAAACTTCACGATCGCCGGCGTGCATGAAGTCATGATGTATGAAGTGCGAGGAAAAGAGTAAACGATGAATTCAATCAAACTGACCAAACTCACGGAATGTGCCGGCTGCGGTGCCAAGGTCGGCGCCGGTGAGCTTCAGGCCCTGCTGGGCGATCTGCAGGTGCGCAAAGATCCACGGCTTTTAGTGGGGTTTGACAAGAGTGACGATGCCTCGGTATATAAGATCAGCGACGAGCTGGCCATCGTGCAGACCGTCGACTTCTTCCCACCGATTGCGGACGATCCCTACAGATTCGGTGCAATCGCGGCAGCTAATGCGCTGTCCGACGTCTACGCCATGGGCGGGGAGCCCAAGCTGGCCCTCAATATCATGATGGTGCCCGAGGACATGGACAAGACACATGTCCACGAGATCCTGCGGGGCGGCTACGCCAAGGTGTACGAAGCAGGCGCCATGATCACAGGCGGCCACAGCATTTACGACAAAGAGCCAAAATACGGCCTGGCAGTCACAGGATTCGTGCATCCGGACAGGATTTTGACCAACTCGGGGGCTAAGGCAGGGGATGTGTTGATCTATACCAAGCCCTTGGGAATCGGTGTTCTGACGACGGCGGCCAAGGCGGAGATGTGCGATGCGGCGCTCACGGAGCGGATGGAGCAGATTATGATGACGCTGAACCGGGCCGCGAGGGACGTGATGGTGCGCTATAGGGTGCACGCTTGCACGGACGTGACCGGATTCGGCATGCTGGGACACATGCTGGAGATGGCATCGGGCAGTGATGTGCAGATTCATGTGGATTTACAGGCAGCGCAGGCGCAGGTGATCCCGGAGGCCTGGGAGTTTGCCGAGATGGGCATCCTGCCGGCGGGCATGTACCGCAACCGGCATTTCGCACAGGACCAAGTCCAAGTGGGCGAAGGGACGGACCGCGATGGGGCGGATTACAAGGTACCCCTGTGGTCACAGGAGGCGCTGGAGTCGGCTGGCGGAGTGGATCACAAGGTACCCATGCGGTCGCAGCAGTGGATGCAAACCATGCAGGATCTGCTCTACGACCCGCAGACATCGGGAGGTCTCCTGATGGCGGTGGACCCCGAGGATGCACAGCAGCTGTTAAGCGACCTTAAGGAAGCAGAGAAACAGCTCGGTAATGAGGGCATGAAATGTGCTGTAATTGGGACAGTCGGTCCCTATGAAGGCGGAAAAAGGATACTGCTGGTATAAGCTTGTTATATAAAGGAGATTCTATGCTGACATTTAACAAGTACGAGCGGCCAGGGAGCCTGGAAGAAGCCTGGACCCTCAACAAGAAGAAAAGTGCCCGACTGGCAGCAGGCACGATGTGGATGCGCATGGGCAATGGTCAGATTGGTACGCTGATTGACCTGTGCGGCCTAGGCCTTGATCAGATCGAGGAGACAGAGGACGCTTTTCGCATCGGAGCCATGGTTCCGCTTAGAAGGCTGGAAACCTGGGAACCATTTGTCCGCTATACAAACGGTGCGGTGAAAGAGGCTCTTCGCCACATTGTCGGCGTTCAGTTCCGCAACGGCGCGACTGTCGGAGGAAGCATCTGGGGGAGATTTGGCTTTTCGGACGTGATCACACTGTTTCTGGCGATGGAGACGACCGTAGAACTCTACTGCGGGCCGGAAGAAGGAACCGAGACCATGACGCTCGATGACTTCGTCCAGGCTGGTCAGGATCAGCCCAAGGGCGCCGTTCTCACCCGCATTATTGTGCGCAAGGAGCAAGCCACCTTTGACTATCGCTCTGTGAGAAGAACGGCGACGGACTTTCCTATGCTGACCGAGGCGGCAGCGAAGCTCGATAACGGAGAGTGGCGATTTGCTGTCGGTGCAAGACCAGGCATCGCGGTTCGCGCAGAAATGGAGCAAGGACTCGTCACAGAGAACAGTATGGGCGAGATCATCACCGCAATGTGCCAAAACATCGAGACCGGCACAAACATGCGCGGCAGTGCAGAGTACCGCACCCACCTCATGGGCGTCCTGCTGGAGAGATCCATACGCAAGCTGATGAACAAGAGCGGCGAAGAATCCGCCCGCTGCCAGTGACAGAAAGGAGACGGCTATGGAAATACAGATGAAATTAAACGGTAAGCCGGTTTCCGGACATGTGGCGGACGATACAAGCCTCCTTACATTTGTCAGAGACCAGGGATGTCTGAGCGTCAAATGCGGCTGCGAGACTTCGTGCTGTGGTCTGTGCACCGTCTTCCTGGACGATGTGCCGGTTTTGTCCTGCTCGGTGCCGGCAGCCCGGGCACAGGGGAGAAATGTGACTACGCTGGAAGGACTCAGGGAAGAAGCCTATGATTTCGCGGGATTTATAGCGGATCAGGGTGCAGACCAGTGCGGATTCTGCAATCCGGGGACGGTGATGAACGCCATTGCCCTCTTTAGAGAGAATCCGGATCCGACGGAAGAGGAAGTCAGAGAGTATCTGGCAGGTAATCTCTGTCGCTGCAGCGGATACGAGGGACAGCAGCGGGGCATTATGCGTTTCCTCGAGTGGAGAAAGAGCCAATGAGTAATGAGAAAATGACAAGCACACAGATGCCGGAGAGAGTATTCGGCGCAAGAACCCCCGAGGAGCAGGAGAAAGCCCGCGTAGAGATCGAGAATCGCACTTCGATGCTGCATGCGGTGGGAAAGCCTATCCGCAAGAAGGATGCAATGCAGCTGCTCTTAGGTCAGGCCAAATATACCAATGATCTGGTTCCTCAGGACTGCCTTACGGTCAAGCTCCTGCGTTCGCCCCACGCAAATGCTTTCGTGGAAGAAATCGATACATCGGCGGCCATGAAAGTGAAGGGAATCGAGGCAATTTTCACCTGGGAAGATGTTGGCCAAGATGGTCAACGATACACGCAGGCGGGACAGACCTATCCGGAGTTCAGTCCTTACGACAGACTGGTGCTGGATCGGCATGTTCGCTTTGCAGGAGACCCTGTCGCAATCATCGCTGGAGAAGACGAGAAGACCTGTATGAAGGCGATGCGCCTGATCAAGGTCAAATATAAGGTCATGGAGGCTGTTCTGGACTTCACTAAGGCGCTGGACAACCCGGTGATCGTGCATCCCGAGGAGAACTGGCTCCCTATGGTGCAGGTGTGCGGAGATGCCAGGCGAAACCTTGTATCCCACGAGGAATTCAGCGAGGGCGATATTGATGCAGTGCTGGATGATTGCGATGTCGTAGTGGATCGTACATATAGGACCCAGGCTTGTCAGCAGGCCATGATGGAGACTTTCCGCACGTTTTGCACCATTGACCAATTCGGTCGATTGGATATTACATCGTCTACGCAGATTGTTTTCCACGTTCGAAGGATCGTATCCAATGCGCTGCACATCCCGCAGAGAATGATCCGGGTAAGAAAGCCCAGGATTGGCGGTGGATTTGGTGCCAAGCAGACTGCCATCTCGGAAGTCTATCCGGCATTTGTCACCTGGATGACCAAGAAGCCCAGCATGCTGAACTTCACCAGAGAGGAGTCCCTGACAGCCTCCTCGCCCAGACACCAAATGCAGATGCACGTACGGATCGGCGCCATGAAAGATGGATTGATCCGTGGCATTGACCTCTATACTTTGTCCAATACGGGAGCTTATGGCGAGCACGGACCGACGACAGTCGGCCTGTCAGGTCACAAATCTATCTCCCTGTACGGCAGTGCGGAGGCCTATCGCTTCGTGGACGATGTGGTCTATACCAACCACATGTCCTCCGGCGCCTACAGAGGTTATGGCGCGACGCAGGGTATTTTTGCCGTGGAATCGGCAGTCAATGAGCTGGCCCAGGAGCTGGGTGTAGACCCGGTGTGGCTGCGTGAGAAGAACATGGTCCGCGAGGGCCAGAGAATGGCCTCTTACTACGGGGAAGCGACGGAGAGCTGCGCCCTCGACAGGTGTCTTTCTGATGTCAAGAGACGGATCGGATGGGAGGAAAACGCCCCTGTCAAAGATCTTGGTAATGGCAAAATACTGGCCTACGGCATAGGAATGTCCATGCAGGGATCCGGCATTTCTGGCGTAGACGTAGGCAGCGCGAGAATCAAGCTGGAAGATGACGGCTATTATACATTGACCGTCGGCTCTGCGGACATGGGAACCGGCAGCGACACTACGCTGGCCCAGGTGGCGGCAGAAGTGCTGGATTGCAGCCCCGACCGCATTGTGGTTTTTGAGGCAGATACAGATATTTCTCCTTACGATTCGGGATCCTATGCCTCCAGTACCGCCTATGTCACAGGAAAAGCGGTCGAAAAAGCGGCGCGGCAGCTGCGTGAGCTGATTCTCGAGAAGGCATCCCAGATGTTGGGACAGAATGTGAACGAACTGTATTTTGACGGAAATAAAGTGTACGGAGAAGGCAAGAACAGTATATCTCTCGAGCAGATTGGCTACGGCACGCAGGTATCCAATAACCTGGCGCTGGAAGTCACAGAGACCAATAGCTCGCCCACTTCGCCGCCGCCCTTTATGGTAGGCGCGGTCGAGCTTGAAATCGATAAGGCGACAGGAGAGACCAAGGTCCGCCGTTATGTCAGCGCCGTGGACTGCGGAACACCGCTCAATTCCAACCTTGCCAAGGTACAGGCGGAAGGCGGCATCCTGCAGGGAATCGGCATGGCACTGACGGAGAGCATCACCTACAACGACAGAGGAAAACCGATTGAGAACAGCCTGATGCAGTACAGAATTCCTACAAGGCAGGATATCGGTCACATCGAGGTCGAGCTGGTGAGCAGTTATGAGGAGAGAGGGCCCTTTGGCGCCAAATCCATTGGTGAAGTAGTCATCAATACGCCGGGACCCGCGATCCAGGAGGCAATCTATCAGGCCACAGGAAAGCGGTTCTATGAGCTGCCGATCACACCGGAACAGATCTGTATGGCATTTAAGGAGAAAGGAGCGCAGAAACATGAGTAAAAAAGCTCCCGCACAGCGCCAGAGGCGCTCCGCTGCACCCAGAAAAACCCGCGCAATCATGCGCGGGTTTTCTTATTATAATACTGCCGGCGGTGGGACTCGGACCCACACGCCCTCACGGACAACAGATTTTGAGTCTGTCTCGTCTGCCAATTCCGACACGCCGGCTTACTGTGTGACGATGTGCCACGACTTAACATGTCAATTATAGACGCAAGCATATGATTTGTAAATAAAAATCTGCATGGAGGATGCCGCCTTCAAGTGTTACAATAGACAGTACCGCTATAAGAAAAGAGGAGCATGAAATGGAGAACGGCATGCAGTACTATTTTGCCCCGCTGGAAGGGATCACAGGCTACGTATACAGGACGACGCATCATGCGTTTTTCCCCGGCGTCGACCGCTATTATATCCCCTTCGCGGCGCCCAACTACACCAAGCATTTTAAGAATAAAGAGAAGCAGGATATGGACCCCGCCAACAATACAGGCCTTCACGCCGTGCCGCAGATCCTCTCCAACAAGGCGGACGAGACTCTTTGGGCCATCGAAGAGATGGCAGCCTTGGGCTATGAAGAGATCAACCTCAACCTGGGCTGCCCTATGCCCACGGTAGCGAAGAAAAAGAAGGGCTCCGGCCTCCTCAAGTACACCAATGAACTGGACGCCTATCTGGATGGCGTCTTTGAAGGGCTCTCCAGGAGAGAAACGGGCCGCCCCCAGGTCGCAATCTCGGTCAAAACAAGGCTGGGAACCGACAGCACCGACGAGGCAGAGGGCCTTATTCACATCTATAACCGCTATCCCCTCAGCGAACTCATCGTGCATCCGCGTTCCCAGAAGGACCTCTACAGGGGCAAAGCGGACCGCGAGGCCTTTCTTCTGGTCCTTCGAGAGAGCACCAATCCTGTTGTCTATAACGGGGATATCAAAACTCCGCGTGACGCCGCAGAGATTACGGAAACCTGCGCCAAAGTGGGCAGAAGTATGGACAGCATCATGATCGGGCGAGGCCTTCTGGCGGACCCGTCGCTGGTTCGGCAGTGCCGCGGCGGTGCCAAAGTAACGGCCGAGGAGCTCGGCGCCTTCCATGACGCGCTCTATAAGCGCTTTCAGGAGACCCTCCCAGGGGACGCAGTGGTGCTCAGTCACATGAAAGAACTGTGGTTTTATATGGGAAATCTCTTTCCGGACGGGGCCAAATGCCTCAAGGAGATCCGCAGGGCAACCAGAAGAACTGAATACGAGGCAGCGGTGAGAGTGCTCCTCAGTACCTGCGAAGTGCACTGAAGACGATCTGTGAAAGCAAAGTGCGCTGATCAGGCCAAAAAAGGGACAACAATTACGGTAATAGTTATATGAATATTGTAATTATCAATTAAAATATGTATCATATATAATTGCCGTTGATGGTTGACCGACATTGAAAATACTCTGCCTGGGCGGTTTTTGGCCCAAGCATAATTTTCAGACTGTTTATTTAACGGTTACCGTTGACATCTTGCAGAAAAATGTTAAATTTATTTTATGGGACTTAACTTTTTTGTCACACATTCAGCGTGATTTTCTTTTGCAGAGCATTATTCCCGAAAACCTTCGAAGGGAGTGGGGATAATAGGCTCTATTTTGACATTATTCGTAAAAAATGTGGAGAAATGTTAACCACATTTTTAATAGATTTTAGTAACTGTTGTACTGGCAAATCTTTTGCGGGGGAACGCAAAGGAGGAGGAAACATGGAAAAGAGGAATCGAAAAGCAGGAAGCAGATACAGCTTGAGAGACCGGATCCTTGCGCAGATCATGATCGTTCTTGTAACGGTTACCATGCTGCCGTACGAATCACTGGTGGTTCATGCTGCATCTACAACAACTGTCAAATCGATCGGCGGTATTCAGACCGAATACGAGGTAGACAACGGTACGTCCAAGGACGAGATCGGTCTGCCTTCTTCGCTGTCCGTTGTTTTAGAGACGGTCACATCGGCTGAAGGCTCCACCGAGGAGACAGCACCGGCGGTTTCTGAGGAGACAGTAGACAAATCTGTTTCCTGGCATGGAGACTATGACGGAAGTACTGCCGGAACGTATGCCCTTACGGCTTCGTTCGACGACAGCAGTCTTTCTTATAGTAATATGCCTACCGTTCATGTAACGGTTAAGGAGGCAGAGACCGAGCCGGAGCCTACAACACCCGAAGTCAATAAGACTGAGGATGAAGACGGCGATGATGACGAGGACCCCGACCAAGGCAAGTCTGAAGAGATCGCTCCCGAGGAGGAGACGACTCCCGAGGAGAACGCCGATGAGGAGGAGACCGAGGAAGTCGAGAGCGCCAAGAAGGATGCGCTGAAGTCCCCTCAGCCCTCGGAAACCGTAACCGGCCGCGAGAAGAGCTCATTAAATGAGTTTGGGCAGAATATGAGTGTCACCATAACACATCCTGACGGTTCTGCTATTACCGAACCCCTTCATGCTGGTGACCTGTTCAATTTGAAATTGGAGTTCCATGAAAAAGAGGAAGGTATTCAGTTTAGTATGGATACCCTCCGCTATAAACTGCCTAACGGAGCCAAAGCGGTGCCGCCTCTCTATGGCGATTCCACAGTCAGTGTTATAGTTACAGATGAGGCAACTGGAACCGATAAACGGTTATATCTGACTACAAGGTTTAGGATTGAGCAGAGTGATGACCCTAGCGTGCCCGATGTGATTGTGTATGAGTGGAACCATGAGCCGGAAGAATCTTATGACGCACTTTGCATCGCGGAGAACGCCAGACTTACAATTAGTCTTCAGATGATGGTTAATGGGGATGGCGACGATTTTGAGTTTGACGATGATACGTTAATTCCTGTCGATCTTACTGTCGGCATTAATGTCATCAAGGAAAACCAAATCAATGGCGACCATGTTTTGACAGCAGCCGAAAAAGAGAAGATGGTCTTTGCTATCTTTGATTCCAACGGCGCCAGGGCAAAGGATAAGGATGGAAATGTGATTCCTGAATTTACCTATGCCGACATGGTAGATCAGGGAAACAACCAGGCGAAAAAAGAGTTTAAAGGTCTTGTTAAGGGAACATATACAGTCAGGGAGACTTCTACCCTGAAAATCCCTGATTATACTCTCAGTTCTTCATCTGTAACAGAGGTGACTCAGCCTATCCCTGCCAGCGATGAGAGAACTTTCCATCTGAAGAATATCTATGTGCAGGACAGTGGAAATCTTGTCCTTAAGAAGAATTTTGCTAACGGTTCTGCGCTGAACAGCAACAATATGACTAAGGCGCAGCGGGAGAAGATTACATTCACTGTCACAGGCCCTAATAATTACAGACATGTTTATACCTATGAAGATATCTACAAAGCGGGTGGAGCGCTTACCCTGAGCGAGTTGCCTGTAGGTAAGTATCATGTGGTTGAAAACGCTGGAAATGTTGATGGTTATGAATGCACATCCGCTACTTATTCGTTTACAGTGGATGGTCAGAATAGCGGCACAGGCAATATCGGCGGTGATATCGCTGTAGAGAAGGATAAAAATTCGGAAGCCCTCTTTACAAATAATTACAGACAGAAGAAAGGCGCTCTGAAGCTGACCAAAGAATTTGACGGCGATGGTGTGACAGATGCATTAAAGAAAGATGTAACCTTCACCATTACCGGACCCAATAACTATTCCCGTACGGTCACATATGCCGAAATCGCGAGCGGATCTATTACTATCAGCGATCTTCCAGTTGGCACCTATACGATCAAAGAAAATGGTGTAGCCAGCGGAAACGGCACAAAGGTAGAGACCTTTATCAATGGCGAAGCGACTGCGTCTACTACGCTACAGACCACTGCGTCTGTCACAGACGGAGAGACCGCGCAAACGACCTACAAGAATGTCTATACAAAGGTCGGATCACTGAAGATCATTAAAAAGGTCACGGGTGACAAGAACTACAAAAACTTCCGCGAGAAGAGGTCCAAAGCCACTGTGACGATCACAGGACCCAACGGATATACCAAAACGGTCACGATCAATAGCACGAATTTTGGAACTGGAGCCGACGGAGTTTGTACAATCGATAATCTTCCCATCGGCAACTATACCGTCACTGAGGGCGGAAATGCGGATTTCACGAATTTCACCCGCGTAACAACCTATGACGGTGACGTTTCCGGCAGAGGTACTTCTACGCCTGGTACATCGAAAGTGATATTCGGCGAGACAGCTGAAATAACGGTCAACAATGACTACAGCCAGGACAAGGGTACGATCAAGGTGAAGAAGACCCTCTCAGGAGATATTAAATCTCTGGCAGCATTTAAGGCTAAGTTTAGTGATCCGGATACTGTTCTGTTCACGATTTCGAATGGTACCAACTCCTATAAGGTAAAACTGTCTGACTTGGACGCTAATGGAGAGTATTCTGTTGAGGTCCCTGTGAGCAGCACCGCATATAAGATCACAGAGGTTAATGCGGATCTCGATAAGTATATCAGGACAACTACAGTCGCCCTGGATGGCAGCGCTAGCGACAATCCGACGAGCGCAACCGTGAGTGCGAAAGGGCAGGAGCATACAGCTGTCTTTAACAACAACTATGTCAACAGCGGTAAGCTGATGATTGATAAGACTATTACTGGACTTACTGACGTTGAGAAAACTGAACTTCGCGGCAAACTCCGTTTTAAGATCATAGACGTTGATCATGGTAACGTGGAAGTCACAGTTAATGGAAAGAGTGAGTTTACGCTGGCTGAGATGGAAGCTGGTATCGACCTTCCCGTCGGCCACTACCAGGTCGTAGAGAGCGGCGATGAATACAAGCAAGATGTCTACACGCATGGCGATAAAGACGTCTGGAGTCAGATTGTGGACGAAGAGAGCGAGATCAATCGCACATATGGTCATACTTCGGCATCGAAAGAAGTCACACATGGCAACAGATCCTACATTTATTTCTGGAACAGGTATTCTAAGGTCGGCGTAGGCGTAGGAATTACGAAGACCGTCATCCTCGACGGACAATCTATCGCAGATCCTGTCGAGTTCGACAAGGAACAGAAACGGGTTGAGAATCTTGTTAAAAAGAGTATTCGTTTCGTTATCTATAAAGGAAGCTCTGCGACCGGTACACCTGTCGGCACATATGCGTATGATGCGAGCAGCATAACTGAAGCCGAAAGACAGGCTGGTGTCTTGCCTGCTTCTAACATTAAGCTTGAGCCTGGCACATATACGATTGTAGAGACAAACTATGATGTGGACGACTACACAGCTTCTGTTTTGTTCTATGTCTCTGGATCGATTAAGGGTGGCACAGTATCGAGTAAAACGCATCAGGTAACCTTCACAGTTGTCGCTGGTGGTACCAGTATAGGCATTGATGTTACTAATGGATATATGGGTTACGGCAATCTGATTGTCAAAAAGACATTCGGAAAGAATTCCCAACTCAAAGATGAAAACCTGACGGATGACCAGAAAAAGGCTATCCAATTTACAGTGACCGGCTATAGGGATTCAAACATCAACGCAGATGGAACTCCTAAAGAAGGCAATAGGATTATTTTTGAACCTACAACTTTCTCCTATTTTGATATGACAGACGGCCAGAAGAAATTCGAAAAGGTTCCCACCGGTGTCTATATTGTTAAGGAGACGAACGCAGAGAGTATTACTTCGATCTATAACTGCACGACCATAACAAGACCAGACGGTAATATTGTGGTCGAAATCAAGAGTGAGAAAGAAATTGCCTTTGAGAACACCTATACACGCAAGCTCGGAAATCTGGAAATTATTAAGACCTTTGCGGGAGATCCTCTGAATAGCGACTGCGACCTGTCCAAGATGACTTTCACTGTGACTGGTCCGGATGGATATACTGCCACTAAGACTTATGATGAGTTTACTGACGGTAAATGGACTATCAACAACCTGCCTACCGGTACCTACACGGTCAAAGAGACAGGGGCAGATTACGAGGATCAGTATTACGAGAGAACGACAACTGTTAAAGTGGGCACCGACGCAGAAACGGCGTATGACGACGCGGCGGGTGTATCCGGAGCAGTGGAGGATAAAAAGACACTGCACGTTGAACTGATCAACAGTTATAAGGAAGTCGGCGCGCTCATCTTCAAAAAGTCCTTTATCGACGATGAAGCGATCAATAAGCTGACCCCTGAGCAGAAGGCAGCGGTTGCTTTCACTGTCAAAGACAGCACAGGAGCGACTATTGCTACAATCACATATGCACAGATCAAGGCTGCAGGCGAGCCCGGGTATAAGATCCTGGTTGACGCACCTGCCGATTACACCATTATTGAGAGTGCTGACATTGCAGGTTATGAAAGAACTACGACGGTCAAAGTAAACGCACAGACTGCAGACTATGATGAGACAACAGGCGTTTTTGCACATGTTGACAAGTTTACTTCGTCTACAGTTGACTTTACGAATGAGTACAAGGAAGCCGGCAAACTGGTCGTTACCAAGAGTATCTCGTATACCGGTAACCTGACTGAAGAGCAGCAGAAAGAGTTCAAGTTCACAGTGACAGATCCTGACGGCAATGTCCTTAAGGATGCCGACGGCAATGAAATCGGTGTGTTCACCTATTTTGACATGGTCAAGAACAGCACCGGCAAGGTCGGAACCATGACCTTTGAGAACCTTCCCGCAGGAACCTACCACATCAAGGAGGAAGTGCTGCACGAAGGCGACGATCAGGCCAACCCGTTCTATGGCCTGGTCCGCACGACCACAATCACAGTGGGCACGGACAAGACAAACGGTCTTGAAGCAGACTTTAATGTCACAAAAGACAATACGAATGTATTGGTTACCAATACATATGCGGATGTACCTCCGCTTACGGTTGTAAAGCGTGGGGGTGGATATCCGACAAAGACTACCGGAATTGGCGGCTTGGAATACCCCATCTGGAAGTTCACGCTGGATATTTCCAACCTCTCTGTTGCAACGACCACGAATGGAACGACCGAGATCAAGGATACCTACGATGTTCTGTTCGGAGATTCTGATCTTGGTATCAGACCTGAGTATTTCAAAACACTGACAGCAGCAGAGGCAGCCCAGTATGTGGGCGATGCCGATGCAAACAAGCTGATCCCGGTGGACACAAACGGAAACGCGAATGGCGTTACTGTCACAATCTCCGAGAATGGAACAGACGGTTCCACGATCAAGATCGAAGGCGTGAGTGAGACTACAACACCGCATCACACACTGACCTTCTACCTGATGCCCAAGGATGCAGATTCCCTCGGCCTTCTGAACCTCTCTGATGATCAGGACGAGGCAGGTGAAGAATCTACAGAAGTTGTTAAGTCTTTCAACAATAACATTCAGTACAAGGAACTTCCCCTGAGTGATTGGACCACGCAGAAGACACCGGTAGAATACAACTACAGGTATGAGATGCTGCATAAAGAGGCTGAAAACTACGATGCTGAGAAGAAGAGCTTCTTTGATCCTGCTAATCCGGATCAGGTAGTCAACTATGCGGTGTATAGGATTGTTATGAATCCAGAGGCCAAGTGGATGGGAGATCAGAACCAGACACAGGTCGACTGTAAGGATGAGTTCTCTGACAACCAGTATGTTGATGAGTCTACTATTAAATTCTACACCTATGATGAAAATGATCAGCTGGTCGAAACAACAGTTGATTATAATATGTCGGGTAATGTAATCACATTCAAGATCGACAATGGTAAGCGATACGAAATGACGTATCATGCAGAAATCCTCTACACAGCGGATGATCTGCACCACACTATGGAAGTCTGGAACAAAATGCAGATGAACAACAAGTGGGTCAGACCCAATCCTGAGTTCGTGCCGGAGAGCCTTGGTGATGCGAGTGTCGATTACATCAAGCTGCGTAAAACGGATAGAGTAAAGAGCAATGTGACTCTTGCGGGTGCACAGTTTGAGCTCTATGGCAGCGTTGCTGATGCGGAAGCAGGCAGGAACTGCATGGGAACCTATACAACCGGTGCAAACGGCATTTGCATAATCCAGGATTACTCCTATACGGATGAAGACGGTGTTGAAAAAACAGGCCATATCTATGCCAATAAGGATAAAGTATGGGCCCTGAAAGAAGTTGTGGCCCCTCCCGGATATGAGCTGATCAACTACATCGTACAGGTAAGACTTGCAAATCGTACGAAGGGAGAAACGGCTGACCCTAGCCAGTTTATCTTCCTGCCGTCTACAGCAGTTGGCGTTAAGGATAAACCTTATGAGGGCAAAGTTGAGCTCGGCGCACTTAAAGAGCTGATCGGAAGCAATGTAGATGTTGCAGCTGGGGACTACGAGTTTACGCTGACCGGCATAGACGGTGCACCGACAGGAAAGGCAGCAAGTGATAGTGAGCCTGCTCCTACGGCACCGGTCACAAAGGCAAATGATGCAAACGGCAAGGTCAGATTCGGAGAGATCGTGTTCAGAACCACTGACCTTACTCCGATCAGAGATGCTAATGGCGTTATTACCGGTTATGAACCTACTACATTCAAGTACACGATCAAAGAAGAACCGGGCGACAAGGACGGCGTTACGTATGATACGACCGAGCATACAGTGGAAGTCAAAGTCACCAGTAACGATGAGGATGATACTCTCGATGTAGAGGTCAAGATCGATGGTAAGGTTGTAACCGCCGGCGAGAACGATGTCTATTTTGCAAATATTTCGAATGAGTACAATGCTGAGGGAAGCCTGGTGCTTGGCGCCAAGAAGACCATCAAGGGCAGAAAACTCAGAGTAGAAGAGTTTACATTTGAAGCGGCTCTGAACGACGCGGATAATACCGTAGTATCTGCGAAGAACGCGGCTGAAAATGTATATGACTGCGATATCGTATTCCCTCAGATCGACTATGTCCTTGATGAAAGCGATGAAGCCGGATACAAGGATACGACAAAGGTAGTCAAAGAAAATGACACCTACACGGTCCACATTGATCCCGATGTCATGAACAAGACAGACGGAGACGGACACCGCTATGTGGATTATCAGTACACAATTAAAGAGGACACAAAGACCCCGATCAAAGGTGTCACATATGATGGAACTGAGTATCCTGTAACTGTCCGTGTGACAGACCTCGACAATGGAGAACTTCAGATCAAAGTTCTGAAGAATGGCAATGTTATTACCGATTTCTTCTCCAATTTCACGTTTGTCAACGTCTATAAGGCTGACGGAGAGGCGACGCTGACAGGTGACAAGATCGTCGAGAATGACGAGCAGGAGCTTGCGGCAGGAACCTACGAGTTCAACGTCTATGATATGACAGATGGTGAGACGCTTATTGGAAAGGTGACACACGCAGCAGCGACTGCAGGCAACGTAGGAGCAGCAATCCAGTTCCCGACCATTAAGGCAGTGGTCAAACCGACTGCAACGGATGACGAGCTTGGAATGAAGGTTGTCACCGGCAACAGCGGCTATGTGAAAGAGATCGTTATTACCTACCGCAATTACGAAGACTTCCTGAAGGAAGACGGCAAAACGCCCAAAGAATTTAAGTTCAAATTCAACGAGCTGCACGGCGGCGAGGTCAGAGACGGCATCCAGTATTCCGATGCAAGCTATGGAGTGACCGCAACAGTTGCGATGAACAGCAAAGATGAGTCTAAGCTGGATGTCAATCTGGAAAAGACGGCAGAGAAATTTGACTTTATCAACACTCCTATGGAAGCAGAAGGAGAGGCGACGCCTAAGGGCACGAAGGTCCTGAACGGAAGAACACTGAAAGAAGGAGAATTCACATTTGATCTCTATTACGGCACTAAGGTGATCGGACACGTCACAAATGAAGCCGGCGGAAAGATCAAGTATCCTACGATCAAATTTGTCCTGGATGCAGGCGGAACCGAAGGCGTCACAGTTGACAGTGAGACTGATACGACTTTAGTTACCATTACTGTCAGAAGCCCGCAGAAACTTAAAGGACCTTATGAGTTCACGGTGATGGAGAACAAAGACAATCCGAGCCCCGGTATTGTTTATCCTCTGTATCCGGAAGACCGCAAGACCTTTACTGCGACAGCCAAGATGAAAGAGGGCAGCAATACGGAAATTGAAGTCACACTGACTGATGCAGATGCGCTTAGTTTCGTCAATACGTATGGCGCAGAGGGCCAGGATACTGCCGAAGGCAAGAAGATCCTTGAAGGCCGTAAGCTGAAAGACAGCGAGTTCTGGTTTGCGATTTTCGATGAGAGCGATAGCGTCAATCCGATCGGAAGAGTTGCTAATGACCTGAATGGAAAGATCCAGTATCCTACATTCAAATATATCGTTGATCCCAAGGCGACAGCCGGAAGAAAGCTGGAAACTGCAAACGGTCAGCTGACAGCTGTCATCATTACCGTAAACAAAGTTGAGGATCTGGAAGCAACTTCTTATACGGTAAAAGAGATTGAGCAGTCCGAAGCAGGTATCACATATGATACGTCTACGACACAGACTATCAAGGTTACACCTGAGGTTGACCCGGATGATGAATCCAAGCTGAAAGTCACTGCAGAAGCAGAAGAAGGAAAGAAATTTACCAACACTTATACTGCAGCAGGACAGGCTAAGCCCAGCGGATTTAAGGAACTTACAAACCGTCTGCCCGATAATGAAGAATTCGAGTTTGAGATCAAGGAAGGCGATACAGTCATCGCTACCGTCAAGAACACGGATGAGCTCAATGACGGGCAGAACATGAAGACGATCGATTATCCTACTTTCAAGTACACAGTAGACGCCAACAAAGAAGCAGGAACTACGTATGACGAAGAGAGCAACACGATCACCGTCAACGTACAGAAGGTTGAGGATATTGAGAGTCCGTACAAGTACACGATCAGCGAAGTCATTCCTGAGGGTGCAGATGAAACAACTGACGGAAAGTTCATCTATAAGGGCGTAACCTACGATACGACAGTCATTGATCTGACAGTCAACGTAGCTGTGAACCTGAACGACCAGTCCAGACTGGATGTAACGATCAACAAGCCGATAGGTAATGATTTCAAGAACGAGTATGAAGCAACGGGCGCTATGGAGCTCACTGCAGAAAAGACTCTGCTCGGAAGAATCCTGAACAGCGGCGAGTTTACGTTCCGGCTCAAGGATGAGCAGGGCAACACCCTGCAGGAGAAGAAGAACGTCAAGAATGCGATCACCTTTGACAAGATCACCTACACGCTGGACAACATGGACAGAGATGACCATGGATTTGTAAAAGATACTGTTTACAAATACACTGTCAGCGAAGTGAAAGGAAACGCCGGCGGCGTGACGTATGATGAGAACGTTTACGGAATCAAGGTCACACTCCATGACAACAAAGACGGCACGATCAACGTCAAGGTCGAGGATGATTTTGGCAGTCTGATCGAAGCGATCCTTGCAAAATACAAGTTCAAGAATGCGTTTAAGAACTTCTATGATGCAAAGGGAGAAGGAACGTTCAGCGGAACCAAGACCCTCAGAGGCCGCGAGATCAAGGAAGGTGACGACGAAACTGTATTCACCTTCAAGATCAAGATCGGAGACAAAGAGTTTACACTCACCAACACCGGAAACCAGATCAAGTATCCCAGTCTGAAGTTTGTGGTCGACAGCTCTCTTGAGCCGGGAACCGTCATGCTTCCCAACTGGGAGAATGAGAACCACGAATCGATCGTGGTGAAGGCAGCAGATCTTGAAAACATCATCAATGTAAAAGATGCTACTGCTGATCCTGTAGAGTATGAGCCTAAGGATTATGTATTCACGGTGACTGAGGAAACTGGCAATGCAGCTGGTATTACGTATGACACTACTGAATACACAGTGACAGCAACAGTCTCTCTCAACGAAGATGATCAGGGTAAACTCGACGTGAATGTAGAGGTGAAACCTGAGAAGAATGCGAACTTCATTAACACCTACAGAGCAAGAGGCGAAGGTACAGGAAAAGCAGTTAAATTCCTGTATGGCCGTGAGCTTCAGGATAAAGAGTTCACGTTTGAGATCACGGATAAGGCCGGAAAAGTCCTTGGAACGGTAGTCAATGATGCATTCGGCGTAGTTTACTATCCTGTTTTCAGATATGTTGTAGATCCGGATGCAGACAATCTGGGACTGACGACAAAAACAGATGAGGACGGAAACCTGACCGAGATCATCAAGACCTACGCCAGCAAGGAAGATCTTGAGAAAGACCTGACAGCTGAGTACAAAGTGAAAGAGGTTATCGGCAGCGAGCCCGGAATCACTTATGACGGCACAACAGTGGATACCATCAAAGTATCTGTGGTTGTGACCAAAGACGAGCTCGAGCCAGGCGTAGCCAAGCTGGGAGTTGCAGTGGAAACAGACACCGGCGCTGAGTTCACGAACTACTACAAGGCAAGGGGCGAGAAGAGTATCAGCGGCTCCAAGGAGCTCACATACCGCCTGCCTGAGGACGAAGAATTTGAGTTCGTCATCAGCGAGAAGATCCCGGATCAGAGAGGCAGCCATGAGATCGCAAGAGTCAAGAGCTCTGACATGATCAATGAGGACTACACCGGAAAGACCATCAAGTATCCTACATTCAGATACATTGTGGACTACCAGGCAACCCCTGGCACCGTATATGATGCCAAGAACAACGTGATCATCGTCACAGTCAACTGGGCCGAGGATCTTGAGAATGGCTTCACCTACACGATCACCGAGGTCAATGACGGTCAGACATACTTTACGTATGACACGACAGAGATCACTCTGAACGTAACTGTTACACCTACGGGAGAAGAGATCGAACCTCGCGTAGAGAAGCTCGATGTCGAAATCGAGGACAGCGAAGGAAATGACTTCCATAACAAGTACTATGCAAAAGGCGCACTGCAGCTGTATGCAGAAAAGACTCTGCTTGGAAGGATCCTGAACTCCAAAGAATTTACATTCGAACTCAACCGCACGGATGAGACATTCGAAAACATCATTGAAAATGTAGACACCAAGGAAAATGCCAAGGATGGATCGGTCACATTCGACCTGATCGAGTATGACCTTGACAGCATGGATAAGGACGAGCATGGCTTTGTAAAAGATACTAAGTACTATTACACAGTCAGCGAGGTCGTTCCTGAAGGCGCTGTGGAGAACGAGGACGGAACATACACCTACAACGGTGTGACATATGATCCCGCAGTCTTCCAGATCACAGCAACGCTCCATGACAACAAGAAGGGTCTGATCGAAGTTAGCGTAGATGCAAAACCTGAAGGAGAGCTGACATTTGTCGAGAAGCTCCTCGGCTATGAGTTCAAGTTTGGAAACGCATTTGTGAACTTCTACCACGCAGAGGGTGAGGATACAATCAGCGGTACCAAGACTCTCAGAGGACGCAACCTGACAGATGGTGAGTACCAGTTCGAGATCAAGGATGCGGACGGAAATGTCCTGGCAACTGTTTCCAACAATGCAGACGGAACCATCAACTATCCTGTATTCCGGTACGTTGTAAACCACCTGGCTGAGGAAAACAGCTACGCATTTGACGAGACCAACAACACACTGACACTGACAACCAGCAACCTTGAAGATATGGTGACGCCTGTTGACATTACCGCTGATCCTGTGACCTATGAGTCCAAGGATTACATCTACACGATCGATGAAGTGATCCCTGAAGGCGCAACGGACAATGGAGACGGAACCTATACTTACAAGGGCGTGACCTACAACGAGCTGGTCAACGATTACACGCTGACAGCAACGGTAGCCGTCAACGCAGACGATATGGGCATCCTGGATGTCAGTATCGATAACAAGGAAGGACTTGATTTCAGCAATGCTTACAGGGCGAAAGGTGAAGATACCGTCGTCGGTAAGAAGATCCTCAAGGGTGCTGATATTAAGGACTACGAAGGACTCTTCAGCTTCACAGTAAGTGACAGCGAAGGAAATCTCATCACGACCGTCACCAATGACGCAGAGGGCAACATCCTGTATCCTACATTCAGATATGTGGTGAATCCTGACGCGGAGGCAGGTGCCGTATATGATGAGGAAGAAAATGTTTACACAGTAACCGTTAACGCATATGAAGATCTTGCAGAAGTCTACAGGTACAAAGTGACCGAGGTAGAGGGCGATATCGAGGATATGGCTTACAACGTAGGCGAGAAACTGGAGTACGATATCACTGTTACAGCAGTAGCGGATGATGAAGACCAGTCGATCCTGAATGTTGTAGCACTGCCGAATACCGCAGTCGACTTCGTGAACAGACAGTACTTCAAGGCTGGCCTGTACAAGGTAAGCGAGAATTCCGGCGAAGCGCTCAAGGGAGCAGTGATCCGTCTGGTAAGAGTGGACGATGGAAAGGTCATCGACGAGTGGACAACAGATGGATCGGTCCACATGATCAACCTGATCGAGATCGGAACCGGCACATTCCGCTTCGTAGAGGTCAAGTCCCCGAGCGGATACCATCTCGCCAAGAATATTGAGTTTACGATGAGCGAGGACGGAGAGTTCTCCAGCACGTATGACCATATCTATGACGACAATGGAAATGCGATCTTCATCATGAGAGATCCTAAGGATGCAAGAACCGGCGATGAAGCACCTCTTGCAGCAGCAGGCGGCGCATTCGCACTCGGTGTTGCAGGCCTTGCAGCAGTCCTGGCACAGAAGAAAAAGCGCAGAGCTTGATTCTGAAGTGTGAGATATGCAGTGAGTAGACTGCCAAGACACAATAACCCATAAGAAGTACCCCTTCCCGGCAGTGATGCCGGGGAGGGGTTTTCTTTGCGGCCAAAATGCGGTATAATCGGCGGGATTTGGAGAAAGAGGTTTACAAGTATGAATATTCTTGTTGTGGACGATGAAAAGGAAATCGCGGACCTGATCGAAATCTATCTGCAGAATGAGGGCTACAACGTAAAGAAATGCAATCGCGCGGCGGGCGTGATGGACATTGTGGAGAGCGAGAACATCTCGCTGGCCATTTTGGACGTGATGCTTCCGGATGGAGATGGCCTGGAGCTTCTGCGGCAGATCCGCCGCGAGCACTATTTTCCTGTGATCATGCTGACGGCCAAAATCCAGGATACGGACAAGATCACAGGCCTGACACTCGGCGCCGACGACTATATCACCAAGCCCTTCAACCCGCTGGAACTCATGGCCCGTGTCAAAACACAGCTCCGCCGCTACACCCGCTACAACGTGGGCGGCGCACCGGAGGAAGCGCCCTCGGAGCTGACGATCCGGGGTCTTACGATTGATCGGGACACCCACAAGGCAAGGCTCAACGGAAGCGAGCTGGTACTGACGCCCATGGAGTTTTCCATCCTGCGCTATTTGTGCGAGCATCGCGGCAAGGTGGTCTCATCCGAGGAACTGTACGAAAAGGTGTGGGGCGAGGAGTTTTTGGACTGCAATAATACGGTCATGGCCCACATCGCGCGCCTTCGTTCCAAGATGAAGGAGCCGGCCCGCCATCCCCGCTATATCAAGACGGTTTGGGGCGTGGGCTATACGATTGAGTGAGGAATACGTTTTGAACGAAAGAAAGAGAACAATACTGCGCGCCCCGTCATCACTCCGCATCCGCCTGAGCCGGCATCTGGCCTTACAGTATGTGACGCATGCGGCAATTTACATGGTCCTGGTAATGGGGTGGCTCTACTATTACATGACACATATCTGGAACCGGATCGGCCCCGGGAGCGGCGGCCGGATCGAACTGCCGCGGATCGTCCTGTTTTTGATCGGATTTGGGCTTCCGGTCGCTGTGTGGTTTCTATATACGATTCTATTTCTGCAGAAGCCGCTGCGCTATCTGGATGATCTTTTAGGCGCGACCGCGCAGCTGGCCGCCGACAAGGAGCAGCCCATCGTGCTGCCGGATGTCATGAAAGAAGCGGAGAACAAGCTCAACGAGGTGCGCCTGCAGGCGATTTTGGACGAGCGGCGGCTCCTCGAAAACGAGGAGAAAAAGAACAACCTGATCATGTATCTGGCCCACGACCTCAAGACGCCATTGACCAGCGTACTGGGCTATCTGGTCCTTCTGGAGGAGAATCCGGAGCTGTCGGCCGAGCAGAGAGCCAAATACATAGGCATTGCCAGAAACAAGGCGGAGAGACTGGAAGAGCTGATCGGTGAATTTTTTGACATCACGAGGCTGACGCTGACGACCATGACGCTGAACCGGTCCCAGGTCCACCTGAGCCGGATGCTGGAGCAGATCGTCTCGGAGTCCGAGCCGCTCCTTGTGGAAAAGGGCGTGCACTGGCAGGCGGACATCATGCCGGACGTCTACATTGAGGGCGATGCGGACAAGCTGCAGCGAGTCATGGACAACCTGATCCGCAACGCGGTCAGCTACAGTTATCCGGACACGGCGCTGCGTCTCACCATGCGCCAAAATACCGCTGGCAGCGTCGAGATTTCCCTGCGTAACAGCGGACCGACCATCCCCAAAGAGAAGCTGAAACTGCTCTTCGAACAGTTCTACCGTCTCGACGAGGCGAGGGGGACGGAAAGCGGCGGAGCCGGCCTGGGACTTGCCATTGCCAAGGAAATCGCAGAGCTGCACGGCGGAAGGATCACCGCAGAGAGCGAAAACGAGAGCATAACTTTCAGGGTGGTGCTTCCTGTGAAAATTGTCGAATAGTTTGTGCCTATTTATTGCCGTTTTGTGCAAAAAGGTGTATTTTTTGGCATAATTGCCATATAATAGAGATGATAATTTTCACTTCATTTCAAGGGGGCTCACATGGCTAAAAAGTATAATATCTGTCTCGACATCGGCGGAACCAAGATCCTCGGCGTGATCTTTGACCAGGAGAAGAATATCGTTTACCGCATTAAGAAGAAAACCAAGAAGGACGGCGATTCCCAGGACAACGTTGAGAACGTGATCGTCAGCGTTGTGGAAGAGATGCTGGAAGGATCCGGTATCAGCAAGAAGGAAGTTGCGGCGATCGCAGCCGGTGCACCGGGCGTCATCGACCAGGCAAAGGGAATCATCCTGTTTTCCCCCAACCTTCCCTGGAGAAATTATGACATCAAGTCCTCCATGGAGAAGAAATTCGGCGTGCCCTTCTATATCGGCAACGACGTCAACGTCGGCGTTCTTGGCGAGTACAAGTACGGCGCAGCTAGAGGCTACAAGGATGTCGTCGGCTTCTTCGTAGGTACCGGCATGGGCGGCGGCCTGATCCTGAACGGCGAGCTCTACTCCGGCCATATGTACAAAGGCGCTGAGTATGGCCATATGATCCTGGATCCCGAGGGACCGCTCTGCGGATGCGGACAGAGAGGATGCCTGGAGGCCTTCTCCAGTAAGAAGGGTATGTCCTCCTACATTCGCATACAGGCGAGCCGCGGCAGAGAGACCATGATGGCTGAGCATGTGCAGGAAGGCGTCTTTAGAAGCAAATTCCTCAAGAAAGCGCTCAAGAAACAGGACGCTGTCACAGTTGAGGCAGTCGACAGAGCGTGCCATTATCTGGCCATCGCAACCGGCAATATGATCAACACCATCAGCCCGCAGGTCGTTGTCTATGGCGGCGGCGTCATCGAGGCCGTTGGACAGACCTTCCTTGAGAAGATCGAGGCGGAAGTAGACCGCTACTGCATGCCTTCCATCAGAGACACAGTCGAGCTCAAGATCGCTGAGCTGGGCGATGATTCCAACATCTACGGCGCACTGGCCATGATCGAGGAGATGCAGAAATAATCTGTTCGCAGCACATTCGAACAGGATTTGTGCAGATGAATTGTGTGCACTGACACAATAGAATAGGAAAAAGCGCTGGATTATCCGGGCGAAGGATCAGATTTACAGGGGACGGCCGAATCGGCCGACTGATCCGGGGGGATTTAGGAAGGAGCGCGTCGCGTTGGCGGCGCGCTCTATTTGTTTGATCAGCCGGTAAGCGCAGCTCGTGCTCCGCGAAGATGCATTGTCTGGATGCAACTTTCTGGACGCCTTGTCTTGACACCGAAAGTTAGCGATGCTAAACTTTACAGAGTTAATAAGTGCTAACCATTTGTGGTTTTTGACGGAGAGTAAGAAGATGAGCACGGACAGGACACAGAATTGCACCAAATCCCAGGTTGAGCTTGCAAAGAACGCCAGCAGCTATATTTTGGAGCGGGTAGACAAACACATTACGATCAGGGAGATGGCGGACAAGATGCATGTGTCGCAGACACAACTCAAGAACAGCTTCCGCAACTATTACGGCGAGTCCATGTACAAATACATCCGCGCGAGAAAGATGGAAATGGCGGCGGAGAAGCTGGCGCAGGAGGAGCTCTCCGTGATGGAGATCGCCGGCATGGTCGGCTACGAGAACTGCAGCAAGTTCGCGGCTGCGTTCCGGGGCGAGTATGGAGTCTCTCCGAGCGGATATCGCAAACAGCATAGGAAAGGCATCAGTGAGGCATAATCATGTTTCTTGAAATCAATGGGCTATATAAGTCCTTCGGACAGGGGGACAGCCGCGTCGAAGTTTTAAAGGGAATCGATCTGTCCCTTGCAAAGGGCAGTTTCTGTGTCCTCCTTGGGCCTTCGGGATCGGGCAAATCGACCCTTCTCAATATCATCGGCGGGATCGACAGCGCGGACGCGGGCGAAATCGTGATCGACGGCGAGTCCATGTCCCATATGAACGAACGGCAACTCACAATGTATCGCAGAAAGCATCTGGGATACATCTTTCAAATGTATAACTTAATTCCCAATCTGACCGTGCGGGAGAACATCGAGGTCGGCGCCTACCTGAGCGACAAGGCGCTGGATGTGGACGAGTTGCTAAAACTCCTGGGACTGTGGGAGCACAGGGGCAAGGTCCCCAGTCAGCTCTCCGGCGGACAGCAGCAGAGGACGGCCATTGGCCGCGCGGTGGTCAAAAACCCGGACATCCTGCTCTGCGATGAGCCAACCGGCGCACTGGACTATAAGACGTCCAAGGAAATCCTCAAATTGATCGAGCAGGTGAACCGAACTTACGGCAATACGGTGATCATGGTCACCCACAATGACGCTATCAAATATATGGCGGACACAGTCGTGCGGCTGCGCGACGGGCAGATCCGCGACACTGTCGTCAATACAAGCAGAGTGAGCGCGGACGCGCTCGAATGGTAAGGAATGGTAAGGACCGGCAAAGGCACAACAGCATGAACAAGAATCCCCTCAATAAGAGGTTTCTCCGCGACCTGCGGGACGACCTCGGCAAATATGTGGTGATCGCCCTGCTCATGATCTTTACCATCGGATTCATATCCGGCTTTCTGGTGGCGGACGGCAGTATGGTAAAGGCCTATAGCGAAAGCTTCACCAAATACAATGTGGAAGACGGCAACTTCCGCACACAGAAGAGAATGAATAAGGCGCAGTGGAAATCCGTAGAAGGACTGGGCCTTTCTTTGTATGAGCTTTTTTATCGGGAGTTCAAACTGGAGAACGGCAGTACGCTCCGCGTCTTTCAAAATCGAGACCAGGTGGACCTGGTCTGCCTGATGGAGGGCGCGTTTCCGCAGGCGCCGGGCGAGATCGCCGTGGACCGCATGTACGCCGATAACAACGGATTCAAGGTCGGGGACAGGATTCGACCGGCGGAAGGCGGTGCGCAGGCCGATGCGTCTGCCGACGGGCACGCCGCTGGCGCGCAGGACAGCGGGCAAAGCGCCGACGCGCAGGGAAGCGCGCAGGACGGCTGGGTGATCACCGGCCTCGTGGCGCTCTCGGATTACAGCACAATGTTTTCGGACAACAACGACACCATGTTTGATGCGCTGATGTTCGGCGTGGCGGTGTGCTGCCCGGAGGAGTTCGCACAGTATCCGGACCAGACGCTTATGTTTAACTATGCCTTCCAGTACAACGATCCGCCGGCGGACGAGGCGGAGGAAAACGACTGCGGCGAGCAGCTCATGAAGGACCTCGCCAAAGAAGTGAAACTAGAGAACTATATTCCCCGCTACGCCAACCAGGCCATCCGCTTTGCGGGCGAAGACATGGGAAGCGACCGCGCGATGATGGAGCTTCTTCTTTATATTATGATCGGGATCATCGCATTCGTATTCGGCATCACGATCAGCAACACGATCAGCAAGGAGGCGCCGGTCATCGGCACGCTCCGCGCCATGGGCTTCACCAAAGGCGAGCTGATCCGCCATTATATGGCCATGCCGCTTCTTGTGACGCTGATCAGTGCTTTGATCGGCAATATCTTGGGCTACACATGGCTTAAGAAGGTCTGCGCCAACATGTATTACAACAGCTACAGCCTGACCAAATATGTCACGATATGGAACGCGGAGGCCTTTGTGCTGACGACGGTCATTCCGATCCTCATCATGGCGGTCGTGACCTGGGCTGTCCTAAGGTATTCACTGGGTCTTACGCCTCTGCGGTTTCTCAGAAGAGACCTGAAACGGCGCCGGATGAAAAGAGCTTTCCCGCTAAGCCCGGGCATTCCTTTCATGGACCGCTTCCGCATCCGCGTGATCGCGCAGAATCTGCCCAATTATCTGGTGTTATTATTCGGCGTCTTTTTTGCCAACATCCTGCTGATTTTTGGCCTCGCGCTGCCGCAGGCGCTGGATCACTACCAGCAGGTCATCAGCGACAATCTTCTGGCGGAGCACCAGTATATCCTGCAGATCCCGCTGGAGGCTATGGACGAGGACCACAAGCTCACGAGCGCGCTCCACATGATGCAGTTCATGTCGGAGGTGGAGACGGAAAACGAGACGGCGGAGAAATTCAGCGCCTACAACCTCCGGACGCCTTCGGATGGGCCCTACCGGAGCGAGGACGTCATGCTCTACGGTATGCCCACGGACAGCCGCTATGTGCAGGGCGTGCCGGCGTCCGTGAAGGGGGAGGATCCCCGGGTCCTGATCTCGTCGGCCTATTCCGACAAATATGACGTGTTCCCGGGCGATGCGATTGAGCTGCAGGAGAAGTATGGCGCGGACAAATACCGCTTCACGGTGGCGGGCGTCTATGACTATCAGGCGTCAATTTGTGTCTTTATGGAGCAGAGCGCGCTCAATCAGTGTTTTGACCTCGGGAAGGACTACTTCTCGGGATATATGTCCGAGACGCCGATCACGGACATCGACGACAAATATATCGGCACGGAGAGCGACTTCGAGTCGCTGACCAAGGTCTCGCGGCAGCTGACCATCTCCATGGGCAGCATGATGTATCTGGTGGACTTCTTCGCGGTGATGATCTTCCTGGTCCTCATCTACATCCTGTCCAAGATCATCATCGAGAAGAACGCCCAGTCCATCTCCATGGCCAAAATCCTGGGCTACACAGGCGGCGAGATCGGCCGGCTCTACATCCGGTCCACCACAGTGGTCTACCTTGTGTGCTTCGCGGCGACCATCCCGCTTGTTTCGACCCTCATCCGCTATCTGATGAAGGTCATGATCCGCCTGGAGATGACGGGGTGGATCGAATTGTATGTGGGAACGCCCGTCTACGTCCAGATGGCGGTCCTGGGCGTCCTCGCTTACGCGGTCGTGGCGGCGTTCGAATACCGGAAGATCGGAAAGGTGCCGATGGATGAGGCACTGAAGAATGCGGAGTGATGAGCACTTCGAATGTCCATAAGCACCTCGGATATGGGTCCTGCAGGGCTCCACGCTCGAGAGCTGGAGTCGCCCTTCCGGACCCATATCCTTAGGTGTTGATCAAACATGGAAAGAAGGCAAGCGTCGTATGAAGAGATACATAAGGAGAGAATGCATGGAAAATAGGCAACGAGGCTTGTTTTATAAACTGATGGCTATCGCAATGAGCGCAAGTCTTGTGGTCGGGATGACGGGCTGCGCAGGCAGCGGGAGCAAGGCTGAACAAGCCGGCAATGGCGTCTCACAAACCACAGATGCAAACGCCGCAGGCAGCGACGCAAACGGTGGAAACGCCGCGGCGCAGGAGGTTGTCTTTCACCCGCCGGTGGATACGCCCACCGTGGTGCCGGAAGAGAAGGAAGAGACGGTGTATGTGCAGGCGGACGCGGCCGGCAGACCGACGAAGAAGACTGTCGAAGTGGCCCTGAAAAAGATCCGCGGCGAGGATCCCATCGAGGACTGCTCCAACCTGCGGGACATCAAGAACACCGAGGGCGACGAAGAATTCAGCGAGGCAGGCGAGGGACGCTATCTGTGGGAAAACCACGGTGAAGAAATCCGCTATAAGGGCGAATCCGACCAGCCGCTTCCGGTGGACGTCAAGATCACCTATTACCTGGAGGGCACCGAAGTGACGCCGGCGGAGATTGCCGGCAAGACCGGCGCGGTCCGCATCCGCTTCGATTACGACAACCACACGGATGTCCCCTTCATGGTCCTGTCTTCTGCGATCCTGTCCGGCGACGTGTTCAGCGACATCGAAGTGACCAACGGGCGCATTCTGGATCTGGGCAACCAGAAGGCGGTGATCGGATTCGCTTTCCCGGGGCTTATGGACAGCCTGCAGCTTGCCAATTATGAGCCGACCGAGGAGATCGAGCTGCCTGAATATGTGGAGATCGAGGCGCGCGCGGTGGATTTTGCGCTGGACTTTACGGCGACCGTCGTGAGCACCGGCCTGTTTGACGAGCTGGAGGATGAAGATCTGAAGGATCTTGAGGACATGGCCGATGACATGGACGAACTGACCGACGCATCCTCCGAGCTTGCCGACGCGGCCGGGGAGCTGGCGGATGGCGGCGCGACGTTTGGCGAGTATTTGGATCAGTATTTTGGCGGGCTGTCCAAGATCAGCGAGGGCAGCAGCGCACTGGACGAGGGCTTAACACTTCTGGGTCAAAACATCGGCAAACTCACAAAAGGCGCTGGCCAGCTGGAGAAGGGCCTTGGCCAGATGGAGCAGTCGCTCGGCAAGATCGACCTGTCCTCCCTGTCTTCTGAAGAGAGCAAGGAGGCGTCCGCGCAGGCGCAGGAAGCCCTGCAGACTTTGGCGCAGGCGGGCGGAGATCTTGCCGGCCAATTAGAAGGGATCAGCGCCTCGGTGGAAGGACTGCAGAGCCTTTTCGAGACCTTGCAGAGCTATGTCGAAAAGACGGAAGGCCTCAAGACCGCCGTCGACGAGAATCCGGCGCCGGACCTCACAGGGCAGGCGGAAGACCTGGCGCAGTCGCTGGAGGACGCAGCCAAAGAACAGGCGCGCGAACAGGCGCAGGAAGCCGCGCAGAATGCGGCGGCGGACGCCGTCCAGGAGGCGGCAGAGCAGGCCGCCAACGCGACCGCGGATGGCGCGAAGGACGCGGCGGAGCAGCGCATACGACAAAGTGGCGCGCTGGACGGACTGGGGCTCACGGACGAGCAGATTGGTGCGGTCAAATCGCAGCTGATCGAAGAAATTCGCGGGGATATCGCGGCCAATACCGGCGACCTGCCGGAAATCAACGTGGAGGCAGAGGAGATTGAGATCAGCCTGGACGACCTTCTCGCAGAGACGCTGGCAGGCATACAGACGGAGCTGGATGCGCGGTATGGCAGCATCAAGGAAGCAAGAGACGAAGTGCCGGATATGGAGATGCCGGACCTCAGTACACTGGATCCGGCGCAGCTAGAGGCTTTGTCCGCAACGATGCAAGAGATGCAGGGTGCGCTCGGCGTGATCGGCGAATATGCGCAGGGCCTGTCCACCGTGCAGGACTCGCTCGAACAGCTGGCACAGGGCATGGAACAGATGAAGACCGGCGTCACAGCGCTCTCGCAGGGAAGCCAGGGTCTCACAGAGGGGCTCACACAGTTTGAGACAGCGATCGGCACCGCGGCAGAAGGTTCCTCGCAGCTAAATACAGCGCTCAGCCAGGTGTCCGCAGCAGGCGGCAAGCTCGGCAGCACATACTGGCAGCTGGTAGACGGTATGAACGCCTTCGCGGACGGCGTCAGTGAATTTGACGAGGAGGGCATTCAGAGTCTCGCGGAGCTGACAGGGCCGGAATACATGGAAGTCATCCGGCGCGTCAAGGCGGCCAGAGATGCAGAGCACCGCTACAATAATTTCTCCGGTATTCTGGACGGCCAGAAGGGCAGCGTCCGATTCGTGATCGAGACGGACGAAATCGGGACGGATGCGTAGGCGCCGGAATTTTAATACAAAATTCACAAACTGGCAATCGAATTTAGAGAGCCGCATGCTATAATCTATTCTTAGCATGCGGCTCTTGCGCGCATGCACTATATTTTGAACGAATCTGAGGTGATCACTATCATTCAATATGGACTGGAATCCTCGCAGGTGCGGGAACTGACTTCCCGCGGCAAGGTCAATGTGCAGGTGGACCGCACTGCGAAGACGACCAAGGATATTATCAAAGAAAACGTATTTACATACTTCAACCTGATCTTTCTGATCATCAGTTTGCTGCTGATCGTGGCAGGCGCCTTCAACAGCCTGACCTTTTTGCCGGTTGTCATCGCCAACATGCTGATCGGTATCTTCCAGGAGCTGCATGCCAAGAAGGTATTGGACGGGCTGAGTATTTTGAACGAGCCCAATGCAGTCGCGATCCGGGACGGCGAGAACACCAACGTCCCCATCGACAAGCTGGTGCTGGGCGACGTGATCGTCCTTAAGGGCGGCAATCAGATCCCGGCGGACGCCGTTGTCTTATCGGGCGAAGTGGCTGTCAACGAGGCACTCCTCACCGGTGAAGCCGACGAGATCGTCAAGGGAGAGGGGAGCGAACTGATGTCGGGCAGCTTTGTGGTCTCCGGCGAGTGCGTCGCGGAGCTCACCAAGGTCGGCAACGACTCCTACATCTCCAAGCTCATGCTCAAGGCGCGGAAAATGCCCACCGGCGAGCAGTCGGAAATGGTCCGCGCGATCAACAAGATCGTCATTGCAGCGGGCGTCATGATCATTCCTATCGGGATCACGCTGTTCCTGCAAAGCTATGTGACGCAGGGCATCAACTTCAGCGACAGTGTCGTCGGCATGGTCGCCGCCGTCATCGGCATGATCCCGGAGGGCCTCTACCTTCTGGTGAGCGTCACACTGGCGACGAGTACTGTGCTGCTGGCAAGACGCCACGTCATGCTCCATGACATGAAGAGTATTGAGACGCTGGCACGGGTCGATACGCTTTGCGTCGACAAGACGGGCACAGTGACGGACAACAGTATGCTGGTCGCGGACGCGGTTCCCGCGCAGAAACTGACGGACGACCAGACAAGGCGCTACAAGGCGCTTGTGGGCGAGTATCTGAACGCCCTGCCGGATGACAATATCACAATGCGGGCCATGCGCGATTACTTCCGCGGAAGAGGGAACCGGGAGCCGCTCTCCATTTTCCCCTTCAGTTCCCGCTACAAGTACAGCAGTGTGCAGTTTACGGACTCCACCTATGTGCTGGGTGCGCCGGAGTTTGTGCTCTGCGAAGAGTTTGACAAATACAGTGATACAGTAGACGAGTATGCGCAGAAGGGATTGCGTGTGCTGGTTTTTGGCAGATTCTTAGGAGACGGCGCAGGTGCCGGCGGACAGGTGCGGCGTTCACTCCCTGTGCCAAAAAACGGCTTGTACGGCATGAAAGTCGAGCCAATCTTTTTCGTCCTTTTGCAGAACCCGCTCAGGGAGAATGCACAGAAGATTTTTGGCTATTTTGCCAGACAGGGCGTCAACGTGCGCGTCATATCCGGTGACAACGCGCTGACGGTATCGGAAGTGGCAAGGCAGGCGGGCATCGCGGATTCGGAGAAATATGTGGACGCCTCCTGGCTCAGCAGCGATGACGATATCAAGGAAGCGGTGCGCAAATACACGGTCTTCGGGCGCGTGACGCCGGAACAAAAGCAGAAGATCGTAAAGGCCCTGCAGGAGGAGGGACACACGGTCGCCATGACCGGCGACGGCGTCAACGACATTCTGGCCATGAAGAGCGCCGACTGCAGTATCGCGATGGCGGCGGGCTCCGACGCGGCGGTCCAGGCCGCACAGGTGGTCCTTCTGGATTCCGATTTTGCCCACATGCCGCAGATCGTGAACCAGGGACGCAGGATCATCAACAACGTGGAGCGCTCCGCGACGCTGTTCCTTGTCAAAAACATCTTCTCCCTGCTGCTGTCGATCTTCTCTATTATTAACGTGCTGGTCTATCCGCTGCAGCCCTCGCAGATTTCGCTGATCAGTATGTTTAATATCGGCATCCCGGCCTTTTTCCTGGCCATGGAGCCCAACAACCGGCGCATCGAGGGCAATTTCCTGCGCAAGGTCTTCTGCAAGGCGATGCCGGCGGCCCTTACGGATTTCTTCGCGATCGCGGCGCTGGTCGTATTCGGCAGCACCTTCAAGGTGGCAGAAGTGGATATTTCTGTCGCGGCGACCTTCCTTCTGGCCATTGTAGGGTTTATGATCCTGTTCCGGATCAGCACGCCTATGAACCGGTATCACTGGATCGTCATCTCGGGATGCATTGTCGGTCTTTGCTTTTTTGCCTACTTCTTCAGCTGGCTGTTTTCGATCAAGAATATCTCCACCGAGTGCATTATGCTGTTCGTCCTGTTCGCGATCGCGACCGAGCCGGCCATGCGCTATCTGGGACGACTGTTTGATCTCGTAGACCGAAAGCTGGAGGAAGCGGAGGAAAGACTGAGACACGGAGAACAGGATGATGAGTACGAGTTTGGAGAGTAATCCGCACGAGAGTCTTTATAAAGCAGTTGTAGAGCCATGGAAGAAGGTGCTCTTTATATTTAATCCGGTCGCCGGGAAATCGCAGATCCGGACAGATATCGTAGACATTCTGGATATTCTCTCCCGGGACGCCTATGTCGTCACATGCTATCCCACCAAATGCCGGGGCGACGCCAGAAACGTGGTCAGAAGCAGAAGGGAGGATTATCTGTATGTGATCTGCGCAGGCGGCGATGGGACGCTCGACGAGGTAGTCACAGGCATGATGGAGAACCAGGACAAGCCGTTTGTGCCGATTGGTTATATTCCCGCGGGAACGACGAATGATTTCGCGAACAGTCTGGGGATTCCCTCTGATATGAAGGAAGCTGCCAGAGTCGTGGCCAGAGGAAAGCGATTCGACTGCGACCTGGGCAGGTTCAACGATGACATGTACTTTACTTATGTGGCGGCGTTCGGAATCTTTACAGAGACCTCCTACGAGACGCCCCAGGACCTCAAGAACCTGCTGGGCCATATGGCCTACATCATGCAGGGCGTGATGGATCTGGGAAAGATCCGCACGTACCATTTTTCGGTAGAGTCGGATGAGCTCTCTATTTCCGATGAATTTGTATTTGGCATGATCACAAATTCCAAGTCGGTCGGAGGCTTCATGGACATCACGGGAAACCGCGTCGATATGTGCGACGGCCTGTTCGAAGTGACCCTCATAAAAATGCCGACCAATATCCTGGAGCTGGGCGAGATCGTGCAGTATCTCAACAGGACCATTGACACGTCGGATTTTGTTTACCAGTTCAAGACTTCCCATATCGTCATGGAGTCGCAGGAACTGGTCAAATGGACCCGGGACGGCGAATACGGAGGCACCTACAAGCGGGTGGAGATCACCAACCTGCGCGAGTCATTTAAGATCCTTGTGCCCCGCGATAAGTGAAGCGATGGATAGAAGGTGCAGGGCAATATTTTGACCCGGCGGGCATCAGTTCGAAAACAGGAGGAGAGTATGGATATTCAAAAAGACGCATACGAGAGCGGCGAATATGTGACCTTTCACATTACCGCAAGAGACGGCCGGGACGTGGAAATGGCAGTCGTCGATGAATTTGACATCGAGAACCGCCACTACGTGGTCAGTTCGGTGGTGGAAAATGACGAGATCCAGACAGAGGGACAGTACATTTACCAGTGCCACATCAAGGACGACGACTTCACGGTGGAGCCCATCCTGGACCCCAAGGAGTTCGAGCGGGTCAGCCGCGCCTATATGAAGCTCTAAAAAAGCGCTGAGAATTCATAAGCGCTTATCATTCATAAACGAAACGACGGATATCGGGTAGAAGGACGTGCCTTCTGCCCGATTCTTGCAAACAATGCAAAGAGCAGCGCGGCATGCCGCGCGGAAAGGCACTGCAATGAGATTTTTCCATCTATCAGATCTGCATATTGGCCTCAAGCTCATGGGACGGGATCTTCGGGAGGACCAGGCATACATCTTTGACGAGATCGCGGACTATGCAAGGCAGTATGCGCCGGACGCCATCGTGATCGCAGGGGACATCTATGACAAATCCATCCCCTCTGCGGAGGCCGTGGACCTGTTCGACCGCTTTGTCCAGTCTCTGACAGCGGCGGCGCCCCACGCGGAGCTGATGATGATCAGCGGAAACCATGACAGCGGACCCAGGGTCAACGTCTTTCGGAGCGTGCTGAAAAGGCAGAAGATCCATATGATCGGGATGCCGCCCGTGAAGCCGGAAGAGACCATCGAAAAGGTGACGCTGACCGACGCCTACGGACCTGTCCATTTCTATTTGCTGCCCTTCGTGCGCCCTTCGATGGTGCGCGAGATCACGGGGAGTGATGAAAACGGAAACGCGCTGAGCTACGACGCAGCCATCCACAAGATGATCGAGCGGGAGGATCTCTGCCGCGAGGAACGAAACGTCCTTGTCAGTCACCAGTTCTATCTGCCCGCGGGGGTCGATGCGTCCAAGGTCGAGCGCATGGATTCGGAGATCCGGACCGTCGGCAACATCGACGAAGTGAAGGCGGACGCACTGGAACCGTTTGATTATGCGGCGTTAGGGCATATCCACAAACCTATGAAGGTCGGGCAGGAAAACTACCGCTACTGCGGCACGCCGCTCGCATGCTCTGTGAGTGAAGCGGCGCAGCAAAAGGGCGTGATCATGGTCGATATGGCAGGGAAGGGAGAGCTCACAACGACCGTACTCCCCCTGACGCCTCTGCGAGGCGTGAAAGTGATCCGGGGCACACTCGAAGAGGTCCTGCGGGAGACCTGCGCCGATTATGTGAGCATACGGCTCACGGACAAGGTCGATCTGGACGTGCTGGATATGCAGGAGCGGCTGCGGGAGGCCTTCCCGGGCCTTCTGGAGATCCGGCGCGAAGTGGTGCGGACGGCGGATTACAGCGCGGAAGCAGGCGCCGACCGCGAGGAAGCGCCGGATCCGTTCGCACTGTGCTGCAGCTTTCTCTCGGATCTCACCGAAGAGGAGAAGGCAATCCTGGAGGATGTGATCAACCAGATACAGGAAGGAGGCAGGTAAGGGATGAGACCACTGCAGTTATCCATGCAGGCTTTTGGCTCCTATGCGGAGCGAACCGATATCGATTTTACAATTCCGAACCAGAATTTCTTCCTGATCACGGGCGATACGGGCGCCGGTAAGACGACCATCTTTGACGCGCTGGTTTTTGCCCTGTACGGGGAGGCGAGTTCGGGCACCAATAGAAAGGACGGCGCGGAGCTGCAGAGCCAGTTCTCCGCCCTTACGGTGGAGCCCTATGTGCAGCTGACCTTCTCGGAGAGAGGAAGCGAGGGCGACGGGATCTACACCATCCGCCGGTCTCCCCGCCATGTGCGGCCCCTCAAGAGAAAGACCCAGAACGCTTTCAAGGACGAGAAGGAGACCGTCGAACTGACCCTGCCGGACGGCACCGCAGAGCAGGGCGGCACGGCGCAGATCAATGCCAAGATCGAGGAGATCGTGGGCCTCACCAAGGACCAGTTCATGCAGGTCGCCATGATCGCCCAGGGCGAGTTCATGGAGCTTCTGCGCGCCAAATCCAACGACAAAAAACTGATCTTCCGGAAGCTCTTCGGCACAGATCTCTACCAGAAAATGACCGACGAGCTGGACCGGCGGCGCAAGGAGAAGCTGTCGGATATGGCAAGGATCCGCAGCATCTGCCAGACGGAGGCCGGCCACGTATCGATTCCCGCGGATTATGCGCGGGCGCCGCAGGTCACCATGCTGCGGGACCGGATCGTGGGATCCGACAGGCTCTCGGGCGATGTCATAGACCGCCTGATCGAGGAGCTGCACACGCTTTGCGAGGCCCTTACCAAGGAGGTGGAGACGGCGTCGGCGGCTTTTGCGGAGAAGCGGGCCGTGCGCGACCGGAAGCGGGACGCCTGCACGCAGGCGAATGAACTGCAGGGACTGTTCAACCAGCTGGACCAGGCGGACAAGGAATTGGCCATGCTGGGCGCGCAGCATGATGCGATCGAGGCCAAAAGAGTGCTGCTTACAAAGATCACGGACGCCTATGAGATCAAGGCCATGTATGTGCGTTATGAGGACGCCCTCGATAAGCTCACGAAAGCGCGCGCACGAAGAGAGGCGCTCAAGGAGAGTCTTCCCGGGCTGATCGCCGCGGAGGAGGCCGCTGCCCAGGCAGAGAGCAGCGCCCGCAAGGAGCAGGAAGCCGCACTCTCGCAGTTTACGGCCGTACAGGAGCGGGTGAACCGTGCGTTGCAGATCCTTACAAGGATTAAGGAGGCCGGCCAAACGGCCCAACAGCGCGCGCAGGATCGTCAGAAAGCGGCCGACGAGGCAGCCAGGGCTGCGGAGGCTCTGCGCACGCTGGAAAAGCAGGAACAGGCCTGGAGAGATGAGGCGGCCGGACTCGACGGCGCCGATCAGCGCCTGGAACTGTGTGCGGTCCGCTACAGGGAACTGAACCAGATTCTGACAGAGACCCAGGCGGCGCTGCAGGCCCGGGAGGAGGCCGGCACCCTGGCGGCGCAGGTGCGGCAGCTGGCAGAAGAGTATGTACAGAGCCGGGATGCGTATAATCTTGCGAGCACAGCCTATCAGGAGGCCAATAACGCCTATCTGGACCAGCAGGCGGGAATCCTCGCGGCAGAGCTTACGCCCGGCGTCCCCTGCCCGGTCTGCGGATCGGTGGACCACCCGCATCCCTGCCGGATTACAGGCGCGGTCGGCGTGCTTTCCAGAGAATCGCTGGAGGAGAAAAAGGCGCAGGTGGACCTCCTTCTTGCGGCGACGCAGCAGAAGGCGCAGGCGCACAGCGCGGCAAACAGCCGCTACAAGGAGAAGAAGGAGAGCCTGAAGGCGGCGTATCACAAGCTCCACGCCCGCATGAAAGAAGCCATGGGCGATGCCCTCAAGGATGAGATCACGACGCTGCCCGAGGCCAAAACCCTGCTCGAGGCGCAGATGCATGCACTGCAGGAGGAGGGCGCCAAGCTGCAGAACGATGCGCGCAGGCTCCAGACGGTCCGCCGCTCACTGGCAGGCATCGAGGAGCGCAAAGCGGACCTTCGCACCCGCAAGGAGGCGACGGCGGAGCAGGCGTCCCGCGCGGCAGCGGACCTGGCAGCGGCGAAGCAGGCCCTGGAGGAGCTGGAAGCGACCAAAGATTACGGGTCGGAAAAAGAGGCGCGCGATGTGCTGCGCGCCCAGGAGCAGCAGCGCATGGAGAAGGATGCGGCGCTCACAAAGGCGTCCGGGGACGCCCGGATGGCGCGGACCAATAGAGAACAGACCCAGGCTATGATGCAGCAGCTGGATGGCGATCTGCCGGGCATGACAGAGGAAGCGGAGGCGAGAAAAGGCGAATACATCGCGCTTTTGACCGCCAAGAACGACGCCGGGGAGGAATGGAAAGCCATCGCCTCGCAGTATAAGCGGGAGACGGCCGATCAGTTCCGCAAGGAGATGGACGCCTATTATAGGCAAAAGGCCTCTGCGGCCGGGCGGCGCGAAGCCGCGGCCTCGGCGATCGGCGGGCGGACCAGGCCGGATCTTGCGGCACTGGACAAAGCCAGAAAGGAAGCGGAGGCGCAGCTCATCGAGGCCCAGCAGGTGCTGGAAAGGCACCGGGCGGATCTTGCGGCAGACCAGGGCGTTCTGGATGCGCTGGCGCCCCGCCGGGAAGAGCGAAGCGCAATCGTCAGAGAGCATACCATGATCGACTCCCTCTACAACCGCCTGTCCGGCAAGGTCCCGGGTGCCAGAATGGACATCGAGACCTACGTCCAGCGCGATTACCTCAGAAGGATCCTCACAGCGGCCAACAGGAGGTTTTTGGAGATGTCCTCGGGCCAGTTCGAGCTTCGCATGTACGACCTCGACAAAGCCGGCGAGGGCCGAAACCACGGGCTGGACCTGATGGTCTACTCTGAGGTGACCGGCAAAGCGCGCGAAGTCAGAACCCTGTCCGGCGGCGAGTCCTTCATGGCGGCGCTCTCTCTGGCGCTCGGCATGGCAGACCAGATCCAGGCCGGTTCCGCGGCCATCAATCTGGACGTCATGTTCATCGACGAGGGCTTTGGCTCTCTGGACGACCACGCGAGGAGCCAGGCGGTCAAAGTACTGCAGAGAATGGCAGGCGGCTCCAAGCTCATCGGCATTATCTCCCACGTGACGGAGCTCAAGAACGAGATGGAGGACCAGCTCATCGTCACCAAGGACGAACATGGCAGCAAGGTGCACTGGCAGATCAGCTGATGCGGCCGCCCACAGATTTCATAATAAATTCATAGTTTGGTAATATCTTATTGACGCCATTGCGTGTACAATAACAGAGGTGAGTCACAAAACCAATCAATTAGAAATGGAGGATCAGATTATGTCAGCTTGGACAAGACTTTTCTTTACAGCAGTTGGCGCAGCGGCAGCAGCAGGCGTCGTATATTTTCTCAAAAAGCGCGAGGACGACGCGTACGACCTCGATGAGTTCGACGAGGACTTCGAGGAGGACGAGGAAGAGGCGGAGGCGCCGGTAGAAGAGGCTGCGGAAGAAGCCGCTGAGGAGCCCGCACCGGCAGAGGACGCAGCCGCAGAGGCAGCGCCTGTGGAGGAGCCCGCCGCAGAGGCACCGGCAGAAGAACCCGCTGCGGAAGCAGTGGAGGCGGAAGTCGTCGAGGAAGAGAAAGCAGCAGTGCCCTGCGAGGAGAGCAAGGTCCTGGATCTCGATGGCGACGGCAAGTCCGATGCAGTGACCGTAGACCTTGACCACGACGGCAAGATCGACGCCGTCGCGGTCGACACAGACGACGACGGAAAGGCCGACAAGCTGATCGTCGATACAGACGGCGACGGCGTGGCGGACACGGTACTCACGGAATAAAGCGGCGGCGCGGACACCGTGCGCGCAGAAATCAGAGCGAGAATCCAAATACGATGACAGCGCGCCGGGCGCGCTGCAGGCGGACGAAGACCTAATACGGGTTTTCGTCCGTTTTTATTTGCGTATTTGGCGATAATCCAAAGAGGCGGACTACTGATTGTGCTATAATAGAACTATATTTTGACAACTTGCGATGATCTGCGAACAACAGATTTGATAGAAAATGCAATGACGTGATGCGTATAGCAGGAGGTATGAGTATGGGGATGATCTCGTCTGATTTCTACAGCAGGTTTACAAAGCTCGACATCGTGGAGGCGCCGTTCAGTGTTGGGGAACTGATGAGCATGGCTTCCATCGATGTGCAGGGGCAGTTTGCCGCATGGACGGCGGAGAACGAGGACGCGGGGTACATACCGGCCGAGATCCTGACAGCGCTTTTGGAGGACCGGGCTTTCTGGGCCCAGCTGATGGAGATCGTCGACGGCGGCGAGTACGTGGTGCTCAGCGGCGCGACGCTGGCGTGCAAAACGGCACATGCGGTCCGCATGGGTCTTACGCCGGATGACGTGCGGGAGAACGTCCTTGCCTTCTATGAAAAATCGGAGGAAATGACGTACAGCATCGAGAGTATTCTCTCGGGCACCAAGGAGTGGGTCAGCGGTCTGTACGTGTTTGCCAACGGATGGGTCGGCATCGAGACGGAGCGAATGATGGATACGGACTGGGATGAGGACGACCAGGCGATGGAGGAAGGCACGCCGGAGGCGGCGGCCAGCTACCTGATCGATTCGGAGGGCGAACTCATCGCGTCGCCGGACATTCGCTATGACCTCGAGGCCTGGATGGACTTCGTCGATATGTTCTCCGCCGTGCACGAAGAGGCGACGGCGGCAGATTCGACGGCAGCGCTTTCCGACAGCAAAGCGCCCGTGGGCGACAAGAAAGAGGGCTATATCGTGTTCTCCGACGAGGTGGAGAAGGCTATGGCAGAGGGAAGGCCCGTCGTTGCCATCGAGAGCGCGGCGACCTTCGGCGGCATGATGTATCCCGGCATCGCCGAGTTTGCGTTCCGCATGCGGCAGACGGTGCGAGACGCCGGCGCAGTGCCCGCTTTCATCGCCATCTTAAACGGCCAGATCCACGTCGGACTCACCGACGAGGAGATCCTGTATCTGGAGGAGAGACGAGGCTCCATCTTCAAGGCCTCCGCCCGCGATATTCCGATCCTTCTTGCCAAAAAATCGGATGGCGTCATGACGATCGCCGCCGTTGTACAGACAGCAGCGCGGGTAGGGATTCCGATTGCCTGCGGAAGCGGCATCGGCGGCGCGCAGATCGGCGCGGAGAAGACTATGGATATTTCGACCGATCTGGAATCCCTTGCCAGAAACAAGGTCATGGTCGTCTGCTCGGGCACAAAGCCCATTCTGGACCTGTCGCTGACCATGGAATATCTGGAGACGGCGGGCGTGCCGGTCGTTGGCTACTGCACAGACAGGATGCCTGAATATATGGTCCGCGGCAGCGGCTTCCGCCTCACCTACCGCATGGATACGCCGGAGGACCTGGCGGAGGTCATGCACATTAAGGACCAGATGGACATTCCGGGAGGCGTTCTGGTCGTCAATCCGGTGCCCGAAGAGTATGAGCTCGATCCCATACGCACCAAGAAGGCGGTGGACGAAGCCATGCAGGACGTCAAGAAGAACAACGTCATGGGCAAAGCGATCACAGGCTACATGATGGGCAGGATCAAGGAATATCTGGGCGGCGAGAGCGTGGAATCCCAGAAGGCCTTCCTGATCAACAACGCGCAGCTGGCGTCCAGGATCGCCGAGGCCATCTGTGCCCAGAAAAAGGGCTGAAGCGGAATATGCGCAGTCAAAATATTGAAAACAGGCGCTCACAGCAGTGAAATCGCCCTAAAATGATGAATACACGCAGGGAGGAATGCAAAAAAATTGCATTCCTCCCTGTTTGCTTCTACCATAAAAGTACCGGTATTCTTCCGGCAGGCCGCAGAGTTCTTTTGCGGTGACAGATTCCAATTCACAGTTTTGAAAGGAGAAAAATGGATTACGCAACATTCAGAAGTGCAGTGTGTTCTCTTTTGTCGGAGAGAAAGGAGTGGGAGCTGGAAAAGGACTGGGAGGAGGATCTCCCGGCCGGGGACGGAGTCGAGGACCTGGAGGAATTCATTGTTTTGCAGCAGGAGCAGGGCGCTTTCTATGAACTCGTCACGATCGGCGTCAAGCAGCTCTACAAGACCTACAAAGGGGAGGGCTGGAACGCCGTGCTCAATGCGCTGGATCTGTATACGCGCTATGAAAAGCGCGGCGGGAGACGATTCCGGGGCGTCGAGTATGAAGAGCGCCTCAACGAAGAAGGGGTGCTTTTATATAAAGACCTCAAATCGCTGCGCGCCTCGATGGCGGCCAAGAGGGGTCTTCCGCCCTACTTTTTGTTCATCAATCGCTCGCTCTATGAGATGTGCTGCAAGCAGCCGGCCGACAGGGAGGAACTGCTGGCGGTCTATGGCGTCGGTGAAAAGAACGCCGCTCTGTACGGCGAAGAGTTCCTCGCGGCCATCCATAAGTTCAACGGAGGCGAGAAGAAAATGTTGGAAAAACTGCCGCAGTAAAGAAAAGCGATCAAAAAACGAAAGAAAATTGTATACCGGAGTACAAATATTCATTGCAAAGAACTTGCAAAGGTCTTATAATCGTACTTACCTTAGACTGACGATGAATCGCATAGCGATTTTGGATAGAATCGACCGGAAGGTAGTGTCAAGTGACCTATGAAAAACCAGAGCCAAAGAAAAAGGCTCTAACGAACCTTGAAAATCTGTAGATATTGAAAACGGAAGGCTCTCCGA
>ONNQ01000037.1 GCA_900319245.1 uncultured Lachnospiraceae bacterium | reverse complement strand
GAATTAGATCAAAAAAGGGCCGATGGCCCTTTTTCTCAATTGACTATATAAAACCGAAGATCTAAGCTGAAGGATCAGCACCAGGCTTTCCCGGCTAACCCATGTTTAAAAACACGAGAATGTGCCGATTAATTTTCAAATTCTCTTTGCAAGTCTAATAAGCAAAAAAACAGGCAAGGCTCACACAAAAACGACATACAAGAAGTATATTCCTATGATACTCTTAAACCAGAAATCAAACCAATCAAACAGGAGACTTCAATATGAATGATCAAGCTTCCCCCTCCAAACTCTTTTTTGCCTCCGACTACATGGAAGGCGCCCATCCTTTGATCCTGCAGCGCCTCACGGAGACAAATCTTGTGCACAGCGCCGGTTACGGCACCGATGAATTCTCAGAGTCTGCCCGCGCCAAAATACGAAAAGCATGCAATGCGCCTGACGCCGATATCCATTTTCTGGTCGGCGGCACCCAGGCTAATGCCACCGTGATCAAGTCGATCCTTCGCCCTTATCAGGGCGTGATCGCCGCCGAGACAGGCCACGTCAGTACACATGAGGCAGGCGCGATCGAAGCCGGCGGGCACAAAGTGATCACTCTCCCCCATAGAAACGGCAAACTGAACGCCGATTCTATTGAACGCTGCATACAGGGTTACTGGGATGACGCCAATCACGAGCATATGGTCATGCCCGGACTGGTCTACATTTCCCAGCCCACGGAATTCGGAACGCTCTACTCCCTGGAGGAACTGACAAAGATCAGCGAAATCTGCCATCGCTGCAATGTTCCGCTTTATGTGGACGGCGCAAGACTTGCCTATGCGCTCGCATGCCCGAAGAATGACGTGACTCTCCCTGACCTCGCCCGTCTCTGTGACGCCTTCTACATCGGCGGCACTAAATGCGGCGCGCTGTTCGGAGAAGCTGTCGTCCTTCCCAGACACGATTTTATCCCGCACTTCTTCACGCTGATCAAGCAGAACGGAGCCCTGCTCGCCAAGGGAAGGATTGCCGGCATCCAGTTTGAAACACTGTTTACGGAGGTTTCCGCCGGTTCCGGAAAGGTCAGCGCAGAAGGAGTTTCCGCAGCCGTCTCCTCCGGTGAAACCTCGTCCGATGAGACCTGCCTCCTCTACGAGATGGTTGGGCAGAATGCGATCGCCGCGGCGGACCGAATCCGCGCGGCACTGGTCCAAAAAGGATATGAGATCTCTTTTGAGTGTCCCACAAACCAGCTCTTTATCACAGTGGACGACACACAAAAGGAGCGCCTGGAGGCGCTCCTGGAACTGAGTTTCTGGGAAAAGAGGCCGGATGGACGCACCGTGCTGCGCATCTGCACCAGCTGGGCTACCGACCAAAGGGATGTCGATCGGTTGATCGAAATCCTATAGGGGTACGCCCCCATTCGTTTAAAGTGCAAGGCTACCCATCGGGTCCCAAGGATGGAGGACAATGGGCTCTGTGTCAAACGCCGCTGCCTGTTCGGGCGTAAAGTATTTGCGGTCCAGAAGGATCTGGTAGGAGAACTCTCCGAACCACGCATCGTTCATCACATAGTAGCCGTCCCGTCCGCGGTCCTTGCCCCAGCTGTTCTCCACCTTCCAGCGGATGGGCTTTCCATCCTCATCGAGGTCGACGCCGGTGATGACCATAGCGTGCGTCATGAGACTCTCACCGTAATCCAGCCTCTGTTCCTTGGTCATGGGGAAGTCCGTGGAGAAGAGTTCGCCGACCGCATATGCGTCCGTCGTCAGATAGCCCGCTTTGCGGTCTGAGAACTGGCCCACGTCGCTGCCGAACCAGACCGGGCGTCCGTCCTTAAGCTGCCGAATGGTCAGATCCCGCAGGTCGTCCATGGGAAGATTGAGGTACTTGACCGGGTATGCGCCGCCGCGCACATTGCCCAGATATTTTACCGTATAGGTGCGTCCATAGGGCTTGTCTTTGGTGGGGGCGTTGATCACCGTGACCATATCTGCCAGGTTCCATCCGATATACTTGCGGAAGAATTCACGCGGCGTGATGTCGCTGATCCGAATAAACTTCTTGTTCTTGTCTCTGGTCTCCCAGGTAAAACGAACCGGCGGCTTGCCGAGCGCAATGCAGAGCATGCGATAGACTGTATCCATCATCTTATCCTTGCGTGCGCGCAGTTTGTCCATGTCCTCCCCTGACTCATGCGCAGTGCGGAGCTCACAGGCATATTCTCTGAGCTTGGTCGTCATGTACTTGCGCAGTTCCATGGTTGCAGAGGAAGCCGCTGTTTCCGGCATCAGGTCCTTGGGGACAACGCCGTACTTTTTCACCAGCGAACGGAACATATCCCACTGCCCGCCGTCTCCAAGAGGATCCTGCAGGAGAAAACTCACGACGCGTCCGTCCCGGGGCTCGTCCAGCGTCTCCAGCATATTCTCGAGGAAATAGTTGGCCTTCTCCAGCTTGTCATAGAAAAGCGGATAGTTCTGGGAAAGCTCCATGTTCTCCAGGTTCAGCTTCTCCATCAAGTCCAAGCGCATCACATTGAGCGCCGCGAACATCCAGCAGCGCCCCGACTGCTTCTGGTCGCAGACCTTTCCGGCGTCCACCTCAATGCTGAACGCATACGGGTTGTTCTGCTGTACCGCATAGTTTCTCGCTGCGCCGTTCACGCCCGCCTGCGCAGCCGCATTCATGGCCACTCTGTTAACCTTACTGCTGTCAAAATTCTCCTCAAATCTCTTAAGATCTACTGCTGTAATCTCTCTCTTCATTTTGCTGATTCCTTTTCTCTATGCTGTCTTTTCCTGCCGTTTCCCGTGATCCCGGGCACAAACGGCTGCTGTCAGTTCCTCACATATGCCTGCATGACTTTGACCGGTCCGCCGACCGCCCGCAGGCGGTATCTTCCCACACATTCCGGCACAATAAACGTCTCCGCGTAATGCACCTCATAGGGCTCGAAGCTTCCGTCCACGCTCTCCACAAGGCATCTTGCACCGTCCACCAGGTTGAGGACATTGACGCTCTCATGGCAGTCGAGCTCTGCGCAGTCCTGGATCGTGAAACGCCTCGTCTCTATGAATTCCAGCTGGTGAAGGCCAGTATGTTCTTCCACGTAATGCGCATTTTCTGTGACCGTGTGAACGGGACTCACCAGATTTTCCATCACCCAGTTCGTCCTACGCTCCTGAATGACTTTCTCTCCACGGCTGATATTGATCGGTCTGGGCTTGCCGTCCATTCCCAGGCGCCCCCAGTCCCAGAGTTTAAAGGTAAAGATATAGGGCGTCGCACTGATTTCCAGAACCATAGCGCCGCTGCCCGAGCAGTGAATGGTTCCGGCCGGGATCAGGAAGTGGTCGTGCTTCTTAGCAGGGATCTTGTTGATGAACTTCTCCGCGTCAAACGGCGCGCCGCCCCGCTGCGCCTCCTCCAGTTCCGCAATCATATCGGCGATCTCTACGCCCTCTTTCAGACCCAGATACACGCAGGCGCCCTCTTCCGCATCCAGGATGTAATAGCTCTCGTCCTGCGTGTAGGCCATGCCAAAATTCCGATGAATATAGTCTGTCGTCGGGTGCACCTGCAGCGACAGGTTCTGGCCACCGATCGTATCCAGAAAGTCGAACCTTATAGGGAACTCCGCGCCGAACCGCGCGTACACTTTGGGGCCCAACAGCGCCTTAGGATGACGGAGGATCAGGTTCATGGCCGGCATCTCCAGCACGGTCCCATCGAAGTCAAAGCAGATGCTGTTCTCCTCCGGCACACCGTCAAAGCTCCATGCGTAGTTGTCCATTTTCGGATCCAGCCCGCATACCTTCTTCATCCACTGGCCGCCCCAGATTCCGGGGTCAAAATACGGAACGACCCGGAAAGGTCCCGAGACCTCCTTCTGAAGCACCTCCTCAAAGAGGTCACTCCGGATCATCACGTAGTCTTCATCCCGGTTGGCATCGATGAAGTACTGCATCTTGTCCATGAAAGCCATCTTCCACTTGTCCGCGATGCGCCACTCCAAAAAATACCCCTGCTTGAATTTCTTCAGTATATCTTCGTCCGGCTTATCCACAAAGTAGCAGGACATGCCGGCACGGTAGCGCAGCTGGATCTCCCAGCGGCTCATGTCGGCGTAGACGCACAGTCCTTCGTCCGCCAGAAGCGATGCGCCAAATCCATAGATGGCGACTTTTCTGCCGCCGGCTGCGCCTTGTCTCCCGGCTGCGATCTGACTTCTGAGCTTATTGACCTTGTCAAAATCAACGAAGTCCGTCAGTTCCCCGCTGTACATGCGGCCGAAGACGCGGTCCTGCGTGAGGATGTTTTCCAGCAGGATATCCAACTTTTCACGGTCCTTGAGAATATCCCGCGCTGACACGATCCGGTCAGGCTTTAGCTCCTTCAGCATCCGGCATACTTTGTCCTCATTGATGCCGGGATAGGTTTCTACAATCAGCGTCCAGCTGTCGCCGATCAGATCTTTCCGCAGGCAGTCAAGGATTTCCCGGTCTCCCCGGAAGACTCTTCCGCCGCTGCCGGCAACACGTTTAGACGGGCGCTTATTATATAAAGACATGGGTGTTCCTTTCTAAAATCCAAAGATAACACTGCTTATATCTCATTATACCGTCTGTACCTCGCCACAGGTACTCTTTCTTATGGTGCTTACATCTGCACATTTTATTATATATTTTGTAAATTTATGTTTCCTCTAAAAAAGGATTCACGCCCGACAGGCGTGAATCCTTTTTCATTCGTGTTCATTGTTTATTAATTTCTTGTGCTTCCCCGGAAAATCGGTCTGGTCTGTATATAAGTCAGCCCGTAAGGTCTTTCCTTGTTGCTGATCCTGGCAAGCAGCACATTTGCGGCAATGATTCCCATCTCGTTGGAAGGGATCTCAGCAGTTGTCAGTCCCGTATCAATGACGCTTGCCTCCGCAGAATCACCAAAGCCGGCGATCATAATATCATCCGGCATGGATATGCCCATCTTTTTAAGCGCAAGCATAACTCTCAATGCATGAAAATCATTGGCACAGACAAAGGCATCCGGCAGATATGGCATTTTCCGAAGCTGTGCTTCGGTCCAGCTCAGGTCTGAATACTGCACTCCATCCTTTTCCAGAATACAGACCTGCTTATCGAGCTCAATACCTGCACTTTTCAACACGGAACAGAATCCTCCCCACCGCTCGTAGAAACTGTTGCAGTGGTGTATGTCACCGACAAATCCAAGCGTCTTTGCGCCTGCATCAATGATCTGCTGCGTGATCGCGCGAACAGAGGCATAGTTCTCCATGGATATGACATCGCAGGGGATCAGGCTCTTCTGAAAGCCGTAATAGCCGTCAGCCAGAATGGCGGGAATTCCAAAGTCACACAGGAACTGAATATACGCCCTGTCAAACATTTCTATTCCCAGTATTCCAACTGTATTATCCAGCGCTATATTCTGCGGCAGCTGAAGCGATCCGATCTCCTCCTCTGACAGCCCGTACATTTGAACCACGTATCCCTCCCGGCATACCGTATCCGTAAACCCTTTAATAAAAGTAAGTCCGAACTTATGCGTGAGCGAGTTGCTGCGTGAAAATACTGCAATACTGCGAGGCTGACTCTGCACCGGTGTTTCCACCGCCGAGTTTTCAAGAATGGCAAAATAACCCATCTCTTTGGCTTTTTCCAGAACCAGCTGTTTGGTGCTTTCCGGCACAGTTCCCCGGTTATTAAATACTTTTGAAACCGTGTTTCTTGAAAGACCGCAAGCCTCTGCAATATTTTGAATCGTTACCCTGTTTCTAGACATTCCTTCACCTGAACTTCTCGATATTCCACTTAACTTTTATTAGCATAGTACTTAATTATAGCAAACACTCTGCCGCATTGCCAGTTATAATGGCATTATTCATTGAAGAGCCGGCGCCATCAGCGCGTTTCGGATCGTTCCGAAGATCGTATTCTAAAAGCGGGCCGGTATATGATGCCGGCCCGCTGCTTTATGTTATTCCCTGATCGTCCCCTTTCGGACGTGTTCCTTAATGATCTGATCCGTCACTTCAAACAGCTTTTCCGAACCCAGCTTTGTTTTTCTCTGCCGCCCGTAGATTGTGGATGCCGTCACGCCGTGCTCCACCCAATCTGATCCATCGTTGCTGTTGTTGAGCATGAGCGGCTGGAGATTGTCCAGCGTATGGGCATATTTGGACTCTGCCGTCTCATATTCCTCAAACTCGTCGAACAGCGCGATCAGCTCCTTCTTCTGGTCGTCGGGTAGAATGGAGAAGATCCGCTCCTTGGCAGCGTCTTCTCTTGCTTTCTGTGTCTTCAGGTTCTCCTCGTCATAAGCGTAGGTGTCGCCCGCGTCGATCTCTACGATGTCATGGATGAGACACATGAGCATGACCTTCGTGATGTCGACCTCCTCGTTGGCGTATTCCCGAAGCAGATAAGCCATGATCGCCATGTGCCAGGCGTGCTCCGCATCATTCTCGTTCCTTCCATGCCCGGAAAGGTGTGTCTGCCGGAAGATATTCTTCTCCTTGTCGATCTCCAGTGCAAATGCAAGCTGTTTCTGCAGTCTTTCGTCCATTGGTGTCTCCTTTACGAGCTCACTTTTTTCACCCTTTTCCCGCTCGATGTGATCGCCTTCTGCGGACATACCAGTACGCAGAGATGACATCCCACACACTTTGAGGCGTCCATCCGGGGCTTCCTTTCATCCGTAAGCCGGATCGCCTGATGACCTCCGTCTGCGCAGGAGATCACACATCTGCCGCAGCCGATACACTTTTTCGAATTGAATCTGGGATATAGGATCGTGTCTCTCTCCAGCACGTCCGTCGTGTCGCTGACATAATCAAGTCCCGCCCCCCGTATATCTCCGATATGATCGAGACCCTTTTCCGCAAGATACAGGTTCAGTCCCGCTTTCAGATCGTCAATAATGCGGTAGCCGTACTGCATGACGGCTGTCGTGACCTGGATACTGCCCGCGCCCATGAGTATAAACTCCAGCGCGTCCTTCCATGTCTCCACTCCGCCCATGGCGCTCAGGTGCATATCGGAGAGCGCCGGATCGTGTCCCATCTCCGCGATAAAGCGCAGCGCGATCGGCTTCACGGCATTTCCGCTGTATCCGCCCACTGCGGACATCCCATGCACGGCCGGGGACGAGATGTAGGTGTGGGGATTGACCCCGACGATACTCTTGATCGTGTTGATGGCTGCAATGCCATTGGCGCCGCCGCGCATAGCTGCCTCTGCAGCGGGACTCATGCGGTCCACGTTGGGCGTGAGCTTGGCGAGGATCGGAATCCGGGCTCCCCGGCGCGCAGCGGCCGTAAACCTCTCTACAAGTTCCGGCACCTGCCCGATATCCGAACCGAGCCCGCCCTCAGCCATATTGGGGCAGGAGAAATTCAGTTCGATCGCATCGGCGCCGTTCTCCTCGCACAGCCTCGCCAGTCTCTCCCAGTCCTCATCATCCTGCCCCATTATGGAGGCCAGAATGAATTTGCCCGGGTAATTCTCCTTGAGCCGGCGGAAGATCTCCATGTTCTCCTCTACGCTGTGATCAGAGAGCTGCTCGACATTCTTAAACCCGATGATACTGCCGTTATCACCGGTGACTGCGGAAAAGCGCGGAGAAGCCTCGTGGATCTCCATGGAGCAGATCGTCTTAAAAGAGGCACCTGCCCATCCCGCTTCAAAGGCCCTCGCACACATATCATAGGTGCTGGCCACTACGGACGATGAGAGGAGGAAGGGATTTTCCAGAGGAATCCCGCACAGTTCTGTGCGCAGCCTCTCTTCATCCTGCACCGGCGCTACTTCAAGCTCCTCTTTTACTTCTTCATACAGCCGCGTTATGAGCTGTTGTACCGGTACCTGACCGGGGCGCACGCATGCCTTTTCACAAGGCGCCTGGCATCCGGCGCAGGGATTCTCCGCAGGTAATGTATATGCTGCCGTTTTCTCATTGTCAAACCAAATATTCCTGAGAAGCGCCGCTGGATCGATCCTCCCACAGGCCCTGCTGCACGGCGCGTCCAGACAAAGCGCGCATTGGATCATATCGGAACGGTAAAGAATCTTACGCATACCCACCTCCTTATTACGGATCATCTGCATCTACTCAATATTATAACACCTATTCTTATTCTTCGAATATCGGACGGAAGGGCAGTCCATCCCTGAAAATGAAGACTGACTCAGAAACGGAAAAAGATCATCTTTGCCAGCTGCAATATGAAAACATTTTACCACTATCAAAAAAGAATTGACACCTAAACGATTTAATGTTATAAAGTTCTAAACCGTTGAAGAAGAGTGAGTAGATTCTCTCCATGCTTCCACAGAGAACTGCAGGTGGTGGGATTGCAGCGCAGCACGAGAATTGAATGGACTTCTGAGGGCGAGCAGAAAACGGCAGCCGAATCCTTGCATCAAGAGGACGGCCATCCGCGAGTATGCGAGACGGAGCAGACTCTCCGTGATCAATTGTCAGCATATGTTAGTATGCGTTGAGTGGGCGTGGTTTCACGTCAAGCCGGGTGGCACCGCAGGATCAGTATATCCAATGGATTTTAACGACCCTGTCCCAGCAGACACTTCTGGGACAGGGTCTCTTTGTATTCAGCTATAAGACTTCCGTCCCAGGCATACGAAAGCAGCCGGCGCCGTAAGCGCCAAGTGATCCATTGCAATAGGAGCCTGCGCTCCGGAAAGGAAGAAACCATGACCAACAAAGAAAACCAGAAGATCCCCTATAAGATTTATCTCTCCGAGAACGAGATCCCCAAGACATGGTACAACGTACGGGCTGATATGAAGAATAAGCCCGCGCCCCTTCTCAATCCCGGCACCCATCAGCCTATGACCGCTGAGGAGCTCGGCGCCGTATTCTGCGAGGAGCTGGTCGCCCAGGAACTCGACAATGAGACGCCCTATATCCCGATCCCGGAAGAGATCCAGAGTTTCTACAAGATGTACCGTCCTTCTCCGCTGGTCCGCGCCTACTGCCTGGAGGAGAAGCTGCAGACCCCCGCACACATCTATTACAAGTTCGAGGGCAATAACACCAGCGGCAGCCACAAGCTCAACTCAGCTGTTCCGCAGGCCTACTACGCCAAGAAGCAGGGCCTCAAGGGCGTGACCACCGAGACCGGCGCCGGCCAGTGGGGCACAGCGCTTTCCATGGCCTGCTCCTATTTTGACCTCGACTGCAAGGTATACATGGTCAAGGTCAGCTACGAGCAGAAGCCTTTCCGCCGCGAAGTCATGCGCACCTACGGCGCTTCTGTGACGCCTTCTCCGTCCGACACGACCCAGGTCGGCCGCAAGATCCTCGCCGAGCACCCCGGCACCACCGGCTCCCTCGGCTGCGCAATCTCCGAAGCGGTCGAAGTCGCAGTATCCAATCCCGGCTACCGCTATGTGCTCGGTTCCGTACTCAATCAGGTCCTTCTGCACCAGTCCGTCATCGGTCTTGAGACCAAGGCGGCGCTCGACAAATACGGCATCAAGGCGGATATGATCATCGGCTGCGCCGGCGGCGGCTCCAATCTCGGCGGCCTGATCTCTCCCTTCATGGGTGAGAAGCTCCGCGGCGAAGCAGACTATCGCATCATCGCTGTTGAGCCGGCTTCCTGCCCCAGTTTCACACGCGGCGTCTACGCCTATGACTTCTGTGACACCGGTATGGTCTGCCCGCTGGCCAAGATGTACACCCTGGGCAGCGACTTCATTCCTGCGCCTAACCACGCAGGCGGCCTGCGCTACCACGGCATGAGCCCGGTTCTCTCCCAGCTGTACGACGACGGCCTCATGGAAGCTGTTTCCGTCAAGCAGACTGACGTATTCGAGGCGGCTGAGATGTTCGCCCGCGTCGAGGGCATCCTTCCGGCGCCCGAGAGTTCCCATGCGATCCGCGTCGCGATCGACGAGGCGCTGAAGTGCAAAGAGACCGGCGAAGCCAAGAACATCGTCTTCGGTCTCACCGGCACGGGATATTTTGACATGGTTGCGTATGAGAAGTACCACGACGGCAAGATGACCGACTACGTCCCCACCGATGAAGAGCTCGCGGTCTACCGCGCCAAGCTCCCCAAGGTTTGATCGCCGACGCTTTATGGCGCAAGCGCTGAGCCACATGCTGATCGAAGTGCAGATTCAAACGCCGATCCTTTTAGAATTCAAAACCGTGCAGGTCCATCAGGACTTGCACGGTTTCTTGTGTGATATTTCGTTTTCATGTTTGGCGCATCGCGCCTCACCGATCATACCGGCTATCAGATTCTCTCTGTATACTCCTTGTAGATATAGCCGTAGCACTCGCCGCCCTGGGGATTGTAGATCCAGAGTCTGTACCAGAGACCGTCTGTGGTGATTCCGTCGACTTTGAGCTTGTGGCCTTTCTCATAGACCTTCGCGATCGGGCCGTTGGGCGCGTATCTGCAGTTCAGGGAAGAGGAGGTAACCTTGACCCATCTGGGATTGATCTCTCTTACGCTGAAATGCTCGCTCATTCCATCGTTTCCGCCAGTTACCTGCTCCAGTGCCTCGTCGCTCAGTTTGTTATTATTCAGTTCGCTCATGATTTCCTCTCTTTTCCGGAGCGCCTCTTTACCCTTTATAAAATCGATCCGCCTTATGATCCATTTTCATCCTGCCGGGCCGCTGCGCTCCTGTTAGCGCGCCCTGCGAATCGATTTATGTTTCCTTTTTCGTTATCTGCATGTATATACGCATGGCATGCGCCGCATCCACGGACAACTTACAAATCTTTTTACACATTCTCGCGAGCGGCTTGCCGGATTCATTCCCCGCCCCACACAATTGTTACATAAGAGGCGCTGCCAACCTGAGCAGCAGCTGTCCGAAGCGCATAAAGGCGCCGCGTCCGTTCGTGTAATACTCGGTCACCTCTTTGCACTGTGCGAAAGTCTCCTCAAAGTCGCGCTTCGTATCCATGACTGCGTCACAATCCGCATACAGACAGCCGTTTTCAAAATGGTGATAGAGACTGCGGTAGTCCAGATTGATGGTGCCGCAGGTTGCCATCAAATCGTCTACGATCGACATCTTTGCGTGGCAGAAACCGGGTGTGAATTCGAAGACCCGGACACCGTTGCGCGTAAGACCGTTATAGTAGGAACGCGTCAGGCTGTAAACGAGCTTCTTATCCGGGATGCCCGGCGTAATGATGCGCACATCCACGCCTCTGCGCGCCGCCAGCGAGAACGCGTGGCACATTTCGTCCGTGATGATCAGATAGGGAGTGATAAACCAGGCATATTTCTGCGCGCTTTCCGCCATGCTGATATAGACGTCCTCACCGACGTGAATATCGTCCATCGGCGTATCGGCGTAGGGCTGCACAAATCCGAGACTACTGCCTTCAATGGGCGTTGTATCTGCCAGATACTTCTCATCCTGCGAGATCTCTGCCCTCATTTTTTCAAAGTACGCATCTCTGTTCTTCTCAATGGTCTCCCTGCCTTTGGCGATGGATTCCCTTCTTTCCTTGCTGAGTTTCGGATCATCCTGAATCTTTCTGTCTTTCTCTTGCATCACATATGCGGCAGAGCTGTTGAACATATACTTTTTAAAATCTTTGTCATCCCTGTCTTCCCCCGAGATCGCATTCCACATCTCAAGGAAGGTCACAGTAAGGCTCTGCACCGCATCGCCTTCCAGGCGGACGCCTGTATCCTTCCAGAAACCAAAGGGCTCTGTCTTGTGGAAGTACTCATTAGCCAGGTTATATCCGCCCGTATAGCCCACTTTGCCGTCGATGACCGTAATCTTGCGGTGATCGCGGTTGTTGAGGAACAGGTTGAGTCCGGGTGCGAAGGGATTGAATACGCGGCACTGAATGCCATACTCCTCCGTGCGCTTTACGAAGTCCGTATTGATAAAGCCAAGGCTTCCCATGTCATCGTAAAAGACGCGGACTTCTACGCCGGCCTTGACTCGTTCTGCAAGGACGTTGCGGATCTCATGCCAGCTCTCCGCGTCCTCAATGGCGTGATACTCCATGAAGATAAACTTCTCCGCCTTTGCCATATCCTTTTTCTGGGCCTCGATGCCTTTCTCCGCATCGTCAAAATATTCGACCTTCGTATTCTGATAGACCGGGTAGCCTGCATTGCGCCGGATGTAATCGACGATACCGCCAAGCCGTCCGTCTCTCTTCCTTGCATTTTCTGCCTCCTTTTCTCCGTCAGGCAGCATGGGGAAGAGGATCTTGTCGATATCCTCATATCTCTTGCGCATCTTGAGCGAGTGGCCGTTGAGACCGATCATCACATAAAGCGCTGTTCCGAAGATCGGAATGAGCAGGATCACCAACATCCAGGTCATACGGATCGATGCAGTCTTGTGGCTGCCGTAAATGCGCAGCACGAATATAGCTGACAGTATATGAAGGAGTGAATAAATCCACCCTGCCACCTGCTCAGCCATAGCCAGAAGCATAAGGATTACTGCCACTTCTAATAGAATAGACAGCACCGCAAAGACCATGCGGAGCACTCCGTTTTTGACAGCGGCCTGTGTTTCCTGTGTGTTTTGTGCGTTTTCCATAAACGTTCCTTTCTAAATTGACAGTTCTCTATATGGGCAGTTCCCGCCTCTTCCTTACAGTGATTAACACTATTCTACCCTAAATGGTACGGGATTGTGACTTTTTCCTCGCTTTATTCTTTCTTTCGAAGCAGTAAAAGGGCGCCGAGTACGACTACAAACAGCCCAACCGTAGCAGATCCTATGTACTTGTTCAGCATCGCCTGCGTACTCTCCCCTGTGGTCTCCGCCGCCTTCGCATGTGCCATCTTGTCCGCGCGGAAGTACATCACGTCCGGCTCCGTCGTGTTATAGCCGATCACATAGAGTGTACCGTTGTAGGAGACCGCCATAGGATCAAACGCCTTGTGGAAGGAGGATGCCTTTCCGTACGGCTCTGCCTGCTGCTCTGTATCATAGAGGAGGTGCACGTCTTCGCCAAGCGTGGAGGATCCAATGATCGCGACGCCTCCGTCAATTCCGGCGATCGCAAAGTGCTCACTCGGCTCATCGCCGCAGCCCTTGATATCGTATTCGGTTCTGAGACCCTCTCCAAGGCATCCGTCCAGCGTGTCTGTAAGATCTTCCGCCTCAAACCCATCAAACGTTTCGTTGAAACCAAACCGGAACAAGTTGCCTTCCGATACCGTATCCAGCTCATGTTCATAGTCTCTTCCCGTATAGATATAAAGTCTGCTGCCGCTTGCGGCTGCCTTCATGTTGGTCAGGTCCGTATACGCAGGGAACTTTCCCTCCAGCTTTGTGACTGTATAGGAGGTGAGGTCGACTTTAAATATATGCGTATCGTAGTCCTCGTCATCCTGATCGGAGGATCTTCCGCCTATTACTAAGAGCGTGTCATTAACTGCGCAGATCCCTCCGCTGCCCAGCGGTACGTCCACATCCAGTTTTTCCCAGGTATCCCCATAGGGCTCATAGCGCCACAGGCCGGCTTTTTCTCCTTCCTCCTCTTCTCCTTCTTTCAAATTACAGCTTCCGTACAGGTACAGCCTCTCCCGCATAGATGCCAGGCTGCCGGAAGAGACAGCCGATATATTAAACTCTTCCGGAAGACTGTGGCGGGACCATTTGTCTTCTTTGATATCATAGATCCACATTCCCTGCGCGTCATAGTACTTGGCTGTAACCGTCATAGTGTAGATCCTGTCGCCGCAGGCAGCGATCGGACCGTATATGCGGTCGCTTCTGTCCCCGATGAAGGCCTGGTCTCTGATCGGCAGGCTGAGTGTTCTGTCAAAGAGCCTTGCGCCTTCGTCCGTCTCCGAGGACGTGCTGAACACCGCGCGCATCACAGCGCCTTCCTCGTTGGTGACTTTGACCACATGTGAGCCTCCGGGGAGCGTTCCAAGATTCACTTCAATCCTGCTGTCCTCCCAGCTTTTGGCTTCATACTCTCTGTCATCGATCTCGATCTTTCCTTTACTGCCAAAGAACCAGCCTTCCACTGTCAGGACCCGGTCCTGCGCTTCTGCTGTCTGGATCAGCGGCGCTTTCGCGGTAAAGGATGTCTGTCCGTGCAGGTTCACTCTTGCGCCTGTGCGGCAGAGCTTAGCCAGCGATTCGTCGTAATCGACCGACGCGAGGAGTTTGGCTGCGCGTTCCCTCGCCAGATCCTCGAGCTGCGCGCCTGTAAGCGAAGCATTGTCGGGCTCGTCTCTGGCGATCACCGCGAGACATCCGGTCACTACAGGTGCTGCCATTGAGGTGCCGGACATGATCACATAGGATCCCGCAAATGCGTTTTCGTCTCCGACAGCCACGTTATCGATCAGAAGCGCGGTCTCCCCGTTCACTTCCGTCTGCCTGCTGTCCTGCTGACACATACCGATCCCGATCCGCGCGATCACATACCTGCTGTCTCCGTCTTCCCACTCATAGAGTCCGTCGATCTTTCCGGGGTCCTTATATGAACCGACCCCTTTATTCAGCTTCTCTTCCTCCGACATTCCCTTTTCCAGCATATCGTGCAGCTGGTTGGAGGCCTCTATATAGCCCTGCACATTATAGCTGAGGGGGCTCCACTGGCACTGATATATAGTATAAGAAGCTCCGGCATTCCACCCCTTCTTGAGGGCGTTCATGCAGGTGCCGTCGATCTCTGCCGGTTGTCCGTCTTCGCCCGCGCAGGTGATCATATCGATCCCTCCGGCGGGCTTGAAGCCGTCGCTCATCGCTGTTTTGACACCGATCCATCGGACGTCTTCCGCGGATTCGACGGGAATTGCCATGTATACATAGCCGTTGGTCGCGGCGTAACCTCCATCCTCTCTTTCCTTGTCCTTTTTGAGCGCGGACAGGCGAAGCGCCATGGAGTATTTGTCATCAAATCCATTGCCGGTGTTGATCTCACCGATCTCTTTCGCCTCGTCATCCATAGCCGGATTGGCGTCAAAAAAGCGCACACCCGGCGTCTCTTCATCAAAGCGCTCTATGCCCGACGGCAGGTCCGCAGGATCCGACGCCTCCGGGTAGAACCTCGTATTGTCTATATAACTGTAATAGTCGCCCTCTTCTCCATCCTTGATGATATGGGTCACCGTTGACATGATCGATCCGCCCGGTGCAAAGACGTCTGTGGAATCCTGCCCCCAGCAGGAGAAATCCGTCATCGCGCCGTTTCCGGACGCCGCGTTTACAACGATCGCGCTCACATTGTGCGTCTGGCTTCCCAGATCAATGGATTCATCCAGGTCGCAGTAGCGGTTTCCCGACGCGATCACCGTGTTGACGCCTTTCTTTGCCAGTTCATCGATCATCACGGAGAGAGCGAACTGCGGCTGCACGGTACCCCATGAGCAGTTGACGGCCTTGAGATTGACCTCCGAAGCGCAGTCAACGAGAAAATCGAAGCCTTTGAGCACGGACCTCATGTCCTGCTCCGTGCCGTTTCCGCCAAAAACGTTGACGGAGAATATCTTCACGCCGTTCGCAATGCCCGAAACGCCTTCTCCATTCCAGTTCGCGGCGATGATCCCGGCCACATGGGTCCCGTGGGAGTCTACCGCCTTCTGTTCATTCACCGGATTGCTGTCTCCGCTTGCATTCAGGCCGTACCGGCCGCAGCCGTATTTCTTCTGCTGCTCCTCAGTAAACTCGTACAACACGCTCTGCAGGTCCGGGTGATCCGTATCAATGCCCGTATCCATGATACAGATCGTTCCGCCCGCGTTTTCCGGCGCTTTCTCATTGCGGCGCCCTTCTCTCCATCCGGCAACGCCGAGGCTGTAACCGCCGGTGGGCGAAAGCGGCGTCGTATATATATCGGATGTATCCGCCAGATACCACTGCATTGCGGACAGGTCTCCGGGACCGGGCACCTCCGGTCCGGCAGGTTCCTCCGGCGAGGCTGTTTCCGCCGGGGACGAGGTCCCCCCGCTCTGCGGCGCCTTTGCCGCTGCTGCCTCGGCAGTGCCTGCCGTTGACGCATCCCCGGCTTCCGCGCCTTCCGCCGCGGTTTCACCCGATGCGGCTTCCCCGGCGGCGGCTTCTTCCGCTGTCTCCGGCTCTTCGGCCGCGTAGGCCATATACTCCGGCTCCGCGATGATCACATACGGATCCTCGCAGAGATCCAGGAGGATCTCTTCTGTAGTGCGGTCAGTATCGCTGATCTGCCAGATTGAAAAGCTTTCTGTTGCTGCTGTCTGCAGCCGCTGCGAGGCGAAGACCGCCGCTTCTGCGCCGCCCGCTTCCAGTTCATTGACCGCGCTCGATACCGCTTCCGGACTGACCTCGGAGATCAGTTCAGCTTCGCCTTCCGTATCAGGGCCTTTCTTTCCTTTCACGATCGCGATCGCATTTCCCTGTATGTACTCTCTCTGCGCAGCCGTGCGCATAAGTGTTTCCACAGCAGCTTCCGCTGTCACAGGGCCGGCCTCATTTCCCGACTCCTGCATCACTGTTCTCTGCGGATTGACCGCATACGCTTTTGCCGCTTCCGCGGAAAGGGGCATCATGGATGCAGCTATAAGGCTGATTCCAAGAAATCCTGCAAGTAATTCTCTAAATCTGTTCATACACCCCTGTGCCTCCTTTTTGGTGCTAATCTGCACCGGATCAATCCGGCTGCTGCCCGTGTCCACTTAAATCTGCCTGCATCCTGTCTAAATCATATCTACACACTATCATAATTTCACCCTGTTTGCCACAGACAGCAAAAGACCTCCATCCGGAGATGGAGGTCTTGTAATTCAATGTTTTGATCAGTGGATGATCAGATACAGGATGACCGATACGATCGTACTGGTAAGTCCGATCGCCGCCTCGTACGGGATCAGCTTCATGCGGTCGCCGATGGACAGGTTGACTGCGCCGCCGGTTGCATGGAAGAAGGAGCCGTGAGGCAGGGAATCCAGAACGGTTGCACCTGCATGGATCATAGCAGCTGCTGCCAGTGCGGATACGCCGTTGGAAAGGAGCGTAGGTGCAAAGGTCTGCGCCGCGACCGTTGCGCCGGCTGTTGTGGAAGCGGTTGCCGCTGCCATCAGGACGCCGGCCAGAGGGGCCAGTACAAAGGCAGGCATGTTCATGGCTTCCAGGAGGTTCGTGACGTCATACTGCAGTGCGGACGCCTTGATGATCCCTGCGATGGTGCCGGTTCCGATCAGAAGGATGGAGACGCCGATGACCTTGCTGAGACCAAATTCCATATACTCCACGCAGTTCTTGACCTTGCCGGTTGCGATCATACTGATGAAACCGCCTACAGGAAGCGCGATCAGAGGATCGATGGCAATGCCTGCGATGGGGCGAAGCGCCAGCATGATGATAACTACGACCGGACCAAGAACAGCAGCGCCGAAACCGGGCAGATTCTTCTCTCCGGAACTCTCCATATCTGCGGAAGTGATCTCATCACCTGTCTTTTTGACCAACAAAGATGCCAGGAAAATTGTCATAGCAAGAGCAAACAATGCGGGAACGGCGTTTCTCATCATGACCGCCGTCAGATCCTGTTCAAAAGCCTCAGAGACCGCGATCGTATTGGGGTTGGGCGAGATGATGTTTCCCGCCTTTCCTCCGCCGATCATGGCCACGAGAAGTCCGCGCTTGGACAGACCCGCTCTCTTTCCGATCGCCAGCGCGATAGGCGCAACAGTAATAACCGAGATGTCAATAAACACGCCTACCGCGCAGATGATCATCGTAGCAATGGCAATAGCGGCTACAGCCCTCTTCTCTCCCAGTTTCTCAACGATCGTCTCCGCTATCTTCTCCGCGGATCCCGTCTTGATCAGGGCGCCTGCAAGAATGCCGCTTGTCAGGATCCTGAGGACCGAAGACATCATGGATCCCGCGCCGCTCACCATCGTGCTGACAGTGTT